>NZ_FNAC01000108.1 GCF_900101705.1 Algoriphagus faecimaris | reverse complement strand
CCTTTTTTTTTCATGATTAAAACGAGATTAAAATTGATCTAAAAAGTTACCTCTTTCTGGCTGCTCTTGAAACTACCGCAGGTTTAGTGCAACAGCGGTTTGGCAAAAGTGGCGGTTCAGTGCTTCGTATGACAGTTTTTCGTAAATTTGAAGTGTGTGCTTCGTATGAACATTTGTGGTTAAATCGCCACCTTCGCCAAGCCGCAAAACGTTGGCGGTAATGCTAACAAGACCCGGCTTAACAACAATAATCATTCATTTTGACAGACAATGATTCAAAAAGAACAAATACAACAAAGACGACAACATATAGCAGAAGTTCGACACGCTGACAGTGTGTATAGAGATATTGTGGCCAGAGAAAATGAAAGAGAAGATTATGAAAAGCGTTGGTTTTGGGAGTTGCTTCAAAATGCAAAAGACTCTGTAGAAGATAACCAAAGCATACAAGTGAAAATCGAAATTTCCGAAAACGAAATTTCATTTTCACACACAGGAAACCCCTTTGACTTAGATGATATTCTTAGCTTAATTATTCAAGGCTCATCAAAAAACAATAAAGAAGGCAAGACAGGTAGATTTGGAACTGGCTTTATGACTACTTACCTTCTTTCAAAAGAAGTTTATATAACTGGAAAACTCAACGATAATCAAGGTTGTTTTCATTTTTTGCTAAACAGAGATGCAACCGATAATGAACACTTTTTTAAGTTACAACAAGAGTCAAACAAAGAATTTGATGAATCAATTAGGGAAGAAAGCTATTTAGGAGTTGATAAATTTCAAACGAAATTTACATATAGCTTAGGTGAAAAAGGAAAGGCAACTGCCAAAGTTGGATTGCAATGCTTGGACGAATTAATTCCTATAACTCAATTATTCAATGAGCAAATTGAATCAGTTATTGTAGTTGAAAACGGTTCGTCAAAGACATTTTCAAAGACCTTAATCAAAACCCACGAATTGGGTTCAATTAACGAATGGGAAATCACAACGCTGATTGATGGTTCTGTAAATACCTGCCTAAAAGCCTACATTCAAAAAGATGAAAAATTTGATGCTT
>NZ_FNAC01000034.1 GCF_900101705.1 Algoriphagus faecimaris | reverse complement strand
CATAAACAGTAAACTTGAAGTAGGAATCAGAAGGGGTATTGTGACTCCGCTTGACCAGATGTAGGTAATCATTGATCCGATCAGGATCTACCAGAGTTGGAAGCTCATTGAAATGGATGGCCAGCTTGGCCAGATGTCTGGAATAGTTGGATAGTGTGCTCTTACTTTTCCCGGCTACAACAACTTTTTGCTCAAACTTGGCTAATAGTTCGCTAAAACCTGCTACATTAGAACAGGCAGTCTGGATGAGGTTTTCCTTTTTTTTTCATGATTAAAACGAGATTAAAATTGATCTAAAAAGTTACCTCTTTCTGGCTGCTCTTGAAACTACCGCAGGTTTAGTGCAACACGGGTTTTGCGTCAGGCGGGGGAAACGGCTTCGTATGACAGTTTTTCGTAACTTTGAAGTTTACGGCTTCGTAAGGAAGTTTTGTGCTAAAAACCCGCCCGAACGCAAAGCCGCAAACCGTTATGCGGCAGCTTAAAAGACAACAACCAACGACATTGACAGTAAGAAAATGAAATCAGATAATAAACTTGCAGGACTTGGACTTTTGACAGCAATTTCGGCATCACTATGCTGCATTACACCTGTTTTGGCTCTGTTGGCTGGAACAAGTGGACTTGCTTCTACTTTCTCTTGGCTTGACCCATTCAGACCATATTTAATTGGCTTGACAGTTTTGGTTCTTGCGTTTGCTTGGTATCAAAAACTGAAACCTCAAAAACAAATTGACTGCTGCGACACAACTGAAAAAACACCCTTTATTCAGACAAAAAAGTTTTTGGGTTTCGTAACAGTTTTTGCAGGACTGATGCTTGCGTTTCCAAGTTATGTCCACATATTCTTTCCAAAGACAGAAAGTCAAACAATCATAACCGACCAATCAAACATTAAAACAGCAGAATTTACAATTAACGGAATGACTTGTGCAGGTTGTGAAGAAAACGTAAATCACGAAGTAAATAAACTGACAGGAATAATTAAGACGAATGTTTCTTACGACAACGGCAACGCAATCATAGAATTTGATAGAACTCAAACCGACATTCAAGAGATAGAAAAAGCCATAACTAAAACAGGCTATTCCGTAACCGACAAAAAAGAAATAAAATGAACATAATCCTGCAATCAACTATCACTTGCCCTGAATGTGGACATAAGAAAGAAGAAACTATGCCGACAGACGCTTGCCAATATTTTTACGAGTGCGAAAGCTGCAAAAAGGTATTAAAGCCAAAACAGGGCGACTGTTGTGTATTTTGTAGCTATGGAACAGTGAAATGTCCATCCATTCAAGCCGGGACAAATTGCTGTTAAAGACAATGATAAAACTGACTGAAATCGAAAGCCGACCGCATAACATCGGTTTTGCAATATGGCGGGTGAAGTGCTACTATGAAACATTTGTGCAAGATTCAACATCAGTAATTCTATTGAACTTTTGTGCTAAAATGCCGCCACATCGCAAAGCCGTAAACCGTTATGGGCAATTATGCAATTCGAGAACATAACTAATTCAGGATTAAGTCGTAAATTAAAATTTGGAAAAACTAGAAAATATGATAACCAAGGCAGAACAGTTACCTGACATCAATCAATTGCTTTTGACTTTGGAAGGTCAATTCCCCAATTACAAAGTTTTTACATTTGGCTCTAAGCCTCTTAAAAGTATAATTGTTCAAAAATCTGGCATAATTGGCGCCCAAATAACGCTCCGTAATAACGAAATAATGGTCGATGCATGTTGCCCGAACATATTTGTGTCAGGCCTATTAGGTGCATTAAGTGCAATTTTTCCACCCTATATTAATTTCGAGATGATGATTACAGATTTCTTGAAAAGTAAGTACAATTGATAATTTTTTCCAGCTGCCGAGAAGACAAGAAGTTTATTTAATCAAAGATCTCAAAAACTCAACGCAATGAAATTAGGTCAGATTTAGCTCATGAAGCAAACAGGTGAAATAGTAATTTATCAATCAGGTCAAGACGCACCTACTATTCACGTGCTTCTTGAAAATGACACCCTTTGGTTGGATCAATATCAGATTTCTGAATTGTTTGGCACTGACAGGACATCAATTGTTAGGCATATCCGAAATATTTACAAAACCTCTGAATTGGATGAAGAGGCAACTTGTGCAAAAATTACACAAGTTCAACAGGAAGGTGAAAGAGCAGTAAAGAGACAAAAAAGCAGAAACGAATCCAATTGGTTTAGAAAAACTTCAGGCAAAAATAGATTCACTTTTTAATTCCAAAATTGGAGAAAATGAACCTGGCGCTGCGATTGCAATTTCATATAACCAAGAATTGATTTTCGGAAAAGGCTACGGATTAAGGGATTTAGAGACAAAGGAGCCTATTACCCTCAATACTAATATGAGAATGGCCTCGGTTAGTAAACAATTTACAGCCCTATGCATATTAAACCTTATAGATAAAGATTTACTTTCTTTAAATGATACTAGAAGTAAGTTTTGGAACTTTCCTGTTTTCAAGGATATTACCGTTGAACATTTACTAAATCATACCTCTGGGCTTGCAGATTACGAAGAACCCTATTTTCTAGAGAGATGGGATAAATCAAAGATTGTCGAAAATAAAGATATTTTAAAGTGGCTTGAGACTAATCCCAAGCCTTTGTTTGAGCCTGGAAAAGGTTGGGAATATTCAAATACTGCGTATCTGGTTTTAGCTCTATTGGTAGAAAAAGTAAGTGGGCAGGAATTTTCATCCTTTGCTAAAGAAAACATCTTTAGAAAAGCAGGCATGGAAAATACTAATTTTTACAACCTTGCCAAACCTATTGAAATTAAAGAAAGAGCATATTGCTATGAAAAGGATAGTCTCGGAAATTGGGAAAAAGTAGATGGTTTTTTTATGAATGGTATTTTAGGAGATGGTGCAGTTTATACCAGTGTTAATGATTACTTGGATTATGATAAAACTTTGCGAAACGAAGAATTACTCTCGAAAAAAGCACATGAATTAATTTTTAAACCTAGCTCTAACATTGATGGAGAATGGCCTAATACTGGGCACGAGATGATTGACCTCTATCCCTTCTTTAAAAATAAAGAAATAGGATATGGCATGGCTTGGATTGTTACAGACGACATAGCGAGTCATAGAGGAAGTTGGCATGGAACAAGAACAATGGTAGTAAGAAGACTGAATAAACCCTTAACTATCCTTTTATTTATGAATTCAAATTCAGAAATGAGAGAATTGCTAATGATAGAAACTTATGAACTAGTCAATCAATATTTAAAAACTACTGCTAAATAAAATAGAAAGCTTTGCCTTTTGCCTAGAAAAACTAAGCTTCCAATCTAGTAGAACCTATTAGTTTCAAACCCAAGAATCTATCCAAAAAAAACACCCCGACCAAACCTGAAGGTCTAATCGGGGTTGGGCTCTTTTGAGAATTTACCTGCTTCTCCAGAGGTCCTTGAGTTGCCTTCCATTAATCAGCATTACAAATCGGGCAGGATTAGGCACCAATACTATCCGCACATCCTGTCGATCAAACTGATCCGACTCGATAGGCACTCCCTCCTGCCCTCCGACTTCATAGCTTACGATACCATTAGCATCAGGAAGCAAAGGCTTGTATTTATTAGCGATATAAGCAGTAGGCAAGAGAATATCCGTATCGGATTTCAACACTCCATAAATTTTTTCGAGTTGCTTCTCCAATACATCCTCATAGTCCTCATTGAAATCATCTTCCAGGTCGTGAATTTCTTCCTCCAAATCGTCGTACTGCTCATCACTGTAGTCCATTGCAGCCAATAGATTTCTTTTTTCCACGATTTCGGTTAGCTCCTTATCCAGCTTGTCCCAATTCATTCTTTAGCGTTTTTTTGATTTGGTAATTAAAATACAAAGATGGGCAATCCCTTTTTTTTAGCCGAATTAATACTGAAAAATTAATTTGGGCTGCTGAAAATCGCCAGAATAGATCAAAAGCGCTTCAATTAAATGATCCCTCACTATTCCTCTCTACATTTTTTTGGGAAGTAAATGGTCAAAGCATAAGAAAATCTCCTTGAGAGTTTTATCAGCAAACCCTAACTAATGAGAAGGATTTTCCCATTTCGACCGGGGAGATTGTAAGCAGTCAGCGCTTCTTTGAAACTGTGCAATGGAAACTTACCGGCGATGTCAATTTGTGAATCCTCCTTCATCAAAAAACCAAAGACCTTCAGAAAAGCAGCCGCACGCGCCTTGGAATCGATCTCTTCCATCCAGCTACTCAGCCAAAAACCTTCAATTGTCAGGTCTTTAAAAATCAGCAAGCCGCTATTGATGGGCATATTGTCCAAAGCCAAAGCTCCGAAAACCATCATTTTCCCTTTATTCCTAAGGCTTGCCAGCGCTCGAGCTCCCAAAGCCCCTCCTACCGCATCAAATACCACATGCACTCCCTCTTCAGTATGCTCGGAAATAACTTTTTGAAGCTTTTCCTTCTCGGTATTGATCACTAAGTCTGCTCCTATTTTTTTCAGGTAGTCCTTTTGTTCCTCTCGACGAACGGTCGCCGCTACCTTGATACCCTTTTCCTTGGCGAGTTGGATCGCAAATTTGCCAAAAGCCGATGCGCCGGCCGTAATCAGCAGCCAATCTCCTTCCTTCAGACCGGATTTTTCGATCATGCCATAGGCCGTCATGGGATTGACAAAAGCCTGACAAGCGATCTCATCGGGCATTTGATCGGGGACGGGAATTGCTCCGGCAGCAGGTACACTGACATATTCTCTCCAGGTTCCGATGGTCGTAAACATGACTCGGGTACCTTTTTCGAATTTCCCCGCTTCATCGGCCTTCTCCACGACTCCGCAAGCCTCAAATCCCGCACTGCTAGGCAAAACCGGATTGATGCCATACATCCCACGGATAAACATAATGTCCGATGGATTGATATTTCTTGCGGTTACTTTGACCAAAATCTCATGCCCTTTGGGAATCGGTCTTTCTGTTTCTCTGATTTTCAATACTTCCTCAGGCATGCCTGTTTCTTCAAAAATAAGTTCTTTCATCGTTAAGTAGATTTCCTTTTTTGGGTTAAACTATAAATATATCTTTTGATCGCTCCTTTTTAGGCGATTTTTTTTCCTATCTTATCCTATCAATCTAATATAGCTAATCGATGGATTTATCAACCGTTTTTTCGCTTCAGGATAAAGTAGCATTAATCACTGGAGCAAGCAAAGGAATTGGATATGGAATTGCAGAAATTTTTGCAGCCGCAGGTGCCAAAGTGATCATCAGCTCTCGAAAACAGGAAGCCCTTGATGAAAAAGCAGAGCAGCTGAAACGAAAAGGATACGAAGTCACGGGTATCGCCTGTAACGTGGGAAATATGGACGAACTCCCCCCTTTGGTCGAAAAAAGCGTTGCCAAATATGGGCAAATCGACATTTTGGTCAACAATGCTGCGAGTAATCCAGTCTTTGGTCCTGTACACGAAACCAGTCTGGAAGCTTTTGACAAAATCATGGATGTCAATGTGAAAGCTCCCTTTGAATTGACCCGTCTCTGCTTTCCTCACCTTAGAAAATCAGCTAGTGCCTCGGTCATCAATATCAGCTCGATCGGTGGACTTTCTCCAGAAACTGGCCTCGGGATTTACTCGGTGAGCAAGGCCGCTTTGATTTCTCTGACGAAAGTTTACGCCAAAGAATGGGGAGATGCAAAAATCCGTGTCAATGCTATTTGTCCGGGACTGATCCAAACCAAATTTTCTGAAGCCCTATGGACCAATGACAAAATCATGGGCATGATTATGAAGCAGCTCGCTATCAAACGCGCAGGTACTGCCGATGAAATCGGCGCCATGGCATTATTTCTCGCTTCCCAAGCCTCATCTTATACCACAGGAGCCATATTAACTGCCGACGGAGGATTTACAATTTAATTTTATGCTTGATTTTCAGAAAGTAAAACTCAGACCTGAGTTGCCGGAGCTCTTAGAACAATATCGAGATTTTGTACAAAAAGAGCTCTTTCCCTTTGATTTGGCGGTAGTCACCGGCCCCTTCAAATCCTATTTGCCTCAGTTGCAAGAATTGAGAAAAAAAGCTCAGAAACAGAAACTCTTTGCCCCTCACCTATCAGGGAAAGAGGGAGGATTGGGCCTAAATCTGTTGGAATTTGCTTACGTTTCCGAATTGCTCGGTCAAAGTCCCATAGGCCACTACGTATTCAATTGCCATGCACCGGATATAGGGAACATGGAATTATTAGCACACTTTGGTTCTCCCTGGCAGAAAAAGGAGTTTTTGGAACCCCTTCAGAAAGGTGAGACACGAAGCTGTTTTGCCATGACCGAACCCGAAAATGCTGGAAGTAATCCGGTGAATCTGAGTACCACAGCAATTTTGGAGGAAAATCATTACCTGATCAACGGTAGAAAATGGTTTACCACAGCAGCAGATGGTGCTCAATTTACCATCGTCATGGCCGTCACCAATCCTGAGGCGAGTTCCCCCTATGAGCGGGCAAGTATGATTATCGTGCCCTTGGATACTCCCGGATTTCAACTGGTCAGAAACATCCCCGTAATGGGAGAAGCCGGAGAGGACTATTTATCTCATGGAGAGGTACTCTTCGAAAAATGTAGGGTTCCCAAGGAAAATCTGATAGGAATAGAAGGCATGGGATTTAAACTCGCTCAGGAACGCCTTGGACCAGGAAGAATCCATCATTGCATGCGATGGATAGGGATCTGTGAAAGAGCGCTGGACTTGATGTGCCGACGAGCTTCACAGCGGATGCTCAATCCCGGTAAACCCTTGGCCGAAAAGCAAAGTGTACAAAACTGGATTGCCGAAAGCAGAGCAGAAATCAACGCAAGCCGACTGATGGTCCTGGACACTGCCGAAAAAATGCAAATTCATGGAGCCAAAGCGGTGAAAGAAGAGATATCGACCATCAAGTTTTTCGTAGCCAAGGTTTTGATGCAGGTCATCGACCGGGCGATTCAGGTTCATGGTGCCCTTGGGGTGACTGATGACACCTTGCTCTCTTTTTGGTATAGGCATGAGCGTGGAGCAAGAATTTACGATGGTCCGGATGAGGTGCATAAGGCAGCTTTGGCTAGAAGTATCCTCAAAAAGTATCAATCATGAGTGTAGCATTGGATGAAGTCGCATTAAAAAGTAGGTTACGGGAAGTTTTGGATTGGGATCCCCAACAGGTAGAAATCACAGCCCTTTCTGGAGGTTACTCCAATTTGACCTACCTTATCAATTCTGAAAAAGGAAAATTTGCTCTAAGGCGACCGCCGATGGGCTATAAAATCAGTACAGCCCATGACATGGTGAGAGAGTACAGCGTACTCAAAGCTTTGGAGCAGGCGGGTTATTCCAGAAGTCCACAGGCAGTTTACTTGGAGCAGGATGAAAACATCCTTGGTGCTCCTTTTTTTATCATGGAATTTATCGAAGGACAAATTCTAAGAGGTAACTCCCCACTTGCGCAAAAACTAGTCCCGGAAAAGTATAGGATCCTTTCTCAACAAGCAATTGTATCACTTCATGAGCTTCACAAGCTAGAATTAGAGGATTCAAAGTTGATCGAACTGGGAAAACCTGATGGCTATGTCCAAAGACAAGTAACTGGCTGGGCCAATCGTTATCAAAATGCCAAAACCGATCAAATTCCAGCATTGGAAAAAGTAGCTGAGTGGCTAAAAATCCATCAGCCGGAGCACTCGGAGACGGCTTTTATTCACAATGATTACAAGTACGACAATCTGGTTCTGGACCTCGAAAACGGCATTAACATCAAAG
Source organism: Algoriphagus faecimaris (assembly GCF_900101705.1). GTDB lineage: Bacteria > Bacteroidota > Bacteroidia > Cytophagales > Cyclobacteriaceae > Algoriphagus > Algoriphagus faecimaris. The sequence goes on along the minus strand of NZ_FNAC01000034.1, from coordinate 46,097 downwards.
CTGTACTCGACTGGGAAATGGCCACCGTCGGAGATCCGCTGATGGACCTGGGCACAAGCCTAGCCTATTGGGCTCAGGAGGATGATCCCGCTGTTCTCAAGCATTTCAATGCCAGTCACTTTCCCGGTAATTTGACACGTCAAGAAGTCATTAATTATTACCAGTCCAAAAGTGGGAAGCGCCTCGATCAGATGGTGTTTTACTATGTTTTTGGACTTTTTAAAGTGGCTGTCATCGCACAACAAATTTATAAGCGGTACCAACTAGGCCAAGCAAAAGACTCGCGGTTTGCGATGCTCATAGAAGTAGTCAAAGCAGCCGGAAAATTAGCGGAGACAAGTATTCGAACAGAAAAAATTTGATATGGAAATAACGAACGTAGGGATTTTAGGTGCAGGAACATTGGGCACGAGGGTTGCGCTGCAGGCTGCGATCTCAGGCTATCAGGTGGGGATTTTTGATATCCATGAAAAAGCCTTAGATGCCTCCTTTAAGCTGATGAAAGAACTTCTTCAGCAATTGGAAAAATCAAAAAGAATCGAGGAGGCTTCTGAAAAAATTCTCTCTAGAATTTTATTCACCACCGAACTAGAAAAATCAGTAAATCAGGCCGATATCATCAATGAAAGTGTGACTGAAGATCCCGAAATCAAAAAAGAGCTTTGGGAGAAAGTAGGGAAAATAGCCCCAAGCCAAACCCTATTCACCACCAATACCTCTTACCTGCTTCCCTCCATGTTTGCAGAAATTTCTGCTCGTCCAGAAAAATTCTGTGCTTTCCATTTTCATGATGTATTTTATTCCCGAGTAGTGGATATCATGCCTCACGTGGGAACCGATCCGGCTATGATTCCGATCTTGGAAGATTTTGGCAAAAGCCTCAATCAAGTTCCCGTCATTGTAATGAAAGAGCATCCCGGTTATTTATTTAACACGATGCTTTTGGCGTTGATTGGAGCTGCGGGAAAGCTTTTGACAGGGGAAATTGGGAGTATTGAGGACATTGACAAATCCTGGATGGTCAATTTTCATATGCCGATGGGACCCTTTGGAATTTTAGACTCTATAGGATTAGATACGGCTTGGCATGTTACCAAAACCCGAAAAGACTCTGCTTCACAGGCTTTTGCAGCACTTTTGAAAACATATCTAGATCAGGGTAAGTTAGGAGAAAAATCAGGTCAGGGATTTTATCAGTACCCCAATCCAGCATTTAAACAGCCTGATTTCATCCTTTAAATCCAAATCAAGTGCTGACTTCGTAAGTGAGACATCCCCACAACCGCCCATAATGAAAAATATTTTACTCTCACTTAGCCTAGTCGTTTTGACAGCGATTACTTGCTATGCTCAGCAAGTAATCCATTCTTCGGTCAAGTATCCTATTTCCATATATCAAAATGCAGCAATTCTTGATTTAGGAAAGGAAAATATTGATTTGACAAACCTTCTTTTGCATGAGGGTGAATTTGAATTTGAAAAATTATCCACGTCAAATGAAAATTTAGGATTTACAGATCACTTTTATTACGTCAAGTTTGAGATCAAAAATGAGCAGAATCAAGCGCAAAAGCTTTTTTTGGAAGCTGCGAGGCCGATAACAGACCGTGCTGACCTCTACGAAGTCAAGGATGGGGAAATGGTCAATTACCAAGCCAATGGGGATTTGATTCCATTTTCGGCTCGGGCTTTTGAGCACAGGAAATTAATTTTTCCCATCGAGATGAGTGCCGGGCAAAGCAAAACCTTTTACCTCAAACTCCAAAGCGATGGGGAAGTCATCAACCTCCCATTGAATCTTCATAACGATACTTCTTTGATCTTGACCACCTATCAAGATCAGTTGATATTTGGGGTGTTTTATGGCCTTTTAGGCTTGGCGGCTATTACCTATTTGTTTTTCTTTTTTGGAATCAAAGAGCGAAGTTTCCTTTTGTATTCCGCCTATGTGGTTTCGGTAGGACTACTTCACTCCTCTTTAGACGGATACTTTTTTCAATACCTACTAGGAGAACCGGGATGGTTTGCCGATCGGAGCTTATTGCTTTTTGCGGCATTATCGGCTTTGCTTTTTGGGCGCTACACGCAGACTTATATCCGATTAAAGGAATTTTCTCCGGGATTAAACAACGTTTTCACCCTGGTGAATTTCAGCATTCTCGGATTAATAGCTGGAATATTACTTTTAGATGCAGGAAGGCCACTTTACTATCCACTAGTCAATGCGCTGGCTTTTTTGTTGATTTTGCTTTGTTTGATTGGAGTAGGAATCAGCTACTATCGCAAACAGCCCGCAGATCCCTTTTTCACAATAGGTATTTCCATGCTGATGATTGGATTTGTTACCTTCATATTGAATAATTTCAGTTTAATCTCCAACTCCTTCATCACCGAAAATTCAGCGAAGCTGGGCACAGGAATTGAAATTCTATTCCTTTCCCTATCCATGGCAAACCGCATTCGGATTTTAAGAAATGAAAAGGAAAAGGCTCAAAATTTAGCTTTGCAACAATCGGAAGAAAGTAATGAGCTAAAGTCCTATTTTCTGTCCAATATGAGCCATGAGTTGAGAACTCCCCTCAATGCCATTTTGGGGCTTTCTCAGACCATTATGAGTGAAATCGGTGATCAGCGAATCCGGGAAAATATAGAAGTAATCAAATATTCCAGTCTTTCACTACTCTCCTCCATCGATGATATTTTGGATTATTCTAAAATCGAGAAGGGTGAACTGATCTTGGAGAAAAAAGTCTTTTCTACCCGAAAAATTATTGGTGAACTCAATGCCTTGACCTTTCAGCAGGCGAGAGATAAGAAGGTCAGTTTTGTATATGAAGAGCGTGCCCCATTGCCCGACAGGCTATTGGGAGATGCCAACCGCTTTCGGCAGATTTTAGGAAACATCCTGAATAATGCAGTGAAATTCACACAGGAGGGCGAAATCAAGCTCCAGTTGACTGCCGTTCAGGAAAACGATCAATTGGTGGATCTACATTTTGAGATTCAAGATACGGGAGTTGGAATACGTCCGGAAAAGCTAGATAGGATTTTTGCGTCCTTCGTGCAGGAGCAATTGGATGATAAGCGAAAATTCGGTGGCTTTGGTTTGGGACTGTGTATCGTAAAAGCTTTGGTAGATCAGCATCAAGGAGAAATAGCTATCCAAAGTACGCCACAAAAAGGAACTCAGGTAGCTGTCAAGCTAAGTTTGGAAAAGGCACCTATGGATAAGCTGGAATCGATCAAAAAGGAATCGGACCAAATCTTAAAAGGAAAAAACATCCTCGTTGTAGAAGACAATCGAGTCAATCAACTCGTGATCAAATCCATACTGAGAAAATGGGAGGGTGTCACTTTTTCTTTTGCTAATCACGGACTGGAGGCTTTGGATTTACTCAATGAACAGAAATTTGATCTTGTTCTAATGGATTTACAAATGCCGGAAATGGATGGTTATGAAGCTACACAGGCGATTCGCTCCGGAAAGGGTGGAGACCGACATCAAAGTGTGCCCATCATCGCTGTAACTGCTGATACTACAGAAAAAAGCAAAAGCCGGGTACAGGCCGTTGGGATGGATGACTACATGAACAAGCCTGTCGATGCAGAACTACTGAAAGAAAAAGCTGCAAAAGCAGTCTATTTGGAAACTATCCAATTGGAAAAGATTTAGGAGTTTCAATCCTTGAACCGAAACTTAAGATATTTGATTTTCTCCCCTTTGTCAGAAAACATTTTTTCGTATCGGGTCTGAATACCAAAATGCTCGTCTTTCCATTCGCTTTGATAAAAATCATGGGTAAAACCCAAGACTTCAATATCGTCTCTTCCTTGTAGCAATTCCAGCGTATAGTCAAAAAGACCAGTATTATCGGTTTTAAAATGTACTGTACCGCCTGCCTTGATTAAGGGTTTGTACATCTCCAGAAACTTTGGCGAAGTCAAGCGGCGTTTTTCATCGCCATCTCGAGGAAAAGGATCAGGGAAAGTAATCCAAAGCTCTGAGATCTCTCCCAGATCAAAAAACTTATCCAATTGTTGAATTTGAGTACGGAGAAAAGCTACATTTTTTATTCCCTCGGCAGTGGCAGTGGAGCTACCCTTCCAGATCCGGCTTCCTTTGATATCTACTCCAATAAAATTATTTTGTGGAAACACACGGGCAAGACCCACTGCAAATTCACCCCGTCCACAGGCCAGTTCGACTACGATTGGATTCGAGTTGAAAAACTGAGATTCATTCCAGTTGCCTTTGATGTTTTCAAAAATGGGTTTACCGTCCTGTACGACATTGGGGTTAAGCTCATTTTCTTTGAAACGAACCAGTTTTTTTCTGCTCATGCTAAAGGGATTCTATTTCTGCGACCACAAAAGTACTTCCTCCGATGAATATCAGATCATCTTTATTGGCATTTTTTCGGGCGAAATTCAAGGCCTTGTTGACATCGGGGATAACTTCACCTGATAGACCAACACTTTTTGCCTTCACTGCAAGCTCGGTGGCTTTAAGCGCTCTAGGGATTTGAGCTTCACAAAATACATATTGCGCATCTTTAGGAAGTAGAAGAAGAATCTTAATGACATCCTTATCCTGCACCATTCCCAAAACCATCCAAAGTTTTCTGAACGAGTACGTTTTCAATTGATTTAAAATCTCCTGTACTCCGGGTTCATTATGGCCTGTATCAGCGATGATGGTAGGACTTTCTCCTAGCAATTGCCATCGACCTTTAAGACCAGTTAAGTCAGTTACCTCAGCGAGACCTTTATTTATCGCTTCATCACTCAGTTGCCAGCCTATGCTTTTCAATTGATCTAAAGCCTCCAATATTCCAGGTAAATTATGCCGTTGATAATCCCCCAATAACCCAAAAGAAAGCAAACTTTCTTTTCCTTCCCTTTTTATTTGGAATAGGGCCTGTTTCTCTAGGTTTCCCTGCTTCTTTACCTTCCACTTCTGATCCGCAAAGCAAATAGGAGCATCCTTTTCTTCAGCCACCTTTTCAAACACAGGCTGGGTTTCTAACTGGCTTTGACTAATGACAACCGGTGTATTTTGCTTGATAATTCCAGCTTTTTCAAAAGCTATCTTTTCCAAGCTATCTCCCAAAAACTGCATATGATCCCATCCGATGTTAGTAATTAAAGCTAGCTCGGGCAAAAGAATATTTGTGCTGTCTAAGCGACCTCCCATGCCCACTTCTACAATCGCGATGTCTACCTGCTCCTGTGCAAAATACCAAAAAGCCAAACCCACGGTCATTTCGAAGAAACTGGGTTGGAGGGATGTCAAAAACTGCTGATGCGATTCGACAAAGGCAACCACCCGCTCTTCAGGAATTTCCTGCCCATTGATTCTGATTCGCTCTGTAAATGATTTTAAGTGCGGAGAGGTATACAATCCAGTTTTATAGCCTGCAGCCTGAAAAACTGCGGCTAATGCATGCGAACTACTACCTTTTCCATTGGTACCACCCACGTGAACGGATTTAAACTTCCGCTGCGGATGATCTAAATACTTGCAGAGTTGGACAGTATTGGAAAGATCTTTTTTAAAAGCTGCCGCACCTACCCGCTGAAACATGGGAAGTGCCTGGTACAGAAAATCCAAAGTTTCCTGATAGGTCATCGTTTAATCAACCTTGATAATAAAAGTGATTTTTCCGGAAGAAAAATCCGCCACATCTCCCCCCTGTTTTTTGAAAGAGACCTGATTTACTACTTGGCGATAATAGGCTAATACATCGTTGGAAACATTGTACTCGAGAGGCACAGCCTGAACCACCCGACCACTATCGTCTACTGTGATTTTAAAAACTATGCGGCCATTTCGTGTGGAGACCTTGTCATTAATACTCGGTCTAGCTGCAAAATCCCATCCTGCTAAGTCGAGGCTATAGCCAGAACCTGAGTTTACGCCTTGTCCGGAACCCTGCCCCATGATAGCACGGCCATCCACGGTTCCTTTGGGATCTCCGGCATCTCCTTTTTCGGTAGACTTACCTTCAGCACCTCCGGCAGATGCCTGATTTCCTGTTCCTTTGGTTCCCCCTGCCCCCATTAATGCTCTTTCATTTACTTTTGGCTTTTCGGGTGCTTTTTGAACGGTCTCTTCTGCTTTTGATTCCGCAGGAGTAGTTGTGGTTTTTGTAGGCTCTTGCTTTTTTACCTCAGGTATTTTGTTTGTTTCGGATGCTTTTTCTTCGCCTTTGATAGGTGACGGTTTAGTAGTCACTGCTTGATTGACAGCGGGTGTTGGATTTGTTTTAGGCTTAGCTACTTCAGTTTTAGGAGCAGGAGTGGGTGTCGCCTCGGGTGTAGGCTGCTTCGCAATCTCACCGGGAGCTGCACTTTCTGTCACAGGCGTGACGGTCTCTGAAGGTGGATTGTTACTGCTTACATCGCCTGAACCTGTTGGAGTAAAGCCCAAGTTGAGTTCCAATCCAAATGTAGGCAAAGGGGGAATGGGTTGCTTCCAGACTACAATAAAATAGAAGGCAATCAAAAGCAGCACATTGAGGACAAAGGTGATTATCCATGCGCGTTTTTTGTTTTTGCTTTCTACCTTATCTGCATTCCAGAATTCCATTATTAGAAAGGTTTGGTTGCTATAGAAACATTGGCCTCTAGACCAGCAGCTATTCCGCCTATTTCTACTAAATATTCTACGGGTACTTCCTTATCGATATGAAGAACAACTTGGCCTTGCTTCCCCGATAATAAACTGGTCAATTCCCCTTTGATTTGATCTCGTGAGACTACTCTATCATTTACTGCATATTTGAGGTCTTTGGTGACAGACACTGTTACCTCCTGCATTGCTATATCAGACGTCTCACTAGAAGGAAGGTTTACCGGAAGACCAGATGGGGTGATAAATGAGGAAGTAAGCATGAAAAATATCAGCAACAGAAATATAATATCTGTCATCGAAGACATGCTAAATGCCGAATCTACTTTATGTTTGGATTGAAGTCCCATTTTATTTCTCTTGTAGTAATTCGATGAATTCTATCGTCGCGTATTCCATTCGATGAACAAGCTTGGAAACTTGAGTCACCAGATAGTTATAACCCAAATAGGCTAAAATACCTACCACCAATCCGGCGGCAGTGGTAATCATGGCTTCATAGATCCCTTCTGAGAGCAATTTGGGCGAAACCATACCCTCTTCTTGCGCTATCGCAATAAAGGCCTGAATCATACCTGCTACCGTACCTAAGAAACCAATCATTGGTGCAGCACCTGAAACAGTAGCTAGCAGATTGAGATTTTTCTCCAGTTTATAGATTTCTATCTTTCCGACATTCTCTATGGAGACTTCAATATTTTTCAAAGGTGAACCGATCCGATCCACTCCTTTGGCAATCATATTAGCAACAGGAGATTTTTCATCCGCACAAAGCATCTTTGCTTTTTCTATTTGCCCACTCACAACTAAAACTTTTACTTGGTCAAGTAAGTGCGCGGGAGTTTTAGATGCTTTTTTTAAAGTCATCAGCCGCTCTACAAAAATGAATATCGCCAAAATAAAGAGCAGGTACAGCGGTATCATCATGTATCCCCCTTTGATGAGCAGGTCCAAAAGACCAATATTCTCATTTCCGGCATTCATAGAGAGACTGTCCACAGCCGAAAGGCTGTCGGTAGAGAGTGTTTGAAGAAGAATCATATTAATATTTCAAAATCCAAAGTGCTTCTGTATACTGATCCTTGACCTTTTCCAACTCATTGTTGGCTTGGGTAAAAGAAGTGAACTTTCCGATAGCCAAACGATAATTGGGTACATCATCGTATGGTGAAATCAAAAAGAGCTCCTCTACTCGATCATAATATTGACTGGATTCTTGGATGGCTAAGCGTTCATTTGGCAAACTTCCCACTACTATAAAATACTGTGGTCGAGTTGCTTTACTTTCTACTCGGATCAAAGAACCTGTACTCACTTGCTCAATTGTTGTACCAGATTCCTCATTTGTGCTACTTTCTGCAATAGGGATTTCTTCTTTAACTTCAACAGGCTCACTTTCAGCCATTTCCTCTTCTTCAGCTAAAGAATTTTTAACATCCTCATTACCCGTCTCCATTTCAGATAGGGAAAGCGACTCTAAGTTATCTCCCGTAATCAAGACATTAGGGGAAGATTCCTCTTCCTTCATCAGCTGCCAGACTACTGTAGAAATAAGTAATAAGCCTACAAAAACTACATAGACAGCCCAGTTTGACTTTTTCTTTTCTATTTTCTCTACTGGACTTGCCTTTTCTAATTGGCCTTTTTCTTCAAAAATCTCATCTTCTTCTGCCAACGGCTCATGAGTTATTACAGGCTTGACTGCATGGGCTGTTTTTGCACGTAAGGCAGCAGCAGAAAGATCCTCCTTCACCCCTTTTGGAGAGGAGCCTGTTGGACTCTCATCGGGAGCTTGTGACACATCAGACAAAGACTTGACCTCTACGAAAGGCAGTCCATAGTCCTTTGGATCAGACCATTGCGGTGTATTTGTTTTTTTATCAGCCATTTGGAAAAAAGATAGCTACGAAACTAATCGATTTGAGGGGAAAGGCAAACCGATCATCAGAATTTAAGCCAAGCGCCTCCAATCAATTGGACTCCTCGTACAGGATAATTTAACCAACGCTCGTTTCTTCCATTCAATAAATTATTTCCTTCTACAAAGACTCCGATTTTATCAGTGATTTTATAGTCGGCTTTGAGCTGTAAGTCAGCAATTGTCTTCAAGTCTACAGACTGATAAGGGTTTTCCAAATTACCCGTTGAACGCCGGCCCTTTATTCCTCCCATCACGTTGATATTGGCCTGAACCAGTAGCTGCTCCAATGGAGTGAATTGGTTGTTGATACTCAAGAGCCAAGTAGGACGATGCCAAGCTTCTTCTTGGAGATTCATGGAGTAAGAGAAAAGATCCAATCTGGAATTCAGCTGATACTTTTCATTCATTTGAAGGCCTAATTCAGCATTGATATTGACGACCGTCACTTGATCATCATAGATGAGATTAAATCTAGTGCTGTCGGAAACTGAATTGACAAAAAGGTGAAAATTATTGTAGCGACTAAGGTCTATTCCTGCCTTGTAATGGAGTAGGCCCTGAACTTGACCTTCTATCCCTCCTGCTACTTTATAATTATTGACCGTGTTTAATAAAGAAGCAGATGGCCCCAAGAATGGATTTTCCTTGACAAAACTATAATAGGTAGTCCGATCTACATCCCCTGAAAACTCCCCAAAGAAGCCGAATTCCTCAGCAAACTGATAGCTGACTTTTAATAGTGGAAAAATTCTAAAGTCGCTAGATTTTCCAGGTAAGGAATCGTTTTCTGATATGATATTTATTCCACCTGTGATCAGAAAATCTTCGTATTGGTAGCTTAGTCGAGGACGAATACCCAGAAAAGTGCGATTTAAATCATACTCTAAGTCTTCCGGGGTGGTCATAAAGTAAGACAATCCTAAACTGGCTTTCCAGTCATCTCCGGGTCTGAAAACTCCCATAGCCTGAACGCCAATTTCGTTTTCGGTAGCGAGATAGCTATCCTTGAAAGTTCTGAAATTAAGCTTTCCCTCGTAAGAAACTGGCCCCGTTTTTTCGATGTCTCTGAGACCTGCTTCCAGTTTGATAGTATTGAGGACATTACCTTGAATTCCTCCAAACTCCAATCTTGGATCATTGATCACCGAAGTGTCAATTCCATAAAAGGAATAGGAATCTTGCGCCCAATCCAGGCTTCCAAAGACTTCTACTTCATCCAAAAAGTAACTTAATCCTCCTCCTGCTGCAGAGTGGGACTCTTTGGACTCTTCTGCCAAAACCGGTCCTTTTCCAAAACTTTGATGTTTTAAATAGACCGAATAATTCAAGTCATAAATCTCTGTTGCCATGAATCTGGCTTCCAAAAGCGGACTGGCAAAGTTGCCATAACCAGCCTTCAAATAGCCTGGGTAAAGGTCAAGGCGCTCCGGACGATAAACTTTCTGTGAAGGACTGGCATCCAAACTTACAGGAGGCAAATTCAACTCATAGAAATTTACCTTATAATTGAAATCACTCAGGCCCTTGGGCTGTGGCAAAGCGGGTAGCCTTTCAAAAACTCTAGGCTGTGTGGGCAATGTGAGTACTCGGTCTTTACGGATAACAAACTCCTGATCCTGCACCTCCCCTCGAGATTGAATCTGAGAAGTAGCCTGAAGTCCAAAGCCCGCAACAAAAAGAATAGTGAGAGTGTAAAATAGCTTCTTCATGATCAATTTAGGCTTTGAAGTTTATCTTGAGCTAGTTGACGGATTTCATCGTCTGTCGTGTTTTCTACAATGGATTCCAAAGTGGCTTTGGCCTGAAACTCCTCCCCTGCGTTCAAATAATTATCTGCTATCAACAAGAACATTTTGCCATACCAATACCCAAAGTCTGCGAAGGGACCCGACATCTCAAATATGCTTTCATTGGACTGCTCGATTTCCCCACTTTGTTGATACGACTCAGCCAAAAGGTAAAGCCCTTCAGCACCTTGAACTGTTTTGTATTCATCCACCAGAATAGCTAAGGTCACTTCAGCGGCATCTTTTCGATTCAAGGCAAATTGAGCTTTGGCTTTGGCCAATAGGGCATTGGGAGTAGATTCCGGAATGATCCCAGACTGCTTTTGCAAGCGTTCGGCAGTGCTGATAACCTGATTGTATTTTTTTGTTTCCAAATAGGCGAGAAGTAAGCCTTGAAGAGCTTCTACTTCTTCTACCTTATTTCTGGCATTTTCGGCTGCAGTTTCCAAGTAAGGGATCGCCGCATTGAAATTCCCCCTATCCAATTCTATCGCTCCCATTCGCTGCATGGCTCTGAGACGCTGTGGTGATGCAGGCTCATTTTCAAGCTGCCTAAAGGCTCTCAAAGCCTCATCATAGGACTCGAGTTGATAATAAGAGTCTCCAAGGAAATATAATGCATCAATTCGCTGTCCTGATTGTGGGTAGCTTTCCAGAAATTTCTGAAATGCTCGGGTGGCTTGCTGAAAATTCTTTTCAAAATAGAGACTTTTTGCTGCTTCAAACTCCAGGTTCTGAACCGAGCCCCCGTCCGGGTTAGCTGCCTTATATTCACTTAGGTAATCCGAAAATTCTCCTGATCTACCCTGTAAGGCCAAAGTCTCCTGTAAACCTTTGAGGGCAGTTTCTGCATTCTCTGAGTTGGGATGCTGAGCCAAAATAATACGATAGTCCTCGATCGTTTCATTGTAATTTTGAAGACTAAAGTTTGCAACTGCTCTACCTTCTAATGCATAGGGAATAAAGGGGCTATTGGGTCTCTTTCGTATTAATTCTGAAAAACCTGCAGCAGCTTCTCTGTAGCGTGTCTCCTCCATGAAGATTTGACCTCTTTGATAAAGTGCGTCTTCGATATATAAAGAGTTGGGATAGCTCGATATTAGTCGGTCTAGATTATTAATAGACTCTTGATTTTTACTTTGGAAATTTTGGACAACCGCTAGTCTAAACAAAGCATAATCGATGCCTGAATTTCCTTCACGAATAGCTTGCTGGAAGTTTTGCTCCGATTCTCCAAATCGCTTTTGTACGTAGTAACAATCGCCTAGCCGGAGCATGGCATCGTCATAGTTTTCCTTATCCTGCCGACTTCTCATCCGGTCCGTATAATCCTTAAAGTGCGTTTCGGCCTTAGCGTATTGCTGTGAGTTAAAGTAAGCATAACCTAAGCCATAGATGCTCTTATTTAAATAGGCACTGGAGGTAGTCCGACCCATGGCTAGTGCCTGATCGTAAGACTTGATGGCTGCAGCCAAATCACCTGAAGCAGCATAAATTTCACCTTTCCAAAAATGCGACTCCAAGACCAGATCACGATTGACTGGGTATTCCATTGACTTATCCAAATACTGAATCGCACCGGGGTAGCGCTTATCTCGGTAATAGACCATAGCTTGATAGTAGGCTACTTTTTGATAAGCCTCTCTGATTCTAGGAGACTTATTACTGATACGATCCATCTGCTCAATCGCACGTAGATAATCACTGGTATTGATCAAAGCCTCTGATAAAAGCGTCTCTGCTTCACTTCGGAATTTTCCAGATGGATATGCTTCCAAATAGCTATCCAAGCCAGAAATCCCTGCCTGAAAACTACCCTTCTGCAGATTGGATTTGGCGTAATTAAACAAAGCTTCTTCTTGAATTTCTTTATTATAAGCAGCATCTGCCGCTGCTTTAAAAGAAGTGCTTGCAAACTGAAAATTATCTTGTTTCAAATAGGCGTGACCCAAGTAATAGCTTGAAGCTTGGCCTAGTTCATCATTGGAGGATGCCGATACTTTTAAATAATCTGATGCTCGGGGAAAATTACCTAATTCAAACTGCGCGATCCCCCCTTTGTACACTTGCTCTCGTGTCAGTTCGCCTTTTCTGGCATTGACAAAAGCATCATAGTTTTCAGCAGCTTTAGCAAAATCTTTTTTCGCAAAATAGGCTTCCGCCAAATAGAGATTGATCATTTCACGACGATCCAAGTTTCCACTCTCGGCGAGTTTGGGCTCAGCATAGGAGATGAGTTCTTCATAGCTTCCTTGCTGATAATACAAGGCTGCCAAGAGGTAAGGTACCTTTGTAGAATAAAATTGGGATCGGCCAGCCGCCTGTAGGTCAGCTATTGCCTTTTGCGTCGCACCGCTTTCAAGTGCTATATAACCACTATAGTAATAGGCATCATAACTGATCGGCTCTCCCAAAACTTTGGATTGATCAAAGTAAGGAGCCGCTTTACCATAATTGTTATCCAAAAAAAACGCGTAACCTTGCTTGAAAAGGACATCAGCCTTAGCCGAATTATCCAATTGATCAGTATTCACAAGCGAGAATGCTTCTGCCGCCTCCTTGTAATTTCTTTTGTAAAAAAAATGATCACCCAAATACAGCCCTGCGGTATTTACAGAGGGATGGTTTCCGTTATCCAAAATGTAGGCTTTCATCAAACCGGGGCCATTGGGGGCCTCCAGGTTTAAGGCAGACTTAGCGGTAAGCAGCGCTCGAGAGCGGTCTTGTTCGGCAGAGAAATCAAAAGGATTATCTTTCTGATAATCCAAAAGGGCAGCCGAAAACAATTGCTTATCAAAGAGTTCAAACTGCTCGTCGATCACAGGCTGCGAACCTGTCTGATAGAGCGTAGATTGGGAAAAAGCTTCAATCGAAAGACCCAAGCTAGCGAGAAGCACCAAGTGGTATTTCATAAATTGGTTTAAGGATTCAATGCAAGATTCGGTACACCAGTTCTCTGAGGTTTTCTGCTTCGCTCATACTTCCGGAGTCCACTCCCTTGAAACGAAGATCTGCCTCTTTTAAGAATCTGAATACATCAATTACCTTGCCCAATTTGTAATTATTTGCGGCAGCCACATATTCACGCGCTACAAAAGGAGGCACACCGATTATCCCTGCCACTTGATTATCTGAATAAACTTTTGCTTGATGAATCAATGCAATTCGGGTGAAATAATTATAAATCAGCGAAAACATGGGGATGACAGGATGAGATTTTGGGTTTTGTGAAAAGTAGTGAATAATCTTATTTGCTTTAGCCACATCCCTAAAGCCTATTGCTTTCAAAAACTCAAAATTGTTATAGTCCTTGTTGATGCCAATGTATTTGGAAATATGCTCTACCGTCACTTTGGTGGTGTCAGAAAAGTTAATGAACATCTTCCCTACCTCATTAGACAGTACCTCTAGATTATTTCCGATAGAATCCGCCAACAGTTGACAAGCTCTAGGCTCAATGCTGTGTCCCATGTCTTTGAAATAATGGTCTATCCATTCATTCAACTTATAATCAGAAACCTTGTCGGAGCGAACATAAACGGCTTTTTTGTCCATCTCTCTCCCAAGGGCAGACCTTCCGTCAAACTTCTTATGCTTATGGGCCAAAACCAAAATAGTACTGGGAAGAGGATTCTGAATGTAACCCAAAAGCAACTTTTGAGATTCTTCCTTACCTAAATCTGGCAAGCTCTGAAACTCCTTTACGATGACTATCTGACGCTCCGCCATCATGGGAAATTTACGGGCATTGTTTAGGATCAAGCCCATATTTGAGTCTTTCCCGTAGAGCACCACCTGATTGAAACCTCGCTCATGCTCTGCGATCGCATTTTTTTCAATAAAATTTGTAATCAAATCCACATAATAGGGCTCCTCTCCATCCAAAAAGTAAATGGGGGCGAATTTTTTCTGTTTAAGATCTTTAAGGACATCTTGTGGCTTCTGAGGCATGTCTAAAACTGTTTGAAGGTTGATGGACCCGAACCCTGCATAAAACCCATTCCTGTTTCAAGCCAGTTAAAAACAATCTTAATCCTTCAATTTTTTATTTTACCCTAACAAGAATAGGTATTAAAGTCCAAATTGGCTGTTTTTCTAAGGCTTTAAACGCGCTTTTGATGGGCCCTAAGGCATAATCGGAGTTTAAAGATAAGAGGCTTGCGCCCTTGACTGCAAAATCATCCCAAAGATTATTTGATAAACTTATCAGCCCTTAAATTTGTATTATAATAAAATTCAAGAAAATGACATTTGAGCAGGGGATCATCCATTACAAAGAAGGGAAATTTGAACAAGCCTTGGAGGTTTTTAATCAATTGATTGAACTAAAACAGGGAGAAGCACAATATCACCTCTACCGTGGAAGGGTGCTGTCCAGATTGGGCAAAACTTCAGAAGCATTGGCAGATTTTGACATTATTGTAGCGCTTGAGCCTTATAACACCGATTTCATTTCTGATAGAGCTGTGGTCCTTCACTTGTTAAAACGTAATGAAGAAGCCTTGGGAGAATTTGATCGAGCTGCCAATTTGGACCCTGCCAATCCTTATCGCTACAGCAGCAGGGCTTTTTTCAAAGATAGAATTGGAGATTTAAAAGGTTCTATTGAAGACTACGAAAAGGCAATAGAACTTGATCCTGAAGATGCGGTGGCATACAATAACAAGGGACTGGTAGAAGAAAAACTAGGCTATCAAGCCAGATCCAAGAAGAGCTTTGAAAAAGCAGATGACTTGGTCGGCTACAAGCCCCAAAAAGAGGAAGGTCAAAAGGAAGGGAAAGCCCCTGAGCCGACTCCAAGTCCCCTCCCCCAAATTACAGAGAAGCAAAAATCTACTTCCCTCACCTTGGGCTATTACTTCAACACCTTGAAATCTCTATTTACAGATTCGAAAACCAGAGCTGAGTTTTTCCAATTTTTAAAAGGAAAAAAAGTCAAGGAATAACAGATTAAAAAATATGAACGATTGAATTCAAAATCTTTTGATGACCCAAAGTGGCTTATTGATGAAATAAGCCATCTTTTTTGAAATAGATTGAGTAAATATTTTCTCAAAAAAACTTTTCTTTTTACTCAAGGTGATGAGCATATCCCCTTTGGAAGTTTGAAGGTAGCTTTCCAAACCTAAAGCCAAGTCATCGCGGAAGGATTTAAGTACATAATTGACCTTGGTGTACCTGACGAAAGGCTTGAGCTCATCAATCATCACTTGATGCAATGTCTTATCGATGAGTTTCTGCCTCTGGGTGACATGAACTATATCAATTTCAGCATCATATAGTCGAGCAAACTCGGCTATTTTTTGTATCGCCAATTTATCTTCTTCATAGTAATCCGTAGAGTAGACTAGTTTTTTGAAAGGTTTGAAGTACACCTTTCTAGGAATGACCATGACATCTATTTCGGATTTTTCGACAATCAGACTGGCCCGTGATCCGACAATGTTTTTCCTAAGGTCATTCATCCCCTCTGTACCGATCACCACGAGGTCAGCATTTAGGCTTTGGGAAGATTCCAAAATTTGATCGACGATCTTACCTTCCACCATTGTCCAATCCAGAGAAACTTCCTTATCGCCAACCTCTCTTTTGACGGTCTCAAATAACCTTGTCATTTTCTCCTCCAAAAATTCTTTCTGATGAAGTCCCTCTGCATCCAAGGGAGCCAATTTCAAGTAATCCTCCTTATTTATGACATGAAAAAGTATCAATTTAGCCTTGTAGCTAATTGCAAGACGGGTGGCGTATTCGAGTGCATTGAGTGAGCACTCTGAAAAATCCAAGGGACAAATAATTGTAAATGGCTTATTCATAAGTAAAAGTTAATATCCTTTTTTTCGGTTTACGACATTCAAGAGTGTTTCGTTTGCCTTGATTCTCTTAATATTCTCCAAAATTTGCGGTGCTGCAGCTCTAGGGTTGGTGACACTAGCAATATGAGGTGTCATTGTAATTTTCTCTTGATTCCAGAATGGATGATTTTCTGGCAATGGCTCGCTTTGATAGACGTCCAAGAGAGCTCCAGAAACCTTGCCTTTGTCCAAAGCCTCTAAAAGATCCTCTTCCACCAAATGCTTGCCTCTAGCGACATTGATCAGGTAGGTGCCTGGGTTACATTTTTCAAACAATGCCCTATTCAAAATTCCCTCAGTCTGCTCTGTCAGGGGTAAAAGGCAAACCAAAACATTGATTTTTTGAAGAAATTCATCCAATTGAGACTTGGTGTAGTAGGGATAGTTGAAATCATCTTTTTCAGAAAAGCCCAAACCGACGACAGGAAAACCCATGTAATCCAATTTATCCAGTACATCATAGCCCAAAGCTCCTACTCCCATTACTCCGACAGTAACTGGTATTTCAGGATTAGACATATCCCATACTTTTCTTTTTTGATCTTTTTGATAACGACTTATTTGTCTATGGAAATTGAGCACTCCCATGATTACGTAATTCGTCATCGACCAAGTCAGTCGATCGTCCACGATCCTTACAATAGGTAAATTTTCGGGGATAGATTGATCCTTAAGGATGTGATCTACACCTGCTCCCATGGAGCTGACTAGTTTAAGATTTTTAAATTCATTTAAAATTCCCGGAGGGTGCTGCCATAGCATGACCACTTCCACCGCATCCGGATCATTGATTTCGGGATAAACTTGGATTGATAATTCAGGTTCAAGATTTCGAATTACTTCGATCCACGAACTAGGATCTTTACCTGGACAGATTATTGCTAAACTCATGGTACAAAAATCATCATTAGAAAATAGCTTTTTAAGAACTGGAAAGAAGCATTTACCCACTAATCAAAAATCCCGCTTCATTTCTCCTGTTTTTGCTTAAAAAAACACGAATTTGCAATTCTTAAATCAAATCAAAAGTTAATCAAATAAAATGAAAAAATCATTTTCACTTCTAGTAATGGGGCTGTTCCTATGGGTAGGTTCCCTATCCGCCCAGCAGCTTCAAATGCCTCAAGCTTCGCCTTCTGCAAAAATCTCACAGAAAGTCGGACTCACCGATGTTTTGGTAGAATATGCCAGACCAAGCACGAAGGGCCGCAAAATATTTGGAGAATTAGTTCCTTTCGGCCAAGTATGGAGAACAGGAGCCAATGCTGCCACCACACTTGAGTTTTCTACAGAGGTCATGATCGAAGGCAATACCATCCCCGCAGGTAAATATGCCCTCTATAGTATCCCAGGCAAAAACGAATGGACTATTGTACTTTCTAAAAATACTGAACTTTGGGGTTCTATTGGGTACAATTCAAACGACGATATTTTACGATTCCAAGTTGAGCCAAAGAAGCTTAGTCGCCTCTATGAAACCTTCGAGATCAGTTTTAACAATATGACTGACAATGGAGCAGACCTTTCTCTCAAATGGGAAAATACGCGGGTTGATTTTAGAATCACGACAGAAGTAGACCCTATTGTGATGGCTCAAATCCAAGAGTTTGTAATCGATACGAAGACAGAGAACCCAACTTTACTTTATTCTGCGGCGAATTATTATTTTACCAATCAAAAAGACCTCAATCAGGCCTACACTTGGATTTCTTCTTCTGTAGACTCTGATCCAAAGTATTGGACGGTTCATTTGAAAGCCAAAATAGAGGCAGCATTGGGTAAAAAAGCGGACGCAATCCAATCCGCACAAAAATCAATGGAAATGGCAGAGGCTGCCAAAAACCCGGATTATGTAGGGTTAAACCAGCGATTGATCAAATCTTTGAAATAAAGGTTTACCTTGACAGGGATGAAAAACGGCTTCAATAATTTGAAGCCGTTTTTTTATTTTCCCTATTTTTCAAAATCCTTTATATTTTAACCTTTCAGCAGACTTCCTATTTTTTGAATGAGGGTTGCAAATAACATGACAGATAAACAACCTATCGCATTGTACCAAAGGAATCCTATATCCCAGTAAAGTCCGAGTATTCCCACCCCATTCCAGAAATGAATAATCAAAATAAGAGCTTGTGATAGTAATGCAGCGATAAAAACAGCTCTCCCTTTGATCCATTTCATAACAAAACCTACGATAAAAATTCCCAAAATAGTCCCGTAGAACAAGGAGCCCAGTAAATTGACGGCCTGAATGAGGTTTTCGAATAAGGAGGCATAAATGGCAAAGAAAATGGCCCCGGCTCCCCATAAAGCGGTGAACAATTTAGAAGAAATGACATAGTGACTGTCCGAGGCCTCTTTTTTAATCGAACGCTTATATAAATCTATGGTGGTCGTAGAGCCTAAACTATTCAACTCAGAAGCACTTGAAGACATGGCTGCCGAAAAAATCACTGCGAATAGCAGCCCCACAATTCCTTGAGGCAAATGATCCATCACAAAACGCATGAATACGTAATCCGTATCTCGGGTCTCAGCCACCGGATCATTTTTTACAATTAGCTCCTTCACCTCGTCACGGATTGACCCCTGCTCTTCTTTCAACGATTTGATTCCTCTCTGAAGCTCTAGGGTGAGATTATCGTCTTCTTGTTCTATCGCATCCAAAAGCGCTAAATATTCCGATTTACTTTGCTCAAAATTTTGGCTGTAGCGCTCCTCCAGTAAGGCATAATCTGAAGCGTATTCGCTGTCCTTCAATTTTTCCGTTTGCACCTGATTGAAGACTACAGGAGGCTGATAAAATTGATAAAATACGAAGACCATCACTCCTATAAACAAAATGATGAACTGCATAGGGATTTTCAGGAATCCATTCATGATGAGGCCCATCCTGCTCTGAGAAAGTGTCTGACCTGAAAGGTAACGCTGCACCTGACTTTGATCCGCACCAAAATAAGATAGGAATAGAAATACTGCGGCAGTCATTCCTGACCAGACATTGTATCGATCTGATGGATCAAATTCAAAATTCACCAAATTGAGCTTTTCCATTTTCCCTGCAACATGTAGAGCTTCGGTAAAACTCACCGGCAAAAGATTGAGCACGATAATACCCGCTAAAATCATCCCCCCCATCATCACTGCCATTTGCTGCTTTTGGGTGATTGAAACTGCCTTTGTGCCACCGGATACAGTATAAATGATCACCACTGTGCCAATTAAAATTACTGTCCAAGTCAAGTTCCATCCCAACAAAGTTGAAAGAATAATGGCGGGAGCATAGATAGTAATACCCGAAGCCAGTCCTCGCTGTACAATGAACAGTAGAGCTGCAAGCGTGCGTGTCTTTAAATCAAAACGGTTTTCTAAGAATTCATAAGCCGTATAAACCTTGAGTTTATAATAAATTGGAATGAAAAAAACCGAAATAATAATCATCGCCAAGGGTAGCCCAAAATAAAATTGAATGAAGCCCATCCCACTTTCGTAGGCCTGACCGGGAGTACTCAAAAATGTAATCGCTGAAGCCTGTGTGGCCATGATGGAGAGTCCGATGGTCCACCAATTCATGGTATTCCCACCTCTCAGATAAGAATCCAGGTTTTTTTGACCCATGGTTTTATAAATCCCATAGATCGCGATAGTACTTAGCGTACCAAATAAAACAATCCAGTCGAGCGTGCTCATGAGAAGCTAGTCATTAGCCAGTAAAACAGGGTGATCAGAAGTATCAGGACACCCATCAACCCAATGTAGAAATTTCTCCAATTCATTTTCTTTTCTTCCATTAGGGCTGCTCGATTAGATTGATAAATAATTTGATAGCACCGGTAACCCCAGCAGGCAACTGCCTAAAAAAGGACAAACCAGTATATACAAAAGTCCCTTCTCCATATTCCCCCTGTATCAAGGAACCTACCTTTGGGTCTTCTCCGGGATCATTCATGGTAAACGGATAGGTATATCGATCAGACAACTCTCCTGCAAAATATAATCCGCGCTCTTGAACCCAATCATCAAAATCTTCGGGCTTAATAGGGTTAGGACCTTGAAGCAAAGGATGATTATAGTCTGCCAATACTTCAGCGGTTTCTACTGCAACACGATCCCTTGTAATTTGAAACGGATAGGGACCTAATTGATTGGTAAGTAACGGAGAGGAAGTATTGTATTGGACAATGAGGTTTCCGCCTGAGCGTACATAGCCCATCATAATTTGCTGATTCGAAGCCAAGTCTGTATTGATATTATAAGCTCTGATTCCTACTAGGATGGTTTTAAATTGAGAAAGGTATTCCAAATTATAATCTCCAGCTCCAATCATTGTGACAGGATATCCTAGCGCCTGTAAAACCTGTGGGACATCATCCCCTGCTCCCGGAATGTAGCCCACACGATCTCCCGAAATTTCCCAATCTGCCTGAATCAAAGAAAATGATGCCGGCTGGAAATAGATCAAATTTGGAATATGCTTGTAAATAATTCTGTTTGTAATTTGATTGTAGAATTTCCCATCAGCAGTCTGATATCTAGCAATGATCGTTTTCTTCCCGGAACTGCCTCTTAAAAACTCAACTTGATATTTTCGTTGCTTTTTGATCGCATCGTCATTGACTTGCACAATCCTAAATTCCTCAGCACCCAAACCTTCAAAACCCAACTCACCATCTACAATCTGATCTCTAAAATTGACTGTTACGGTTAATTCTGCCGCGCTATTTTTCAGATTAAAAACAGTGCTCTTGGATAAGGAGAGGTCTATTTCTGGTACAATGACAAAAGGCTGCTTAATTTCTCCATCTACTTGATCATTAAATTTGTATTGTAAAGGGGCCTCTAACTTTAGATTCTGACCTTCAATCACCAATTGAAATCTAGCGGCAATAGCCGCCGAATTGAAGGCATTTCCTATTTTCAACTGATCCTCTATTGGGTACATAGGACCATCGAGGTATCCTTCGAGCCAATACGGCTGGGAGTATTCACTCTCCTCTGGAATAGTGATCTTGACTTGTTGCCTAAGGGGCTGATTGGATAGGACTTCAGTTTCTGAGTCCATTTTTACCATTTGATTTTCGACTTCAAGTGAGCTTACCTTTACCTTGATCTCACTTGGATTATTGAAAACAAACTCTCCTTGAAGGACTGATCCTGGAAAACCAGTTTCACTTCGGCTATTGAATTCGAAATCCAAACCTAGCACCTGTACGATGAGTTGATCTATGGCTGATTTTTTTTCCAAAAGCCATGTTTCTGAAGAATCAACTTGTAGGAGTCTTTTTCTAAGCTCCAAAAGGTCTTGGGTTAGTTCAGATGGATTTCTAAACTCAAAAGACTTAATCAATTCTTGAATTTGCTTTTCGATCTCTTCACCTTCCTCGAGCTGAAGCCATTTACTTGCTACCCCTTCAAAGGGACTTTCTGCAAAAGGTTCTCCCTTGATAAATTGAATATGATCAACTGCTGCACCGATTCCCGCCGTAGATCCGAATCCTTGGGATTTGTGCATGGTGCGACTATCCGCTGCTATTTGAGAGTAACTTTTTCCCAAAATTGGATTGAAGTTTCCTGTAGGAAATTCATGGTATTTTTCTCCCTCTTCCGGCTCAAACTCTCCCCTGAAATTGTAAGCATTCCAGAAAATTCTTTTAGGAGACCAGGGTTGTACCCACTTGAACTGCTCAGGAAAAGCTTGAGGATCCCCTGCTAGATCAAATGCTTCCTCAGCTAGCAATGCTGAAGTAGTATGATGCCCATGAGTGACTCCAGGAATCGTATTGAATCGTGTGATAATGATATCAGGTCTAAATCGACGAATCACCCATACCACATCAGAAAGAATCACCTCTTTTTCCCAATTACCAAGGGTCTCATCAGGATTTTTACTAAACCCAAAATCTTTTGCTCGGGTAAAAAATTGTCTTCCACCATCTGTTTCCCTTGCTTTGAGCAATTCTTGAGTCCGTATCTGACCTAGACCAATGCCCAATTCGGAACCAATTAGGTTTTGGCCTCCGTCACCTCTAGTCAGACTGAGGTAACCAACTGCAGCCTTTTCCTCATTGGCCAAGTAGGCGATCAGTCGCGTATTCTCATCATCCGGATGAGCGGCTACATATAGCACTCGCTTGGTTTCGGCGAATTTTAAAAGTTCATGATAGATTTCAGAAGCAGAAAGCGACTGAGCTTGTACATTATGAATCACGCATCCCAACCAAAACGTCAGGATCCATTTCATCAACTTTGGGTTTATCATAGATGGAGTAGCTATTCCATTCGAAACTAGCCGAAGCATCTATCAAATAAAAATTTTTTGTGACCAGTGGAGATGTTTTCTTTTAAATTTCAACTGGATAGAGTGAAAATACCTTCAACATCCATCGATTTCCAGCATATCCAAATACCAAAATTTTAAGGTGGTTCACGAGAAAAATTAATCTTGGTAAGATGGTCGACTTCATCAAAATGGTAAAAATCCACAAAGTAGAAGCCGTTTTCCTTAGCAGTAAACAGGATTAATTATGTAACTCAGAGAACCGATAACCGACCGTAAATTCAAAAAAATCAGCTTTGACTTTGTGAGCTTTAATTTGGAACCCTCCAAAAAGCTGATCAAAAAATCTATAACGAATTCCAATCCGCTCATAAAACCAAGTAGACTCTTGATTGATCTCATTTCGATGTATATAGGCACCAAAGGCTATGGGGACATATAACCTCTCATTCAGCTTCCATTCCCAAGCTGCTATAACTGCCAGAGAAAACTTATCTCTCAACTCGAAAACCTCATCAGGAAACCGCCTGTCTAATCCTCCTGCATAAAAAACATCTAGCCCTACCCCATAACGATATTTAACACCTCCATCCCTAAGATAGGTCAGTCCCATTCCTCCTCTAAAATAGGAAGGCTCTTCTATCACATAGTTTTTAATCCCTCCAGAAAAGCTAATATCCAAGAAATTCTTAGATAACCGTGGGGGCAGAGCTGCCTGTTCTGATTCTTTGGGTAAGGTGGCCGGTTCCAAACGATACCTCATTCCAAGCGATAGAGGAATCAAATTAATTCCTGCATTTGGTTTACGTGTAGAGCCGTTCGAATAGTGCTTTAGCCCCAAAGTAGAGAAAAGATCAATCCGCTTACTTATTTGATAATTGGCTTTCAAGCCAAGCTGTACATAAGCATTAACCTCCGATCCAATGTATTGATTGAGTGGGTTATCGAGCGAATCATAGGGGTTAAGGTTAAACCCCAAGCCGATTTGCCCAAAATAGGAAAAGTTAAACTTCCTTTCCATTCGCTTTCTCGAAAAAGGAAATTCTCCAAAAGCGTAAATGGACTGTGGCCTACCTATCTCTGAATAGTAGGGAATCGCCATCGTAAAACCCAAACCATAAGTAGGGTACCGATACAGCTGAGCGTAATAATCCGAAGACACTTTTCTCCAACCAAATCTCACATCTATTCCTCGATAAGAAACTAAATCTTTGACCTCATCGGCCCATTCTTTGCCATTGCTTACGAGAGGGCCAGATTCATAGGATGCCTCAATGATCCGCTGATTTTTTAGCTGACTTTTTGCCGAAAAGCTGATTAGAAAAAATAAAAGAAAACCGCTACAAAACTTAACTAACAAACGCATGCTGAGAAATAAATACCGAATATCGATACCTACGAAAAGGCCGGGAGATTTGATTCACCCGGCCCTATTGTTTAGAAAATAAATTTTGTACTCAAAAAGTTTGATTCTTGGTCTGTGATAATTTCATTCAAAAGGTGCTTATTTTCTTCGGTAAGCTTTGCCGCTACAAGTGATCGAATACTGAAAGATCTCAAAGCATCAGAGACGGAGAGGGTACCTTCTGCACTGTCTTTTCTACCTGTAAACGGAAAGACATCAGGTCCTCTCTGACATTGGGAGTTGATATTGACCCTACTTACTTGATTGACCAGGGGATCGATCAATTTTGCCAATTCCTCAGAGTCACTGCTAAACAAGCTTACTTGCTGTCCATG
The DNA here is from genome assembly GCF_900101705.1 of Algoriphagus faecimaris. Lineage (GTDB taxonomy): Bacteria > Bacteroidota > Bacteroidia > Cytophagales > Cyclobacteriaceae > Algoriphagus > Algoriphagus faecimaris. The sequence goes on along the minus strand of NZ_FNAC01000034.1, from coordinate 21,889 downwards.
CGGCGAATCGATAAGATAGTCTATTGGTTCCTCTATCCTCAAAAAGGGCAACACCGGAATAATCGGACCGAATTGCTCCTCTCGATACAATTTCATTTTTTCGGTCACGGGGTAAATTACCGCAGGATAGACAAAAGATTCATTGACTTCTCCCCCATTTTCATTAAGCACCTTGGCCCCGTGTTTTAGTGCATCTTTCAGACAGTCTTGAAGATAAATGGGTTTTTGAGGTTCGGGAAGTGGGGTGATATTAACACCGTCTTCCCAAGGCATTCCCACCTTCAGTTTTCCAATGGCTGCTACCAGCTTCTGATTGAATTCATCTACTACTGACTTGTGAACAAAAATAATTTTAAGAGCGGTACAGCGTTGACCATTGAAGGACAAGGCGCCTGTGATGCATTCTTTCACCGCTTGATCCAAATCTGCATTGGCTGTCACAATAGCCGCATTTTTGGCATCTAAACCCAATATAGCCCTCAATCGATTGACTTTGGGATGTAATTTTTTCAATTGATCCGCCACCTTACTAGAACCAATCAGGGTCAGTACATTGATCCTACCTGACTTCATCAAGGGAGGAATAATATCCGCTCCCCTACCATAAACAGAATTGACTACTCCCTTTGGAAAGCATTCTGCAAAGGCTTCCAATAGTGGAAAATGTAACAGGGAGCCATGCTTTGGTGGTTTGAAAAGCACCGTATTCCCCATGATCAAAGCAGGAATTAAAGTAGTATAGGTCTCGTTAAGAGGGTAATTAAATGGCCCCATACATAAGACCACACCCAGCGGTGATCTTCTGATTTGTGCTGCAATCCCATCTACTATCTGAAAACCGGAGGATTGCCTATCCAGATCTTTCAATGCATCAACCGTCGCATAAATGTATTCTACAGTACGGTCGAATTCCTTCAAGGAATCGGTATAGGACTTCCCAATCTCCCAAAGGATCAGCTTCGCCACTTCTTCTCTCTTTTCGATCATCCGCTGAGTAAATTTCTCAATGCATTTGATCCTATCGGCCACTGACATAGTAGGCCATTCACCTCGTCCGTTATCGTAGGCATTTTCGGCGGCATCCAGTGCTTCCAGCGCTTCCTTTTCGCCACAGACAGGGTAAGAACCCACTAGTACCCGAGTAGGGCCTGTTTTTTTCTCTAAGCATACTGGAGAAAAAACATCATGGGACTTACCTTTCCATACCTTCATCAGTCCGTTGGAAAGGTAGGTGTTTTGACGAATGGGTTCGATCAACCGAAAGGACTCCGGTATTTGATCTTCTTTTGGGAATTGTAATTCCTTCATACAATAGGGGTTGAAAATTAAAAGAATAATAGGTTTGAATAAATAAAGTTGCCTATTAAATAGAATAAAACCAATAACTCAAAAAATGTTATTGTCTTCTGTGATTTAAAGCACAAAAAAAGGTTGCCTCAACAGAGACAACCTTCATTTTTTTTTGATTGGTTTAAATTATCCTTCCATCCAGTTTGGTCCGAGAAGCTCAATCAGCTTTTGATTGTATTTCTCAGCCTCTGCTTCATTTTGAAGACGAGTATGAATTTGGAATAAGATACCCATGATGTCTGTATCATCAGGACGAATTTCTAGAGACTTTTCGAAATACGGAACAGCATCTTCGTAATACTGATTAGCCTTATTACCCATTTCTTCGGATCTAGCTTCCCACTCTTCGTCAGAAAGTCCGTTTAATTCTGCAAGAATACCTCTGGAAATTTCCAGCATCAAAGCTCCAGAATAATAATTTCCTTCGTAGAAATCAGGGTCGATTTCTACTGACTTCTGATAATCTGCCAAAGCTCCTTCAATATCACCTGACTGCTCTTTCAAATATCCTGATCTCAAAAGAATCGCAGTGTTTTCGGGATCGTTTTTCAATGCCTCTTTGATTTGAGCCATTGCCTCATCCATTTTGTTCAATTGCAGCAGCAACTGAATTTCATATTCAGCAAGTACTTTATCACTTGGGTACTCTTCTTTGGCTTGCTGAATGATTTCATAAGCACCTTCAGGGTCTTCTTCTGTACTTAGAATCTGCACCATGAAGTAGTAAGCATTCAGCTTATTGTACTCTGGAATGTCAAATAGATAAGTGAAATGCTTTTTGGCATCGTCGTATCTCCCCAGGTCATTGGCAAGGAAACCTGCATTGTAATGGATAGTAGAATCAGACTTGTCGATTTCTCCCGCTAAGTTGAAAAACTCATAAGCCATTTCATAATCTTCCTCATTGTACTGTATGATAGCCTTATCAAAAGCCGTATTTTTCAAGGTAAGTATGGAATAGGGACGAAGATTATCTGGTACACCAGGAAGATCTTCTTCATAAATATCCTCGCCTAAACCATTCTCCTTATCGGAACCTGCCATTTCGAAAGTCTTAAAGAAAGTTTCCAAAGCAGCTTCACCTACAGCAAGATTTTCCATGGTGTTGGATGAATCAGAACCGAATTTTTTCAGTTCAATCTGAGCCTTCAGTAGATAAGTCTCTGGATCAGAGCCTGTTTCCGGGTCCTGAATAGCGGCATTAATATCAGTAAGCGCTGCCTCGATATCTCCAGATTTGAAGTTTTTGCTAGCAGAACGCACTACTTTCTTTTGTCCAAAAGCAAAGGCCGTGATTCCGACCAAAGCTATCGATAGAATTAGCTTCTTCATTATTTGCGTTTATGTTTTATTGTTTGGTTAATCCTTATTTTCTTCAGATTCCTCAGAAGAATTATCTGCAATTTCCGAAGAATCTGAATTTTCTTCTACTTCTTCGGCAGAAATTTTTTCAACGGAAGAAATCTCATCTCCTTCTCCGACTTTAATCAATCTTACTCCTTGAGTTGCCCTTCCCATTATTCGAAGTGCATTCACAGAAATCCTGATCGTAATTCCAGACTTATTTATGATCATCAGATCATCAGAGTCTACCACTTCTTTGATAGCCACTAAGTAGCCTGTCTTTTCGGTGGTATTCATGGCTTTAACTCCTTTACCCCCACGATTGGTGATTCTGTATTCATCGAGGCTGGAGCGTTTTCCGTATCCTTTCTCGGACACTACTAGTAGGGTTGCATTTTCCTCTGAGGCACATACCATGCCAATTACATAGTCATTAACATCTGTTAAGGTTATCGCTTTTACACCAGTGGCAGTTCTTCCCATTGGCCTTACAGCAGATTCTGGGAAATGAATAGCTCGTCCAGATTTTGCAGCGATGACTATGTGCTGACTACCATTGGTCATATCCACATTGACCAGCTGATCATCCTCACGGATATTCAGCGCAATGATACCGTTTGATCGAGGTCGGCTATATTGTTCCAAAGTAGTCTTCTTGATAATACCACGCTTCGTCACCATGATCAGGAAGTGATTATTAACATAATCCAAATCATTGAGATCATCCACCTGAATGATGGATCGGATCTTATCATCGGCTTGGATATTAATCAAGTTTTGGATTGGCCTTCCTTTTGATGTTTTTCCCCCTTCAGGAATAGCATAGGTCTTCAGCCAGAAAAGTTTCCCTTTATCGGTGAAGATCAATAAGTAATTGTGAGTAGAAGCCGTAAATAAATACTCCGTAAAATCATCCTCTTTGGTACTCACACCTCGAGAACCTACTCCACCTCTACCTTGAGTTTTATACTCAGTGAGGGCGGTACGCTTGACATAACCTTGATGCGAGACAGTGATAATTACTTCCTCATTTGGAATCATATCCTCGTAGCTAAAATCCTCTGCATTATGCTCGATTTCAGTTCGACGATCATCTGCATAACGGTCCTTCATTTCTTGAAGTTCCGTTTTGATGATTTCCATCCGCTTGTCTTCATTGGCAAGAATCTCTTTCAACTCTTCGATTAGTGCCATTATTTCTTTGTATTCCTGGAGGATTTTATCCCTCTCCATTCCAGTCAATCGCTGCAATCTCATGTCCAAGATAGCTCTTGCCTGAATCTCACTCAATTCAAAGCGCTCGATCAAACCATTTCTCGCAGTTTCAGGGTCAGCAGAGTTCCTAATCAAGGCAATCACTTCATCCAAGTGATCCAAAGCAATTAAGTAACCCTCTAGAATATGTGCTCGCTTCTCCGCTTCTCTAAGTTCGTATTCAGTTCTTCTGACCACTACCTCATGTCGGTGATTGACATAGTGAACGATAAGATCTTTGAGATTTAAAGTTTGCGGTCTCCCTTTTACGAGAGCCACATTATTTACTGAAAATGAAGTCTGAAGCTGAGTATGCTTGTATAGATTATTTAATACTACATTAGAAATGGCATCTCGCTTCAATTCATAGACAATTCGCATTCCTGATCGATCGGATTCATCACGAATCGCTGAAATCCCGTCTATCTTCTTTTCATTGATCAAAGCAGCGGTTTTTTCCACCATATTTGCTTTGTTGACCATATATGGAATCTCAGTGATGATAATCATCTCCTTATTTCCATTTTCTTTGGTCTCTACATTGGCCTTTCCTCGGACCACAATTCTACCTCTACCTGTTTCAAAGGCAGCTTTCACTCCATTGTATCCGTATATGATTCCACCTGTAGGAAAATCAGGGGCAACAATATGCTCCATCAATTCTGGAATGGTAATATCTCTATTATCAATGTAAGCTGTGATACCGTCTATGACTTCTCCTAGATTGTGTGGGGCCATATTGGTAGCCATACCAACGGCAATACCTGATGCACCATTGAGAAGCAAAGCAGGAACCTTAGCTGGTAAGACTACAGGTTCTTTCAAGGAATCATCAAAGTTGAATTGAAAATCAACCGTTTCCTTATTGATATCTATCAGTAATTCCTCTGCGATTCGTCTTAGTCTAGCCTCAGTATATCGCATCGCTGCGGCATTGTCTCCATCTACAGAGCCAAAGTTACCTTGACCGTCTACCAAAGGGTAGCGAAGAGACCAAGGTTGAGCCATACGAACCATGGTTTCGTACACTGCCGAATCTCCGTGGGGGTGATACTTACCTAATACTTCACCGACAATTCTCGCCGATTTTTTGTACGATTTGTTGTGCAAAACACCCAGCTCTTGCATTCCGAAGAGAATTCTTCGGTGAACGGGTTTCAGTCCATCTCGGACATCAGGAAGCGCTCTTGAAACAATAACCGACATCGAATAATCGATGTAAGCACCGCGCATTTCCTCAGTAATGTTAATGGGTATAATGTTCTCGTGTTCTCCTTGAGCCATAATATGCTATTCACAGGGTATGATAAGGCCGCAAGATAGTAAAAAGGAGGTGCTTTTGAAAAGAGAATATGATTGTTAAAATAGCTTTTGGTAGATTAATACCATTGGCCGATTTTTCGGTTCTGTAAATTGAAAATACCGCTACCTCGATATTCTATACCATTATGCATGTGTTTCATCACCACCCCACAGCCAGCAATTTTGCATCGTTTTGTCCCTGGTATCCGAACGGATAGCCCAAGCTGAAGGGCATATAGCTGCTGATCAAGGTTTTGGGATTCGGAATAGTCTGAGGAAGCGTAAGTAAAGCTTCGGAATTCAGCACCCCCCTTTAAGAAAAATTTCGCATATTCTGAAAAATCTCTTTCCACGCGAAGGCTCAAACCATAGTACGGCTGATCTGCTACCGCCAAGCGTGGGGTATAAGATCCATTGGCAGCTAATGAGGGATCGTAGGCATTTTTTAAGTTCAGCTGACCAAATTCACCCTCGAAAATCACTCGCCAAGGATACACTTGCCTTACCCGCTGACGCAATTCGGACTGCATATAGAGGTTTGCCGAGGCATAGCTTCTATACCTCCATTGTAAATACTTGGCACGCTTACGGGCATCCCAAAGGATCAATCCCACTGTACCATAAAGCTTGCTAGCCTGATAGCTACTCCCCTCAAAGGGAATTTCCCAATTCTGTCCTCTCATCGGGCTCAGGTTACCCCACTCCTGCCCATATCCACCACCTATGGTAATGATATTGAAAACATTGATTCGGAGACCTGCATTGAAAATAGGAAAGGTCCAGTCCTGACTTTTCATTTCCAGTGGGTTTTCCTCTGAGATATCCAGAGGCTCGTCGAAATTTTGAAACTGTTCCAAAAAGTAAAGGTTGGGGGTTTCTGAATAGAAACTTGTGCCAAACTGATGATAGGCAGCTCCCGTAGATATTTCTAAGGCAAATTGCTCCAATACGTTCCTAAAAATATTACCCACAGCTGATTCACTTTTCGGGTTTTTAGCCTTGGTTGTAATCCCAAAAATATCATCATCTTGAGCAAAAAGCCCCGTACTGATCAAAAAGAAAATTCCGCTGAAAATGAAGATAGATTTTTTCATAGTTTGAAAACGTATCAAGTTTCGTTCCAGTGTAAAAGTATAAAAAAAAGCCTCCCTTTTGGGAAGGCTTTCGATTCAATCGCGAAAAGGAATCGTAAAATTTATTTTCCGTCCTCAGCTGCTTCAGCATCACCGTCTTCTTTTGCGGCAGCACGCTCAGCATCTTTTTCTTCTTTAATTGATAAAATCATCGAGTCCAACTTTTCTTTTACTGATGGATCATCTTTAACCGCCGCCAAAACTTTGTTGTAAACAGATACTGTGATCACATCGCTTTCAGTAATCAAGCCAGTTTTATAATCCACTACACTTTGTTGAAGAGAATTCTGAAAATCCAAAATCACTTGATAGGCTGCTTTCTCTTCTTCAGTTACCTCTGCTTCCGCCATTTTGGCATCATCTCCCCAAGCTGCTTTGATTTCATTGTATCGAGCACCACCATCGATCACATCATTATTGAGGATCATGTTTCTAAGCTCTTCAGTTTTATCTTCAACATATAGAGAAGTCATTACCTCCACTGTTGCATATTGCGTCAAATCTTCATCAGTGACAGGCTCAGCAGCTTCTTCTTGTGCAAAGGCATTCATTCCAAAAAAAGCGAAAAACGCTCCAAATAGTAATACTTTTTTCATAATCAATCGTGAGTTTAGTTTTTTCTAAGATTGCAATAAACTAGCCAAGCCTCAAAAAATCAAGGATAAAACTGAGAATTAAGAATTTTTAGGATAAATGGTAATGGCTTAGACTCAAATTAAAGGTTTTTCAATCCTTCAATAGTGAGAATTGGATTTTTTGAACTAAAAACAAAACTACCAGCTACCAAAACATCTGCACCTGCCTCTATCAGTTTAGGGGCATTTTGCAGATTCACTCCTCCATCAATTTCGATTTGGGTTTTTGCTCCTTTGGACACAATCAATTTCTTAAGCCTTTCTACCTTTTGATAGGTGTTTTCAATAAATTTCTGCCCACCAAATCCTGGATTGACAGACATCACACATACCAAATCTATATCCTGAATCACATCTTCTAATAGATCAACAGAAGTGTGGGGATTAATTGCAACGCCTGCCTGAGCTCCCAATTGCTTGATTCCTTGCAACGTTCGGTGAAGATGAGTACAAGCCTCATAGTGAACGGAAATAATTTCTGCCCCTGCATTTCGGAATGCTTCCAGATAGCGATCTGGGTCCACGATCATTAAATGCACATCCAAAGGCTTTTTGGCATGCTTGGCTATGGCTTCGGTCACTGGAATTCCGAAAGAAATATTAGGAACGAAGACTCCATCCATGATATCCACATGAATGTAATCTGCTTGAGATTCGTTGAGCATTTCTACTTCTTTTTGCAAATTGGCAAAATCAGAAGCAAGAATAGAGGGAGCAATTTTCGCTGGCATAGGGAGAATAATTAAGCTGCAAAACAAATAAAATTTGCCCCATAGCCAAAATGTTAATATCTAAAAAGTTTCGTTCTTTTGACCGTTTTCGCATCCTGAATTTGGACGAGATACACTCCAGGAAGAATTCCCGTCATATCAATCCGAAAGGGTTCATCTGTCTTTTCCCTTAAAATGGCGAAATCAAGAAGAGATTTACCACTCATATCCAATAATTCAAATCGATAGGAAAGCCCCGAACCGTACTCAATCAATAGCTCATTTCCCTGAAGCGGATTGGGGTAAATCTTCCAAATATTTTCCTCTTTATCCTCAATCGATAATATCTCCCCATAGTAAGCATCCCAAAAATTGGGGATTCCAAAGCCAATTATCGAATTAGGATCCTCGGCATTTGTGGCAGACCTTAGTAAATTTTCAACCAATTCAGCTCTAGTCCACTCTGGTCTTGCCTCCCAAAGTCCCGCAGCCAAGGCAGTAATCTGCGGTGCCGAGAAGGAAGTACCACTGGCAAAACCCACATTGTCATTGGACCGAATGATAGCTGTTCCACTTCCAAAAGCAACCAAATCAGGCTTGATACGACCATCAGCGGTAGGGCCTTTCGAACTAAATGGGGAAACCTCCAGATTTTGGTTGACTGCTCCTATGGATAAAGCCAAGGGTGAGTCAGCTGGAGGAGAGATTGATCGCTCACCCGGCCCTTCATTACCTGCGCTAGCGACTACCAATATTCCCCGCTTTGCTGCAAAATTTGCTGCTTGTGTTACAATAGCCGTTTGCCCATCTATTTGCTCTGCAGTATAATTCATCGCGGGATCGTCGAAGAAATTATTGTAGCCCAGGGAGCTATTGATGATGTCCACTCCTAATGAATCCGCATACTCTGCCGCCCTCAGCCAATTAAACTCCTCCACTCGGTATTCGGTGGCTACTTCCTCAGTAATAGCCAAAATGTAATTGGCATCGGGAGCTCCGGCGATAAACTTTTCTGCGTCATTGCTAGCAATCACTGACAAGACATTGGTGCCGTGCTGATTATCCAAAAATACATTATCGTTCCAAGGTCTAACCAAGTCGATAGCGCCTACGATCGAGTTATTTTCAAGCAAATGCGCCATAGCTGAACCGGTATTCACTCCGGGATAGCCCGCATCAAAAACCGCAATAGTAATACCGCTACCTTTGAAACCTTCCTCATGCATTCGATCTATTCCAAGCAATTGATTTTGGAAATCAGAGGGCAAATCCATTGACTTCAGCATCCTTGCCGTTTTTCTGTTTTCTAGGTTGAAGGCAAATTTTGAAACAAAATTCAGTAGGCTGCTTCGCTCATTAATGGGGGGTGGATTGTATCCATAAGCTACCAACTCTAACCTTTCGACAAAGGGAAGCTGAGAAACCTGTTCAAGTTGCTCTGTACTCAACACAGCCAAGCTGGCATTGAGCCATTTGCTGTGATATAAAAGGTCTGTTGATAGAACTCGAAGTTCATTGATGTAGCGTGGGGAAACTGGCAAATCAGTACTGTCTACAGCCACCGACTCGCGGATTCTCCTATCCAATGCTCTTTGCGTCAGAAAATCGGAAGGATTATCCAAAGAAAAGTTTTCTTGAGGCTTGTATTGATAGAAAACAGCATAGCGATCTTGTGCATAAGCTGCTGAGCCTAAAATTAAATTCAAAAGAAAAAAAAAGGATAAAAACTTACTACTGTTCATAGGATACCAATTCCATATGTATTTTACTCCCAGAGTCAATTAATTGTTCACCTAGACAGTCATTTCTTGAGCAATAGGTAAGCACTTCTGAATACTTTTCTACAAGCCCTACTCCCTTTTGGAAAATATCGTATCGGATATCTCTAAAAGTAATTTCATCATCGCTATCTTCTTGCCAGATTTTCACTTGCCCATCCACCTCTGATGGGGACAAGATCTCAAGCATGTACTCGTCCACAGGAGCATTTCTATAGCTATTTCCATCCCAAGTTTTACCATCAATGATGGGGAATATTAAGGCTACCTCGGGTTGATTGTTTAAATTTCGAATAAGGCTTCTCTCACGGATCAAAAGGGTGAATTCAGATTGAAAAACCCAGTTATTGAGGTCATCCGAGCGATACCTAGCCACCACAAATACTTGCTCTTTTGCATCATTTACATATAAAGTCCGCATTCTGTCCTGCAAGTAATAGCTAGCGTCTTCAGAGTCATTTTCCCCAAAATAAATCGTCTCTTCCACAGCGTAAGTCCAGGTGTCACCTATGTTGAAAGGCTGAAATGCATAATCAATTTCCAAAGCAGGCAATTCCACTTCACGCTCACAGGCCATCAAGAGCAGGAAAAAACAACTAATGGAGAGTTTAAATCGTCTCATAAGCAATAATCGTTTTTAAAAATAGAAGGATTTCATGAGAAAACCAGAAAGAATTAGTAGGGTTATTTTCATTTTTTTATGGCATAGCAGGCAGTAGTTTTTACATTTGCGCCAAATTATACATTATGGCTCTCAAGACTTTTGTAAAGGTAAGCGGAATCACCAACCTCAGTGATGCTAGGTATTGTGCAGGTATGCAAGTGGATGTATTAGGCTTTAATTTAGATAAAACCTCAGCTAAATATGTTGATCCTACTGTCTACTCCGAGATCACAGGATGGGTTTCGGGGCCTGAGTTTCTCGGGGAATTTAGTAGCCTGAATACTGAAGAGATCATCGAAACGATCAAATCCTACGAAGGCTTGGAATGGGTAGAGCATGCTGATGTAGCCACTCTTATTGAATTGGTCGAAAAAGGCTATAAGGGAATCTTGAAGATCCGACTAGATGAGCTGTCCCATATAGAGGCTTCACTAGTCCATGAAATTAAAAATCATGAAGTGGTGGTCCATCTTTTTTCGGAAAAAGAATCTTTATCGGAGAAGGAAGTGACCGCCATTCAAAACATTGCTTCGCAAGTGCCTACCTTACTAGGCGGATCTTTGACTACAGAACAGTTCATTTCTTTACCTGAAAGATTGAAATTAAAAGGAATTAGTTTAGAGGGAGGAGAAGAAATCAAACCTGGACTAAAGGACTTTGACGAACTGGCAGAAATACTGGAGTCCTTGGAAATTGAAGACTAAAAAAAAACCGCTCTTCAGAGCGGTTTTTTTTTTATCAACTATCCCAAAGATCTGAGGGCTGATAAGGACTTTGCGATCCTGTAAAGAAGCTCCCATCTACAAATCGATGCGAAATGCCAATGTCTTTTAGCTGCTGAAGGTCCTCTTGATCAAGTACTAACTCACTTGCTTTTAGGTTCTCTACAATTCTTCCTTGATTGACCGATTTGGGTATCACCACTATATCCCTAGAAACAGACCAAGCGATCAGAACTTGCCCTACCGAGGCCTGATGTTTCTCGGCAATTTTTTTGACAGTTTGATCCTCAAGCAGCTTGGGGTCATTTTGATGCTTTTCGGATCGCGAATCTGGTGAACCTAATGGGGAATACGCCGTCATCAGCATGCCGTTACTTTTGCAGAATTTCACTAATTCTTCTTGTGGCAAATAGGGATGCATTTCTACTTGGTTCATTTCAGGCTTCTGCCCTTCCATCGCAAAAAGCTCTTTGAGTTTCGTTTGATTAAAATTAGAGACTCCGATATGTTTGGCTTTTCCGAGTAGTTTTTGCTCCTGCATCGCCTGCCAAGTTTGCGTCAGAGGCACATCTTGATAGGTATAAAATTCTTCTCTGTGAGATGCAAAACCAATCCCATGCTTAAAAGATATAGGCCAATGAACCAAATAAAGATCTAAATAATCCAATCGTAGATCGTTCAAAGTATTATCCAACGCCGGCCCCACATCTTCATATCGATGACAGTCATTCCAAAGCTTGGAAGTGACAAATACATCCGCTCGCTTCACTATTCCATCGGCAAAGGCATCTGCCAAGCCCTGACCTACTTCTTTTTCATTTTGATAAATCTTAGCACAATCGATATGTCTATAGCCTGCCTCAAGGGCCCAATAAACTGCTTTTCTTACTTCTCCTGGTTTACTTTTCCAAGTTCCCAAACCTACAATAGGCATGGAATCTCCGTTTTCAAATTTTACTGTTTTCATTTTGATGTGCTTAAAAGGTAAAGTTGGGTTAGTATCCTGATAGATTTTCCCAAAAGTTAATCAATCTACTTTGCTTTCGAGGTATTTTTTGAAACGATTCATCACCCAAACATGAAATCTTGCCTGTGTAGTCACATAAATATACCATGGAAGTCTCGGTACAAACTCATGAATAGCCGACAGAATATATTTATTATCTAGCACTCCTCTGAACTCCAACCATCCATAATCAAAGCGCTTGACCAGCCAGCCACCTGTGATATAAAACAGCTGTCTTTCCTCATCACTCCTATCTGGGATCATGGTCAATTGAAGCATAGCTTTCTTTCCCCAAAGAAGATGAAAGCCAATATCTCCTGTAGCGGTCCTCTTACCATTAATGAGAAACTTAAAAAAACTTGGGAGCCAGATATTATATCGATTGGCCACCCAGGTCGCAGAATGCCCACTATTGTTACGCATTCGCTGAATACTCCTAACGGTATTTTTGACCCCTTTCTTTTTATAGAAAGTGGGCAAATTTGGATTTTCATCCGAGTGAAGGGCGATTTTGACAGATTCCTCATAGCTGAGATAATCAATTTCTCGCTCTTTGAATGATAATTCCGGTGATACAGTCAGCGTGTGGCGTAGACTTTCGACGAGTGGTGAAACCAACTGTGGAGGACTATCTCCAAAAAGTCCCACCCAGAACTTACTCAAGCCCAAGGAAAAAACTGGAACTGAAAACACCAGTCTTTTTTTACCCATCGTTTTAGCCGTACGCTCCAGCATATCTCGGTAAGTCATCACTTCAGGACTTCCTATTTCTACAGCCTTTTTATACATATTGGGGTTACCTATACAGGTATCCATGATGGTAAGGGTATCTCTAAGGGAAATAGGCTGCGTCTCTGATTCGGTCCACTTGGGACACATCAAGACAGGAAGTCGCTGAACAAGATTTTTGATCATGTCAAAACTTGAGCCTCCCGGCCCAACTATGATTGAAGCTCTTAATGCTGTTAATTTTGCAGAGCGAGAGCCCAGAGACTGCTCCACTTCAAGTCGACTTCTCAGATGACGGGAAAGTTTTTCTTCAGGTTCTTTGGGTAAAAGTCCTCCCAGATAAATAATCTGCTGAACCTTATTCAAGTCTGCAGCCCGGCTAAAATTATCAGCTAGAAGCAGGTCGGTATCTTCAAAACTTCCCTGATTAAGTCGGGTAGAGGCATTCATGGAATGGACTAAATAAATAGCCACATCCACACCTCGAAGTGCTTCCACAGTGCTTGTTATCGAATACAATTCCACCTGTCTCCACTGTACTTCAGGATGCGGATTTTTCTTCACCTTTTTCCGGCTTAGGCCGACAATATTGTATTTCTCCTTAAAATGATGAATAAACCAGCGCCCCACATATCCTCCTGCTCCCGCGATGGCGACAGTAAGCTTCTTATTGGCACTAGTTTCTGTAGATGATTCCATAAAAATAAAGTCTGTGTTAGATTAACTGACAAAAGAAAGCTCCTGTTTAGAATTAAACCGAGCCTCACTACTGGAAAAGAATAACTCTTCAGTTTCCTCTTTGGTGAACGAAGTCATTCCAAAATTGATCCGCTTCCTCAGCACTCATGTCTCCGTCAAAGATGATCATTCTGTAGGCCAATTGATACTTTTCACCAAAAGTAAGGCGCCATTCCTTCTCTTTGATGGGGCTAAAACCCAAAAAAACATTGCCTAGACCCTCATAAGTATATGATGGCCAAACCCGTAAAGGCTCAGGATGATCCCAATTATCGGAATGGCTTAAAAATAAAATCCCACTTTGACCAGAAGAGGAGGAGCTTTCTCCTCTCAAAATCACCCATCGAGCGCGGGTATCATCTGCTTCATCTCTGGATTTCATTTCAGAAGTCAACACTTGGCTATTACGCTCTCCCCAAGAAGAAACAGCTCGAATAAAAATTCCTCCTCCGTATCGGTATTGATCTAGGGTCATTCCACTGGGAACCAAAGTCCAAAACTTACTCAAGTAATCAACTTGATAACGGGAAGAGTCAATAGCCGTCACTGTTACGGAAAGGATTTCCTCCAAAGCCACTTTTTTGTTCTCGGAGGTAGCAGTTAGATCCTGATGGATCTGCTTGACTACAATCCTAGCCAAGTCATTACCTTCTTCTTTTTCCAATACCTCTGAAAAATCAACCCTACCCTTTTCATCTCCTATATTCCAGAAGTCAACTTCTCTTCCTTCGATGGTGGCCCGTGTCCACGGTCCCCAAATACCATAATGATGATAATGATCCTCCGGCTGAATACTTGTCAAAACCTGTCCAGCCAAGCTGATCAGAGGATGGATAAATCCAGACTTCGCAAAGGCCTTATTCACTCCTTGGGGTACCTCAGCAGTTGTCGATTGATAGGTTAAAACAGGATTATCGCCAATTAAAAACTGAAAACCCTGCGGCGTTTCTTTCAGTGACACGTCTTGTGAGTAGGAATTGGTAGAGATTAAAACCAAAAAATACACTCCAAACAATATTCTTTTGATAGACATAAAATTTTCAGGTTATTGGGGTATGAGTGACGATTTGGAATTTAAAACTCCAACCTTATCAATTTACACAATATTCAAGTTTATGAAAAAGTACCTGATTTTTGGAATCATTTTCTTAATTCATTTCTCTGAATCCTATGCGCAAGATCTTAAGGAAGTTGCCTTGGATGAGTCTTGGAGGGAAAAAATAGCTCAACTAACACCCGAAAGTCCCCAATTTAAGCATTCTGGTACTAAACGCATCTTGATTTTTTCGCTTCATACTGGTTTTGAGCATTGGGTGATTCCTCATACTGAAGAAATGCTCAAAATCATCGGTCAAAAGAGTGGGGCTTTCCAAATGACAGGCAGTACAAACATTCAAGAATTTGAAAAAGAAAACCTTCAAAAATTTGACGCAGTCATTCTTAACAATACCTGTTCTAAACCAGAGCACCGCAATCTCTTTTGGGATAAGCTACGGGAGCAGCCTAAAGGAGATTCGGTCCTGCTGATGCAAAAAGCCTTAGAACTGGAAAAAAATCTCTTGGAATACGTCAGCAATGGCGGAGGATTAATGGTCCTTCATGGCGGAATTACCACACTAAACTCTTCGGATGATTTTGGAAGATTGGTAGGCGGAAGCTTTGACTATCATCCCCCGCAGCAATCATTCCGTGTGTATTTAGAGGATCCCGAGCATCCTTTGGTACAGGCTTTTCCCAAGGAAGGGTTTGTCCATACAGATGAGCCTTATTTTTATAAGAATGCCTATGAAACTGGAGATTTTAAGCCTTTGCTCTATTTTAAGAATTCGGAGATAGAAAGGCAGCGCAATGGGCAAAGGGACCCAAGAGAAAAAACTTATGTCGCTTGGATCAGATCAGAGGGCAAGGGAAAAGTACTTTATGCTTCGCCATCTCACAATGCCCAAAGCTTTGAAAACCCTGATTTACTTCAGTTTTATTTGGATGGATTGCAATATGTGGTAGGTGATGTAG
The DNA here is from genome assembly GCF_900101705.1 of Algoriphagus faecimaris. Classification (GTDB taxonomy): domain Bacteria; phylum Bacteroidota; class Bacteroidia; order Cytophagales; family Cyclobacteriaceae; genus Algoriphagus; species Algoriphagus faecimaris. The sequence continues at coordinate 6,511 of NZ_FNAC01000034.1, read as the reverse complement.
AATGCGATGAAACCCCCGTTGGAAACTGATCAAAGAATTTCCTCAAGACGAAGAAGTCGATGGAGCGCTTCCTCAAGTTCTTGCTCTTCTTTGGCAAAGCAAAATCGAATGAATTGATTATCGGTCGAATCATGGTAAAATGAAGAAACTGGGATACAAGCAACTTTCAGCTCTTTGCACATGTCTTCTGCCAATTGTTTATCTCCTTTTTGGGACAAGTGACCATAACTGACCGTTTGGAAAAAGCTACCTTGGGTGGCACTAAATTTCAATTCGGTTTTTTTCAAACCTTCTAAAAATAGATTTCTTTTCTTTTCATAAAAGGTGGGTATGGCCAAATAATGCTTGGGATTTTCCATGTATTCTGCAAGGGCATATTGAATCGGCGTTACAGTGCTGAATGTCAAGAATTGATGAATTTTCCTGAATTCAACTGTCAATTCTTTGGGAGCAATACAATAACCTACTTTCCAACCAGTGACATGAAAAGTCTTTCCGAAGGAACCACAAACAAAAGACTTCTCCCTTAATTCCTCATCCCCCATCAATGATAAGTGTTTTCTGCCGTCAAAAATTATATGTTCATAAACCTCGTCACTGACCACAAAAATATTTCTATCCCGGATGATCTCCTTTAGACTTTGCATATCCTTTTCGCTCCAGACATAACCAGTCGGGTTATGGGGCGTATTGATTACAATCAACTTGGTCTTGAAAGAAATGGAGGATTTTACCCGCTCCCAATCCACCGAAAAATCTTCTTTATTCAGAGGGATGTGAATCGGAACTCCACCGTTTAAGATAATTGCAGCTTCGTAACTGTCATAAGCCGGCTCTAAAATCAAAGCCTCATCTCCTGGTCTGAGGACAGCGCAGATTGACGCAAACAAAGCCTCTGTAGCACCGGAAGTGATCGTAACTTCATCCTCGTAGTCTGGTAAATATCCATAACAATGAGCCGTCTTCTTGGCCAAATTCATCCTCAATGCCTCTATTCCACTCATGGGAGCGTATTGATTGTAACCCGCTGAAGTATATTTTTCCACCAAATTCAATAAATTAGGATCCGCTCCAAATCCCGGAAACCCTTGGGAAAGATTGATGGCTTCAAATTCTTGGGCCATCTTTGACATCACTGTAAAAATCGTCGTTCCGGTATTTGGGAGTTTTGAGCGGATATTCATTAGGCAGAAAATACTATTTTAGGAAAAAGATTGAATCGGAAGATAGAAACTTCATAAAGCAATATCAAAACTGAAATGGATTCCTTTACTGCTAAACTCCAAAAATTTGATTTCAATCACTGGCAATATCATCTTGCAGTACCCGATTCTATAGCTGAAAACTACATCAGAAAAGGTAATTCTCGGGTTTTGGTTTGGCTGGAATCCACAGGCCCATTTCATATGGCACTGATTAAAGCCAAGGCCTATTATTACCTGATGGTAAATCAGGAGCACAGAAAAAACCTTGGATTGGATTTAGGAACGGTAGTCCAAGTTAAATTGGAAAAGGATGAAAGCGAGTTTGGTCAAGAGGTTCCCGAAGAGTTTCAAGTCCTCTTGGACCAAGATGAAGACGGAAGAAGCTATTTTGAAGGATTGACTCCCGGAAAGCAGCGAAGTTTGATCCACTTGGTAGTCAAAGTCAAAAACTCCGAAAGCAGAATGAAAAAATCTTTGGCCATCATGCATCATCTCAGATTATCGAAAGGAAATCTGGATTTCAAACAGCTCAATGAGTTAATAAAGCATTACAATAATTTATAAAAAAAGGGAGCCGAAACTCCCCTTTCCTTTCAATCATTTTTATCCTGTCCCATACGCTCACGACGGGTCTTTTTGTTGGCTTCTGTTTTGGGTCTGCTCGCACCGAAAGTTCCTCGGTTAATCTTTCCTCTTTTGGTTTTCAAGTCTCCTTTTCCCATATAGATTATTGATTTTAGTGAAACATACCCAAAATTAAAAAATGCCGAAATTCATGTCAAATTCCAATTTCAATACATTCAAACTCCACACAAGCAAATTCTTTTGTACCTTGAACTAATCGAATTAATTCCTATTCATTTTGTTAGAAATCAACTGTGACCTAGGCGAAGGAATCGCCAATGAAGAACTCATCATTCCTTTTATCGATGCTGCAAGTGTGGCCTGTGGAGGTCATGTTGGAGATCAGAAAAGTATTGAGCAAACGCTGATCAAAATCAAGGCTCAAGGCAAAAAAGCTGGAGCCCATCCCTCCTATCCAGATCCGAGAAACTTTGGCCGGAAGTCTCTTACTCTCGATTCAAAAGACCTCATCCAAAGTATTCAAAGCCAAATAGAATTGTATTTGTCCGTGTCTGAGCGTTTGGAACTACCTATGGATCATATCAAGTTTCATGGAGCTTTGTATAATGATGCCGCAAAAAATACTGAATTGGCAGGAAAACTCTCTGATTTTATCGCTACAGCGTATCCTGGTATTTGTCTGTTTGTTCCTCCGCATTCTGAAATAGAAAAATCAGCCCTAGAAAGGCAAGTACCCGTCAGAAAGGAGATTTTTGGTGATCGAGTTTATAGGGATGATTATCAATTGCTTTCCCGTGCTGCTGAAAATTCCCTGTTAACGGATTTCACTTCGATAGAAAAACACCTTCAGCCCTTTATAGAGCAAGGCTTTTTAATTAGTTCTAGTGGTAGCCAGCTATCGCTTTCTGCTAATACGGTTTGTTTCCATGGAGATAATCCCGGCATATTGGCCTTTCTCCCAAAAATCAGACAAAAATGGTGGACTTAAAACCAGTCATAAAGCATATCTCTCCCAGAATCAGTGAACTGAGTTGGGACTTTAAAATATCAGATGCGTTGTTGGCATTGAAAATCGAGTACCTCAAAAACATTCAAATCGAGTTTCATGCCGCTGTAGAGGACATCCGATCAGGCTATCGAAGTGTTTCTATTTTGTGGAAAGCCCAAAAAGACCAAGAGCGACTCGATCGATTTTTGGAAAATATTAAAGTAAAGCCATCAGCGCTTTCAAATCAGGTATGGAAAATCCCCGTTTGCTATGATCCCCAATTTGGCTTCGATCTAGAAGCTTTAGCTTATTCAAAAGGGCTAGCTGTCGAAGAGCTAGTTAACCTTCATACTTCACCAAGCTATCGCATTCATTTTATCGGCTTTCTTCCCGGATTTCCATATTTGTCAGGACTCGATCCTCGATTGGCTACAGCTCGAAAATCCATTCCTGACCGCAACATTCCTACTGGGTCGGTAGCTATCGGAGGAGATCAGACGGGTATCTACCCTCAGGCAAGTCCCGGGGGCTGGCATGTCATTGGGAGGACGCCAGTATCACTTTTTGACTTCAGTTCAAAGATTCCGTTTCCTTTTCAAATGGGTGATCAACTCAGATTTGAACCCATTTCCAGGGCAGAGTTCGAATCAAGTGTCCGTTCAACCATCGAGACCATATGATAAGGGATCCGGCATTTGCAGAAATTCTAAAAACGCCACCCGGTGTACAAGTCGTAGATCAGGGAAGAAAGGGATGGGGTCAACTGGGGATACCGGCCTCTGCACCTTCAGATATTCGGGCCTTTCTATGGGTCAATCATATACTCCGAAATCCTGAAAATGCGGCTGTATTAGAGGTATCGCAACCCGGTTTGCTGCTCAATTTTCCCTCGCCGACCTTAATTTGCATTGCCGGAGCTAAAGCTCAAGTGAAATTAAACGGAAATCCATTAACAGAAATAAGCCTTTTGGAAATTCCTGAAAGTAGTCATTTGGAAATCGGGAAGTTTGAACAAGGAGCCATATTGTATCTTGGAATTAGGCATGGCTTTCAAAGTGAATTACAATTGGGATCCAGAAGTTTTTTTCGTGGAATCACATCAAAAACACAGTTTTCTAAAGGAGATCAAATCATGTATTTTACCAATCATGAAGTTCCTCAGTTTCACCTACAAGCCAAACCCAATTTCTCACGAGCCTATCAAAAGCAGGAATCCGTAAATGCTTATCCCGGACCGGAATGGAATTTACTCAGTGATGCCGTAAAGAAAGAGCTTTTATCGATGAAGTTTCAGGTGACTCAAATAAGAAACAGGATGGGGATTCAGTTGGAAAGTCCATTTACTAATGAACTAAACTCCATTTCTACCGCACCTGTATTTCCTGGAACAGTACAACTGACTCCAAGTGGTAAACTGATTTTGCTGATGCAAGATGCCCAAGTTACAGGAGGCTACCCGAGAATCCTTCAAATTTGCGAAGAAGATCTTTCTATTCTAGCTCAAAAACCAGCAGGATCATTCTTCAGGTTAAAACTCCAACAGTTTTAAATAACAGTAAAAAAATCAAAGAACTATTGAGATAGAAACTCAGGTGAATTATATTCGGAATTTACCACTAAAAATCAAGCGATGAACAACGGACTACAAGCGAAAATAAGTGCTCAAGGCATGAATCCTGAGCAAGTTTCCCAACAAATTGAAAATTTTAAGAATGGTTTTCCTTTTTTGAAAATAACAGGACCTGCGACTCCCGATCATGGAATAAAGGTATTGAGTGATGAGGAGATCCAAAATCACCTACACTCCTATCCCGAAAAAGCCTCAAAAATCGAAGTGGTAAAATTTGTTCCCGCATCCGGCGCGGCATCCAGGATGTTTAAGGACTTGTTCGGTTTTCTCGAAGGAGACGGGGATTTATCGTCCAGCCCTTTTGTCCAAAAATTCATCAATCAGATCGAAAAGTTCGCTTTTTATCCTGAGCTAAACCAAGCATTGAAGGAAAAAGGTACGAGTATAGACGACTGTATAGACCGAAAGGATTACAAAGAGATCATCGCAACCTTACTTCAAGATGATGGGTTGGGCTATGGCAATCTTCCCAAGGGCCTACTGCGCTTCCACAGCTATGGCGACTCCAAGCGCACCCCCGCCCATGAACACCTCATCGAAGGCACTCAGTATGCCGTGGGCAAAGACAAAACGGTACAGATTCATTTTACGGTTTCTCCCGAACACGAAGAGAAATTCAAAAAAGAAATTGCGGCCATCCTTCCTCAACTTGAAGCCGATAGTGGGCTAACCTTTAAGGTCACCTATTCTCAGCAAAAGAAATCTACCGACACCATAGCGGTGACAATGGAAAACGAACCTTTCTTGGAGGAAAATGGGGACATTCTATTCAGACCTGCCGGTCATGGAGCCTTGTTGGAAAACTTGAATGACATAGATGCCGATCTAATTTTTATCAAAAATATCGATAATGTCGTTCCTGATCGATTAAAAGAAACAACCAAAAATTACAAAATAGCGATTGGCGGAGTACTTTTGGAGATTCAAGAAAAGGTATTTGACGCGCTTAAAAAACTTGATCTGGAAACTTCTACCAATACCTTAAATGTATCTAAAAAGGTATTCACCCAAGAACTTGGAGCCCGGCTTCCCGATGATTTCGAGGCACAACGAGAAGTAGATCAGGCTAAATTTTTGAAAAAGAAACTTAATCGCCCTATCAGAATTTGTGGAATGGTACGAAATACCGGCGAACCTGGTGGTGGACCCTTTTGGGTCTTGGAGAAAGACGGCAGCCAGTCCCTACAAATCTTAGAAACAGCCCAAATCGACATGAATGATCCCGTTTCTACAGGACACCTTCAGGCGGCTACCCACTTCAATCCCGTAGATTTGGTCTGTGGCACCAAGAATTATAAAGGTGAGAAATTTGACTTGATACAGTACAGGGATATGGATACCGGCTTCATCACCGAAAAATCAAAAAGTGGAAGAGAATTGAAAGCTTTAGAATTGCCAGGCTTATGGAATGGTGCCATGTCAGATTGGAATACCCTATTTGTAGAGGTGCCACTCATTACATTCAATCCGGTGAAAACGGTCAACGATTTACTCAGGGACGAACATCAGTAAAGGGTTGAAAGCTGGAGTTTGAGATTTTAAGGTTTCTTACTTCAGCTTTCTAATTTAGGGCTTGCAGAAAAAGTATCAGGTATGCAAGTTTCAAGGCGGCCGATTGAAGATATATGCATATACTTCGAACGAAGGCCAAGGAAGAAAATGGTATACCTGAGACTAGCTAATAAAATCTCGAGATCGAGATTTTTCGTGCATGAAAAACACCCCCTTGGCTCCAGAAATCTTGCAATTGCTTAAAAATTGCTCGTTAAAAAAGGTTCTACCCTTAAGTTAGTGAGGATATAAGTTTAAACCACCGTTAAAGAATAGTATAGCACTTCTAAAGTTTGTAAAAGTACGGTATCCTCTACCCACTGTTTTAAGTTCTTGAATTTTACCATTTAGGCGTTCAGCCATTGCATTTGAGATTCGTTCTGTCAAAGCATTTATAACTCCATTTAGATGGCTTTTAAACATATTTACCACTTTGTCTATTTCAGCGATCTTTCTGCTGTAGGCATTGGTCATCCATTTGAGCAAGGACGAAGTTGCAAACAAAGAGGAAGATCCAAAGAGGTCTTTAAAGTTCTCTCGAACTTGCCAAGC
>NZ_FNAC01000083.1 GCF_900101705.1 Algoriphagus faecimaris | reverse complement strand
GGTAATTTTCAAGTTCTAGCCGGCCAGAGGAGTTTTTATTAAAACACCTTCCTCCATTATCCATTAGGATCTATGGAGAAGTGTCGCCCCTGCAGGGCTTTATCTTGGAGTGCAGATTCTAATCCGTGGGCTAACACCCACGGTGATGTAAAATTACGCTCTTCCAGAGCTATTCATCAACTCTGTTAATCCGATGAAATCAGATTTTAAATCAAATTAATGCGTGTATAAGTGAATTAGGCTTGCCTAGAGGCGTTAATAATTTGTCCCTTTGTTCTTTAAAATGACCCCAAAGGGGTCAAATCATTAATAGCCCCGTATGAAGCAGTGAAGAATGAACTGCGAAATGCGGGGTATTAGGTTTTACGACGATCCCAGCGCTGGCCCGGGGTTTTATCGTAAACCACAATGCCCATGCCAGCAAGAACTTGTTCGCCGTGGCGAATGGAAACGATTGTTGATGAACTTATGAAAGGTGAAAACCTGAAGACTCTTGAACCAGTTTGCCTTTTACCTTTTTGGTAGTATTTATTCGTTCTTTTGGATTGACCCAAAAGAACCAAAAGGTCAAGTCGCAGGAAAGCTTCCACCCTCAGGCCAACGCATGGCCCGCTCCTGCGACATCCCAGCGCTCTTTTTCTTCCATAGCTGTAATTCGTTGCCCATCGAAAAATCTCATTATTTCTCGATTTCATCCCGAATCTCCAAGGTTGGAGTTCAGAGGAATTGTTAAGGGTTCAGGGTTCAAAGGAAAATGCGGGTTCGGAACAAAGCCATTTTCTTAACGGTTTTCCAATGCTCCAAAAAAACGTAAATGCTGTAAGGCTGATCCTAAAAACTAATGTTTGTTATGACAATCGAAAAAGGCTGAAGGCCTTTAACCTTGAATAGCCCCGTATGAAGCAGTGAAGAATGAACTGCGAAATGCGGGGTATTAGGTTTTACGACGATCCCAGCGCTGGCCCGGGGATTTATCGGAAACCACGATGTCCATGCCAGCAAGAACTTGTTCGCCGTGGCGAATGGAAACGGGGTCTGGTAATTTTCAATGAGTAATGGGTAATTTTCAAATTCTAGCCTGCCAGAGGAGTTTTTATTTAAGCACCTTCCTACATTAGGATTTATGGAGAAGTGCCGCCCCTGCAGGGCTTTATCTTGGAGTGTAGAATCTTATCCGTGGGCTAACACCCACGGTGATGAAAAATTGCGCTCTTTCAGAGCTATTTACCAACTCTGTTGAATCGATGAAATCAGATTTTAAATCAAATTAATGCGTGTATAAGGGACTTAGGCCTGTCTAGAGGCGTTAATAATTTGTCCCTTTGTTCTTTAAAATGACCCCAAAGGGGTCTAACTATTAATAACCCCGTATGGAGTGAGGCGGAACGCCGAACGGAATGCGGGGTATTAGGTTTTACGACGATCCCAGCGCTGGCCCAAGGTTTTATCGGAAACCACGATGCCCATGCCAGCAAGAACTTGTTCGCCGTGGCGAATGGAAACGGTTATTTTTCCCTTCCATAGAAAGGCATAAACCTGCCCACGGCAGATAAATCTAAAGATTTAAACCAAATAGAGTGATCAGAGCTTCGGAAAAGCGATTTGATGCTTCATGAGAAAAACCTATTAATATATCCCGATAAACATAAACCCACAATAATTGCTATTTCTTAGGGAATCAAGAATCGGGTGGATGATTCCCTATAAATTTCCCCATACTGACATGGCCCTGCTGTGAAACCCCCTTACCCTGAAGCACATTGAAAAGTGTCTGAAAGAGGATTTTAAGATCTAAAAAAAAACTACAATTTTCCACGTACCAAACATCGAAAGCAAATTTCTCTTCCCAAGTTATCGCATTTCTCCCATTGATTTGAGCCCATCCACTTACCCCAGGTCGAACCAGATGTCTCCGAAATTGCTCCTCGGAGTAAAGCGGTATGTACTCCACCAACAAAGGCCTTGGACCAATCAAACTCATATCTCCCTTAATGACATTAATCAGTTGAGGGATCTCATCCAATGAGCTTTTTCGAATGATTTTACCCAAAGCAGTCAATCGATTTACATCTGGAAGCAAGTTTCCCGAGGAATCCCTGGCATCATTCATTGTCTTAAACTTCAGAATACGGAAAATCTTTCCCTGAAGGCCCGGTCTTTCCTGCGAAAAAATAGGGTTCCCTTTAAAATGAATAGCCAATAGCAGACAAAGGAGAAGAAATATGGGAGATAAGACTAAAAACAATAAAAATGCTAGGACCAGGTCCATTAGCCTTTTTCCAAATCGCCTATACATCCAATTATTTGAAGGATTTGGCAAGTTCATCATGAATCAATTCCACGATTCTAGTCTGCTGTTCAAAAGTCAGATCTGTCGAACTTGGAAGGCAGATTCCACTTTGAAATAAGTTTTTAGAAACATTTCCTCCAAAAAACTGTATGCCCCGAAATACCGGTTGCATGTGGAGAGGTTTCCAGAGAAAACGGGTTTCAATTCCGTTTTTCATTAATTTAATACGCAACTGATCATTTGAAAAACCGGTCACCTTTTCGTCGATTAAAATGGTGGTCAACCAAAAATTAGAGGCGCTGAGTTCATTATTGTTTTGAAACGCTATACCCGGCATATTAGCCAAAAGCTTACGATAATTTTGATTGATTTGTCTTCTGTTTTCTACCGCTTCTTGGAGCATTTCCAATTGAGCCACTCCCACAGCCGCAGAGAGATTATTCATACGGTAGTTAAAACCTATTTCCAAGTGCTGATAGTAAGGAAGGTCTTCCCTAGCCTGCATGGAGAGGTATTGGGCTTTTTGCAAAAGGAAGGCATTATTAGAAATCAGAGCTCCTCCCCCTCCTGATGTAATGATTTTATTCCCATTGAAAGAATAAACACCCAAATCCCCCATCGTTCCACAATATTTGCCTTCGTATTGACTTCCCACCGCCTCAGCGGCATCCTCCAATACGGGAATATTGTATTTTCTGGCGATCTCCATGATTTCATTCATCTTTGCCGGCATCCCGAAAAGGTGAACTACTACAATTGCCTTGGGCTTTTTGCCATAAGCGATGCGATTGAGAATGGCGTCTTCCAACAACTCCGGAGACATATTCCAAGTATCTCTTTCGCTATCTACAAAAATGGGGGTAGCACCGAGATAGATAATGGGATTGGCAGAGGCACAGAAAGTAAAGGATTGACATATCACTTCATCACCACGACCAACACCTAAAAGTACCATTCCAAGATGTAAGGCAGATGTTCCTGAGTTTAACGCAACGGCCTGATGTGTTTTCGTTAATGCACCAATTTTATATTCGAATTGGTCAATAAATTCTCCGAAAGTGGCAAGATTACCCGATTGAATCGCTTTTTGGATATAGGTAGATTCATTTCCTTTAAAAATTGGGGCTGATAATTTTATTGGATAAGCCATTTACAACGGGGTATCTTGTAGATGCATCTAAACATACAGACATTCTTACAAAAACCCAACCAATTGAATTTTAATAAGTAAAAATTTTGTGTTTTTTGAAGAAAGGAGAAAAATAGAGCTGGATAGAGTCTCGTGTTTTTAAGGGTACAAGGAAGAGTTGGTGAGGAGCTGACGAGTTGTTTTATTGATGAATTGATTGGTGATAAGATGGGATTTTCCGCTTGGAAGGTTTTGGGTTCAAAGTTATCAGCAAAGACAGGTTCGGGACTAGCTCATTTTACAACGAGCATAAAGTCGAACCAAGCTGACCCTGAAGTGCCTGTTCCGATTATCGGGAGGCAAACTATGAGTACCTGTGCGCCTTAGGCGTAGCCCCGTATGGAGTGAAGCGAAAGCCAAACGGAATGCGGGGTTAAGTGCAAAAACCGATTGCCACCTTGGCTCGGTAGTCCGACAGAAAGTAGAACGATTGTTCCGAGGAGGTCGGCAAAAATTCATTGGAACCGGTTCCCGAAAAAATATCGAATGATGAATGTCCAATGATGAATTTTGAAGGAAGGTAAGCGCTGAATGCGCGACACCGTTATTAGCCCCGTATGAAGTGAAGCGGTACGCTGAACGAAATGCGGGGTATTGAGGGATGTCAGTGTTACCAGCGCTGGCCCTTTGTTTTCTCGGAAACCTCAAGGCTAATGCCAGCAAGAACTTGTTCGCCGTGGCGAATGGAAACGGTTATGTATCCCTTCCACAGAAAGGCATAAACCTACCTACGGCAGATAAATCTGAATACATTGCGTCATTTAGGGCCGAACCAAGCTGACCCTGAAGGGGTCAAACTTTGATTAGCCCCGTATGAAGCAGCGAAGAATGAGCTGCGAAATGCGGGGTATTGAGGTATGTCAGTGTTACCAGCGCTGGCCCTTTGTTTTCTCGGAAACCTCAAGGCTAATGCCAGCAAGATGGAAACGATTTTTGATGAATTGTTTAGGGTTCAGCGTTCAAAGTTACCGGCAAAGGTAGGCTCGGAACTAGCTCATTTTACAACGAGCATAAAGTCGAACCAAGCTGACCCTGAAGTGCCTGTCCCGATTATCGGGAGGCAAACTATGAGTACCTGTGCGCCTAAGGCGTAGCCCCGTATGAAGCAGTGAAGAATGAACTGCGAAATGCGGGGTATTAGGTTTTACCGCGGTCCCAGCGCTGGCCCGTGGTTTTATCGGAGACCACGATGCCCATGCCAGCAAGATGGAAACGGTAATCCTTTCTATTTGGCTTTTTGTAGAAACTTAACCATCCACAGTAGCTTTTACCTCTACCTTTCTGTCAC
>NZ_FNAC01000016.1 GCF_900101705.1 Algoriphagus faecimaris | reverse complement strand
GACTTTGGACACCACCCCATAGAGCATAAACACCAGCTGCTTCCAGGTATCCATGGTCTTATAATACCGATCTGACTGAAAAGTGTTCGTTGCTTGGTCAACGATCTCCCGGGGAATAAAAGAAAGTAACTGACTGATGATCGGATGACCTGATAGTTTTGTATGTTGCACTGGGTTGGTTGTAGTGTGGTAACCGCAACATCCCATTTAAAGCGGAATTAACCTAATCGGTGGTTCCGCTTTTTCAGTTTTGTGCTATTCCAAGAAAGCTAACTTACATTGGTAATTTTACTCGGATGACAGTAATAGTTTTTAAAAGCTAAATTCCGAAATATCGAAAAATAAATACAGTCTGCCTGCACTTTGCATGAGATGATTTACAAAATAAAACCTAGAGATAAACCCTGTCAATCCTTTAGACTCTCCTTCGGATGGAAATCAAAAACAACCTTATTTTCAGCGAATCTCCAAAACCATCTTTTTTTAAATTTCCTTAGGATCGAAAATCAAAGGAAAGAACTTCCCTTCCATCTTTTTTCCTTTAGGAATGACGGGGACACCCTCCAAAAGTGATTCGTCTGTATTGGAAATAGTGCCATCAGCAAAGACATTCAATACGAAGGCTTTTCGAGACCTGTCAGAATAATTCGCAAAGCTCCCATGCACCAAGAGGGGATGATGAAAAGCCGCATATCCCGCTTTAAGCGGAATAGCCACGGGTTTGAAATTCGCCTTTTGCTCCTCAGTCATCATTTGCATCAATCCATCCATTTCTCCAGCAAGTGCGGGTTTTTCTAAAAGTCCCCAGCGATGTGAACCCGGGACATATTGTAGACAACCATTGTCTTCTGTAGCATCATCCAAACCACACCAGCAAGTTAAATGCTGCATCTCGATCGTCCGGGTCCAGTAGCTATAATCCTGATGCCAGGCGACATTGCCCCCATGATGAGCGGGCTTACAAAAAAGCTGATCATGCCAAAACCGAACCGGCCGGTCTCCCAACAACTGGGAAGCGACCATCCTAAAAGTAGGATTCCATATCACATCGTGAAAAGCTTCCGCAATCCGCCAATGCCCCAAGGAATGAAAGAGCACCTTATTTGGATCCCCGGATTCATTGCTGTGGAATTCATGAAATAAGTGATGAAGTGGATGCTTCGGATCCATCACTTCATCCAGTGCATTTTTGAGAGCTTCGATTTGGACGTCATCCAATAGCTTAATTCCCGCCAAATACCCTTTCTCATGAAAAAATTCAATTTGCTCTTTACTGAGTCGGTATTGATCCCAGTCTGAGGCGGATTTGGGTTGAGGAAATAAGTCTGAAATCGGATAATGGAAATCAGCAAGATCTTTCATAGGTTTAGCGCTGTTTGTGAGGAGATAAGATAGGGAAAATGGAGAGAAAATGTATGCTAAGTCAGTTAAAATAAAACTGCCAACTTATTAAAAAATAGAAATAACCATTAGCACAACTTACGGGGATCAATCCCTAAAACTCAAAATTAAAATCGTCCTTCAAGCTGTATATAAAAAAAATAGGATTCTCATTTTCATTGCCTTTAAACTTTTCTAAAACATCCCTATATGGATTTTTGTCCAAGTCCATATTATCCAATCTTTGTGTCAAAAATTGATAATCGAATTTAAACAACAAGTTTCCCATTTGTGAAAAGGATTGATCTGAAACGCTGGAAAATGTAAACACCTCATCCATGTCATTATTGAATTTTAAAACTGGAATGAGTTTTTTCTCTGCTGTAGAAAAAATCAATGTTCCTATATTTTTTAATCCCTCTCCTATAGGAATCATTTTCCAATTTTTTGACGACACTACCCCCTCTCCAATTGTGTTATAATAATTATTATTTAATAATTCCTTGATTTCATACAGTTGATATACGTCGCTAGAATCAAGATATAATTGATTATTATTAATTTCAAAGACGTAGGTCTCAAAAGAACCATCCCAATCATATTCTACTAGATAATTAGAATAAAGATCTTTAAATAAGACTTTTGAATCATCCAAAAAATTAAACAAGTATCGGTCCTTACTTCCAAAAATCCTAAAAAATGGTGAAGGATTGACTAAATAATTAATGTTTTTATCCTTCTCATAGGTCCTCAAATTTAATTTACCAATTCTTTGAGCTCTAGAATTGGTCAATGCATCAATAAACAGAATTTCCTCATCTTTCTCAATGAAATCCCCCAATAGTCCGATTTCGGGAATTCCTACTTCCCTAATAAAATTCCCTTTAAAATCGAATTCTAAAATTTTTTTAGTCAAAGAACAATAGATTAATAGTTTATCTCCAGCAGAATTTACCCTCACTTTTAATGGAACCTTAAACTCTTTTGGCCCCTTCCCTGTAGCCTTGATATCAAAAAGGAATTTACCTGAAATATCAAATACCTGAACTTGCTTAAGCTTTAAAAAATCTACTATAATGACATAATTTTTGTGAAGTAGGATATCATCCGCTGAAGCGACTATAGCAGCATCATTAGGTTGAAAGATACGAAGACTGTCAAATACGCTAGAAAAATCTACGGCAAAAACCTTATCAAGATCAATTTTAAAATTAACTTCATTTTTATTTATTTCAATGCTAGACTCATTAGAACAAGCATTAGCAAAAATAAAAATTAAAATAATAATTATTTTTTTCATTCTTATAGTCAACTACTAAAGCTACTGATTTATAATATCATCCTTTATCACTATCAAATTAAAGTTCTTTTAACTAGTTTATCCAACCAAAAATCTAAGCTGATTTTTGGTTGGATAATTAGATTAAGGACAACTTATGGGGTCATCAAACCCACTAATTGGACAACATGAATCTGCATCTACGCATTCAGTATAATGATATTCGTCAAAATGAGGAACAATGCCATTTACTCCACCGTGACCACATACGGTTGTTCTGGTGACTGGATGAACAAATGACACATCTCCACCGGGACAAGCCTCATACACCTGTTCTTGAGCACCAGCCTCACTTACCAATTGAACGGAATAAAAATCTCCATTCCCACTTCCTAGGTCTACTCCTAGCATGGCCACAAAACATAGGCATAGGCCAACCACTAGTTGAATCAATGGTTTTTTCATGATGTTTTTTGGTTTTTTGGTTAATACTGTATCAATAGTAGATCTTCTAACCTTAAAAACCAAATTTTACATTATGCTGAATATTGCTGAATATCAATTAATTGTATTATTCCAAGATTAAAAACAAAATAATATTTCACCCCCCCCTAACAAACTCTTTAATTCTCCAAAGATTCGTAGTACTGAAAACTAATTCACCAACTAATCAATCGGATATCAATTTTTTGGCTTTTTTTCAAAAATCTACGCTCCTAAGATTCCAACCGGGCCAGTCTTTCCAGTAAAGGGGGATGGGAATAATTGACAAAAACATACCATGGATGAGGATTGATGTTACTCAGGGTTTTGACAGATAGGGTTTTAAGCGCCTCTGCAAGTGGCTTTCCTGCAAAAGTATCCTTGGCAAATGCATCTGCCTCAAATTCATGCTTTCGACTAAGCCAGTTCATCCCCATGCCAATCACCATCGAAATCGGTGTAAAAAGCATCGTAAATCCGATGATATTTAACTGTGCAGACCATACTTCTCCTCCCAATGCCAAGCTCATTGTCTCGCTGAAGATAAATTGCGACAGCAAAAAAAGCAGTAATCCCACTTGAAGCACTGAGGTAATCATTCCCAGCACTATATGTTTTTTCTTGTAATGCCCTACTTCATGTGCCAATACCGCCACTAATTCCTCCGGAGGATGCTGCTCTAGGAGTGTATCATAAAGCACCACTTTTTTCCGCTTTCCAAAGCCAGAAAAGAAAGCATTTGCCTTAGCCGAACGCTTGCTCCCATCCATCACCAAAATATTATCGAGTGGAAAATTTACCGATCGGGCATAGTGAATAATCCGCTGTTTCAATTCACCTTCCTCAAGAGGAGTTAGCTTGTTAAATAAGGGCAGAATCCAAGCAGTATAAAACAAATTAACTACCACCATAAATACCGAGGCGACAATCCAAAATATCCACCAAAAATGAGATCCCATCTGATGAATAAGCCATAAAAAAACCAGCAATAATCCTCCTCCTACCAGGAGGGACAGCAGATATCCTTTTAATTTATCACTAAAAAAAGTTCGAGTAGAGGTTTTGTTAAACCCGTACTTCTCCTCTATGACGAAGGTACTGTAATAATCAAATGGTAAACTTAATATATCCGAACCGATGAAAATAATGGCAAAAAAAACCACGGACTGATAAAGAGGATTTTCCACATAGGAACCCACCCATGTATCAACTGCTCCAAACCATCCCATCCCAATAAATAAAATCGTAAAGGCAAAAGAAAAAACCCCGGCATAAAGACCAAAACGATAATTTTCGAGCTGATAGGCCTTCGACTCTTGCAATTTTTTAATGCTCAAATACTCCTGCAAGGTATCAGGCACCTGCGGCACAGCCTGCTTGACATTCAGATAGCTAAGGATTTTATCTACTAAAAACCCAAAAACCACCACCCCTACCAAGAGGTATTTCAAAATTTCTGGACTCATGTATTTTGATTAAAATTTCGGACAGGGCAGAATAGTATCCCTACGGAGCGGTTTTCCCTGATAGCTATTAGGAAGCGTCCAGGAAAGACTGATTTCATGAGCTCCACCTGACTGAATCCCTAATTGAGAAACAGTATAATCGAAGCTGTAACCAACATTCATTCCGCTTAGCAAATTGACTCCTACCATCAGGACAACTGCATCTCTGTTGCTTTGGTTATTTACTGGCTTGTAAGGCAAGCCCCGGTACCATAACCCTACCACTAAAGGTTCTACATAAAAATATCCACCTACATCCAACTGCTCAAATGGACCTTGACGCTTGTAATTGATCGTAGGCGTAAAATAGCGTTGTTTTCTAATATGAGTAAAGTCTCCCCGCATGGAACCTTCCCCTAGTGGAATCCTGTATCCAGCATGAAGGGAAAATTTTGCAGGAAGTGGACTGATCCCATCGATAAAGGATTGATTGGGTTCATTGACATGATGAGCAGATAAACCTACCCAAAGATTTTCAGTAAAAAACAAACCCCCAAAAGAAAGGGAAAGCATTCCTACAGGGTCACCGAGGCCGGGAATATCGTTTCCGGGAAGTGTAGGACCGAAAGGCTCTGCAGGATTGATCTGATTGGCAAAGATCAGGTTTTCATAAAACCCAATCTCTCTTCTGATGTAACTAGCCTGAAATCCAGGACGGAAATAAGAATTGTCTCCCAACTTAAGCTCGTATGAGAACATTCCAGAAATCGTCGTAGACCGCAACTTGGCAGCACCCTCGGTATCTTGCATCACATGAAAGCCTACTCCTGCATTGTACTCGGGCAGATAGGTATCATAAAATGCCGAAAATGTAGTAAACTGTGCATCAATGCTTGGCCATTGGTTTCTGTAGTTAAAACCAACCCTCCCCGTCAATTCTCCACCCGCCATAGCAGGATTCAAATAAAGTGGGGCGGCATAGTATTGGCTATATTGCGGATCTTGCGCCTGTAGGGACGTGAAAGGCAAAAGAAAGCCTATGTAAAGAAAAAAAACAATTAATTGCGAAGACCGTAACAAGGATTTGTTCGTTTATTTGAGTAATTCAGTCAGCATCTAGAACGATTTTGCTTCCAGCATGTTTTAGATAGCAGTGGGAAAAATATGAAAAGCAAATTGCATTCCATACTTAAACGTATATTTTTCGTGGTTCTAAGCTCAATTTTTTGGGTTGGAACGGCAATTTCTATACAAGCACAGGGATTTAACAATAATGAATGGATCTTTGGTTATTGTGAATCCGGCGATGACAACAATTACCTATCCTTTGGAAAGGGCACTACCGCTACCGTTCAGAGCTTACCCGGATCCATCATTCTTGATGCCCAGAGCAATACCGTAGCAGTCGACCCTATAACGGGTCAACCTCTTTTTTATTCCAATGGATCATTAGTCTATAATTATAATGGTGAGATTTTTCAGGGACAGGTTGGGAATCTCAATGGCCCCATTGACAGCAGACAACAGGTTGCAACGGGTTTTTTAAATTTTGATCCTGAAGGAGATAAATTATTTTATCTTTTTTATGTATCTCCGGGAGGGCAATTACTTTATTCTCTCATTGATATGAATGCTCCGGGTCAAGCTATAGGAAATGAGCCTCCTCTTGGTGAAATCACGGAGCAAGACCAAACAATAGGGGCTGCTCAAGGTGCCATTTTGGTAATAAAAACACCCGCATCTGCCTCTTTTCTGATCAGCTTTGACGGAGGACAATTAATCGCTAGAAGATTAGAAAATAATCCTGGAGATTTTACGCAAACAGATTCAGAAGGAATACCTTTTATCCCAAAATCCATCGTATTTGATGAAGAGCAGGAGCGACTCATCCTAATTCCAGAGGGTTTAGGAGAAGATATTCTGGTCATAGACTTCAATACCAGTTCGGGAAATTTTGGGTCCGTAGAACCAATCTCACAGTCAGATGGCACAGAAGAAATCGAAGGGGCCAGCTATTCTCCTGAAGGAAATTACATCTATTTTTCTCGAGGAGGACAGCTCTTTCGAGTACCGAGTACCGATCTAGGCGCTACCCCAGAGGAAATTCCTTTGGATCCTAGCCCCAGCACCATTTATGATTTGAAGGTCGGGCCAGACGGTCAGCTTTACTACATTTATGAAGAGACGGACGGTGGTCCACAATTAATCGGTAGAGTCAGCAATCCTGATGAGGGAGATGTGACACTACTTGAAGTAGAAGAGGATCCTTTTGCTGGAGCGGATTTTTGTGGGACGGTTTTCCCTACTTTTGGACCCAATGCGGATATCACTCCTACTGTGGATTTCACCTGGGAACCGGAACAGCCTTGTGCCAATAATCCGGTTCAGCTAACTAGTGAAATCACTCCCGAAAACTACAGACCCATTTCTTTCAATTGGGAATTTAGCCCGCCATTGACTGATTCTGACGGAAATCCCTTACCCGCTGATTATACCGAAGAACATTTTTTGGTGCCCGCTGACGCTGCCCAAGATCAAAGCATTACAATATCCCTGACGGTAGAATTTGCAGATGGAACGACAGAAAGCGTTACCAAGAGTATAACCCTTACTGAGAATGACCTAGAAGCTAATTTCACACCTCAGGATACGACCATCTGTGAGGGACAATGCGTGGATATTGCCGAGCTTTTGGAAGCTCAAAGTACAGCAGGCCAACAAGATGGTGAAGCTCCTCCCGGTGGTGGAGATAATTATGAATACTTCTGGTCCAACAAACGAGATGAAGGCTGGGGGCCGAAAGGAACCAATGAAGTTTGTCTTCCTGGCACTTACTGGGCATTGGTCAGAGAGCAAGGCTCAAGCTGTTATGCTTATGCAGAAATCACAGTAAAAGTATGGGATCTTCAGGATCAAAGTAATGGCATCTGGTATTTTGGTGATGGGGCAGGGTTAAATTTCAATCCCGACCCGAATGACCCCAACGCCCCTACCCCAAGACCATTAGATAGTCCTCATCCTCAAAATATTCCTGCGGGCACCACTACCATTACTGATTCGGGAGGAGAAGTACTCTTCTTTACCGATGGAGAATCAGTTTGGGACTTAAATGGTCAACTGATGGAAAATGGCGAAGATATCGGTGGAAATAATGCCTCTAGCCAAGCAGTAATTGCCACGGCTGTCCCTCAAGAGCGCACCTTATTTTATCTTTTTACGACCCAGACTACTGCTAATGGAAATAATGAGGTAAGGTTTTCACTAGTCGATATCAAGTCTGAAAACCAAACCGGAGTGGGAAATGTGGTTTCCAAAGACAATTTCCTTTTCAGTCCATCTACGGAGCAATCGGCTGCATTCGCAAACGGAGACACGACATGGGTAATGTTTCATGAACTGGGGAATAATACCTTCAGAGCCTATCCTGTTTCCGCCCAAGGTATTGGGCAGCCAGTATTCAGTTCTGTAGGAAGTAGCCACGGATTCAATGCAGGGGTGGGGGCCATGAAATTTAGCCCCGATGGGGATCAATTAGCTGTCACCATTTCTAATGGGGGCTGTAACCGACTGGAGATATTTGACTTTGATGCGGATACAGGAGAATTGACAGAATATGCGCTCTTAGACCTAGGTTGTGATGGGGAAGTTTATGGCTTGGAATTTTCTGACAGTGGAGAGAAAATATTTGTATCCTACCGAAATGGAGGTCCCGGAATAGAAGAATTTAACATCAAGCCAATCGAAAATGACAATCCAGATGCCGCAAGTTGCCCTGCCTGTTTTGACACTTCTTCTACCAGAACTGAAATAGAAAACTGCATTCTATCCACCAAAAATTCAATCAGCGGAACAAGTGGTTTAGACTTAGGTGCCCTCCAAATCGGCCCCGATGGTAATGTATACGCGGCGGTGGTAGGCTCCAATCTAATCGGTCAAATCGCGGTAGGCTCTGGCTGCAATTCCAGCAGTACCTTTAATCAAGATTCTGTAGAGCCCATGACAGGCACTACTAATCTGGGGCTTCCTTCTTTTGCACAAAACAGCGGCAGCTCCATCCCCGAGCCTTCCCTTGTTGCACCGGAAAGGTTATGTCTAGATCCTGATAATGGAGCATTGGCAACCATAGAAGGAGGAGGGGAACCAGATATCGATAGTTATTTTTGGACTGTGACCCGAGATGATGGAACGGTTATCCTTGAAAATTTCGGGGGGCCTGGAGACCAGTTTCAAAACTTAGAACAAATTTTTGATGAGCCGGGAATTTACACGGTTGCACTGAATGTCACTCGATGTGCTACTCCTGACTATTTTGATGGAAGTATCGATATCGAAGTGGTAGCTCCACCGGAATTAACTTTAGAATCGGACATAACACTCTGCGCCGGAGATCCAGTTACTTTGACTGCCATAGATGGCTATGATCCTGCAGAGGGACTGTATGATTTCCAATGGACCAATGCCGCAGGTCAGGTTTTTGGAGACGAAAACTCTAATTCCATTACCGTAGATGAAGAGAGTATTTATACTGTCAATGTCAGCTACAGGCTTCCTGCTGGATTGGATGAGGAAGAAGCCTTACTTTTCAATACTTGCCCAGCGACTGCTGACGTATTTGTAGGACCCGCTTTCGAGTTTGAAATTAATCAAGACGCGGTAGAGGTTTGTTTTGAGGAAGTCTTGGTCACGTTTGCTCCAGACACTCCACTAAGCGGACAATGGGAATATGAGCGAAATCAAGATGGAAATCGTGTAAGCTTAGGAGAATTTTTTGAGTTGGAACTTTGGGTAAACAACCTCCCTGGACCAGGGGATTACGAAATTTATTTCTTGGCAGAAGACCCGATTTTAGAGGGCTGCACCATTGAAAAAAGAATGGAGTTACGGGTCAATGAATTACCAGAAATGATAACAACATCATTGAGCCCAGCAAGTGATTGTACGACTGCAGACGGCAGCTTCGAAATCGAAATGCTAGCTGATGCAGATGAGGTAAGAATTGTCGAAACAGGAGATATTTTCACCAACGTCAATGCTGGCACCACTATCCCTGTCACCAATTTACTTCCCGGAAACTATACTTTAGAAGCTAGTAATGCAGCTGGATGCACCTTTACTGTGACTGGATTTGTAGAAAACCTCAATCCGCCATCAGAGTTGGAATTTACTGTATCAGAAATCGATGAGTTTTGTGATGCCAATGGAGTAGCTTCTGGAGCTTTGCAAATTGATTTTGATGCCGGTATTCCTGTGACGGGGACCGTTGAGATCCTGAGCCAAGGAGATGGACAGGTTTTTACCGAAACTTTCACCAACCAAACAAGTCTTCAAATCCCAGTTCCTGATGGAAGCTATACAGTAGAGGTCATAGCTTCAGGTTGTGCTCTACCCGATCCTGACATTTATATTATTGATGACATTCAGCCGGTTCAGTTTTCTATTCCTCTCCAGCTTGAAGCTTGTGAAAGCTTCACTTTTTCGCCTACCTATGAGGACAATGACTTACAGTTTGAGTTGACATTTGAGGACGGAACTATTATCAATCCAGTTGATCCTGTCACATGGGAATACACATTAACACAAAGCGGTACTTATTCCATGATCGCGACCGATCCTGATGGTATTGATTGTCCAAGGGAACGGACGTTTAGCTTGGATATTACAGGTCCTTTGGATTATGAGGTTTCCCAACCAATTATTGATTGTCAAGTCGGAGTTAGTTATGAGGCCATCTTGAATAATGCCAATCCCGAGGATGTAATTTTTCTTTGGAAGGATGACAATGGAATCATAGTAGGAAGGCGCCAATCCTTTACTCCACCAAGAGATGGAGACTACACTTTAGAGGTTCAGCGAAATGCAGGAGGATTATGCCCGAGTCCTGAAATTCCTTTTACGGCTATCACATTGACCGAAGATGTAGATGTAAGTTTGGACTTAGTGCCATTCTGCGGGGAGCTATCATCCACCACTATCACAGTAGATGCTGATCTTAGTGCTGTGGATGCGATCGAGTGGTATAGTGTGCAGGGAGGAACTCGGACCCGGTTGTTTGACTGGGATGGATTACCAATTGTGCAGGTAGAGGATGAAGGCACCTATGAAGTGCTATTGCGAAGTGCTGCGGGGTGCGATATCGGCAGGGCAAATGCCACAGTCATTAGATCTACGATCATTCCACCGATAGTTCCTGAGGAGTTGACCATTTGTGCTATTGAAGGCGTTTCATTTAGCATTGACCCTGGGGAATATGCTAATTATTCTTGGACACTTAATGGGGAAGAAGTATCTCAAGACGCGATTTTCACACCAAGCGAGCCCGGTTTATACGAACTTCGGGTATCCGATAACATAGGATGTGAATATGTGGAAACCTTTGAGGTATTTGAAGATTGTGAACTCAAAGTAAGCTTGCCCAATGGTGTAGTGCTGAATGATCCGAACCGTAATTTCATCCTATACGCAAATGAATACATAGACGAAGCCGAGGTATTTATTTTCAATCGATGGGGTGAATTGATTTTCCATTGCGAGCATGAAAATTTGGAACCCGCTCAGCCATTTTGCCCTTGGGACGGTCAGTACAATGGAAATTTTGTCCCTAACGGAACATATGCCGTTGTCGTGAGGTTTACCAGTAGAGATCAAAATAAAACCGAACAAATCACAAGCGCATTAACCGTCATTCAGTAATGTTAATTTTATTATCACCAGCCAAAACCTTAGACTACAGTACTCCCTCCTTTCAAGAACACAGTCAGCCTGAATTCACCACTGACATCACATCATTGGTCTCAGTAATGAAAAAAAAATCTGCAGATGACATTGCCAAACTGATGCATGTGAGCGAAAACTTAGCTCAATTAAATGAGGAACGCTATAAGACTTTTCAAAAAGAATTTACTCCTGAAAATTCAAAACAGGCTTTGCTGGCATTTAAAGGTGATGTCTACACTAAAATTGAGGTGGATTCATTTTCGGAAGAGGACTTTGAATATGCTCAGGAGCATCTTAGAATCCTCTCTGGATTATATGGCTTATTAAAGCCTTTGGACCTCATTCAACCCTACCGCTTAGAGATGGGGACAAAATTAGAGACCAAAAAGGGAAAAAACCTTTATGAATATTGGGGTCAAAAAATCGCCAAAGCCATCAATCAAAACGCTGGTAAAGCGCCCATAATTAATCTAGCATCCCAAGAATACTTCAAGGCTGTAGATCAAAAAACATTGAATAATCCTGTGATCACCATACACTTTAAAGAATTCAAAAACGATAAATATCAAATAGTCGGATTCTTTGCAAAGCAGGCTCGTGGAATGATGGCAAATTATGCTATCAAAAATAAAATCACCGATCCGGAAAAATTAAAACTGTTTAACGAATCTGGCTACGAATTTGCTGATCAATTAAGTAATGAATCAGAATGGATTTTTGTTAGATAAAGAGTTTGAAAGAAATCTTTTCCTATTAAAAACCTTCTTTCCGCGAAGATTCTATTTTTGAGGAAGGTCTATTTGTTGTAGCTTAGTGGCTTGATTTTCAAGTTTTTTGAAGTGAAAGAAAGAAAAAAAAATATAGGAATGATCCTTTTTAGAGGGAGCGCAGTAGCAGTTATTCTACTGAGCTGTTTCCTGTTATTCACTTCTATCTCTGCCGAAAAAGCAGCTAAACCATTATCTTCTGCCCTTCTAGTCAACTCCATAATTGATGGTCCTGAGCGCTTATGCATTGTCTTTGGTAGTGTCATTGGTGATTTCACGGGTTTAGGCCAACCCGGAGATGTCTTCGATTGGGAATTAATCAGTCCAAGTGGAGAAGTTCTTTTCAGTCGACAATTAGGTTCACCAGGATTTTCTTACACTTTTTCTAGCCCAGGAGTGTATCAATTGAGTTTGGACATTAGGAGGGGAAATGTGATCGTAGGTAGTGAGGTAAAACCCATTGATGTTTTACCAAGCCCATTAACGGTTCTTGAAAGCAATTATATTATTTGCACGGGTCAAGATTTAACTTTATCCGCAATCGACCCTGGTTCTGCAGACTTTGGAGATTATGTTTTTGAATGGACCAATAGCGCCGGAGCTGTGATCAGCACCGATAATGAGGCTGTCATAAATAGTCCAGGCACCTACGCTGTAGAGTTTTACTTCGTCAATTCTCAAGGAGTAAACGAGTGCGTCAGGACACTTTCCACCACAATCATTGACATCAACAGCTTTAGTGTCAATTCTGACAGGACAGAGGTCTGTACCACCCAGTTTATTGAATTTCAGTCCAGCCCAAGTATTGAAGGAGACTGGTATGTACAGCGCCAAGGTGAAACTACTCGTACATTTTTAGGTACATCATCCGACTTTTCTTTATTCCCCTCTAGAGATCTTGATAGCCCAGGAGATTTCACTATGATTTTTGCTTTACCCAATCCAAACAATCCCACTTGTACCGCTGAAATCCCAATAAATTTCACTTATTATCCTGAACCTAGAATAGAATTTGAAGAGGCTTTTGGAGCTAGTGACTGTTCTGTAGATGATGGAATATTGAAAATCAGAACGCTAACTGATGTAGATAGAGTCACTATAGATTCTTTAGGAATCAGTCTAGGGCCTTTTGCTGCCTTCGAAATTGTAGAATTTCCAGGACTTAAGTCAGGGGCTTATACATTGAGCACGGCACTGGGTTCCTGCGCCTATTCTATAGGAGCGGTGGTTCCCTTACAAAACCCAATTCCCGAATTAGAATTTCAAATAATTGATATTATACCGGAAACTTGTACCAGCACAGGAATAGCACCGGGAGGATTCTCTATTGTATTACCTAATGGCTCCACTACGGCGGGCTACCAAATTTTAACAGAGAGAGGCATTCCAGCCATTTTCCAAGACACTACTCAATTAAATGACACCATTCGTGTTAATTTATCCGGGGGGAAATACTTTTTTGAAATATTTGACGGCAATGGTTGTGCATTACCCGAAAGTGAAGAAATTGAAATACCTGGCTTAAGTCAAGTCAATTTCTTTGTTCCTGCGAATATTAATGTTTGTCAAAGTTTTGAATTATATCCTGTAACAAGTCAAGCTCTTGAATTTTCACTTACGGATCCCGATGGTTTAGAAACTATCTTCAATAGTGGAGACTTTGGCTTACTTGATAAGGCAGGCACTTACACCTTGGTAGGTCGAATACCTGGCCAAGATGTTCTCTGCCCCTTTTCAAGGGAAATTAATGTTTCTTTGGTAGATCCTATTGATTTTGAGCCTAGATTGGTTCAAGAGGACTGTTTTGGAAACCGAGTCTTTGAAGCAGAGATTTTTGGTGTTGACCCAAGTACTGCAAGGTTTATATGGTATGATGAAAATGATCAGGTAGTCAGTCAAGGACAATTTCTTATTCCCGTTTCCACCGGAGAATTTAAACTTGACGTGCAACCCATCAACGCCCAAGCTTGTCCCATCCCTCCGAAAACATTTATGATCGAGGAGCCTGTGCTAAGTGTGGATGTGACCTTGAACCAGACCAAATTATGTGAATTTGGCCCTGAGGCTATTGTCAGCCTAGAATCTACCTTCCCTGAGGCAGTCACTGATATCCGATGGAGAAGATTTAACGAGGATGGTACTGTCGATGATTTACCCGAATTTGAAAACTTGAAAGAATTCCAAACACGAATTGCGGGAACCTACGAGGCTGCACTGTTCAGATTTATCCCAGGAATTAGTGTAGAAGAATGTGAACTCGGAAGAGAAACCATAGAACTGAATTTAATCCCTGATAAAGTTCTATTTGATATTCCTGCAGAACTGACTGTCTGTGAAAATTTCGAACTTACTCCCCAAACAACGGAATCACTTGAATTTACCGTAACTGACCCTGCAGGAAATACACAAACCGGATCCTCGGGAGATAGCTTTACACTTGAGTTAGATGGAATTTACATCTTTTTAGCCTTTGACTCTGACCCTAATTCAGCTATTTGTCCTGAGCAAAAAGAACTTGTAGTCACGCTAACTGACCCTGTAGATTTTGAACCAATTTTAATTTCAGAAGACTGCAATGGATTAAAAACTTACCAAGCACGGGTAAATAATTATCAAAATGATGAGGTCGATTACTTTTGGTATGATACCAATAGAAATCAAATCGGAGATGAGGAATTCCTTGAACTCAACACCTATGGTGATTTTTCTCTTGAAGTGCAACCAAGTGGTTCCACAAGCTGCCCCTCTACCCAACGTGTAAACTTTACAGCAGAAACTCCTGTGCTAAGTGTAGATGTCAACCTTACCACCGAGCCACTCTGCCCAGATGAAGCATCCACTGTTCTTACGCTTCAGGCAGACCTTACAGAAATTACCCAGATTGAGTGGTGGTTTACTGACTTGAGTGGAAATCAATCAGAACTGGTAAATAGTAGGGGACAAGAAGAAATTTTAGCCTTTGATGAAGGCACCTATGAAGTGCGCGTTTTTAATGATATTCCATGTTTACTAGGTTTTGATCAAGCTTTAGTGTTACGAAGCCAAGACCCAGTGCGGCCTGAATTAGGTGATACTTATCAAGTCTGTGAACGATACGAGATTGGTCCTAACCTTAATCCCGGAAGTTTCGCAAGCTATGAGTGGTACTTGGGGGAGGATTTGGTTTCTACCAATCCTACTTTCAAGCCCATTAGACCAGGAGATTATTCTTTAACTGTATATAGCTTGGAAGGCTGCGCTTATCAGGCCTCCTTCACCGCTGAGGAAGAATGTGAACTTAAAGTGATTTTCCCTACGGCAATTATCCCAGGAGATCCTGATAAAAACTTTTTAATCTACACCAATTTCCTCATTGACGAATTAGAGGTCTGGATTTTCAATCAATGGGGACAGCTTATCTTTTATTGTGAAAACAGCAGTTTAATTTCTGAGGAATCTACCTGTCAATGGGATGGCTATTTCAATGGCGAAAAAGTCCCTAATGGCTCTTATTCTGTAAGAATCAACTATGTGAATCTGGAAAAAAATATCAGTCAATACCAATTAGGATCCATTTTGGTAATTGAATAAATTTGGGCTTAGTCCAAGTATCATTTTTTTTAACTACTGATTTTCAAGCGATATCGAGTCTCATAACCATGCCCTAATTTTTCAACTACTATTCTTTGGAGTAGGTTTATCCTGGTAAGGAGCGTCATCCAAATAAAAATTTTTATTATCGGAAAAGTCAGTATCCAATATTTTTCCTATTTTCAGCTGTTTCAAACGTATGCATTATCAAAACCTCTAATCCAAAAAACCTATTCTATGACGCAAGCAATTAATCGTAAAGCTCTCTTCACTGCGAGCTGTTTCGCTTTGATAACAACAGCCTTTTCATTCAGTATTAGTGCTGGTACTTTAAAACAGCTAGGCCTTGATCTTGGATATTCTGCTGAAAATCTTGGCTACCTCAACTCCCTTTGGTTTTTTGGTTTTCCTATAGCGATGATAATAGGCGGTTTAATTTATCACACAATTGGCCCAAAAAAAATCATGAAAATTGCGTTCCTTACGCACTTTATTGGGGCAGGACTAACTCTATTTGCCATTTACTACGTTTCTGATTTAAGCTTTGCTTTACTATTAGTTTCCAACTTATTAATGGGTATTGGATGTGGATGTACAGAGGCAGCTTGTAATCCAATGATTGCTGACATGTACACTGGAGAAAAAATGAACAAAATGTTAAATAGATTCCACATGTGGTTCCCAGGTGGAATTTTTGTCGGCGCATTGCTTTCCGAATTAATGTCAACTTTAGGGTTCTCATGGCAAAGCCAATTTTGGCTTATCCCAATACCAGCTCTTATTTATGCGTATCTATTCAATGGTAAAACTTTTCCAAAAGCAAGTGTGGAACAAGCAAGTTCTCTTTCAGCCAATTTCAAAGCAATGCTATCACCTTTGTTTCTGTTTATTTTTGCTTGTATGGCACTTACTGCAATTACCGAATTTGGCCCTCAAAAATGGACTGGATTGATAATGGAAAGCTCAGGGGCTAAACCAATGTTAGTTCTCGCTCTTACTACAGGTCTGATGGCAGTTTTACGATTCTTTGGAGGTCCAGTCACAAAAGCACTAGGCCAAACCGGAGTATTGTTATCAGGCGCAGTAATTTCAACCCTTGGTATCTATCTATTCAGTATTCAGACAGGTTTCATGGTGTATGTAGCAGCAATATTCTTCGCTACAGGAGTAGCCTTCTTTTGGCCTACAATGATTGGATTTATTGCCACCAGAGTACCAAAAAGTGGAGCACTTGGAATGTCAATAATCGGAGGAGTAGGAATGTTTTCAACAGCAATTTTCCAACCTATAATTGGTGTTTGGATTGATAGTGATATTGAAGAAAAAAGTGAATTAGGTCTAACAGGAACAGATTTAGATCTAGCAGCAGGTCAAGCAACCCTTTCTACAATGACTACTTTTCCAATTATCCTTATAATAGCATTCACCATTTTATTCTTTTGGCAAAAGGGAAAGCGACCACCTGTACCTACCCCTCAACATTAACAAAAAAAAGCTGTCAGAAAAATCTGACAGCTTTTTTTAATTACCTCCACAGGAATAGCTCTGATAGTCTTCTCTAAAAAGTGACCAAAGCTTCCCCTCTTCATCTCTATAGGTGATTGCTTCAGTTTTGATGGTAACCTCCAAGCTGAAAGGGGTTTCTATCACCGAACCGTCTTCCAGCACAATAGTACACGGACCATCTATCCTTTTAATGTCTTTCAGACCTATATCTTGAAGCCAGCTTTCGCAGGAGGACAAGCAAAGTAATACGCCAAGGGAAAAGAGTCGAATTCGCTTCATTTCTTTTATTTGAGGTTAGAAAAGTACACACAAAGAGCTCAAAAAAAAAGCTCAGCTTGAAGAGTTGAGCTTTGTGACCTCGTCAGAGCCTGTCCCGCAATGCGGGAATTCAAACCTGAAACCTTATCTGGATGCTCTATTCTGTTGAGCTACCGGGAAGTAAACTGGAATAGGTTGACACAATTAAGGAATAAATTGGAAACCTGTAGACGGACAAAATACCTTAAATAACATGTAACCCTTTCGCATATACTGCATGGTCACAAAAAAAAGCCCAACTTGAAGAGTTGAGCTTTGTGACCTGGTCAGAGCCTGTCCCGCAAAGCGGGAATTCAAACCTGAAAACTTCCAGATCTTATCGGGATGCTCTATTCTGTTGAGCTACGGGGAGTGGACTGGAATAGGTTGACACAATTAAGGAATAAATTGGAAACCTGTAGACGGACAAAATACCTTAAATAACACTGCAACCCTTTCGCATATACTGCGTGGTCAAAAAAAAAGCCCAACTTGAAAAGTTGAGCTTTGTGACCTGGTCAGAGCCTGTCCCGCAAAGCGGGAATTCAAACCTGAAAACTTCCAGATCTTATCGGGATGCTCTATTCTGTTGAGCTACGGGGAGTGGACTGGAATAGGTTGACACAATTAAGGAATAAATTGGAAACCTGTAGACGGACAAAATACCTTAAATAACACTGCAACCCTTTCGCATATACTGCGTGGTCAAAAAAAAAGCCCAACTTGAAAAGTTGAGCTTTGTGACCTCGTCAGGATTCAAACCTGAAACCTCCTGAGCCGTAATCAGGTGCTCTATTCAGTTGAGCTACGAGGCCGTTTCGGTTTGCAAAGGTACCCAAAATTAAATTTTCTACAAGTATCTTCTTGAGAGAATTTTCTTGCCTACTCTATTGATCTGAAAATGAGCCTTAAGAATTATTAAGAGGAAAAGCAGGTTTAATCCTATGAGATTTTCTATTTTTGTCCGCAATAGAATGTAAATAAGCCTCGATTTAATGAAAAAAATATTCGGATTCCTTTTCGCTTTTAGCCTTGTCCAACTTGCCTTTGCCCAGGAAGAAATAAAAACACCAAAAGTACCCATCGGAGGAAGACCTAATATCCCCGCTGACTTGAAAGTCGAATTGGGATTTAATCTACTCAATAATAGGCCTGCGGACATCAGCACCGCTTTTTTTGGTTCTCGTTCCTTTAATGTTTATTATCAATACCCGATTTCTATCTTTGGGGAGACTTCAGGTTTTACTTTTGACCCAGGTTTTGGTATCAGCTCCAATAAATTTGCTTTTCAAGATGAGCAAAACCTTTTCAATGACCCTGCAAAAGGACCTGAGTCAAGTCAATACCTAGAATTGACAGAGGTATTTGGAGATAACATTCAGGTAGACAAAAATAATTTTGCCATCAATTATTTTGATATACCTCTTGACATCACCTACCATGCAAATAAAAGAAATTATTCCAAGGGATTCCGGGTAAGCCTAGGCGCTCGAGTAGGATTTCTCTACAATGCGCATAGCAAAATAAACTATACGGATGAGGATGGGCTTACCAGAAAGGTAAAGGATGCTCAAAATTATGGCTTGGAAAAAATCCGGTATGGCCTTTCACTCAAAGCAGGTAGCCCCGGGTTTTATTTTTGGTCTTATGTCGGTTTAAACAAACTTTTCCAAGAAGATTTAGGCCCTTTCAACAACGAAGCGCAGCAACTTAGCTTTGGAGTGGCTATCCATTTATTCTAAGCTCAAATGATTAAAAAAAATCGAATCAATGACAGATTCGATTTTTTTTGCTTTAAATCTAAGGTGCTAGGACCAAAGCCATGAAAAGAGTAAAAAACAACTGACAAACCCATAAGACAAACCAACATAGATTTCTAGCGGGCGATGAGCATTTAAGGCCAATCGAGCACTACCGACTATGCCGGCTAAAATAATCGACAAAAGCAGAGGATAAAGAGCAGCAAAATTTGGAAAATTCATACTAAACACGACTACCAAAGCTAACAAGCCTCCTACACCAGTCATATGAGCCGACATTTTCCAGAATATGGTCACGATAGTCAAAAAGACAATCACACCTGCTATTACTGCTAATGACTGCCACATGATGGGATCCAGTTCGCTGATTTGTCTCATAAAATATACGGTCATCAAAAAATAAATTGAAGTTACAGAAAAAGGAATCAGACGATCCTTGAGTTCTGCCATGTGAAGACTTTTAACAGTACCACTCAATCGCAATCCAATGATGGTGACCATCGGAATAACCAAAGTAGAAATTATTATTAAATAAAAAATCCGAAGCTTAAATTCAGTGGGAACACTACTCGCTTCAGGTACTCCAAACAAAATCAACCCAAAAACCAAGGTTGGCATCAATAAAGGTTGAAAGATAACTGAAATAATCAGTGCCGCGATTCTCCCCACTACAATTCTTTTCTTAGTCTAGCTACCGGGATTTGCAACTGTTCCCGATACTTTGCTACAGTCCTTCTAGCAATATTATATCCCTTCTGATTGAGCATTTTCACCAATTTATCGTCCGATAGCGGCTTCATTTTATCTTCGGCATCCACCATGCCTTGCAAGACAAACTTCACCTCTCTATTACTCACATCTTCACCGCTATCCGTAGCAATACCTTCGGAGAAGAAATACTTCAAAGGATATACGCCAAATTCGGTCTGTATAGATTTGCTATTGGCTACACGAGATACTGTAGAGATATCCATATCGATTTTCTCAGCGATATCTTTCAGAATCATTGGACGAAGATTAGTTTCATCTCCATCGATGAAAAACTCTTTTTGATACTCCAGAATTGCCTCCATCGTTCTCAAAAGCGTATTTTGTCTTTGCTTGATGGCATCAATAAACCATTTGGCAGCATCTAACTTTTGCTTCACAAAAGACACTGTCTCTTTGAGCTTTTTATCCTTTTTGTCTGATTTATCGTAGGCATCAAACATCTCAGAATATGACCTAGATATTCTTAGTTCAGGAGCATTTTTTGAATTTAAACTGATTTCAAGCTTTCCTGAGTTATTGGTCAAAATAAAATCCGGAATAATATACTGTGTTCTCACTAATCCCTCTGAGACTCCCCCTGGTTTTGGGTTCAGCTTAGTGATCAGATTCACAGCCTCTTTAGTCTCTTCTTCATTGAGGTCACATCTCCGTTGAATCTTGGAGTAATGCTTCTTAGTAAACTCTTCAAAGCAATCGTGTATGATTCTCAATGCATGTTGTACGGTTGGGTCTTCGGGATGTTCCTTTCTTTCCAATTGTAAAATCAAGCATTCCTGGAGGTTACGAGAAGCAATTCCGGCAGGATCAAAAGTTTGGATTTTCCTGAGGATTTCTTCTAGCTCATCGATATCTGTCTCTATGTTTTGACTGAAGGCCAGATCGTTGATAATCGCCTCTAAATCACGACGGATGTAGCCATCATTTTCAATACTTCCAATCAGCTGCTGACCAATAATCCGCTGTCTATCATCGAGCTTTAGGTAATTGAGCTGCTGGATCAAGAGCTCATGAAGAGACGCTTGCGATGAAATGGGAATTTCACGATCCTCTTCATCGGCATTGTAATTCCCATCCCCCTGCATTTTATACCCGCCGTATTCATCGTCGAGATAGTCATCAAGATTCAGATCTCGATCATCTGAACCCAAATCTTCTTCGTAGGTATCTTCAAATTCGTCTTTTTCTGAATCTTCTTTCTCTTCTTTTCCTTCCTCTAAGGCAGGATTGATCTCTAATTCCTCCTCGATCCTCGTGTCCAATTCGGCCGTAGGCACCTGCAGCAGCTTGATAAATTGTATCTGCTGAGGTGAAAGCTTCTGTGAAAGTGACTGGCTAAGATTTAGCTTTTGCATCTGAATCGGTTAAAACCTGCTTTTTGGGTTCAAAAAAGGACTTTTCCGCTGAAAAAGTCCCGAACTCAAAGTTAGGAAAAACAAGCAATTTTTTGATAAAAAGCTGATTTAATCGTTTTTTTGCAAACCAATAAAAATTCGGATCTCCGTCTTTTTCAAATCTAAAAATATCATGGCGTTCAACAAACGGGTCAAAATCAAGACCATCCTGGATCAACATCCAATCGGCAGTGAAATCACCCTTATGGGCTGGGTACGCACTAAGCGTTCCAATAAAAAT
The DNA here is from genome assembly GCF_900101705.1 of Algoriphagus faecimaris. Lineage (GTDB taxonomy): Bacteria > Bacteroidota > Bacteroidia > Cytophagales > Cyclobacteriaceae > Algoriphagus > Algoriphagus faecimaris. The sequence goes on along the minus strand of NZ_FNAC01000016.1, from coordinate 70,330 downwards.
GTTTCTTTCATTGCTCTCAATGATGGCTCCATTATCACCAATTATCAAGTGGTGGCTGATCCCAATGTAATCGCTGAGGATGTTTTGAAAAAATGCACAACCGGTGCCTGTCTAAAAGTCACTGGGACGGTGGTGGAATCGCAGGGTGCAGGCCAAGCTTCCGAACTCAATGCTAAAAGCATCGAAGTGCTCGGAGAGGCAGATCCCGAAAAATACCCCCTGCAGCCTAAGAAGCACTCTTTGGAGTTTCTAAGAGAAATCGCTCACCTCCGTATGCGTACCAATACCTTTGGAGCGGTCTTCCGTGTACGGCATGCCCTGGCTTTTGCAGTTAATAAATACTTTAATGACAAAGGCTTTTTCTACATCCACACACCGATCATTACCGCTTCGGATGCAGAGGGAGCAGGCGAGACTTTTAAGGTCACCACCTTAGATATCGCAAACCCGCCTCGATCCGAAGATGGCTCAGTTGACTTCAAGCAGGACTTCTTCGAAAGAGAAGCAAACCTCACCGTATCCGGTCAATTAGAAGGGGAGCTAGCGGCTCTTGCCCTATCAGAAATCTATACTTTTGGCCCTACTTTCCGAGCTGAAAACTCCAATACAACCCGCCATTTAGCGGAGTTTTGGATGATCGAGCCCGAGATGGCCTTTTACGATGCAGAAGACAATGCAGATCTAGCAGAGGACTTCTTGAAGTATCTCATCAACTATGCCCTTACTAATTGTCAGGAAGATCTCAAATTTTTGGAAAATAGGCTTTTGGATGAGGAAAAGTCTAAGCCAGTAGACCAACGTTCCGAAATGAGACTCATCGAAAAGCTGAAATTTGTTGCTGAAAATGATTTCGTTCGAATCACTTACACCGAAGCAATTGAAATTCTTAAACGATCTAAACCCAATCAGAAGAAAAAATTTCAGTTCTTAATTGAAGAGTGGGGAGCCGATCTACAGTCCGAACATGAAAGATACCTGGTCGAGAAGCACTTCAAAAAACCGGTGATATTGACCGATTATCCTAAAGAAATCAAGTCTTTCTACATGAGACAGAATGAGGATGGAAAAACCGTCGCAGCGATGGATATTCTTTTCCCAGGAATTGGAGAAATCATAGGCGGTTCCCAACGGGAAGAGCGAATGGAGTTATTAGTTAGCCGAATGGAGGAACTTAATATCCCAACTGATGAAATGTGGTGGTTTCTGGACACCCGTAGATTTGGTTCGACACCACATTCAGGCTTTGGATTGGGCTTCGAAAGAATGGTCCAGTTTGTCACAGGTATGGGAAATATCCGGGATGTCATCGCTTTCCCAAGGACTCCTGGAAATGCGGAATTTTAACATTCTTTCAGTTTAAACACAATCAGAATCCCCGGCAGAGATGTTGGGGATTTTTTTAGCTTATTATTTTTACTCTCCGCGCCAACGGGATACAAAGCAAACTGAAAACAATAGCAATATACCCCACGACATTAAAATTGGTCAGTTCGCCTGTTGCTGTCTCACCTATAATTATGCCTGCGATCAGCGAGGCTACTCCAGTCGCTAACTGCTGCACGGCGGAGTTGAAACTCAAAAAACTACCTCGATTCTCTGGCTTGGCTGTACCTGTGATAATGGCAGCAGCAGGTACATACCGACCATTGGATGTCACAAAAAATAAGGTAGAGACTAATAATACATAGACTATTGGAGTTACTCCCAAATGCGTGATGATGGCAATAGGAATTACATTCAATGTCATGAAAATGGTAAATATCCGAAGCTTTCCATACTTATCTGAAAGTTTCCCAACCCAAGGAGATGTGAAAATAGTAAAAGCCCCACCAGCCATATAAATATAGGTCAGCTGCATCTCTGTGAATCCTACATTAGCCACAGTATATGGACTTAAAAAAGGGATAATCATAAACTGCCCAAACATCATCATCACTGACAAAGTAATCGCACGCATCTGATTGGGATTACTTGTTACCCGACGAACCACCACCATGGGATGAGGACGCTGAATTTCTTTGCCAAGATGCTCTGTTATATTGGGGATAAATCGGAAAATCATCCCTAAGCTCACGAGCGATAATCCCGTTAAAATGTAAAAGGGCATGTGCCAATCGGACAAACTTGCCAAGAACAAACCCATGGGTACGCCTAGCACTGAGGCTACTGAAAAGGCTGCCATTACCAAGCCCATGGCGCGTCCTCGGCGTTCATTGGGAATCACATCCCCGATAATCGCTAAAATCAACGCAGAGGTCAATCCGCCAAAAAGCCCTGAGATCACTCGAGCTATTAGAAGAATCGGATAATTAGGAGAAAGTGCACACCCTAGAGTTGCAATCGAAAATCCCACATAAACCCAAAGTAAAATCTTCTTTCGATCGAATCGATCCAAAAAGAAAGCGCCAAAAAAGCTTGAAACACCTGCACTAAATGTATAGGAAGATACCAATAACCCAAATTCTCTCGGAGAAATATCAAATACGCGCATCAATTGAGGACCAAGAGGCATCAAAATCATAAAGTCAACGATATGAATAAAATTGATGGCCGCAAGGGTCCAGAGCAGTAATTTTTCTCGGTTCATTAAAAATTCTTTAGCCCAAAACCACCATATCCAAAAGATAGTTTGCTCCTGAGATTCTTTTTTATCATTCTATCCCCATAGCAATAAAGGTCGCCGGAATCTCTTCTATCAAATCTCCCGCAATGGTGCCATATTTCCTTTTGAAACCGGCAAATTCTCCAGCCAGCCCATGATGATATACTCCACAAATAGCTGCGTATTCTGCAGAATATCCCATCCCTAAAAAGGCCGTAATCATTCCTGTCAAAACATCTCCAGAACCTCCTGTAGCCATGTATTTGGTTCCCGTAGAGTTGATGAGTTGACGCCCATCAGGCAGTGAAATGACCGAATTCGCCCCTTTTAGAATCAAAAGTATATTGCGCTTCATCGCAAATTGTCTCGCTTTTTGAAGTCGCTCTAGATGATCACTGGATTTGCCAAGCAGACGATCAAACTCGCCCGGATGCGGAGTTAAGATTGTGTTTTCGGGAAGTAACTCGATTAACTCTGGATACTCAGCAAGTAAATTGATTGCATCAGCATCTAATACTAATGGGGAAGTGCAATTCATTAGTATAAATTTCAATACCTCGCTACGATTAATTACCCCCCAGCCAGGACCAATTCCGATTGCATCAAACTTCTCAAGACTGGGAATTTCACCCCATAAACACATAGCTTCTGGCAAAGAAGATTGCAGTATCATTCGCTCACTTTGCTCCAAATAGCAAGTGACTAATCCGGCACCAGTTCGCAAAGCACTCTTAGCCGAAAGGTGAAGTGCCCCCATTTTTCCAGGACTTCCTCCTATCAAAAGAATTTTGCCAAAATCCCCTTTATGCGAAAATCGATGAAACTTTCGATGAAGCTTTGGGATATCAATTGATTTCAAAAAATACAATTCATCACTAAAATGCTCATAAAGTTCAGGACTAATTCCAATATCAGCTACAATAAGCTCTCCAGTCAACAATGCATTTTCTGGTAGTAGTAGGCTGAGCTTTGGAAAAGCAAAAGTAAGGGTGAAGTCCGCTTGAAAAGTCACTGATTGAGCGATAGAATCTGCAGGCAAACCACTTGGAATATCTACTGCTATCTTGTCCCCTGTACACCCATTCATTACCTCAATGATTTCTTTCGCCTCTTTTCTGAGATTGCCTGTCAGTCCCACACCCAAATAGGCATCAATAATCAAATCAAATTCAGAATAGAGTTGATTGGATTGAAAAAAAGAAAAATTAACCTCCCTCGGAAGCCGATCAAAATTAGCTTGAGCATCAGGGCTAAGCTTAGTTCCATCAGAAAAACAGCCGACCACTTCGACAGTAAAACCTTTATCAGAAAGCAATCTGGCAATAGCAAAACCATCCCCACCATTATTTCCTGCCCCACAGAAAATCCGGACACGCTGTTCGGAATCAGAAAAGCTACTTACCAACCATTTGGTGAATGCATCTGCGGCATTTTCCATAAGTTCGAGGCTTTTCTGACCACTAAATTCACAGTGCAAAAGGTCTAACTCCTTGACCGATTTACCTTTCAGGATTTTAATCATGATTCAACAGGGCTTCAGTTGACAAATCTCTTTTAGGAATACTTACCAAGAGTAAAAATCCTAAACCTACTAAGAAGAATATACCGAGAGAAAGTGCTGAGTTTCTCATACTACCCGTTAATTGCTCTATAGCACCATATGAAAAGGTCCCAATCACAATTGCCAATTTTTCAGTTACGTCGTAAAAACTGAAATAGCTGGCATGCTGAGTAGTAGATTTGGGAATTAGCTTAGAAAAGGTAGATCGGGAAAGCGATTGAATTCCTCCCATTACTAATCCTACTACAAAAGCTAATGCAAAAAATTCATAAACTGTATAAACGTAGTAGGCCGCACCGCAAATCAATGTCCAAATCAAAACCATAATCACCAAACTAAGTTTATTTCCATATTTCTTAGAAATAAAAGCAAACAAATAACTTCCTATAATAGCGACAAACTGAATAATCAAAATTGTAATAATTAATTGATCTCCAGGAAGCCCCAGTTCCTTATCTCCAAAAGTAGCTGCCAAATACATGACAGTCTGAACTCCCATCGAATAAAAGAAGAAAGAAGCCAAAAATCGATTCATAACTTTTATCTGTCGAACCTCACGGAATACTTTCCTGATCTCCTGATAGCCTTGAAGCAGAAATTCTCTTTTTATCTTTTTATTGTAAGGGTTTTTGGGCAAAAAACGAAAAGGGATTTGAGAAAAACCAGCCCACCAAAGCCCTGTAATCAAAAAGGATAAACGAGCAGCAAACCCACCTTCTGGAATACCAAACCAATGGGGCATTTGGATCATTATCAGATTAATAATCAGAAGAATAACCGAGCCAATATAGCCTAGGGCAAATCCCTTAGCACTCAATAAGTCGTATTCCTTTTCTTCTGAAATTTCAGGTAAATAGGCATTGTAAAAGACAATACTTCCTGCATATCCTATGCTAGCTGTAATACTACAAATGATACCCCACTCGATATTAGAAGAGTCAAAAAAGAATAAGCCTATACAGGCCACTGAACCTAAATAAGCGAAAAACTTCATGAACTCTAGTTTTTTTCCACTAGAGTCTGCGATGCCAGAAAGCAAGGGGGAAAGGATAGCTATGACCAAAAAAGAAAAAGAAATGGAATAAGAGTAGAGAACAGTATTGATAATCTCAAAACCAAAAAAAGACACATAATCAAGCTCACTCAATCCTTTGGTTACAGAATTGTAATACACCGGAAAAATAGTGGAAGTGATTACCAGACTATATACTGAATTAGCCCAATCATACATAGCCCATGCATTTTGGACCTTATTTTTATTTTTAAGAGATAGTAGCATAGTCTTAAATAAAAAAAGCCACTTCTTTACGAAGCAGCTTTATTGATTGTATTAAAATTCGATATTATCGGTCTACTTTACCAATAGAGGCATAAAGTACACGACGGGCATCTGCTTCACGCAGTTCGGACTGAACATCGGAAATAGGTCCCATTTTCACGTCTCTATCGACTTTCATGGAAATGGTAATCATTGGACGATCAGATTCAGGTAGCGCATCACGCTCTCTGTTTACCCACTGTACAATGTCAGCTGTATTCAGAAGAGCATCATTTGCTTGCACTCTTGGCTCTGAACCATAAAGTGCAGTATTCTTTGGCTTACCGATGTAAACGTAAGAAATCAAAGTTTTCTTCTGAAGTTTCTGAAGCTGAGTAGCCGCCGGGATCTTTTGCTCAACCAAGATATCTTGCTCTCTCAACACGGTCGTAACCATGAAGAAGAAGAGAAGCATGAAGATGATATCTGGCAATGCAGAGGTGGGAATATTTTCAGACGTTTTCGTCTTTTTGCTAAACTTTGCCATATCAACTTCCTATTTTATCTGGTTCTGCAATCGAAATCGCCATTGGAATTCCTTCCTTACCTCTGTCAATCAATGCTTGCTCTGCCGCATCTTTACCACTTAAAGCACGATACTCATCAGTAGTTAAATTGACTCGAGCTGCATAGATGTCAAAGTAGGCTTTCTTAGCTAAATCAAACACTTCAAGGTATTTTTCATAGCTAGTACCTCTATTGGTCTTGATAGAAACTACCGCTTCGTTAGGATGATCAGAGGATTCCGGATTTCTTCCTGACAAAGCCTTGAGACTAGCTGGCAGGCTATTATAAAGCGCAGAAGCCTCGTCATCTGGCTGGCCGAAATTCAAGACGAAAAGCTTAATCTCTTCATCAAGACCATCAGAACTCTCTCTATAATCCCCTTCTACAAGCAAATCATCATTTGCATTGACAAGGATCGTAAAGATATTCCGCTCGTTCTTATCAATCTCCGGTGGAGGATTGTTGGGATCAAGCTTGGGAGGTAGAACATTAAGAATTCCTTTATCCGAAGCGATCGTGGTGGTGACAAGAAAGAAGATCAGGAGCAGGAAAGCAATATCTGCCATAGAACCTGCATTGACCTCCTGACTCGTTCTATTTTTCTTTCTGGCCATATTACTTGATAGCTTTATTTAATTCTGTAAAGACAATACCCACTAATGCTATTAGAAACAAAATGTAGGTTGTAATCAGCATACCACCGACAAACTGGGAGCCTTCTGGCGTAAGATTGAAGGGGTCTGCTTCAAATTTTGGTAGTACTTCATTACTAGAAACTGAGTAAGCAATGAAGAACAATACTACAATAGCAGCGATTCCGATTGCTGTCTTTAAGAGAGACTTTGGATTGTCAAACGACTTGATTAAAGGCATTACAATCGCGAAGAACGCTCCTACGACAATCAACAGGTAGCCTGCATATAGAAAGATGTCATAAGTATCCATAATATTTCTTCTTTGGGGTTAACTTGAACAATTTGAAATCAACAAACAGTCGGTAAATTACTTACCAGTCAATTTGTGCTTTACAAGGATGTCTACCAAAGAGATAGAAGCATCTTCCATGTCATTAACCAAAGAATCAATTTTAGCCACACAGTAGTTGTAGAACAACTGAAGGATAATCGCAACAATCAAACCAGCTACTGTGGTCAAAAGGGCGATTTTAATACCACCAGCCACGAGTGAAGGAGAGATATCACCAGCTGCTTCGATAGAGTCAAATGCACCGATCATACCGATTACCGTACCCATGAAACCCAACATTGGAGCAAGGGAGATAAACAAGGAGATCCATACGAGACCTTTCTCCAAACGGCCCATTTCTACAGAACCATAAGCAATAATGGATTTCTCCACCATTTCGATGCCTTCAGAATATCTCATCAGACCTTGTGTAAAGATGGAAGCCACAGGACCCTTAGTTCCTTTGGTCACGTCTTTAGCAGCCTCGATACCTCCAGAAGCCAAAGCTTCTTCTACCTTAGTCAACAATTTCTTGGTGTTGGTAGTTGATAGGTTAAGAGTTACAATTCTTTCCAATGCTACTGCCAATCCTAAGATCAAGCAGATCAATACTGGAGACATGAAGATAGGGTCACCTTCGATGAACTTCTCTTTTACAACTTGGTGGAAGCTTTGCTCCTCAGCAATAATTTCGTCATCGACGATTGCAGGAGTAGCCGCTGGCTCCTCCATTACTGGGGTAGTTTCTTCCTGGGCGGCAGAATCTGATTCTGCTTCTTGTGCGTTAGCGAAAACAGGCGCAAATAGAATACCTGCAAGCATGAACAAAGCGATTAACTTTCTCATAATGTGAATTTTAAATAGACTTTTGATAAAGGTTAAATGGTTTCTACAGTAAAATCGAGTTTTAAAGTTATCATTTTTTGCTTTCAAAAAACAATGCACTTCCTTAGATTTTTTTCGAAAAGTCTGCATTTAATGCCATAAATAGGCATTTTTTACACGAGCGGACAATTTTTATTTTCCTCTTTGGAAGATTCACTTTCCTTAAAACCGTCTGAAAGGTTCTCATTTTTTAGCAGAATCAAAAATAAAAATGTGAGAATAAACGAGATTTTTGATGATTTGAAATTTTAACTACTGAATTCAATAGGATGTAGGGATTATATCCGAAAATTGAAATTTTATTTCGCCTGTCATTCTTTCAATTTTTTATCATGAGTCCAAAAAAGTAAAAACTGATGGGATATTTCACCCCCAAAAACATCATAAATCAGGCTACTAATTAAAATTAACCCGTCTCTTATTTAGAATAGCTGCGTAAATAGATTGTACCACCATTTTTTATCTAATGATATGAATCACTCTCCCATGAAATTGGAGGACACCCAGCTCCAACTACTAGAATTGATACACTTTCTTAAATCCTTTCTTCAGCTAGGCTTTATTACGTCTCTCATTATGGCTAGAAAAAACTCAGGATAAAAAATTGATAGATACATCAATCCTAATTAGTATCTCAGAAGACATAAAATTGGATTTTTACGATATAAAAAGAATAAATCATTGCTGAACTTGGCTTTTGAGAGAGATAAGGATTACTCATACTTACCGACATGCGGCACATCCCCTCGCGAATCTTCCTCTGGTCGATTTCAAACCCGAGGGTTCTTGCCCCTTCCTCACACCAACGCCCACAACTGACGCTGATATTCATAAAAAAAGCCAAATCATTGCTGAATTTGGCTTTGCAGAGAGGAAGGGATTCGAACCCTCGATACCCTTTAGGGGTATACACGCTTTCCAGGCGTGCTCCTTCAACCACTCGGACACCTCTCTGTGTGTTGTGATTTTGATCCTTTTTCTGAATCGGAGTGCAAAGAAAATTATTATTCTCCCCGATTCCAAATTTAGAGATTAAATAGCCCAGGCTTTTTTACGTCGTCATCTCACCGGCTAAGGGTAGCACCAGCTTTTCTCGGATCTCTTCCGCTTTTTGGTGCTGACCTAGCAAAAACATGAGTTTGGTCACGGCAGCCTCTGTAGTCATGTCTGCACCACTTACTACACCCACATTTAATAGTTCTTTGGAGGTCTCATACCTTCCCTGTATGACCCGCCCCCCATTGCATTGAGATACATTGAGGATGATCAGGCCCTTCTTAATGGCACGCTCCAAAGATTTCATAAACCAAGCTTCGCTCGGGCTATTTCCAGAACCATAGGTTTCTAAAACCACACCGCGCAATCCCTCGATAGCAAAACAAGCATCCATGATCTTTTCGGTAATTCCAGGAAAAAGCTTTAGGATCATCACGCGATTATCTAACTGATTTTTGTTAACCAGTTTTCTATGTGGTTCATAGGGACGAATCGCTGCCGTATTGTAATCTATCACGATCCCCGATTCCGCTAGTGCGGGATAGTTTTCGGACTCAAAGGCATCGAAGTGAATAGATTGTACTTTTTTCGCCCGATTTCCCCGCAATAGCATATGGTTGAAAAACACACAAACTTCCGGCACAAGTGGGATTTCATCTATTTTGGCTGTAGCTATCTCCAAACTTGTCATCAAATTCTCGCGGGCATCAGATCGCATAGCTGATATCGGCAACTGCGCTCCAGTGAAAATTACCGGTTTATTGAGTCCCTGAAGCATATAGCTTAGCATGGAAGCTGAATAGGCCATAGTATCCGTCCCATGCAAGACCACAAAGCCATCATAACTATCATAGTTTTCAGTGATGATATAGGCCATATCTTTCCAATGTATCATGGTTACATTAGAAGAGTCGATAGGTTCAGGGAAAGAGATCACCGTGATCGCGATATCCATATTAGATAAAATGGGGATTTTATCCAGGATTTGACCAAAATTAAAGGGGACCAGTGCTCCGCTCTCGTCATAAGCCATACCCAATGTACCTCCTGTATAGATAATTAAAACTGAGGAAGTACGACTCGTTTTGATCCGAGTATTAAGTCTTACGATTTTATAATTCATAAGTGAATTCCTTAAATAGGCCCAATGCGTTTTTTGTCGTTTTTTCTCCTACCCTTTCCACGCTAGTTTCGAGCAAATCCCCTATTCGCTGAGCGATATGGGGAAGAAACTCCGGAGAATTACGCTTTCCTCTATAAGGTACAGGCGCCAAATAGGGAGCGTCCGTTTCTAATACCAAATGCTCTAATCCAAGATGAGGAATGACTTTATCCAATCCTCCATTTTTATAAGTACTTACTCCACCTATTCCTAACAGAAAACCCATTTCTATAATCTGCATAGCTTGCTTTAGGTCTCCAGTAAAGCAGTGAAAAATGCCCCTCAATTTTCCATTATGGTTTTCTCTGACGATTTCAATAGTCTCATCGATGGATTCTCTACAATGTAAAACTATAGGTAAGTCGAATTCTTTTGCCCAATCGATTTGAGTTTTCAAAGCCAATTTTTGTTGCTTAAAAAAACTTTTGTCCCAATACAAATCCAAGCCAATCTCCCCCACCGCAGCAAAAGGTCTTCGCTCCAGCCATTGTTTCATTTTGTCCAACTGCTCCTCATAATCCTCCTTGACATCACAGGGATGTAATCCCATCATGGGTATACAGAGGCCCGGGTAGCGCTTCTCACAGTCCAGCATTCTTTCGATCGTCGAGACATCTACATTGGGCATATATACCCGCTCTATGCCAGCAGCTTTGATAGCCTCGACTACTTCATCTCGGTCTGAGTCAAATTTGGTAGAATATATATGTGCGTGAGTATCGATCAATTTCATGTGTCTATAATTGATTTTCAAAGGTCATAACTTGTCCCGAGTATCGGGATGGAATCTCCCAGGGTTGATAGTCATATCAGTGTGTGATGACCACATCATGCTCGATTTCATGAGTATTCTCTGGATTTCCATTCGGTTGCAGAAGGCCAAAAGTAATAAAGAATTGTCATCACGGACAGTAGGACAAAGTAAATTTCGAAAAGCAACAAGAAAGAAAAGGCAAGTTCCTTTCCAGCCTTATTAGCTACCTGACGCAGGAATAAACTTTGAAGCCCCCACTTAATCGCTCCAAAAATTAATCCGAGCTGTGGGGAAAAGATCAACAGATAAATCAAAGCAGGAAAATAAAGCACCTGAATACCTAAGGCTATTTTCCAAAATAAATCCAAGGACATAACTCCACTCATCCATCGCTTACGCTGAGAAAGTAATGCGGGTAAGGAACTCTCTGATTTGGTATCCACTAAAGCCTCGGGACTTATTTGAGAGCGAATAGAGTAACCCGCTTTGCGAATAGCTCTACTCATCTCTAAATCCTCTGTAAGGCTAAAAGGAAGGGCTTCAAAGCCCCCACAGTCTACATAGGCTTTGCTTTTTATCACCATGTTATTCCCGAGCCCCGTTGTGGAAATCCCCAAATCAGCAGCGATTTTTACCAAACCTAAAGTCAACCACCAGTCTGTTTCTTGCATTTTTGCGAATATCCCCTGTCCCTTGACTTGAGTGATTCCCAATACCATCCCCGTATTTTCCTCAAAACAAGTCAACAGCTCTTTTATCCAAGTCTTCGGTACCTGACAATCGGCATCCGTAAAAAATAGAAATTCACCTCTGGCTAGAGTTCCCAAGTTGGCCAATGCCTGAGCCTTTGGATTGACCTTTCTTTTACCACGTTCTTCCTGCTCTTTTAACTCGAGCACTTTTCTATTAGCACGAGATTGACACCAAGCATTAAGTAAATCGAGACTCCTGTCACTGCTCGCATCATCGGCGAAGAGAAATTGAAGCTTTTCTTCTGGATAGTCGATTCTTTCTAGGGACTTCAGAAGCTTGGGCAGGTCTCTTTCTTCATTGCGAACGGCAATTAAAATAGAGACTAAAGGTAAATCGGTCAAATTGCCTTGGTGTTTTTGAAAGAAAAGTCCAACGCGCAGGAGTAAAATCACAAACTGAGCTATCAAGAGACCGATTAATCCAAAAGCAAAAATCATAAACAAGCAGTTTTCCAACCCTGATCCTTTACAGCGTCCAAAAACCTCGGCAAAACACCTCTTATCACCTCTTTGGTCTTTTCCTGATCGTGAAAAACCAAAATACTCCCTGGACTGAGCCCTTCCACTGATTTTTGCAAAATCTGCTTAGAACTCAGTTGAGAATCAAAATCTCCAGACAAAAAACTCCACATCACGATTTCGAATTCTTTGTGAATGGATTTGGCTTGTGCCGATTTGAGCATACCGTAAGGAGGACGAAAATAGCGGGGACTGTAGCTGAGCAAGTCTTCGATCGTCTTTTGACAGCGATCTATATTTTGTAGGTAATGATGCGTCTTATTTTTTAAGCCATGCAGGTGGTTAAAGGTATGATTTCCCAGGGCATGGCCTTCTTCTATTAACTGACGAGCCAAGCCCGGGGACTTTCTTACATTATCTCCCACCACAAAAAAAGTTGCTTTCTGTCCTCTCTTCTCAAGTTCCTTCAACACAAAGTCAGTGACACCCGGCACAGGGCCATCATCAAAAGTAAGGTAGACTGTCTTTTCATGATTCGGCATTCTCCATATTCTTTTTGGAAAAATTGTAGAAAAAATTTCCGGAGTCTGATGAAAATAGAAACTCATTGAATCCGAATACTAAACAGCGTCAAGTCATCTCTCAATGGCACAGTCCCAGAGAAACCGGACAAAACCTCCAAAAACTCTCTGTGAAAATCCTCCGGATTCATGCAAAGATGCCTGCTAACAAATTCTTGTAGCCGATCTTCCCCAAATTCTTCCTCAGCCTCATTTAAGGTCTCTGTCAACCCGTCGGTGTATAGATGCAGCGTAAAATTACCGGGAATTTCACGTTTGCCTATCTCCAAAAATGGAAGACGATCAAAAGCCCCCAAAATAGTCGTCCCAGCCTCTAAAAGCTCACTCTCTTCTTTCTCCTCCCAGCAAAGAACAGGGGGATTATGTCCGGCATTTACATAGTCAAGCTCCCGGGTTTTCAAATCAAACCTACCCAGAAAAAAAGTGATAAATCGATCACCTTTGGTATTTTCATACAAGGTATAATTCAACTGATGGACGATCGTCTCTAGATTAGCATCGCTTCGAAGCATCGTACGCAGGGACGCTTGAAAATTTGACATCAAAAGGGCAGCGGCGATTCCTTTACCAGACACATCTGCTATACAGAAATAAATTACATCCTCGGACTGTCTGACAAAGTCATAATAATCTCCTCCAACCATACTGTGAGGGATGTAAGTCACCTTCGCTTTTATATTTTCATGATTGGGAAGTGCAGAGGGGAAAAGCATTTGTTGAACCTGAGAGGCTATAGCTACTTCTCGATTTAGCACTTCCTGTTGAACCTGCTTCCTAGCAAACCGCTTATTCTCTAAAGCTACTACCAGAATATTTGCTATAGCTTGGGTAAAATTCAGATTGAGTTCTATCTGTGGATCCTTGCTGCGCAAAAATAGAATCGCAAGCAACTTTTCTTTATGAAAAACGGGGAGATAAGTCTCAAACTCATCAAAGATCTCTCGATCCTCAACCTCCAGTCGTGCGTTTCCTTGGCTGTTAAACTCTTTAACCTCATCGGAGGGAATAAAGTCAGGCACCTTGGCTTTGACTCCATGGGCTATCTTTTTTTCATAGCCGCCTTCTTGAAGAACATAGAGGACCAGCGAATATATATTCAAATGAACTAGGCAGGTAAACTTGAAAATGTTGACCAATACCGACTCGGACTGATTTTCATTAATAGCCTGAGTGATCTCCAAGAGGGCCTTTAGCTCCAGTTCTTTCCGTTGGTATTTGTGATTTTCAGTTATCAAATTTTAAAGGGCATTATGGGCCATCAGACCCTTTTTGGTGGCTAGAAAGTAGAGCGAGGTGCCTTCTTTGGAAATATCCACTTGATCAAATCGCTCCTGATCAGGCTCCGTGAGACATTTGATATAAGATTTGCTGTACAACTGTGTCAGAGTTTTTAGAATCAAGTGCTCTTCCCAGCCCAAAGTATCTTTCAAATAGGAATAAGATTGCACAAAGTACAATTCATCTAACAAGTCAAACTCTTCGTCACTCATCTTTATTTTTTCTTTGCTAAAATAAGCAAAATCACTGGCTTCTTCCTTTCCAAGTATATTTTCCAAATATGATTCCAAAGATCGTCGAAATCACATAAACCGGATGAAAAAGACTCGTCTTTATAAACACCCCAAAGGAAGGCTCCTTATTGAATGAATAGAGCACTTTACCAAGTACCCATTTTTCCAAAAGAATTTTTCCAAGCCAAATTGCGAAAAAACTTATAATGGAAAAAAGCCCTAAAAACAATAAAGTGACACTACCCAGCCAAACCATCTGCAGGATACCGAAAAACACAGCTGTAAGACTATGGCTGATTGAGGAGTGATAGCTCCATTTTCCGGCCCAGCGTTTTCGCTGATTCAGCATTCCAAAAAAGTCATTTTGCGGTCGGGTCAGCACCAAGGTTTCATTTCGGGAGAGATATTGACAGGAGTCTCCGCTGAATTCTAAGACAATTTTTTTTAAAAGAAACTCATCATCTCCCGAAGCGATTTCTTCATTTCCTGCATAGCCATTCACCTTCAAAAAAGCAGATTTTCTATAGGCTAAATTTGCTCCACTACACATGAGAGGCTGCTTCTTGATAAAAAAGAAGTGAGTGAGCAATAGAATACTAGCCCATTCGACCTGCTGAAATCGGTCCAAAAATCCCGCTCTCTCAATTCTAGAAAGCACAGGTCCAGCTACTAATTGAATTTTTGCATCGGCAAAAGGAAGTAGCATTTGCTTGACCCATCCATCCTGAAAAAAGCAATCGGCATCCGAAGTGAGAATGATACTTCCCTTGGCCATGGCTACCCCATGTGCCAAAGCGGTCTTTTTGCCTTGACCTGGATTGTCTATAATTTTAAGTTTAGAAATACTTCCAGAACACCGCTCCAATTTACTTCTCGAGTCATCCTCGCTATGATCATCAATGAGCAGCACTTCCGCTACACTTGGGGTGACCTTGGCTAGCTGACGGCATAGTTCCTCTATATTTTCTGACTCATTTCTAAAAGGGATAAGAAGCGAAACAGGCTCGGAATAATCATTTTCATCCATCTGCTTTCGACCCTCGGACCAACTCCTAATCAGGAAAATGAGTTGTACGGAGTAGATTAGGAAGCAAAACAGGTAAAAACTGATCATCTTTTAGACTAACTTGCAGAGGTGAGTAAAGAAGCAAAAAAAGAAACGAAGGAAAAAATCATTTTAGGAATAGACCCCGGTACCAATATCATGGGTTATGGGCTGATTCTTACTGAGGGCAAAAAATACAAACTGCTCCAGTACGGAGTGATCCATCTAAAAAAATATGAAACCCATGAGCTAAAGCTCAAGAAAATTTTTGAACGGATAACAGGAATCATTGAGGAATTTCTACCCGATACTGTAGCTTTAGAAGCTCCTTTTTACGGAGTAAATGTCCAGTCCATGCTTAAGCTAGGTAGGGCACAGGGAGTAGCAATGGCAGCTGCTTTAGCACGAGAAATCCCCATCACCGAATACTCTCCAAAGAAAGTAAAGCAATCCGTCACTGGAAATGGTAATGCTTCAAAAGAGCAAGTCGCCGCAATGCTACAGACCTTGTTTAATTTAACAGAAATACCCAAGCTTCTAGACGCTACAGATGCGCTAGCTGTAGCACTTTGCCATCATTTTCACGAAGGAAGAGTACAAACTCGCGGGAGAAGTGCCGGCTGGAAATCCTTTATTGAGGAAAATCCAGGCAGAATAAAAAAATAAAGCCCAGTTTCCTGGGCCTATTTTAAAACTAGAAATCGTAAGCTATTGATAACTTTAAAGCCTGATTTTTGGCATCCTGTCCAAAGTAATTGACACTGGTTAATCCCAAGTCATAGCTAACCTGAAGATTGAAACCACGGGGAAGCAAAGCCTGCAAACCCACCACTCCACTGATGTCATAGCCTTTCACTGGCTCAGTAGAAGTTTGATTATTCCCTTCCTCGGTTCGCTTACGAGAGACTAAAGCCCCAAACTGGGGTCCGGCAAAGACATTTACCGCAGGGATGAAATTCAATCGAACTAATACGGGCACTTCCACATAATTGAGACGCTCGTCTACTTCATTGGAAGTGGGTGGATCTATGGTTTCAAATCCTTTTTGTGAAAACTGAATCCCTGGTTCCACACTAAAAAACTCTGAGGCTAGTATAGTGTAATAGCCCCCAACGTGAATCCCCACATTAGCGTTGAAGTTCGTATTGGAAAAATTGGATGAGGACAATCCGGCACGTACGCCAAATTGAGCTTCCGCACTAAAATAGAAGCCTATGACGAAGAATAAGATTAAAATCTTTCTCATATGTGTATTATGTTTTAAATTTCCGTTAAAACTAGCAGTTCTACTCGAATACATTTTAACTCGCTGGTATTTTTAACCAAAAAATATGAAACAATCATCAGGCCTTTTTGAAAACATCACCACAGTAAGTGAAGCTGCACGCCTTGCTTTTATCAGCAAACTGGAAGAAATCAAAGCCGACAAAGGCTTTAAGATGGAGCATGAGGGACAAGTCAGCAACTACTTGTATTATATTTCTGAAGGCTCTGCCAGGAGTTTCTACATCCGTGAAAACAGAGACATTACCGTTTCTTTTTCACTTGAAGGAGAATTTGTCACAGCCATGCACTCCTTCATCACTCGTAAACCGAGCTACGAAACGATAGAAACCTTAGAAAAATCTTTGCTTTACCGCATTTCGCACAGTGAGCTTCAAGCTTGCTTCGAAGAGTACCCCGAAATGGAACGAGCCTACAGGATCATTTTGGAAAAATACTTTATCGCACTAGAGGAACAGCGAATCTTCAACAAATTCAAGTCAGCAAGAGACCGCTATCTTGAACTAATGGACAATAAGCCCAAAATCATCCAGAAAGCCTCTGTGGGCCAAATTGCCTCATTTTTGGATATGACTATCGAGACCTTAAGCAGGATAAGAGCAAAAATCTAACTATCAGGTCTTCCAAGGCAGAAAGACACATAGAAGTATGTTTAACTTTTCGTCAAAAAAAAGGACTCCGAAAAGCCCTTTTTTGTGTATCAATCAATTACTTTTTTGTCCACATAATTGGAGTTTAGTATCCCTAGTGCCCCCATGTATTTCAAATCAAAAGTCATCAGGTCACCTACTTTGTAGTCATTGGGGTTTTTACCCAAATTAATGATCAGCATGTCGGAGCTCGCTCCCAATATTTCGATAGCCTCATCTGATGGGATCAAATATTTCGGATCCACATCTAAAAGCCCAACATCCACGATAGCCCGATAGGAGGTTTGACCATAGAGTGCTTCATCTATTTCCAATACTTCTCCTTGAGGATTTGCAGCCAAATTACCCACTGGAAGTAGAGGCTTTTCCTGCATTTCGATGATTTCAGCATGCAGCTCAAAAACATCACCGTGCATTCCTTCAATTACTTTCTCTTCGAATAAATCGACTCCAA
The DNA here is from genome assembly GCF_900101705.1 of Algoriphagus faecimaris. Taxonomy (GTDB): domain Bacteria; phylum Bacteroidota; class Bacteroidia; order Cytophagales; family Cyclobacteriaceae; genus Algoriphagus; species Algoriphagus faecimaris. The sequence continues at coordinate 52,843 of NZ_FNAC01000016.1, read as the reverse complement.
AATATAGCGTTTCCCCTACTCGGAAATGATTAATTCCCTTAGGAAGCTGCTGCGTAAGCATTAAAGGAATCGTCACAGAGGTGCCTGCAGATACCCAAGGTATCTCCTTACTAAATTTGAGCTCAATGATTTGCTTGTAAAGAGAAAGCTGAATCAACTTATCTGTGGAAGGCATCACCCCATTCAGGCAGTTTAAATTGGTGCCTAATCCTATGATCTCAATATTGGGTAGCTTAAATACATCAGAATAGAAATCCACCAATTGCTCACCCATGACTCCTTCTCGGAGATCACCCGTTTCGACCATGATTATGATTTTATGCTTTTTACCTTGCCTCACTGCTTCCTCACTTATCCAGTGAATGGTCTCTAGTTCGCTATTCAAACTTACATCCGCAAACTCAACCATTTTTCCCACATTTCGCTTGGAAACTGGTTTCACATAGACGGTCTGTACCTCCGGGTTTAATTTTTTGACCATTGCAAGGTTACTGATTCTGCTGTCGTGAATTTCATCGACGCCAAGGTTAATCAGCTCCTGCAGAAAAAGCCTGTTGCCACAAAGAAGCTTGGACACTACGCCCCAAGCCACTTTGTTTTCATTGAATTTCTGTTTGAGAAACTCAAAGTTGTGCTTCAACTTGGTTCGGTTTAATGTCAAATATGCCATCTTATTTATTTAATCTCATCTCGAGATATTTGTTTGTAAATCCTAATCGTTCGTACAATTTCTTAGCAGGATTATCAGGCTCTACATGCAATGCAATGGCCCCATTGGCCATTTTAATAGCCATATCCATTATTTTCCCACCTATTCCTTTACCACGCTGGGAAGCATCTACTGCTATGTAAACTAAAATATTCTCAGGAATATAGCCCGACATGCCCGTCTTATTCATTACTAAAGCACCCACTATTTTGTTTTTTTCTCTAGCCATAACTACAAAGCCTCCTGCATGAAGCCCCTGATCAAGCGCATAATCAAGGCATTTCATGATATCGTCTTTTGGGTCTCCATATTGTCCCAAGTGCTCAAACAGAAATTCAGATATTTCATTTTTTTGCAGGTAGGTCGCATTATCTATGGCAGAGAGTGTTTCTAATTTAATCATACTTATGTTTTTTTCGAGTGGTTAAGTCTAGTTTATATATTGTTAAAAAGGTCAAAAGCGAAGCCGTCAACCCAAATAAGTTAGCATCTAACCCAAGTGGCAGAGCTACCTCCAGGAAAGTTAATCCCGCAGTCAGAGTTCCTCCTATGATCATTGAAGATACAGCAGCTCGTGAATTACTGACTTTAAAGAATAAGCCAGCCACCACAGGAACTAATAATCCTGAGACCATAAAGGCATAAGAGTAAAGCATTAAACTTAGCACTTCTGTCATTTGCCAAGCAATCAGAATAGCGACAATTCCTATTCCTAAAGTTAAAACCTGAGAAACTCTCATTTCAGTTTCATGAGATTTATTTTTCAAAAATTTCCCAAGCAAATCAGTAGTCAAGTTCCCGGATGCTGCCATTAGGCAAGAATCTGCTGTGGATAATACTGCTGAGAAATAGGCGGACATCATTAAACCCAAAATGCCGGCAGGAAGAATCTGACTAAGCAAAACAGGAAGTCCCATCTCAGGATCCATAGCAGTAGTGAAGCCTTCCAAGGCTCCTTGCTCTACTGCCACTCTAGACAAAAGCCCCAAGGCAACTCCCAGAAAGGCCATAATTGGCCATTCAAACAAGCCTGCAATAAACCAGGCTCTTTTAGCTGTTTTTTCATCTCTAGCAGCAAAAATTCGCTGGTAAAGAGTCATGCCTACAAACCAAATCGGAATGATCGTTATTCCCCAATTAAAGAGGTCTTGCCAGGTTAAATTGGATAATGAGAAAAACTCTTGGGGAAGAGTGGCCTCAATTCCTTCCCAGCCCCCCACGTAATTATAAGCTATGGGAATACCAATAAACATCAGGCCAAGCATTAAAATAATCCACTGCACAGTATCAGTATAAATAACTGCTTTTAGTCCTCCCATTACCGTATACACTACTGCTATCGCGCCCATAATCAAGAGCGCAGTCTGTAAATCAAGTGCAGAAAAGGTGCCTGACGCCAATTTAGCACCGGCTAGCAGCTGAGAAGAGGTAAAGCCCAAATACCCTAGGAAACAAATGACAGCAGCAACTTTTGCCGTAGTGGAATTATAGAGATGGCCTACAATCTGCGGGAAAGTGAAAAATTTTGCGAAAGCTGGATCTGACTTTACTCTTGGAATCAAAATCACCGCAGCGAGCCAAGCTCCCAATAAACCTGTGAAAAGCATCCAAGAACCTGAAATACCCATGGCAAAACCAAGTCCTCCTAGCCCAATCGAAAAACCTCCGCCTACATCCGTAGCTACAACCGAAAGGCCTATATGAAGACTACCAATAGACCTGCCGCCTACATAATAATCCTCCTGACTGCTGTTTTTCCTCATAAAAAAATATCCCACGCCCAGCATGGTAACCATGTAAAGAAAGAAGATCAGGAGATCTATCAAATGCATTATGTCTTTGGATTTGTATCAAACTTCTTTAGAATATAATTTTTCAAAGTTAATATAATTGCCTCTGAAATGAAATAAAATTGGGTTTTAATCTATTTTTTAACTTTTAAATCTTATTTCAACTCAAATAAATACAAAAAAAGCCGGACTTGCCGGCTTTTAATTTTTTCTGAATTTAGATTACACATTATTGCTACTGACGACAGCCGAGAAATACTCTCGGTTCATACGTGCGATATTGGTCAAGGAAATCCCCTTAGGACATTCTGCTGAGCAGGCTCCGGTATTGGTACAAGCACCAAAGCCTTCCGCATCCATTTGGGCGATCATTTTCTCTGCCCTGTCTTTCCGCTCAACTTGTCCCTGAGGCAACATTGCCAACTGGGAAATTTTAGCAGAAGTAAAGAGCATCGCAGAGGCATTTTTACAGGCTGCCACGCATGCACCACAGCCTATGCAGGTAGCCGCATCGAAAGCCTCATCTGCTATTCGCTTTGGAATGGGAATTTCATTAGCATCTGGTACTCCACCTGTATTCACGGAGACATATCCGCCCGCTTGGATTATTCGGTCAAATGAGGAACGGTCTACCACCAAATCTTTTACAACAGGAAATGCTTTTGCTCTCCAAGGCTCGATAGTAATACTATCTCCATCATTGAAGGAGCGCATGTGTAGCTGACAGGTAGTAGTCTGCTGTGGTCCGTGAGGCTTTCCATTTATGTATAGCGAACACATTCCACAAATACCTTCTCGGCAATCATGGTCAAAGTGTACAGGATCCTCTCCTTTTTCTGTCAATTTTTCGTTTAAGACATCCATCATTTCGAGGAATGACATGTCTTTGGATATTCCATCTATTGGATAAGAAACAAATCCGCCTTTGTCGGCATTGTTTTTCTGTCTCCAAACTTTTAATGTCAATTTCATATAGTAATGAATTTTAAGTCTTGATTATTTGTACGAGCGCTGAGTCAACTTCACATTTTCGAATTCTAGAGGCTCTTTATTCAATTCTTCCTCCTGTCCTTCTCCCATGTATTTCCATGCAGCTACATAAGCGAAATTTTCATCATCACGCAAAGCTTCCCCTTCTGGAGTTTGATATTCCTCTCTGAAGTGGCCTCCACAAGATTCATTTCTGTTTAAAGCATCGTCAATCATCAATTCTCCCAATTCTAAGAAATCAGCTACACGGTGGGCTTTTTCTAGCGATTGATTTAACTCCTCATTTTCTCCAAGTACTTTCACATCCTTCCAAAACTCCGCTTTCAACGCTTTAATATCTGCTTTCGCTTGAGTAAGACCCTTGGCTGTTCTGGCCATTCCACATTCATTCCACATGATTTTTCCTAATTTCTTATGGAAATAATCGACTGTTTTGGAACCTTTGATACTTAATAGCTTTTGGATTCTGTCTTTGACTTCTTTGGAAGCCTTTTCAAACTCTGGGTGATTGGTATCTACTGGGCTAGGTCCAATCTGGGCCAAATAATCACCAATAGTGTAAGGAGCTACAAAATAACCATCAGCTAATCCCTGCATCAAAGCAGAAGCCCCCAATCTGTTAGCACCATGATCGGAGAAATTGGCCTCTCCTAAAGCATAAAGACCCGGGACAGTGGTCATCAAATTATAATCTACCCAAAGACCACCCATGGTATAGTGTACCGCTGGATAAATCATCATCGGAACCTTGTACGGGTTCTCTCCTGTGATTTGCTGATACATGTCAAATAAGTTACCATATTTGGCACGAATTACTTCTTCTGTATCTCTTTTGATGGCATCTCTGAAGTCCAAGAATACGGCTTCGCCTGTTTCATTGACTCCACGTCCTTCGTCACATACATACTTTGCATTTCGAGAGGCCACATCTCTTGGCACTAAGTTTCCAAAACTTGGATACTTTCTCTCTAAATAGTAGTCTCTATCCTCTTCAGCAATATCATTTGCCTTGATTTCGCCTTTACGAAGCTTTTCTGCGATTTCCACTGTCGCAGGCACCCATACTCTACCGTCATTTCGGAGAGACTCAGACATCAATGTCAACTTGGACTGATGATCTCCAGAAACTGGAATACAAGTAGGGTGAATCTGAGTATAGCAAGGGTTCGCAAAGTAAGCACCGCGCTTGTGAGCTCTCCAAGCCGCTGTCACATTGGAACCCATTGCATTTGTCGAAAGGAAAAATACGTTTCCATATCCTCCAGTACATAATAATACTGCGTGTGCAGCGTGAGTTTCTACAGCTCCCGTAATCAAGTTTCTAGTGACAATACCTCTTGCATGCCCATCCACTACGACCACATCCATCATTTCAGTTCTAGGATAAAGCTTTACTTTACCATTGGCTACTTGACGACTCAATGCGGAATAAGCTCCTAAGAGTAACTGCTGTCCAGTCTGACCTCGGGCATAAAATGTACGGGAGACTTGAGCGCCTCCAAAAGATCTATTGGATAGTAGTCCTCCATATTCTCTTGCAAAAGGAACACCTTGCGCGACACACTGATCAATAATGTTGACAGATACTTCTGCAAGTCTGTAAACATTTGCTTCTCTTGCGCGGTAATCTCCACCCTTGATCGTATCGTAGAATAGTCTGAAAATAGAGTCACCGTCATTCTGATAATTTTTCGCAGCATTGATACCTCCCTGAGCAGCAATCGAGTGCGCCCGGCGAGGACTATCCTGAAAACAAAAGGCTTTGACATTGTAACCCAACTCTGCTAAAGAAGCTGCCGCAGAAGCTCCCGCCAAACCTGTACCCACTACGATGACCTCGTATTTTCTTTTATTGGCCGGGTTGACCAATTTGCTGTTAAACTTGTGCTTAGTCCATTTTTCTGCCAAAGGACCAGCAGGTATTTTGGAATCTAGTATCATACGGGACTATTAAATTAGCTAGTGAAATAAATATAAAGTGGCATGCTGGCAAAAAGCACAGGCACCACAACGCAATAGATTTTCCCCACAGCCTCTATAGCTGGAGAGTATTTTTTATGACTTAATCCAAGTGATTGAAAAGCACTGGCAAAACCATGAGAAAGATGAAATCCAAGGAATCCCATAGCAATAACATAACCGGCGACAAGCAATTCATTCTGGAAGGCGAATGTGACAATTTCAAACAGATTCTTGTACGTTTCTCCCTCATAAACTACTGTAGGTACATCTCCCCAATGCATCTGATACCAAAATCCTTGAAGGTGAACTACCAAGAAAATCAAAATAATGGTACCCAAAATCCCCATATTTCTGGAAGAAAAAGAGGAATTGGTGGAGGATTTGGACTCTGCATAGGCTACTGGACGAGCTGACTTATTTTTCCGACTCAGAATAACCGAATAAATCACATGTCCAATGACAGAAATGTAGGTTAGGTAGGATAAAATTTTGACTGCAGGATTGGTAGTCATAAACTTGGCATATATATTAAATGCCTCTCCTCCATCTCCTTTGAAAAGCAACAAGTTGCCTGAAACGTGACCTGTCAAAAACAGGATAAGGAAGAGACCTGTCAATGCCATGATCAGCTTTCTTCCAAGTGTGCTACTTAAGGTTTTTGTAACCCAGCTCATACGATTTTTTGGATTAATTTAAAACGAATGTTTTACTATAATTGCTGCCAAATTTACATTCGGATCAACTAGTAAACAATCCATTCATAATCTACCTTCTTATTTTAAAAGGTTCTAAATAAATTTCTATGTTGAAGTTTTAGACTTTAGAATCTACTTTTTTAACCCCCTGTTCAATTTTATTGTTTGATTTTAAATGGAATTTCTCCTTTCTTCCGTTTATTTCGTATAGATTAAAAAAAGTTCAATACCTGAGCTTTCATAACTTTTGGTATTGAGAAGTGTTTTGAATTAAAAATTAGGACAAATCGTGCGAATCATGAAGCTAAAACTTTCCTCACTATTTTTTTTGACCTACCTGATTATCGGGCTTTCAAGCGCATGGGCTACCCATATTCGTGCAGGTGAAATAATAGCAGAAAGAATCTCTGTGCAGACACTCACTTATCGAATCACTGTCGTAGGATATACCGATACCCGATCAAATGTGGTTTTCGGACCTGGTACGATCAATTTTGGTGATGGAAGAGAGGAGCAGCTTAATACGGAAAGTGATTTCTCTTTGAATGAGAGCCTAGGTAACCAAATCGAAAAAAACACTTTTGTCATCACGCACACTTTTCAGGGACCCGGCACATACACCATTCGTTTCCAGGAATTCAATAGAAACGATCTAACACTTAACATGGACAACTCAGTCGATACACCTTTTTATGTTGAGACTCAGATCACTATCGACCCATTTATTGGAGTTAACAATTCTCCTGTTTTGACCATTCCCCCTGTAGATAACGGTGCTGTAAATGTTCGATATATTCACAACCCTGGCGCATATGATCCTGATGGAGACAGCTTGGCCTACGAGCTTGACGTACCCAAGCAGGCTTTTCAGCGTCCAGTGAATAACTATCGCGATCCAAACAATGCCGAGTTTAGCACCAATCAAGAGTCGGGAGTTTCTCCAGCTCTCTTTTCTATCGATGAGGTATTTGGAGATTTAATTTGGGACGCTCCTGGTACGGCAGGTCAGTTTAATGTGGCATTTAAAATCAAAGAATTCAGAAAGCTAGATGGCGAATGGGTACAGATCGGCTACGTGGTACGAGACATGCAAATCATTATCGAAAACTCCAATAATAGGAGACCCGAGCTAATTTTACCTCCTGATCTGTGCGTGGAGGCAGGTACACATATAGAAGAAATCATACAGGGAGAAGATCCTGATGGGGACCCTATCAAGATTGAGATTTTTGGAGAGCCGATTGAAATCTCCACCTCGCCGGCAAGCTTCTCACCGGAGGCAGAATTTCAACCCAGCCCCGGCATCGTCAATTTCAACTGGCAAACCGTCTGCAATCACGTCAGAGCAAGAGAATATGATGTAAGAGTCAGGATTACGGATCAACCTCGATCAGGACCCGCGCTAGTGGATATCAAAACCTGGCGAATTAAAGTCATCGGTCCTCCGCCAGTTTGGGATGAATTGGAGCAGATGCCAGGTCGAACGGTAGCGCTAAACTGGGATCCCTATGCCTGTGCTAATTCTGCCAGTGAGATGCAAATTTGGCGAAGAATCAATTCGGATCCCTACGAACCTGATAGTTGTGAAACAGGCATCCGGCCTGGCTACGACCTGATTGGCACGACTAATATGGAGACCTTCAGTTTTGATGACCTAAATGGTGGAGAAGGCCTAGCTCCTGGAAACACCTATTGCTATAGGCTAGTTGCTGCCTATCCTGAACCGCGACTTGGAGAAAGTATCGTTTCAGAGGAAATCTGCATCACCATTGATGTAGACGTGCCGATTATCACCAATGTCAGCGTAGAACAAACAGATGAGCAAGATGGAGAAATATTCATTAAATGGACCCCTCCTTATGACATCGATCCTGAGCAATTCCCTGGACCATTTACTTATGAGTTGATCAGAAGTACAGGGTTTACAGGAGATCAAGACCGCACTTCATTAGGGGTCACCTCAGATACCTTATTTACAGATACAGGGCTGAATACCGAAAATCTAGTCTACAATTATAAGGTAATTCTTATCGAAGAGGACACTAAGATTGACACCTCATCCAAAGCCTCCTCGGTGTGGCTAGAACCCACCATTATCAATGAGGCTATTGAATTAAACTGGGACTTCACCGTCCCTTGGAATAATGCCATTGGGGAATTTAGACATGAGGTCTATAGAAATAGAACAGATCCTGATGCCGCTGATGAGGATACCTTTGAATTGATCGCGGAAGTGGATGTCACTCAAAGTGGGTTTCAGTTTCTGGATGATGGCAGCTTTAATGGTCAGCCTCTCGAGAGAGAAATAGAATATTGCTACTATGTCATCACAAAGGGTGCTTATAACGTCGATGGGTTAGTGTATCCTCTTGAAAACAAGTCCCAAATCGTTTGTGCGAAACCTGATGACAATAGACTCCCATGTCCTCCCGTTCTTACCTTTGAAGGGCCTGAGTGTAGTGACTACGTCGCTAATTTACCTTGTAATTCGAATACATACTTTCATGATTTAAGCTGGGAACCGGATTTCTCAGGTGAATGTGATGACGAATTATCCGGGTATCGATTATACTTTACCGCCAATGGTGAGGATAGTCAATTTGAGTTGATCAAGGAGCTCTCCTCCTTAGAATTATCTACCAGAATCACAGAGCTGACTAACTATCGGGGATGCTACTACATCACTGCAGTGGATCGATCTGGTAATGAAAGCGAGCCCAGCAACATAGTCTGTGTAGAAAACTGCCCTAATTATGAATTGCCAAACGCTTTCACTCCTAATGGTGACGGCCTTAATGAAACATTCATGGCCTATGACAACCCATTCGCAAGGTGTCCTCGATTTGTCACGGGTGTAGAGATCTTTATTGTCAATCGCTGGGGTGCTGAAGTTTTCTCCTACAACAGTCTAGAATCCAATGAAAATGATGTATTTATTCGTTGGGATGGTAGGGATCAAAATGGAAACGAGTTACCAGCAGGGACTTATTTCTACTCGGGCAAAGTTTTCTTTGACGTCCTAGACCCAAGGGAGCAAGAGCAAGCGCTCAAAGGCACCATTCAGATTATTCGATGAACTCACACAAATCCGTCATCTTTTTTGATGGAGTATGTAATCTCTGCAATGCCTCTATTGATTTCATCATCAAAAGAGACCATAAAAACCGATTTCTAGTAGGGGCATTGCAGGATGAATACAGTCAGAAAATTCTTTCAAATCACCAAGTAAAAGAGGGCTATCTCGATTCGCTCGTATTGCTAGAAAGTGGTAGTATTTACTACAAGAGTACTGCAGCACTCAAAATCTCAAGAAATCTCTCAGGACTTTGGCCGATTCTTTACCCCTTGATTTTCCTGCCTGCAGGCCTTAGAGATTTAATCTATGACTGGATCGGAAAAAATCGCTATCGCTGGTTTGGTAAAAAAAATACCTGTCGTCTACCCTCAGCTGAAGAGAAAGCAAAGTTTTTATCAGAAAATAATTTCAAGCTTTAAAACGCCTGTATAATCATCCAATAGATCGGCATGCCCAAAGTAATATTAAAGGGAAAAGTAATTGCCAAAGCCATAGGAATATAAAGTCCTTCATCCGCCTCCGGATTAGCTAGTTTCATAGCTGCCGGTACAGCTATATAAGAAGCACTAGCGGCCAAAATCGAGAATATAAAACGATCGCCATCTCCTGGAGTAATCCAATAGCTCGCAAAGGCCACTACACAGCCATTGACCAAGGGCACCAAAATCGCAAAGACCGTGGAGAAATAGCCGTTTTTAAAGAAGCTTTTTAACTTTCTGCCACTACTGATCCCCATATCCAACAGGAACACCGCCAAAAATCCTTTGAATATATCAGTTACAAATGGCTTAATACCTTCCGCTTGCTTTTCATCAGCAATTAGCCCTATCAACAGGCTGCCCAAAATCAAAAGCACGGAACCGTTGGTAAAAGCATGGGTAACTATACTCCGCATTCCTCCATTGCTCTTGTTTTCCGAATATTTTCTAAGAAGAATAACTCCTGATATAATGGCCGGTGCCTCCATCAGGGCCATGACAGCTACCATGTATCCACCAAAGCTTACTCCCTGTAGATCTAAAAATGAAACCGCCGCTACAAAGGTAACTGCCGAAATAGAACCATACGCCGCAGAGATGGCTGCAGCATTGGGTGTCCCCAATCGAGACTTAAGAAGAAAGAAAGTGTAAAAAGGAACTGCAGCAGACAGAAAAATACCAAAAATCAAGGCCCAAATAATGGTCATTTCGAATTCGCTATGGGAAAGCTCCTGCCCTCCCTTAAATCCAATCGAAAGCATCAAATACAGCGCAATAAATTTGGCCGAAGTAGGCGGAATCTCCAAATCACTCTTGAACCTCACTGCCAAAATCCCCAACACAAAAAACAATAAGCTGGGATTAGTTAGATTGTTTATCAGTATTTGAAAATCCATACTGCAAAGATTTGAGATAAAAATTTTAAAAAAAACAAAAACATAATTTTTATTTATCGTATATGGGTTAAAGATTAGATTTACTTATGAATATTTCTTTCACTCAGCTCCGCGCTTTACAGGCAATAAACGAGCATGACAGCATCACCAAAGCTGCCAAAATGCTTAACATGACTCAGCCGGCTGTTTCTATGCAGCTTAAAAACCTCCAAGACCAATTTGATGTCCCTCTCACTGAGATCATCGGCAAAAAAATTCATATCACAGAATTTGGTCAAGAGATAGTGGAGATGTCGGATAGAATCTTTGCTGAAATGGATCAAATCGAACAGCGAATGCTTGAACTCAAAGGACTTCTGGCTGGAAAAATCAGGATTTCCGCTGTTTCTACCGGTAAATACATCATTCCCTACCTAGTCGCTGATTTCCTTAAAATAAACCCTCATGTAGAGTTCAGTCTGGAAGTTTCTAATAGATACAAGGTCTTATCTCATTTGCAAGAAAACAGTACAGACTTGGCTTTGGTCTCCCTTTCCCCAGAAGATCTTGATCTAGAACACATTGTCCTTTCAGAAAATCACTGGCACCTAGCCTCTTCCCCTGAGAACGCTGCCAAATATCAGGACCTCATCGAACGTGGAGCTTGGGATAAAATCCCTTTCATCTTAAGAGAGAAAGGATCAGGCACTCGGGTAATGATGGAGAAGTTTTTCAAAGAGAAGGACATTCATATCCAAAGTAAGATGGAATTAGCCACCAATGAAGCCGTGAAACAGGCCGTAATGGCTGGACTTGGTATTTCCTTATTATCTAATTTCTCCATGAGTAAAGAAGTAAAAGATGGACGAATCAAGCTTCTTCAGCTTGAAGGCTTGCCACTTACGGCAGACTGGAAACTCATTTGGCTCAAACAAAAAAAACATCCCCCTGCAGTAAAGGCCTTTATCCGATGGATTGCAGAAAACAAGGAAAAAGTTTTCAAAGACCACTTTGAGGAATTCTAATCAGAAGCCCTCCTCCAGAAGGCCAAACAGAAAAATTCTATATTTGCCCTGAAATCAACTATCAATTCATGAAGGCATTTGTTTTTCCGGGCCAAGGAGCCCAATTCCCAGGAATGGGAAAATCACTCTATGAATACAATCCGAAAGCCAAGGAGCTATTTGAAAAAGCCAATGAAATCCTTGAATTCCGAATCACGGATATCATGTTTGAAGGAACTGATGAAGAACTCAAGCAAACCAGGGTAACTCAGCCTGCAATCTTTTTGCACTCTGTGATTTTGGCAAAATCCACTCCGGACTTTAAGCCAGACATGGTAGCTGGCCATTCTTTAGGGGAGTTTTCTGCACTAGTGGCCAATGGAGTTCTTTCTTTTGAGGATGGATTGCGTCTCGTCTATCAGCGGGCCATGGCCATGCAGGAAGCCTGCGAAATCAATCCCTCCACCATGGCGGCTATCCTTGGCCTAGCAGATGAAAAGGTGGAAGAAATCTGTGAACAAATCACCGAAGAAATAGTGGTTCCTGCCAATTATAATTGCCCAGGTCAATTGGTGATATCAGGCAGCAATAAAGGAATAGAAATCGCCTGCGAAAAAATGAAAGCTGCAGGAGCCAAGCGCGCGCTCCCATTACCTGTAGGAGGAGCTTTTCACTCACCGTTGATGGAGCCGGCTCGGGAAAAACTTCAAAAAGCAATCGAAAACACCACCTTTGCAAAACCTATTTGCCCTGTCTATCAGAATGTCAGTACCACCGCAGTGACGGAAGTATCAGAAATCAAAGCTAACCTCATTGCTCAACTCACAGCCCCTGTCAAATGGACTCAATCTGTACAGAATATGGTGAAAGACGGAGCACTCGAATTCGTGGAATGCGGTCCCGGAAAAGTACTCCAAGGGCTTGTCAAAAAAATCCATGCTGAGGCCAACGTCTCGGGCTTATAATCATGCTTTCAAGGCTGTCTCAAAAGGGACAGCCTATTTTACTTAGCCAAGAAAATTGAAACGGAAGAAGAGTCCTTACAGGCTGACAATAAGGATCGTTGGTCTTTCTTCAAGAGAGGATGGATAAAATCAGGCAAAATTTCCACCAGAGGCTCCAAGACAAATCTTCGCTGATCCAAAAGTGGATGAGGCACTTTCAACTCGGGAAGATGAATAACTTCCTCCTCCCAATAGAGAATATCAATATCCATGGTTCGATTTCCCCAGTGCGTATCCCGCTTCCTTCCCAAGGCCAATTCGATAGATTGCATTTGAGCTAAAAAAGCCATCGGAGTCGATGTGGTTTTGACAATCAATAGTTGATTCAAAAAATCCTGATCAGCCACTCCTCCCCAAGATTCAGATTGATAGATGGAAGAAACACAAATTACCTCTCCGTGATCAGAAATCATCTCTACAGCTTTGATAAGAAGTCCTAGACGGTCTCCTTCATTGCCTCCCAAAATGATGACCACATTTTTAAACATTATTGATAGAAAACAATTTTTTATTCATTCCTTGAAATAAACTATTTTGCAGTCAAATTTATCCAATTATGAAATTCTTAGGAAATGTTTTGGCAGTTATTGTCGGACTCTTTGTATTTAGCATTTTGAGTGTTTTGCTCTTTTTCGGCTTAATCGGCATTATTGCCGCATCCACAGACAAAGAAGTCAAACTAGAATCAAACACGGTACTCCACCTTGATCTTAATGGTAGAACTCTCGTAGAGCGCACCTCTGATGATGATTTTAACTTTGGGGCTTTTGGCAATCCCTTTGGTCAGGATTTCTCCGCAGGTCTCCTCAATTTAAAAAAGGCAATCAAAGAAGCAAAATCCAATGAAAACATCAAAGGAATCTACCTCAATACAGGCTTAATCTTTGCTGGGCAGGCAAGTCTTTTAGAACTCCGGGAAGTCTTAGAAGACTTCAAATCCTCTGGGAAATTTATCCTGGCCTACGACGAGGCCTATTCCGAGGCAGGATACTATTTGGCATCGGTAGCAGATGAAATTTACATGAACTCATTAGGAGGCATTGAGTTTAACGGGCTTTCATCTGAAGTAATATTCCTCAAAGGCTTTTTTGAAAAAGTAGGGATCCAACCTGAAATCTTTAGGGTAGGCGAATTTAAAAGTGGCGTTGAACCGTACATTTTGGACAAAATGAGTCCTGAAAACAGACTTCAAACCCAATTCTTCCTCGATGATATCAATCAGCAAATGCTTCAAGCAGTCAGCCAATCAAGAGGAATTTCTTTTGACAGCACCGTTTTGATCAATAATCAAATGCTGGTCAGGGATCCTGAGGATGCGTTGGAATATCAATTGGTGGACAAACTGGCCTATGAGGATCAAGTCCATGCTGCTCTTCGGGAAAAGCTAGGCTTGGAGGAAGATGATGAAATCCCAACCATCAATGCGACCAAACTGGGCTCTCTTGCCAAATCAAAGAATCTCACCTCCAAAAACCGTATCGCTGTTATCATTGCAGAAGGTGAGATCACAGGTGGCAGTGCAGAGGGAGTAATTAGCTCAGAAAAATTTGCTAAAGAAATTCGCAAAGCAAGAAAAAATGAAGACATCAAGGCGATCATTCTGAGGGTAAATTCACCTGGAGGTTCTGTCTTAGCCTCTGAAGTGATCTGGAGAGAAATGGTAGAAGCTAAAAAAGCAAAACCCGTTATCGTCTCCATGGGAGAAGTCGCAGCCTCAGGCGGCTACTACATTGCGGCTCCAGCTGATGTTATTCTAGCCCAGCCCAACACCATCACCGGGTCGATCGGGATTTATGGCCTTTGGTTTAATGTCCAGGAGCTTATCAATGATAAACTAGGAGTCACGACAGATGTGGTGACCACTGGAGAACTTTCTGATTTTATGAACCCCTCTAGACCGCTTGCTGAAGTTGAGCGATCTATCATTCAGAACCAAATAGAGGAAGGCTACGAGACCTTCATCACCCGAGTGGCGGAAGGCAGAGAAATGGATCCTGAAGCTGTCAAGGAAGTTGCTTCAGGTAGGGTTTGGACTGGAAATCAAGCTAAAGAGAGAGGTCTGGTGGATGAGATTGGCGGTTTGGATAGAGCAATAGAAATTGCTGCCGAAAAAATTGATGCGGGTGAGGATTACCGTGTCATCTATTACCCTGAGCAGAAACCTTGGTTTGAAACTTTCATGAGCGATTTTGGTAATAATGTAAAAGTCAAACTGCTCAAGTCACAATTTGGGGAGGAATATGAAATTCTAAGAAAAGTAGAATCCCTCAAAAAGTATCAAGGCATACAGGCAAGAATGCCTCAAGAAATCCAAATTAAATAATTCAAAAAAAAGGCCTTAAATCAAATCTAAGGCCTCTTTTTTTATCTTTGCTGCAACAAAATCAACCAAGCTTTTTCCACATTTCCCTCTTCCAGTTCTTCCTTGGCCCAGAGGTGCAGGTGATCTAACCAACTTGCGGGATCATTTTGAAACCTCACTCTCATTTCTTCTACCGCTGCGGTTTTCCCAAAGCTTTCGACGGCTTCCTCATCAGGCAGCTGCTCTACATTACCCAACCTACCGAGATTATTGCCTGTCAAAATCACACTGTTTCTAATTGCTTCAGGGATCTGATCCACTCCTATTCCCAAGGTTCGTAAGGGTTTGGGAATTTCAAAAAGCGAATCACCATTTGTTCTTGAATACCAATTCCCCCCTAAACGTGCCACCAAATCCAACTTATTAGGGTCAATGACACCCTGCTGATCCAAAATCTGCTCATCCACGTGCATACACAAGACCTCACAGATTACCAGATTACCTGATCCTCCACTTTCTCCAAGTGCTTTCACCTCATTGACTTTACACTCGAAAGATACTTTTGCTTCCTTGACTCTAGGCGGCTTGACTAGGCTAGATTTCACTGGCGTGAGTCCCGCCTTTTCAAATTCATTGATTCCTTTGGCATACTCTGTACTTGCAAGCGACATCTGCTCGACAAGCCCATAGTGGACAGTATGGATTACTACTTCAGGAACTTCTTTGACATTTTCAAGAGTATGTTTGGTCGTATTGTCTCTCACCCTGCGAGAAGGGGAGAAAATCAAAATAGGTGGATTGGTGCTGAATAGATTAAAAAAGCTAAAAGGACTTAAATTGATATTTCCTTCCAAGTCTATGGTGCTGGCAAAAGCTATTGGCCTAGGGGCAATACTTCCCTGTAATAGCGCATGAAACTCTGGAACAGGCAGGTCTTTGGGATAAATTGTTTTCATTCAATCTAGTTTAAGTAAAATCTTGCTTTTGGCTCAAAAGAACTAAGAAAAGCCATTTCTTTTGGCCAAATTAAAGGTCTATTTTCAATCTTTAACAAATACAGGTCAATAAGTTCACTCATGAAAGCCCAAAACTTCCAAAAGCTCTTTCTTTCTCTCCTCCTCACTCTCATAACTATCACCTATGCTTCTGCCCAAAGAGCCCATCATTTT
Source organism: Algoriphagus faecimaris (assembly GCF_900101705.1). Lineage (GTDB taxonomy): Bacteria > Bacteroidota > Bacteroidia > Cytophagales > Cyclobacteriaceae > Algoriphagus > Algoriphagus faecimaris. Next base: position 36,788 of record NZ_FNAC01000016.1, on the reverse strand, counting down.
GCCACTTTCAATATCCGATGGGACAATCCACAAGACATTGGTAATCTTTGGAAAGACCGGGCTCCTCAGATAGCAGCGCTGATTCGATTTCATCAAATCGGAATCGTAGGAACTCAGGAAGGACTGAAGCATCAAATCGAACAACTTAGTGATGCATTAAACTTTGACTACCTAGGTGTAGGAAGAGATGATGGAAAAGAAAAAGGAGAATATACGGCCATTTTGTTCGACTCGGAAATGTACACTCTGCTAGACCAAGGAACCTTTTGGCTCTCTCCCACTCCCGAAAAACCAAGTAAAGGATGGGATGCCGCACTGAATCGGATTTGTTCTTGGGGAAAATTCCTGAGTAAAGATCAGACCGAATTTATGGTTTTCAACATTCACTACGATCACGTAGGCCAAGTAGCACGCGAAGAAAGTAGTAAATTATTAATCCGAAAAATCGAAGAAATCAACATCAATAATCTTCCGGTCATTCTTTTGGGTGACTTTAATGTCACACCGGACAATGCGGCTTACACTACGCTCATCAGAGCTCAAGGCTGGAAAGACGCCCGATTGATTTCCCAAGTACCTGCTTATGGGCCCGTCGGAACTTTTACCGGTTTTGACTGGGAAAAAGAGCCGGAGGGTATTATTGACCATATCTTTGTCAAAGGCAGCCTTCAAGTAATCAGGCATGGCATTCTGACAGACAACTATGGTAAAAAGTACCCTTCTGACCATTTCCCTGTATTAGTGGAGGTTGAATTTTAACCCTATACGCAAAGTACTACAGAGAGACTAGTTCATCAACTCTTCAATTTCATCAGTTTCGATCGGAATATCCCGCATCAAATCGAAATAGCCATTCTCTTGAATGACAATATCATTTTCCAGCCGGATGCCTAGACCTTCTTCTTGGATATATATTCCCGGCTCTACGGTAAAAACCATCCCCGGCTTGATCGGGCCATACATAGTCCCTACGTCATGGACATCAAGCCCGAGATGATGCGATGTCCCGTGCATGAAGTATTTCTTGTAAGCAGGCCAATTGGGATCCTGATTTTTGACGTCAGTTTGATCTATCAAACCCAAACCGATCAGCTCGGATTGCATGATCAAACCTACCTCTTTATGATAATCCTGAATTGTAGTGCCGGGACGAAGGATGTTCATTGCTTCTCTTTGGACTCTAAGGACTGCATTATACACAGCTTTTTGTCGGTCGGTAAATTTCCCGCTGACCGGTATGGTCCTAGTCATGTCAGCGTTGTAATTACCATACTCCGCTCCCACATCCATGAGCAGCAATTCTCCTGGATTACAAGCTTTGTTATTTTCTATGTAATGAAGCACACAGGCAGATGCACCGGAGGCAATAATGGGCTCGTAGGCAAATCCTTTGCTGCGGTTACGAACAAATTCATGTAAGTACTCCGCCTCTATTTCGTATTCTGTAACCCCAGGTTTTACAAATTTTAAAATCCTTCTGAAACCCTTCTCTGTGATGTCACAGGCGATTTGCAATTGGTCTATTTCTTCCTGCTCCTTTACTCCCCGGAGTTCATGCATTACAGGTGCTAGCCGGGCATAAGCGTGTAGGGGAAATTGCTCCTTGCAGCTTTGAATAAATCGGGCGTCTCTTGTTTCCACCTGGCTTCCCGCCCGAAGATGCTCATTGGTATTGAGATAGACTTGGTCAGAGAGCGCCATCACCGTATTAAAAATCTGCTCAAAAGCACCCAGCCATTGAATATTTTGTATTCCAGAGGTAGCTTCGGCTTCCTCCTTGGTATATTTATGCCCTTCCCACACAGCGATGTGCTCATTGGTCTCGCGCAAAAAGAGCACTTCTCTATAATTGGAATTGGGACAGTCAGGTGCTAGTAGAAGAATGGTTTCCTCTTGATCAATTCCACATAGATAAAAGAGGTCATTGTTCTGTCTGAATTTCATCGTGCCGTCCGCATTGGTGGGCATGATATCATTGGAATTAAAAATAGCCACCGAATTTTTAACCATTTTTTCGGCTAGCTTTTTCCGATTCTTAATATAAAGCGTGGAAGATAGGGGCTGATATTTCATAAGATTATTCTTTCTATTATTCGATTGTATTAATGATGGCCCTTGCTCCTGCTTAAAGGCTCATGTTTTTTTGGTATGATGTTTACAGAGTAGAGCTTGAAATTAAGAGAAATCAAGCTTTAGAACAGGCTTTGAACTTAAAAATATTAAAGGGAAGCAACTAGAAGATAAAAGCTTTCAGTAAAGAAAACTAAATCCTCGCCTTCCCTGTTGAGGAGAATCAATAGATTTTTAAGTTTCACAAACTTAAGATTATTCCTTCAGAGAAAATAAAAGAGGAATTTAATTACCTTGATTACAAAATCGAATTCATGATTCAAATCAAAGAGCTGGCAAATGGCATCCGTATCGTGCATCAAGAAGTCACACATACCCGATTGGTTCATTGTGGGTTTGTCCTAAATATAGGGAGTCGAGATGAAACCAAAGAGCAGGAGGGCTTGGCTCATTTTTGGGAGCACATGGCTTTTAAAGGAACCAAAAGGAGAAAAACCTTTCATATCATCAACCGTCTCGAGTCTCTCGGTGGAGAATTAAATGCCTATACGACCAAAGAAAAAATCTGTTTTTATGCCTCCGTCTTGAAGGAGCATTACCCCAAGGCGGCCGATTTGCTCTTTGATATCACCTTCAACTCAACCTTTCCTCTTAAAGAGATTGAAAAAGAACGGCAAGTAATCTTGGAGGAAATGGCGATGTATAGAGACTCTCCTGATGACTCGATACAGGATGAATTAGATGAGTTGGTTTTTGATAATCATGCCTTGGGTAGAAATATTCTTGGAAACGAAAACACAGTCAGAAATTTTTCACAGCAAGATTTCTTTGATTTCATTTCCAGCCGTCTAGATACCAGTCAAATTGTATTTTCTATCGTAGGAAATATTTCATTTGCTAAGGCACTACGAGCCATAGAAGGTCCTTTGAATCAAATCCCTTCCAAACGAACACTTTACACAAGAAGCCCTTTCAAACATTTTCAACCCCAATCAAAAACAACCAACCGTGAAATATCTCAAGCCCTAGTCGGAATCGGAAGGCCCGCCTACTCCCAATTTCACCCCAATAGGTATAAACTTTTTCTCTTAAACAATATTCTTGGCGGACCGTCCATGAACAGCCGTCTCAATTTGGCATTACGGGAAAAATACGGCTATGTTTACAGCATAGAATCCACCTATCAGCCTTTTTCTGATACGGGTTTTTTCGGAATATTTTTTGGCACAGAAGAAAAATCCCTTCGGAAATCCGAACAAATCGTCATGCGAGAGTTGAAAAAATTAAGAAATAAAAAATTGGGCAGCATGCAGCTTCACATGGCCAAAGAGCAAGCGATCGGTCAAATGGCCATGGCTGAGGAGATGTATGCTGCATTGATGCTTGTCTATGGCAAAAGCCTTATCGATCATGGCAAAATCGATCCACTTGAGCTAATTTTCGAACAAATCAGAACGACCAATGCAGAGGAACTGCTAGAGATTGCAGGCGAAATTTTTGAGCCGGAGCAATTGAGCTACCTCACTTATTTACCCAATTAATCATGGAATTTATCGCCCCCGAATTACTTTCCTATTGCGAAAATCACAGCACTGAAGAAGATGCTCTTTTGAAAAAAGTAGTACGTGAAACTCAGGCAAAAGTCCTCATGCCAAGAATGCTTTCTGGACACTTGCAAGGTAAGTTTTTACAGGTTTTGGTGAAAATGCACCGGCCACAGACCATACTTGAAATCGGCACCTACACAGGATATTCAGCTATTTGCATGGCTAGAGGACTGAGCAGTACCGGCAAATTGATCACACTTGATAAAAATGACGAGCTGGAACACATGGTCCGGGGATTTTTTAGTGAAAGTGGCTATGCTAATCAAATCGACTATCGACTGGGAAATGCTCTAGACCTCATCCCCCAGCTCGAGGGTTCTTTTGATTTTGTATTTATCGATGCAGACAAAAAAAATAATGCTCAGTATTACCAATTGATCATAGACCGAGTGCCTTCAGGAGGCATAATTCTCGCGGACAATGTACTCTGGTCAGGCAAAGTAATACAGCAAGAAGGCCAAAAAACGGATAAGGATACCAAGGCAATTTTGGAATTTAACCAGATGGTCGCTGATGATAAACGAGTTGAAAACTGCCTACTTCCTATCCGAGATGGACTCATGATGATCAGGAAGTATTAGGACAGGTAATTTTAGGAATCATTTTTGCGTGAAAAAGCTTACATGAGTCCACGAATAACGATGAGAAAAAAAAAAATACTAAAACTCACTTTTAGCCTTCTTTTTATACTACCCCTTTTGACTCAGGCGCAAACCCCTCAAGTACCTGCTGAGCTCGAATTTGCGGATATGATCATCCGAATAAATCCGCAAGCAAGAAGGGAAATTCAACTGGATGTCGACGCGCTCTATCGCAATCCCTCCTATTTCAAAGTAAAACTAGACCGTGTCAATTTATTTATGCCCTATGTGGAGCGCGAGCTCAAAGCGGTGGGTGTACCCTTGGACTTAAAATACTTGGTCATCCAAGAAAGTGGACTCATCGCTGATGCGGTTTCTACCTCAAATGCAGTCGGTTTTTGGCAATTCAAACAAGGTACTGCAGAGGAGGTATTTCTCCGCGTAGACAACCAGATAGACGAGCGGAAAAATATCGTCACCTCGAGCCGTGGAGCTGGGTTATACCTAAAAAAACACAATAATTCATTTGACAACTGGGTCTGTGCCTTGGTCTCCTATCAAATGGGATTGGGCGGAGCAAAATCCTATTTTGGCAACCGCTACAATGGCCAAAAAGTAATGGATATTGACCGAAATAGTCATTGGTATTTCAAGAAGTTTTTGGCGCATAAAATAGCCTTCGAAAACCAGCTGGCAATATTGACATCCTCGAGGCAGCGACTAGTGGAAGTAAAGGTCCAGGGACCTACTAATCTATCCACTTTAGCAAAGAGATACCAAGTCAGTGAAGATCACTTAAAAGAAATGAATAAGTGGACTTCGAATGGTCGGATTCCGGCAGGGAATTTCTCCTTGTTTTACATTGAAGAAGTCTCTCCAGATTATCAGCCGGCAGTCATAAAATCGCAGCCAGAACCTAAACCAAGCCCAGAAAAAGCTACTACTACCCTAGCAGCAGGTCCCATGGATGCTTTCCCGAAAATCGAGGGTAATACACAGCGGGCTACTCAACCTAATCAAATCACTATCAATAATCTTGATGGAGTTCAGGCTGCCAAAACCACTTCTGTGGAGCAATTTGCAGATCAAGTAGGTATCAAGGAGCGAAAACTCAGAAGACTAAATGACCTTGACTCAGACGAATCCATCGAAGCCGGTAAATACTATTATACACAGAAAAAGAAACCAAAAGCGGCAGTAGAAACCCACGTAGTCCAGGCTGGAGAAACACTCTGGAGCATCTCCCAAAAATACGGCATCAAACTCTCTTCTCTGAAAGCAAAAAACAGAATCCGAAAGGACAGGGATTTGAAAGCGGGAATGGTACTCAATCTTCAAGACCATAGAAAGCGTGGAGAGGATATTCCGATTGTAAAAATAAATCAAACCCAAAGAGTAGCCCAAGCCAAGCCTGAAGCTTCTTCACCTACTCCTGCAAAGGAAGTCTCTACTCCCAAAAGCGCAACACCTTCAGCGCAGTCCAGTCAGCTATCCCATACTGTTTCTCCAGGAGAAACGCTCTATGCGATCAGTAAAAAATACGGTGTTACCGTAGATCAAATCAAAAACTGGAACCAAATCGGAAGTCAAAATATCATCAGCGTTGGTCAGAAATTAACTATCTTCAAACCCTGATTTCACTCCTATTTTCTATGCGTCATTTTCTACTTATGGTAGGGCTGTTATACTTTTGCCTGACTCTCGAGTCAGTAGCCCAAGATAGACAGATCATCCCTGACACAGTACTCATAGCAGGAGATACCCTTCTGATGCTAGGCGACTCATTACTGATAGATGAACCTATAAAGGAAATTTTTTGGAAGACCGGAGGAAATTACAACTTAAATATTCAGCAAGTAACACTGACCAATTGGGCTGCAGGGGGAGCGAGCTCTTTTGCCCTTAATACAGGGGTTTCCCTTTTCGCCAATTATAAGAAAGACAAAAAAGTGTGGGATACTCAGGTGAATATAAACTTAGGTTTTAACAGGCAATCAGACCGAGATTTTAAAACCAGAAAGACCAATGACAATTTTAACTTTGTTAGTAATTACGGCCGAGAAATTTCAGAAATGCTCTACCTGTCGACTCAGATCGATGCAAGAGCCCAACTCCTTGAAGGGTACAAGTACAGCAGACCCGCAGGAAGTGAAAATGATGTAAGGACCAAAATCTCAGACCTTCTCTCTCCAGGCTATATCCAATCCTCCACCGGTCTGAATTACCGAAAAACCTATGAGAAGAAAGGTAAGCTTTCGATGATTGTATCTCCATTTACCGGCCGATTCACCATCGTGATGAACGACTCCCTGAGCAATGCAGGAGCCTTTGGGGTGACACCGGGAGAAAATGTAAGGGCTGAGGCAGGAGTATCATTTGCAGCGTCCGTCTCTGATTTTCAATTGATGGAAAATATCACCTGGAAGGCTGACATTAACCTCTTTTCCAATTATGAAAGCTTCGGAAATATGGTCGTCAATTTCAACTCCATCGTCCGAATGAAGGTCAATAAATACATCTCAACCCGAATCGAAACCGTGCTCATCTATGATGAGGAGGTGTTTATACGCCAAGAAGACGGCTCTTCCAAACAGGCCGTACAGCTTCAGAATCTAATAAACTTTGGGATTTCTTTGGATTTTTAGTAATCTGTCTCCAATCCAAACCTTTTTGAAAACTCCTTCAGTGCAGGATGCTTTTCGGTCAAAAATCTAAACTTATCAGAATCTGTATAAAGTTTAGAAGACTGTGTGGCGATTTCTTCTTTAGTTACTATTGAAAAAGTGAACTGCCCCACCCCTGCCCGTTCGCGTATCAAACGAATCAATTCAGGCTTCATTTTCTGAGCGATTTCTTCCTGTACATGTCCCATCACTTCTACTACAAGCTCATTTTCCTGAACCTGCAGGGCTTGATTCAAAATGGCCAGTTCAAGGTTTTTACCTTCTGATTTGAATTGCTCCTTAATGAAAGGTAGTACTTGCTCTAGAAGCTCTTGAGTGATACTTTTTTGATTTTCGGTCGTAGAGACAAACTCAATTGGTTTCTTTTCTTCCTCCACCTTTTCGGGTACAGCCTCTTGTACCTGTTCTCTGACGATCTTTTTAGTATGAGAAAGACTTGTAGGAATGGAAATAGTTTTCTGAATAGGAGTGGTTTTTACTCCTAGCTTTGCTACTGCGGGGGTAGCTATAGAAGCAGCTTCTTCTTTAAGTTCAGCTGCTAGGCTTTTTTTTTTGAGTCCTCTACTACAAGAGCGGCCAGGCTGAGAGCTTCAGGCAACTTTGCCATTTTCATCAGCGCCAATTCCACGTGTAGCCTTTGGTTTTTACTAGATTTGTAGTGGATGTCGCATTGATTGGCGATATTCAGTGCAGAAAGCAAAAAGGACTGACTCGCTGATTGGGTTTGCTGAAGGTAGCGCTCCTTCACGGAATCTGAAACTTCGATCAGGTCCAAAGTAACCACATCTTGTGACACCAATAAATCTCGAAAATGCTCTGTCAGACCGACAATGAAATTGTGTCCATCAAAGCCTTTTTTCAATATCTCATCAAAAATCAATAGTGTCTGAGAAATATCTCCAGCCACTAGGGCATCAACGACTTTGAAATAATAATCGTAATCGAGTATATGAAGATTAGAAATCGTCTCATGATAAGTGACTTTCTTTCCTGCTGAGTAGGTGACAATCAGGTCAAAAATAGAAAGGGCATCCCGAAGCGCTCCATCTGCTTTGGTGGCGATCAATCGCAAGGCCTCCTCCTCATATTCCACGTTTTCCTTATCTGCGATGTACTTCAAATGCTCTGCAATGTGCTTGATTTGAATTCGATTGAAATCAAAGATCTGACATCGAGAAAGAATAGTGGGTATAATTTTATGCTTTTCCGTGGTGGCCAAAATAAAAATGGCATACTTTGGAGGCTCCTCAAGCGTTTTCAAAAAAGCATTGAAGGCTTGATTCGAGAGCATGTGCACCTCATCAATGATATAAACCTTGTACTGACCTTTTTGAGGAGCATACCTCACCTGATCCACCAGGTTTCGGATATCATCTACCGAGTTGTTTGAAGCAGCATCTAGCTCGTAAATATTGAAGGAAGAGTTATTGGCAAAAGAGACACAAGACTCACAGGTGCCACAGGCTTCCTGATCACTTCCTCTGTTTTCACAGTTGATGGTTTTGGCCAAAATTCTGGCGCAGGTGGTTTTGCCTACTCCTCTAGGACCACAAAACAGAAAGGCCTGAGCCAAATGGTTGTTTTTAATGGCATTCTGCAGCGTAGTAGTAATATGCTGCTGCCCCACCACACTTTTGAAGTTAGCCGGTCTATATTTTCTTGCCGAAACAACGAAATTTTCCATCGCTGCAAGATATAAAAATCTGTTTATTTGGAGCCCTTGAAAAAGACACAATCCAAAAGAATTTCCAAAAGCCCTTAAGAATTAGAGGGATTATTTTGGGATGAGCAAAGGTTGCCATTTGCTTTGGCGAAAGGAGATTATAATTTTTACAGATTAAAAAAATCTCCCTCAATCATCTTCTCAGCTCAATAGCAGGCAGTGGAATGAGAAATTTCTTTTTGGGAACCAAAATTGAATTACTTTTGTCATCCGTAATGAAATGGGGCTGACCGGTTTTGACAGTAAGTGTAAAGATCGGGCTCGCATGCAGGCTGGAGTATGTACGGCCTTGAAAGATTCATACGAACCATAAATGGCGAAAATTCTTACGCCATGGCTGCCTAATCTAACCTTTACGGGATAGAAAGCTTAAAGGGTTGAGTCCGCCGTGGCGGATTCCCCGGCCACATCTCACCACCTGTGGTCTGATCCGGGTGGATCCGAGGTGTCGATCAGGTCAGACTGCGAGCGGTGATGCGATTAAGCCGTTCTAAGATCAATCGATAAGCTAGGTTCAGGTGTGTCATCCAGCATAATCTAGTCGAAAAACCAACAGGTGACTAAGCATGTAGACGGTACGGTGTTTCCTTATCTGGACGCGAGTTCGAATCTCGCCAGCTCCACGTTTTAGATTAAATAGGCCCTGTAAAGACTTAATTTACAGGGCTTTATTTTTTGATGATGTTTTTCCAGTGGATATTCAGTGGTACAACCTGGTTAAACATTAATTTGATTTGATACTTTTTACTAAGTTAAGGAATTCTGATTCAACTTTTGGGTTCACCACGTTTCCACTCAGATTTATCAGATAAGCATTCTTTCCCAAAATAAATGCAGCAGTGCATTCCTTCATAGTCAGTTCTGAATCAACCCTAGCTGTGCTGACATATTGAACTGAATTTTGAGAAAGGATCTTTCCAGTAGAAATTAATCTACCTCCACTGCTCAAAACTCCTTCCTTAATATTTGCCAAGAAACTAGAAATATAAGTTTCACGAGTACTTGAGAATTGAGTAAGATCCTTGGAGAGATCAATTACAGAAATACTGAAAATATAGACCTGCCCAGCTTTTTGGTAATTACATGTATAATACACGTTACTTCCTTGCCTTTGACTCATTTTAGGATTGCACTCCCATTGAATAGAAATGTCCTGATTTTGAAATGAAGCTTGACTGTAGGAATTACTCAGGCTAAGCAAGAGCCCAAGAATTGAGAATAATAGATTTTTCATTTTGATTCAATTTATAGTTTTTAAAATTAGATTAATCCTTCATCTGCAAAGCTGAAATACCCTTCATCTGAAAGAATCAAATGATCAAATAGATGAATGTCCATCACCTTGCATCCTTTTGCTACTCTCTTGGTAAGATTTAAATCACTAGAAGATGGTTTCAAATTCCCTGAAGGATGATTATGACTTAAAATAACGCTGGTAGCAAGGCTTTTTAACCCCACACCAAGGATTATCTTCATGTCACAGGTAACACTTGATATACCTCCTGTAAATGCTCTAAAATAACCCAAAATCCTACCTCCATTATTGAGATACAGAATGATGAATTCTTCTCTTGCACAGATCAGGTCTTGATTGTATAGCTCTTTCAATACCCTGTAGGCATCTGAAGAGCTTCTGATAGACCCTAAACTTTTATTTTTGTGATTAGGTCTATATGAAATATTGATTTCTGAGATAGATTCGTTCATATTCAATTTTTTATATAAAAGAAAAAACCTACCCCGATTGAGGTAGGTCTTAGATTAATTCAAGTACCAGAATCCATCAGATTTATTCTCTAAAGCATTCTGTATCTGCAATGTAAAATCATAAGCATTGACTTCTCTTTCAAGAAATTTGTCAATGTAAGATGATTTCACTGCACCTGTCATCAGATTGTATAACCTCCACAGGTCAATTCTACCAGATTCATACCTAGAGAAATTCTCATCACTGTAGTAGGATTCTGCTACTCTGGAAATTTGAGTATCATTAATCAGTAGCTCTGGAATATGAAGCTTCTCTTCCTTGGGTAGATACTGATACATTCTAGCTCTTCCAATCAACTTGGCAAACTGTGATTCAGATAAATCCATTTCTGGGAGTTGCTCCATTCTGGAGATTTGATCTACTGCATCATAGCCAGTGAATAATTCATAGGACTTGGCATACAACTCCTGCAAGGACTTCACTTTCAGATCTAACTTTGACCCATCTGTAGAAATGCAAAGGTTGGTACAGACCGTATTTTTGAACCCCACAAAGATTTTGAAGTGCTCATAACTTCCTTTGTTAGTATTCATATTGTCCAGATTGTAGGCCTTCACACCTCCAACGGTTAGCTCTAGTAACTGCCCATTAACATCCTGCATGATAGTAGGAATGGTCACCATAAAGGCCATTCTTTCATAGTAGATGGTCTTTTCATTCGGAAATAATTCACTAGCTTTTTTGTGTCTAGCTTCATAAACCCTCCCTTTTACTGCATGAGAGACCCTAACTGAGGGTGCTGAAAGATCTCTAATAGAATAAGCATCTTTGGCAGCTTCAGTCACAGCCTCCACAAATTCCACTTGAGAAATAGCAGGTTCATTGTCTTTCAGAAACACAGGAATGATGTGTTTATCCCTAATTTCATTTAGATCCATTTCTATGGTATTGGCTTGTAGGAATACATTCCCCTTGCCAACTTCTTCAGAGTTGAGGTTTTGAGGCCTCACTAGTGTATTTTCCATTGGTTTCAAAGGGTTTTGGTTTCAATAATTCCTGCTTTTTCATAGAAAAGGTTTGAAGCTGATCCTCAGTGACCTTACCAGATTGCTCATACAGCTCATACAGCTCCTGTAGGTTTTTGCAGGAATTGATAGCTTGCAATAAATCCATTTTTTCCTCAGGTAATTTGGTATCAGCTGACTCACACCACTCTTTGATCTTTAGACCTGTTTCTTGAGTGATTATAAATTCATGCTGAGAGGAAAATAAACCAGTTCTATCCTTAGATGCTCTTGCATGGTGTCTGATATTGATGTCAAATACCACAGTGAACTCATAGTCCATCCCATCTCTGGTGACTCCTTTTAACCCTACCTTTTCAGGTACAGATTTGCCATTCTTCTCCATCATCACGTAATCTTGCTTTGACCTGATCGTAGCAATCACGTGAACAGGTGTATAAAGAATTGCATTAACGAATGCATTGTGTCTTGGAGTAATTTTAGCCCAATTGGAGAAACTGTTCCCAGCCATATTTCCATGGATATCTAGGATTCCACCGTCACCCTCCCATTCATGAGAAATAGAGTCCAGAATAATAGCTTCCATACCCTGAGCATGACACATTTTGATTGCTTCCATGTACTTCTCTGGAGTATAGGGAGCAGTAATTCCAAGTACATTGTATTCTCCAAGATGTGAATAAAGATCAGCTGAACCATTTTCACTGTCTATCACTGCAATCTTGGACCAATCTCCTACCAATCCATAGGCAAGGAGTAGCGCACTGGTAGTCTTACCTGATCCACTTGGACCTTGTAATCCCACTTTAATTTTGGCCTGCCTTCGAGCAGCCCTACGGAATACTAAGTTTTCCATAAGTGTTATAATATAGTTATGTGAAACACAAAAAGCAGCCCACTCGGACTGCTCTAAACCAGGTATTTAGCCACCTCCACGTTTGAATATATAAATCCAAAAATTTGAAAAACTCAAACAATAGATGGCGGGGTATGACCCAATTCAAGACTTATGGGGGGTAGTGATCCAATGTTGTTTTGGTAAATTCTGAATCAGAAGTTCAAAATTTTTTATATAAAAAAAATATTTGGAAAGGTGGACAAGAGAGGATTTCTATATAGGAAAAAAAATGACTCGCGTCCACCTAAAATTAAGAAACCAAAGACTTCAATAATTTATCTGAAACTGAAAGTAATACTTTTTTATCATCTACACCTAGCTTCTCATCTAGTTTATCTCTAAAGCTATTTCTTGATACTTTCGTCTTAAACTTGGGAGAATCAAAAGAAATAATTTTATACTTAGTTTTTTTCTTCCTTGTAACTCTAATTAATTCAACTTCAAAGATATGATTTAAAAATTCAGGGAATAATTGATTTGATATAATCAAATCTTGATTTATAAAATCATTTATGTGATCCTCAGAATTCTTTCTTTTGTTTATAAATAATTGATTAAACTTGTCTTTAAATGCTGAAACTTCTATTGAATCACCAATTTTAAATAGAGACTTTATTTTCTCATCAAAGAATTTAGAATTTCTTAATTTATAAAACAATAAAATTCTCCCAAACTTAATAATCTGTATAGCCTTTTCATTATATTCTCTTAAGGAATTCTTCCAGTCATTTCCATCTAAATATGAAAAATAAATACTTTGTAAAAGTAAGCTAGCAGTTGCTCTATCCTTTAAATTAGCCTCTGCTTCATAAAGGGCCAAAAGTGAATAATTTGCACCGTCAAAAAACCCAGAGGTTCTAAGAATTCTTGAATCATAACTACTTAAAAATGCTTCAACTTGATCTTTTGCATTAAGTTTACTAAGCTCTTCGAACTGTGAGGTAAATATTTCTCCTTTTTTAATCTCGAAGTATTGAGATAAATAATCCAATAGCGATTTAATGCCATTTTCGTATTCTCTTGCACGCTTGGAGTCATATAGCAAGTAATCAACTGAAAAATCAGATACAACAACTTGACTCGCTGAATCTAATCTTAATAGCCCCTTAATCCCTTCAACTTCCGTCTCAAGCAACCCATTAACTATGGACTCTTTTAAGTTTTTATTCTTTAATCCAGCTAGTGCTCTAGCTTGAATTTCTAAATCATTCTTGATATCACCAAATTTCTCTAAAAACTGTTTTTTATTTATAAACGGAAATTGACTTTTTATCCATGGATTAGCGAGCTTTCTGAATGAAATCAAACTAAGAGAATGAGGCTTAACCCGAATTCTTCCAATTATTTGAAGAATCTTCTCGGGAAATAAAATTGAATACCTCATATCATCAGCATTACACACAATAAGATGAACTTGCTCTTTGATATCTACTCCCACAAAATAAGCTGAGGTTGCAAATGTAATCTGTTTTGAAAGTTTACCATTTTCAATCTTTTCCCAGGACAAACCTTTCATCAGTTTTTCTCTAGAGGAAACAGAGCAAAGGACTCCAAAATCTTCTAATTGATATCTCTCATCCTCTAAAAGGGTTTTAATTACACGATTGATGTGAGAAACTGAGTTTAAAGCAATAAATATTTTTTTATTGTTATCCTGAATATAAAGCTGATTGATATAATTGGCTGTAGCCAATACTTGGTTTTCTACCAGAAAAACATTCAAAGGCTTTTTGACATAATCATCTAAATGAACTTCAAAAAGTGGAAAATCCTTTTTTGGTTTAAATCTAGGATCTGAAAATTCAATCAAGGTTGCTGTTACTACTGTCTTGTTGCTGAAATTCCAGAAATAATCTACAACTGATTCTAAGGAAGTTCTATAGGAGGTGTCCTGCTGGAATGAGTCTATTTCATCAATAATTATTGCATAGTCTTTATAAACCGAGTCTCCTAAGGCTTTGACTATTTTAGGAAAGCTGTCAGCTACTGAGAATACTTTCTTAAATCCATTTCCCGAATTAAATTTGGTTATTTCCTCGTCCTTGATCTTCCCAAACCCTCCACCTAGGTAAAAACATGAAATCCCCTTTTCCTTCTCTTTTTTAACCCATTCTTCATACTTGGACCTAGCCAATGATCTAGTAGGGGAAACTATAATGCTATTCCGTTTCGAAACGATCTCACAATGGGTAGCTCCAATTCCAGTGTATTTCTTATCAATTATTCCCGTGGGAAGTCCGTTCTTTTTAAAGTCAAAGTGATCATCCTTGTAATCTGAAAGTGTCTGACCTTGAGTTAATTCAATTTTTATAACGCTCATAGTAAATTACTAAATATTTTAAAATTCCATAAACACCTCAAATTGAAATAAGAATCGAAATCAATCATTTCCAAGAATTTTTTATAAGAGTTATAATGGAAATGAGGTCCTCCCATTGCTTTAAATCATAATTATTTTCGTCGAAAAACTTTACTTTTTCTCTAAAGGATCTTTGAATTTGATCTTTTTTTAGAACTACACCTTGGTATTTATTGATTGATTCCATATACCCTGTCCATTGTATAGGAATAAATTCTCCATTTTCCATCAAACAATCTTTCCCCAGATACATTTCGATGCTTCCAGCTAGCCCATTTATATTCATTACCTGAATCCCTGTGGGGCCTAAAGTGGGATAGTTTTTAGCCCATTCAATTTCTGGATATTGTAATACCTTTATATTATTTGGTAAATTGACTTTTTTAAGATTTTCAATTTCTTTTGATGCTGCGGAATCATTGTCAAAAACCGCAAGTATAAAATTATTAATTCCTGATCCTACAAATGATTTAATTGTATGGATAAGTCTAGATGCATTGGCTTCATATTTTGAGTTTTCGAAGTCCATGAAGTGATAATAACCTTCAAGATGCTTAAAAAAATAATTAAAGCAAATTTTTAAGAACTCAGTGTCTGTTTTACCTTCAGTTAAAAGAATAATTTTTTTCGTGTTAATTAAGGACTGAGGGGCTTGAACCCACCCTCCTTCAATAATGTCTGTTAAGTTATACTCAATTATACTTTTTGAATCAATAACTGAGAGAATTGACCATAAACCCAAACTTATTGACTGTCCATCTATATACAATTCAGATTTATACAAATAATCCTCAAACCCCCCATATACATCCTTTTTTCTTCCAGATTTTTTTGACTCTATAATTCTCTTTATTGTATCTAAATAGAAATCAAAAGTGATACTTTCATAGATGACAAAATCATAAATACCATCTTCCCTCAAAATTTTTAACGACTCTTCAAAATCAAGTTTTGCTTTTTCATAAGACGCACCAAATATTTCCAACCTTTCCTTGCATACTTCGGCAGTAGAAATAAACGATTTAAATCTTACAATTTCCTCCTCTTCTGGATTATCCTCATCAGAAACTGTAGCTTCATATTCGGTATAGTCAGATTCTAAAAAGATTAAATCAACAATATCATGGTAATAATTATTTTTTAAAGTGAAAATAGGATAATTACAAATAAATAATTCAGAATATGAACCCATAAGTATTTCTTAAAAATAACTGTTTAACTATATTTTAATCACTCCTCAGCAGCCATCCCCAATTCTCCACTTGGAGGTAGCTGATATTCTTTACTTTCTTTGTAGATGAGATTTGCCATCATCTTGGATCATTCTAGGGTTATCAAGTCAATACCCCCAATCATTATGCACGATTGGAAGATTGTTTAATTCATCGCGGTAAAGCCTCCACTTTGGCATAAATTCATTCATTAAGGCTATAAATCTATCATTGTGACTTCTTTCGTGGAGATGGACTAATTCATGTACTAGAATGTATTCTAAACAAATTGGCGGTTTCTTGGCCAACTCTAGGTTCAGCCAGATTCTTTTAGCCTCTGTATTACAAGCACCCCATTTTGTTTTCATTTGCTTCACACCCCAATCGTCTACTTTAACTCCAATCACTTTTTCCCATTTTTCAAGTAATGGTGGAATTTGATGTTTCAATTCCTTCCGATACCACTCTTTGATGATTTTAGCTTTATCATCAACAGTGGAATTCTTTTTAACCTTGAGTACAATTCTTTTTGCCCCTGTCAGCTCTACCTTACTATATCCTTCCTGTTCTTTCACTTCCAGAATATACCTCCTGCCTTGAAAGTAATGGCTTTCACCAGATACATAATCACGTTTGGTTTCTCTTGCCTGCTCTTGAAAGTTCTTAACATTCTTTTTTATCCAGCCCAGCTTACTAATGGCAAACAGCCTTAAAACTTCCTCATTCGTCTTTTGAGGTACTGCCAAGCGTACTCTACCATGTGGTGGATATACTGCCAAATGCATATTCTTGATATCCTTCCTTACCACTTCAATCTGAATGTTGGCGATCTGTACTATTTCAGGACTAATATTCACTCTGTGCCTTAATTATATTCATTAATTCCATAGTTTTCTCTGGGTCATTAATGATCTTATTTACTTCGATACGCAATTTCTTCTCTTTGATTCCACCATCACGCCATCCGTCCAATTTGTTGTAACGAATTGCATGATCCAGTACCATGGATAGTGAAATATCACTATCCAAATTATCATAGAGTGCTTGCTTAGCTTTCGTGTTTATTTCAGCAGGATATGAGGTATTACCAGCAGGATTAGAAACATTTTTGGCTAGCTCCTTTATTTTCTCTAGGTATTCCTGATAAGCTATTGCCGCTTGATTTCTCTGGTGGATAAGATCATTCAGAAGAGCAGACATTTTCTCGTAGTATTTTGGATTTGTCTGAGCCTCCTCATTAATCACTTTCCTGACATTATTTTCGATGGTCTCAGCTATAGCTGTCTGTCTGCTTTGCTTTTGATTCTCTGGGGTGCCTCTTAATTCATCACCCAGATTTACAATCAAATCTACCAGTGACTTATTCTCAAAATCTGAAATCTTTTTGCTGGCATTGGCATCTAGATACATATCCATTAATTGCCTCATTCCAGGTTCAAACCGTTTGAAATCTAGGTAGTCTCCGCTAGCCTGTTTGATGGTTTCTCGTAGGTCTGAGTAATATTTTACCTGCTCCTTTATTTTTGCTGCTTCAGCATCTGAATAACCAAGTTTGTGCATTTCATTTGCCACATTGGCATAGGCCCTTATCAACTTTACTACGGCCTTGTAGAGTCCAATTCTTTTTTCTTCAGTTTCTTTTATTTCGTTTGGATTTTCTGTGTTACCACAGAAATATTTGATAAAGCTTGGTTCATCTTTAGGGTGCACTGGCTCGCACATTGCATTCAAAGCTTCTAATGCTGTCTCTAATCGATCTTTGCTTTCTGTATGCCGATCCTTTAATAATCCTTTTACATCTTCCTCATCATAGTTGTCAAATGCTTGTGAAGTATAATCAGTGATGGACTTCTGCAAACTCTGGAACAAGTCCTTGTAATCTATGATGTAGCCATATTCTTTACTCTCTGTGTCAATTCGATTCACACGGCAAATTGCTTGAAAAAGACCATGGTCTTGCATGCTTTTATCGATGTAGAGATAAGTGGCTGAAGGTGCATCAAACCCTGTCAGTAGCTTGTCCACCACGATCAAAAGCTTCATTTTGCTTGGTTCTTTGATAAACTTAGCCTTTACCTCAGCTTCAAAATCTTCCGTAGATTTCCCTTTCAACATTTTGGTGTAAACCTCATACTTCATCAGTTTATCTGTCAAACCCTCTCCTGTTTCTTCCCCTTTAATATCTCCATGGTGAGGCTGATAGGAAGTGATTATTGCACACTGCTTGAAATTATTACTCTGGAAAAGCTCGTAGTATTTACATGCCTGATGCACCGAGCTTGAAACAAGCATCGCATTACCTTCACCAGTTTTTAACCTTGGCTTTGTTTCAAAGTCAAAAATGATATCAGATACGATCTTATCCAATCTAGACCTAGAACCAAGTACCTTTTGCATCGTACCCCAACGCTTCTTCAATTCTACTTTAGCAACATCTGTAAGACCTGCTGTTTTAGCATCAAACCACTCGTCAATCTTATTTTGGTCAGTGACAAATTGCTCCACATCTCTAGCTTCATACAATAAGTCCAGCACTACTCCATCTGCAACAGCCTCATCAAACTTGTAGGGTGTTCCGATGTATGGTCCAAATATTTCAATAGACTTTTGCTTGTCTTTTTTAAGCAATGGTGTCCCGGTAAATCCAATAAATAATGCCTCTGGAAGAATCATTTTCATGGCATCATGCAACTTCCCAGATTGAGTTCGATGGCATTCATCTACAAACACATAGATATCTCCCTTAGCTCTAAAATCAGTTCCTAAATTAGCCTTCACCTCCTCAATAAATGAATCAAAGTCCCCATCTTCAGCATTTCGGCCAAATTTGTGCACAAGACTGCAAACCAGCATTTCGGTCTTGTGATTTAATACGCTGATTAAATCTCTACCACTTTTGGTTCTGTAGATTTTTTCATCAATGCCTGTAAATAGCTTATCTATCTGGTCATCCAGTTCTTCACGGTCTGTAATGATGAGAATTCGGCTATCTCTTACATTCTCTCGTATCCATTTTGCTAACCAAACCATGGTTAAAGATTTACCAGAACCTTGGGTATGCCAAAGAATACCCCCTTGTTTGGTTTTGACGTTGGTTTGGGCTGCTTTAATCCCAAAAAACTGGTTTGGTCGGCATAATTTCTTGACACCTTTATCAAAGACCACAAAATCATGAATAAGCTCTAAGAGCCTGCTCTTCTCACAGAGTAAATAAAGATGCTTATCGAGGATGTAATCAAATTCAGTCCCGCACTCCTCTTTCCAACTCAAATAATATTTCTCTGGGGTTTCAATAGTCCCATAGCGCATTCCTTGGGTATCATTCCCTGCTAATAAAAATTGCATGGTGGTATAAAACTTGGGGATAAATTCATCCTTCTGATTATCCAGATTCTGACGAATCCCTTGCTCCACACCAACTTTACTTCTTTTTAATTCTAGAACTCCAAGTGCTATTCCATTAACGTAAATAACCAGGTCTGGTCGCTTACTATATCTTCCATGGACAGTCACCTCTTCGGCTACTCCAAATTGATTACTCTCTGGATTTTTCCAGTCTATGAGCCACACCGTTTCTTTGGGCTGTCCTAATTCCTCTCTTACAGTAACACCATAGCGAAGTAAATGATAGACCTCTTTGTTGGCTTCATATAACCCTTTGGAAAGGTTGGTGGCAGCTTTTACCAAACTATCAATTGCCTTTTGAGCCTGTATGTTAGAATAGCCATTTCCCAGCAAGTAGGACCTAAGAATATCTTCTTCTATAGGATGCGTACGAACTTCATCTTCCCAATCCCCCAGATAGGTATAGCTTAATTTGGTTTGGAATAAATCAATCACTCGATCCTGAGTTGTTCGTTCTGATTTCCCTATGCTTGTTCTCATTTTAAAACAATTTAATGATCAAATCTTATCCTACTAAACTTCCAATTTATTCAAATGCTAATTCCTGTAAGAGACTATGCTTTTCTAAAAATTTCATTTTTATGTGAAATGTAATAGGACTTGTATCCCTCATTTTCACACTCCTCAGCCCAAAGACCCTGGATTACCTTGCTTTTATTAAATATATCGTTCATACCTTTGTTCCAACTTACCCAGATATTGCCATTAATTCTCCCTTCTTTGTGCCAATAATACTCCTCAGCACAGATATTGAAAAAGTCTATCACTACACCTTCCTTTTTTTCTCTATCCTTAGCTTTTAAACCATTCCATTCCTCAATACTCAATTTGGAGATTATATCCAGTTTGTTGTTGATTAAATCATAGCGCTGATTAAACTCTGTAAACAGGTCCTTCATCATTCTGTCATCAGCTAATTTTTGAGTGTGCTTTTGATATCGACTTGTCAACCAAATAGCAATCAATGAGATTATCAGAGGTGCCAAATCTTTTAAGATATCAGTGTAAAAAAGTATGTTTTCTCTCATTTCAGCCTTGCTTAACCTTTTGCAATTTTAGCATCCTACTTTTCATTGATTTATATTTTGATTCCAATTGTCACACCACTTCTCATAGATAAAGTTAGGTAGGGTTCTAGCCATGTTTGGATCTTGTGGTTCCCAACCTCTCATTTGAAAGCGTGCATTTTTAGAGGGGGTGAGGAGATGCGAAAAGTAGATGTCATTTTGATGACAGTATGCTATTACCTCATTGATTTCAACATCAAATAATTCAACTCCTTCCTGTCTGGTAAAATAGACAGCGCTTATTGTAGGGTGCTGTTGCAATAGGCCTATAATGCCTGTCCTTTCAAATTCATTAAAGACGTTTGCAAATTCGGCATCCATAAATTCACCAATTACCTCAAGGTGATGTGGATTGTGTTCATCGGCATCTTCAATTGAAGCTATCAAGTCAGTAATGACCACCTTTTGCTGATGACAGAAATTTTTCCATTCTACTGGTCCAGCATGCCTAAGACCTTCAGTATTGAACATTCTTGGCAATACGTCCCAGAAATAGTTATTACCTGTTCTTCCATAGAACCATTCCGCATGATTATCAATAGGCCACTCTGGATTGAACGTACCAATGATTAGCGTTTTTGGCTCAAAGTATAAAGCTTTGAGATGGAGGTAGTCGTAAAATTTATGTTCACACGCCATACCTATACAAGTCTAGTTTTTCCCGTCAATAACTCCTGCATCATCCCCTGTTTGATGGATTGGCACTTTGCTTTCTTAGTTTCTAATTGCTCGATTTCTGCATCCATATCGGAAAGGATTTGAGCAATAGCTTTTTGCTCTTCGATATTTTCGGGAACACTAATGATTAATTTTTCAAATGTCGTTCTTTTAATTCCTTGGGCTGTTGAGCCAGTTGCACTTTTAGATATGTAATTTTGAAATGTGTTAGAGATTAAAACCTGGAAAATAAAAGAAGACTCGTATTTGTCTTTTTCAAGCTGAAGTAAAATAGTTCGCTGACTCAATATATACTTCCTATTATCTGGAATTAATGCAATATTTCCCAAGGGTGCCTCTAGAGTAAAAACAATGTCATCCTTTTCTACATCACCATTTCGCATCCATCTTTTATAAAGTGATTCTGAACCAAAGTAACATTCAGAACTATAGTCAATAAATCCTTTTTTAACATTTCCTGCTGACAAGGCTACTATTTCTCCATCACCCCAATCCATTCCAAGCTTTCTAGGAGTGACTCCCCTGTAATCAATAATGTTTCTTGTCAAGTTCCCTATTGAAATTTTCCTCCATTCTCCACTAAACCCATCCAATCTCTTCCCTCCTTTATGTGGCGGCGTCAACAGCTGCTGCATTGCCCCTTGTTTGATGGCTTTCTTTTTGGTGATAAGCTGCTCCAAACTGCTGATCAGTTCATCTACATCACTGAGTGCCGTGGCTATGGCTTTTTGTTCAGTGAGGGTTGGTGGGATAGGGATGGAATACTCAAATAGATCAACAAGAGTAATACTTGCCTGATTTGCATTCCCCCTATAAATTTTCTCAATATGGCTTATGTAATTTTCTCTCTTTAATGCATAGTATAGAAAAATTTGTGTCGAATCTTCTTTAGCCCGAAACAGAACTGCATTTTGATTTAATAAACTTCCAACATGCTCTTCTGTTACTCGAACTACATTTCCTACCATTGAATCATACATTGGTGGCTTCGAACCAACAGTACTTAGTATCAAGTCATTTTTGTAAAGTCTCCACTTTTCAAACTCGTGCTTTTTTTTATTACTTATGTAAACAGGGGTTTTATTAATAATTCTATCAAATAGCGTATCACTTACTCTAATTATTCGAATACCATCATCTGTGTAATCCGTTGATTTGAAAGCAAATCCCTTTGTATGTAAAACTAGTTTACCTAAATAATTAATATCCCAGTCTTCGGGAATTAAACCCACTTCGGTTTCCTTATAGCCTTGCTTCCTCATTAATTCCATACCAATCCCATGGTTGAAAGGTGAGCACTTACTTTATCTTCCAGTATTTTGGTATGGTTATCCAATTCACCTAAAGTGTTTTCATATCGTTCTGCCAGTTCCTTAATTCTACCAGTCAATCGCTGGGAAATGGCATCTATCTCGGTTTGTATGGCAGCTTGTAAGCTGGCAAGCCACTTATCATCCACCACCAAGGTTCTCACTTCTGCTTCAGTGAGGGTTTTGTATTTAGCCAAGGTTAATTCATCCAATTCATACTCTTTGGTTTTGAGCGATTTCTTCAAGTCAGCCTCTTTGGTGAATAGCTCCAAGATGGTATTGGCTAGCTTTACCGCTTCCTTTTCGTTGGGATTGCTTTTGTTTTCTTTGATAAAAGCAGCAATGGTTGATTTGGTGATTCCTCCCTTATCATTGGATGCTTCACTTAGCAAACCTTCTTCCCCTGCATGCTCTTCTTCAAGCCCAGTGATTTCAGCTTGAATCCCTTCAATTTTTGCTTCCAAGTCTTGTAATTCCTGCTGCTCTTTGACCAGGTATTTATCGATCACCAATTGCTTGGGAATTAAATCACAAGTCCAGCCTTTATCGGTTTCTTTACCAGACTTCTTATTCTTCTCAATGATCCGCTTCACCTTGGCGACCCATCCATCTTCAACCAAGAGATAGACATCATCCTTCATCGTTTCATTCCAATAATCCAAGAGGTGCTGATAGACATCATAGCGAACTATCAGAGGACGGTTAGAATAGCGTTCCAACAAGTCCTCAGCAATGCTCTTTATAAATGCCTTAGGCTTGGTGTTTTGATCAATTCCATTTAGTCTGGCGTGATTATGCTCTCGGTACTCTTCAAAGATAACATCTAGCTTCTCATTGTATGCGGTGAAATCTGAGTGATCAAAAATGGTGCTTTTGATAGCTGACTTGGCTACGTTCAGCTTAGAATACCCCTCACGTAAGGGGGTAAATAACTCCTTTCTCAAATTAGGATATACCTCCCAATACTCTTGAAGGGCCTCAATGTCTTTCTGTGGTATTCCACCATTTAGATGGGCATTTAAATCTTGGACATCCTCTTCCTCTTGGGTGTCTATGTATCGGGGAATATTGAGATTGTACTCGTTCTTCTCGATTTCACTGTAGGGTACAATGCGAGAATATTTATCAATTTCCCACTGACGCGTAAAGGCATCTACAATCTTATGAATGTCCTGCTCTCGTAATCGGTTTTTATTGCCATCCTTGATATAGCCTTTGCTGGCATCCATCATAAAAATACCTCCACGACTTTCTACATCTTCTTTATCAATGACTATGATACAAGCAGGAATACCTGTACCATAAAACAGGTTGGCAGGTAAGCCAATGATCCCTTTGATCCATTTACGCTGAAGGATATTTTTACGAATCTCTCCTTCAGCACCTCCTCTGAACAATACACCATGAGGAAGGATCACTGCTCCCTTTCCTGTACTCTTTAAAGAGGCTATAATGTGGAGTAAGAAGGCATAGTCCCCATTCTTCTCTGGAGGAATTCCATAGCCTCTAAAGCGGTTGAATTCATCATCCATGGCATTGATACCACTCGTCCAGTTCTTGACTGAGAATGGAGGATTTGCCACTACAAAATCAAAGCGTTTTAAAGCACCATCTACTTCTTTGAAATTGGGTGATGCAATTGTATTTCCACCACTAATTGCAGCTTCTGGATATCCATGAAGCCACATATTCATAATGGCTAAGCCTTTGGTAGCAATATCTTTTTCCTGTCCGTATAGTGTCAGGCCATTGGGTGCTTCTTCGGCTACTTTTAATAAGAGAGAACCCGAACCACAGGTTGGGTCATATGCTGTGTAGGAAGGTTTATTTGCTTTTTCTACACTGATTACCTTGGATAGAATTCTAGAGACTTCAGCAGGGGTATAAAACTGTCCTTTACTCTTTCCAGATTCGGTTGCAAAGTGACGCATCAAAAATTCATAGGCATCGCCTAATACATCATCATCTTCTGCACGGTTGTTTTTGAAGTTTAGTCCTGGATTTTCAAAAATGGCTATGAGCTTGGATAAGGTATCCACCTTTTCTTTGCCACTACCCAGCTTATCATCGTCATTGAAATCCACCAATTCCATAGAACCTTCCAGTCCATTGGCTGCAAAGAGTGGTCGTAGAATTTCTTTATTGATTCTGTCTCCAATATCCGGTTGATTTTTTAATGCAACCATATCTTCAAAAGAAGCACCCTTTGGTATTTCGATCAAACTCATAGCGTCACCAGCGTACTTATCGCTGACATACTTGACAAAAAGCATTGTAAGCACGTAATCTTTGTACTGTGAGGCATCCATCCCACCTCTTAACTCATCACAACTTGCCCAAAGGGAGCTATATAATTCTGATTTCTTTATTGCCATTCTATTTCTGGTATTTCAATTCTGGGTTAAATTCTTCTTTTGGGAATATAAGCTTGTCAGATGTAATCCATAGGTTTCTTTCGAGTTCTAAGGTTATTTAATTAGTAAGAGATAAAACAATTATCATTAGAATTACCGCTAAGATTATGAATATCCCGAAATACTCTCCGTTTGACGTATCATGTTGGTTTTCATCCATATTTGGATTAAATGACAACTTTTCAAAGCTTTCTATATTTTTGAAATAATCAATCAAATTCAGATCAGGCAACTCATTTTCATTAGCAAAAGCTAAAAAATCTATTGCTATACCATCTCTCTTTAGAATCAAAGCTTTTCCATCTACAAAGACCTCATTCATCAGTATTTTCTTTCCTGCAAGCGTGATGACTAAGGAGTTCATAGCGGGTAGGTATTCCCAAGTACTCTCCTGAATTTCTCCTTCTTTTACGATGTACAGTGAATTGTCTTTTCTGAAGATGAGCCTTTGAAGATTCAAATCTCCACCTACCATAGTCCAGGGGATATCTACCAAAATATTCTGCTTCGCTAATCCCTGACTGTAGGACTTAAGGTTGGATTGGAGGTCTTTGATAAGGTCTTGAAGCATGGCTCTAAAACATTGAGTTTTAAAAATAAGAATTTAATTGATTAAATCATCTATAGTTTTTATTCCCTTAGAACTATTATCAATCATTTGAGTCTAAAATCAAAAATTTCTCTCTGCTAAATTGGTAAGGACATTTGAAACATCCTCCACAACAATCTGCCCTTCCTGGTTGTAGAGCTTGTTTTCTTCAATAGAAATCTTCCCTCCATATCCAAAAAAAGGGGCCTTCAATCTTGCTACCCTTCCTGTATTTAAGTCTGATACAAAAATTCTGAAAGCTGGTTCTGGAGTTTCACTAACAGTAAAAAAAGCAAATTCACCATTTGAAACTACACTGGATATGGATGGATCTCTTAATCTCTCAGGTCCACTGGTCAAGGGATGGTCAGTAACAAACAAAACAGCTTCATCAGATCCATTCTTTAAAATCAGGCTATGCTTTCCTCTCCACAGGATAAGATCACTCTCCTCCACATTGATTTGTTCCTGATGGAGATCATGGTTGTTCCCATAATACTCTAGAGAGCCTTCTTTGGATTCATCAATCCATGCAGGTGGCTCTTGAATTGGATGATAAGCTGACTTGATCATTCGATCATCTATTTTCAACTGGTATTTTGAAATTTTACCTATTGGTCCATTATTCCAAAATGGCTTAACAGGTAGGATCAAATCAAATAAATCATCTTCAACAGGAATAATAGCTTGGAGATTAGCTTGAATGATCCAGTCCAGTGTAGGGTCTGGTTCTGCTTGAATATCAGGAAATAACTTCTCAGCTAGTGCATCATAAAATGGCTTATGCTCTGATAATCTCGCTTCTGGTGGAAATGGTACCACAAGTTTTATATCACAGAAACAACCCCAGGTGTTAAGCTCATAGATTTTTCCAGTGGCCCCATTTTTAACATGGCCATAATATCCTCCGAAGCCACTTCCTCCATCATACCAAATCTCCATTTTATCTGGAATTCCATCCTTATTAAAATCTTCGCTGTAGTCCCCTTCTTGTTGAGCATGGGATATATTGACTATCAAGACAAGTAGGGAAATACTTAAAAAGTTGATTTTCATCGATAAACTAAATTTGATCATAGAATACAAAATAAGAATTTAAAGGCAAACTATTTTCTTCAAACCCAAATTAAGCTCAGTCTAAGTCTGAACTTACACTATTTCGAAACCTCCTTGGAATACAGCTTTCTTTGCAGTAAGCACTTTGGTAGAAGGCTCCCCGAGCTTCCTCTTGTTTGCGGTAGTGATAATTACTAGTGCTAAACCAGATACATTTTCTGATATAGCATTCCTGAGCCTCAAATTCATCCATAAGCTTCAATAGTACCTTATGCTCCTTCTCCTCATTCCAGTAGATTAACTCAGTGATACGCTCATCAATTTCTTGGGGTACTTCAAACTGATTCCACTCCTCAGCCATAATCCATCTGGCTTCGAGCTCTTCGTCCTCTATTTCAGGTTTGTTCAGTAAATCCTTCATCAAAAAACTCTTTTATACTAATATCTAACCCTTTCAATATTTTAAGCAAACTACTGAATTTCAAATCTTCCCCTTTTTCATACCTTCCATATTGTGCCCTTGGTATATTATGGTCGTAGGCAAAATATTCATAGGAGGTATATCCTTTTTGAATTCGAAGCTGCTTGATTCTAGCAGCTAGTTTTTGGAGCTGATCCTTTTTGAATTCCTCGAATTGCTCATCCTTATTCTTCATAAAGATAAAGCAAATTCATTACGAACTCTTGCGTTACCGCTTTTAAGTTACTACTTTAGAGTATCAAATGAAATTTTCGATATTACTAAATATATGAAAGAAGTTAGTTTTACAGCAAAATATTGGAAAAGCACAATAATCAAAGAAAACGCCTTAAGCAGGATGGCATTAGGATTTGATGGAGCAGATGTAAAAATATCTGACACAAATATCGAAATTAAAGTCAAGGGTAATTTAGTTTTTCATTCGACTTTAAAACCACTCCCGTCTGATCCTTGGACCATCAGTTTTAGAGGGGTCTTAGAGGATGGTTCTGATTTCCGAATTATAAAACCAAGTGATTCTAGCCTTTCAAAACTTCAAAAAAGCATGAATTGCAAAGGGGTATTTTCAATAGCTAGCATGGATCCTCAAGGATTTGCTATCCACTTCTTACTAATTTAATATGGATAGGAACCAGATTATTAATTCAATTGGAGATGAAATTGAAAGAGCAATTGATGCTCATTTTCGAAATAATGACGGTATAAATTTGGAAAAGATTATTCATGAAGGGGCTGTCTGTTTAGCTGTTAATCATATTATCTTACAGGAAAAACTCCCTCCAGGTTACTTCAAAGCTGATCTTCTAGAACCAATTCGAGAAGGAATTATGATAAAACTTCATGAATTGTTTCCAGATCATTTTACAGAATCTCACCATTCAATGATTGATATAGTTTACTCAAACATTCTAAATTCACCTGTTCCTAAATCCTACATTGAAAATCACTATAATCAGTTATTCTCAGATAGAAATTCTCAAAATTTCAATGATGATGAGGACCTCTTTTTTTAGAGGATTAAAAAAACCCTTTAACTTTCAGTATCCAATTTGTCTCCTCATTTTCTAAGTTGAATATAATTTCGGGTAGTGGTTAATTTTCTATCCCTAGTAACCTACTGAGCCACAATCAAAGGGATTCCCGTTAAAATGGAGTTGGCGATAAAGGCTGTTCTTTCTATATAGCTTGAAATTAGCATCCTCTCAAAGGCGCTTCATATAGTCATTGTATTTCGTTGGAAATCTTGATTGGCTTTATATAAAAAAGAGGTGTATTACCACCTCTCATTATTTGAAGAAATTGCTAAGCTTTTCCAGCTCAGTCCTCTTATTCTCATCCGCTATCTCCACATACTTCTGAAGGGTAGTTAGCTTTCGATGCCCAGTAATTTTCTGAATCACAGGTAAGGGAATCCCAGCTAATATGGCATTAGTAATAAAGGTTCTCCTTCCCGTATGACTTGCAATCAGCTGGTGTTTGGGAAAGGTCAGGTACTTTTTCACACCCTTTTCATACCGTACTATTTCGATTTGGTCTGTAATTCCAGCTTCTCTGCAAAGCCCCTTGACATAGTCATTAAACTTCTGATTGGAGATTCTCAGTGGTATAAGATCATACTCATATTTAGCCAATACCTCTTTTAAATGAGGATGAATAGGAATAGATACTTTCTCTCCTGTCTTCTGGGTATTGATAAATAGAAACTCACCTCTTACCCAGCTTTTTCTTATTCTGACTGCATCTCCAAACCTTAGACCTGTAAAGATCAATACAAGGAATAAATCCCTCACTTTGGATTCTGAATTAGTCTTTGGGACATACTGAATCAGCTTTACCACTTCACCCTTGCTTAGTACTATTGTATTGGTTTCAACCATTCTAGGATATTGGAATTCCTTGTAGAATTCATTTTCTAGAAGGCCCTCTTTTCTGAGGTAATTCATAAACAATAGGATAAACCTGAAATTCTTGTGGATGGTATTTGGCTGTAATCCTACCTTTTGTTCCCAATAATGCGTCAGTTTATTGATAAAGGTCTGATTGTATTCCACTAGGTACATTTTCTTTCTGCCTAGAAAGATCTTTAGATGATTTTTAATGGTAGTAAGCTTAATTACCATTTTGTGCTTGGCTGTCAACTTCTTTACTTCCATAAATTCTTCAAACAGCGTGAGAATATCCCTTTCCTGAACAGGCTTCTCTTCTAATTTGGTCTTTATTAGGTCTACTGTAAGATATCCAATCTCCTTCTCCCATTGATAGAGCTGTTGCTTTACTTCTTGATGCTTATCTTCTAGTCTTCTCAGAAGCTGCTCTTTTTGGGGATATGATTTAGAGATTATACCATTTTTCCAGAATTTCTCATGGATTTCCTCCCCTGTGGGAAGGTACATTCGCTCCCTTTTGCTATCTCTGGAAAAGTAGATTTCTATGGTAATCTTACCTATTCCAGATTTCTTACTGGGGTTCTTTAGGACATATTTTGTTCGGTACATTTTCAGTGGCAATTCAGTGGCAGAACTCTCTGAAATCCTCTGGATCAACTCATCATTTTATATACTTAATCGAAATGGAAACTGGTAGAATCAACTTGTACTAAGCTCTAGAAATTATACCTAAACTAAGGTGTCGATCAGGTCAGACTGCGAGCGGTGATGCGATTAAGCCGTTCTAAGATCAATCGATAAGCTAGGTTCAGGTGTGTCATCCAGCATAATCTAGTCGAAAAACCAACAGGTGACTAAGCATGTAGACGGTACGGTGTTTCCTTATCTGGACGCGAGTTCGAATCTCGCCAGCTCCACAAAAAAGCCTCCCAAATTATAATCTGGGAGGCTTTACTTTTTTAAAGTCTATAGGAAGAATCAACCATTTCCCCTCAAAATCTCCATAGGAGGCTGATTGATAATTTTTCGCCCATTCAGCCAACCCAAAACGATGGTAAGCAGAGTAATCGAAGCATATAGTCCCAATGCAGCGCCCCAAGCAGGTCGGAAATTCATTTCAAACACAAAGGCACTTAGCATCCATGTAGCCAAAAAGGATAAAATGATTCCTGATAGAGAGGCTAAACTTCCCAAAAAGAAATATTCCAAGGTGTTAATTTTGGTCACTGTACCAGAGTCCGCTCCTAAAGTGCGAAGCAGTATGCTCTCTCTCATTCGCTGGTACTTGCTAATAATAAGCGAACTTATCAATACCAAAATCCCTGTTGCTATGCTGAAAAGCGCCATAAATTGAATCACAAAGCTGATTTTATTAAGAATATCCTCCAAGGTTTCCACAATTGCCCCAAGATTTACAATCGAGATATTGGGGAACTCTCGGACCACTTCCGACTGAATGGCTGCCGACTCTCTGTCATTTTTGGTGCGAGTGATGATCACATGAAACTTAGGAGCCTGCTCTAGGACTCCTTCTGGAAATAATACGATAAAATTGGTAGAAACTTGATTGAATTTGACATCCCTATAACTTCCAACATACGTTTTAATAGGCCTCCCTTGCACGTTGAATTCGATCTCATCTCCTATTTTAAGATTATTACCCCTGCCAAAGCTTTCTGACAAACTCACAAAAATCGAATCTCCCCTAGCTCCCAAGGGAACGAGTTCTCCTTCTACCAAGGTCTCTGTTTCAGTCAAGGTGTCCCGATAGGTCACTCGGTATTCTCTATTGTACATCCAGCGAGAATAATCCTCCTCATCAGGGAGCTCCTCATTTTCCCGCTTGTCTATCCCGTTGATTTCATTAAGCTGCATCGTCACAATAGGCACTTCCTGTAAAATCCGCAGTCCACGACCTATTACTTTGTCCCTGACAGCATCCAACTGTGGCGTCTGAATATCAAACATCAGCAAATTCGGCTGATCCTCTTTGTCTGCAAATTTCGCTTCTTCAAGAAGTTGATTTTGGAGAAAAAACAAGGTACTGATCATCGCCGTGCCCAATCCGATGGTAGCTATCAGAGAAATCGTCTGATTATTGGGACGGTAGAGATTAGCCAAAGCCTGACGCACCGTGTAGCGAAGAGTAATCGGAAGGAATTTACGGACTGACCACATGATCAATTGTCCCACTCCCCAAAGCAAGGCAAAAGCAAAAACCACAAAGCCTGTGAATCCAAATGACCAAAGAACCTGGCCCAATAAGTAATAGCTAAAACCCCAAATGAAGAGTAAAATACCTAAAACGACCAACCAACGCATGGGGTCCTTTAAAAGTGTAGTACCAGCTGCTTCAGGTCTTAGCGTGGCCATTGGTGACACTTTCCTCACTTTTAATAAGGGTAAAAGTGCGAAAAGAATAGAAACAAATAGCCCTGTAATAATTCCAAATCCAACAGAAAGCCAAGAAACACTAAAGCTGACTTCCACTGGTAAGAAATCAGCGAAGACAAACGGTAATATAAATTGCAGCGCTGTACCCAGAATAGATCCTAAAATCGCTCCCACCAATCCCATCACGACTATCTCGAAAAGATAAATCAAAAGCACATCTCTTGACGAAACCCCCAAACATCGGAGTACGGCTACAGAGGCAAGTTTTTCTTTTACAAAAACATTGACTGCTGAGGCTACTCCCACACAGCCAAGTAATAAGGCGATAAATGCTACAAGACTTAGGAAATTAGACAAGTTGCCAAAAGACCTGCCTGTCGATCGCTTTCTATCCTCTACTGTATCTGCGTCTATTCTATCAATCTCCCAATTGTCCTCAAATGGCTCGATAAGCGCTTCCACATCTGTGCCTGCTTCAAACTGAAAGTAACGATTATATTCTACTCTACTGCCATATTGTACCAATCCAGTAGCTTCCAAATAGCTATAAGGAATGTAAACTGCAGGAGCTACAGTAGCGGTAATTCCAGTTTGTCCCGGTACGCCTTGAAGTTCACCCGCGATTTCAAATTCCAGTTCACCAACTTTTATTTTATCACCTACTTGTGCATCAAACTGAGCCATTAGCACTTTTTCTACCAGCGCTTTTTGACCTCCTGACCTAAAGTCTGATTCTCCCGACTCAGGGATTGTTTCTAGTTTACCATAAAAAGGGAAATCTCCCTCCAAGGCTCTTACCTGAGTCAGACGGCTATCTCCGGTCGCAGGAAAAGCAACCATAGAAGCAAAATTCACTTCTTGTGCTAGTTGGGTGGCAATCGTATCAATCGCCTGCTCATCGATTGGCTTGTTATTTTCCAATACCAGGTCAGCACCAAGTAATTCTTTGGCTTGATTATCAATATCCGCTGTCAGATTATCTCCAAAAGAACTAATAGCCACTAATGCTGCAATCCCAACTACTATGGAAGACACAAAAAGTAAAAGGCGCGAAATATTTTTCCGGAAGTCCCGAAGCGCCATTTTTAGAATCCAGGCAAAATCAGGCATGATTATCCTCCTGTATTTTGCCTCCTTTGATATGTATGATACGTTGAGTTTTGGCGGCTAGCTCCAAATCATGTGTGACTAAAACCAGTGTAGTTCCATTTTCCTTGTTCAAGTCAAAAATCAATCGCTCAATCATTTCTCCCGTCTCAGTATCCAGGTTACCGGTAGGCTCATCTGCAAAAAGAATCTTTGGTTCATTGGCGAAAGCTCTCGCAATAGAGACTCGCTGCTGTTCTCCTCCTGACAACTGAGTGGGATAATGTGTGGCACGATCACCAAGCCCCACTTTATCCAATAGCTCTAAGGCTTTGGTTCTCGCATCTTTTCGTTTTTTGAGCTCTAGCGGGACCATCACATTCTCGAGGGCTGTGAGTGTAGGCAACAATTGAAAATTTTGGAAAATAAACCCAATATGCTGGCTACGAACTGCAGCTCGCTGATCCTCTGACAAGTTTTCGAGAGCTTGACCATTGAGGCGAATAGAACCTGTGCTGGCAGAGTCCAGTCCGGCACACAAACCTAAAAGAGTGGTCTTGCCACTACCAGAAGGTCCAACAATGGATATAGTCTCGCCACTGCTTATTTCAAAATTTACATCATCCAAAACGGTTAACTTTCTGCTTCCGCTTTGGTAGGTTTTACTGAGTCCTTGAATTGAAAGTATGCTCATTCAGCTTTATTTAACTTAACTATGAGAGTTGAAAACGGATCCGGGCTTCATTTGTTGACTTGAACATCCCGCAAAACTTAATCCTAGCAATAAACAAAAATTCAGCACAGAAACATTCCCCAATTGCACCGAAGGCAAAAATTATTGATAAACCAATTTGAATTAGACTGCTAAACCGTCTTTTGTGAACTTTTTGCTGGTGAATGACTTTTTGAATCTATACAATACGAAATCAAGGTATCTATTACAGCCTAAGGCTAAAAAATCTAGCGATTTGGATAATTTTACAAATTCTTGTGATCACTAGCCCTGTTTTTGTTCTTTAAGATTAACACCTGTAAGGTATTAAAATTCATTTATGAAAAAAACGACATTCACTCAGCTTGCCATGATGATTTCCCTTTTGGGATTATTATTTGCTTGCGGACCTGAAAATGAGAGCACTAAAGCTACAGCCGAAGAGGCTTCTACTAGTATTAAAGATAGCGATGTAGAAACAAAAAAAACGATATTATTTTTTGGAAATAGCCTGACAGCAGGCTATGGTCTTGATTCAGAGGATGCTTTTCCAGCCCTAGTCCAGCAAAGAATTGATAGTCTTGGCTTGGATTATCGAGTGATCAATGGAGGACTAAGTGGCGAAACGACAGCCGGTGGATTAAATCGTCTAGATTGGTTCTTAGAAGACGAGCCTTATGTATTCGTGTTGGAACTTGGAGGTAATGATGGCTTGAGAGGTATTGCCATATCAGAAACCCGGTCAAACCTCGAGAAAATCATTGAAAAGGTTCAGACCAAATATCCTTCTACAAAGATCATTTTAGCGGGGATGCAGATACCCCCAAACATGGGACAGGAGTATACCGATGAATTTAGAAAAATTTATCCCAAAGTGGCCAGCGAAAAAAATGTAACCCTTATCCCCTTTTTATTGGAAGGTGTAGCAGGTGACCCCGAGTTAAATTTGCCAGACGGGATTCACCCAACAGAAGAAGGGCATGAGATTGTCTTTGGGACGGTGTGGCCTTATATCAGTGACTTGGTTACGAATAGCTAAGATTTTGAGAAGAGACTAGACATCTTTCCAAATGGAATTCTCTTTTACCACCTTGCAGGGATTTCCATAAGCAATCACTCCGTCAGGAATGTCTTTTGTCACGACGCTACCAGCACCAATCAGGGATCGCTTGCCGATTTTGACGTTATTAGAAATAACTGCCCCCGATCCAATCTCACTTCCTTCGCCCACTTCCACATATCCCGATAAAACTGCAGCTGGATTGATACTTACAAAATCCCCCAAGGAAGCATGATGCCCTACTGACGCAGAACGTTTTACAGAAACACCGAAACCTAGCCGAGAAAATGAAGAAACAACCGCTTGAGGTTCAATCAAAACACCTTCCTGATAGCTAGCACTCGGAGCAACATAACTTAGTCTATGCCTTACCGGTATATAATCTTCTTGGGAGATTCCTCCTAATTCATTGAAGTGTTGAAATAAAATAAACCGTATATGGGATTGCTGAACGCCAAACTGGACCATAAAAGGCTTATTTGCTTCGAAATCATACTCTCTATCAGAAAAGTAATGGATATCATATAAGGATGGGACAAAATAACAATCCGGCAAATCGACATTTTTCACCACATCAAACTGAGAAATTCCAAAGCTTTCGTTAATAAGATCTGTCATTAAACCAACACCTGCTTCACTATGCCCCAATAGTATCAGCTTAAATTTTTCTTCTTTTGAAATCATCATTAGGAGATTAATTTATCAAATGAGCAAAATATCTTTTCAACTCATAAGAAAAGGAACGGAAGAAATGTATGAAATCCTTATCGATATATCTGAATTTGTACCAAGCATTAGAAATATTCACTAAATGCTTATTCTTGTTGGTTTGACTTAGATATAACCCGTTGGGATTGTAACGATACACACTAGTAATATCGGAGAGGTAAAAAATATCTCCCATTTGCTTATAAAAAGCAAACAATATGTTATCCAAGGGTAATGGTTTTTCAATGATTCTATTCTTTAAGAGTAAATTCATTCTATTTCTGACCAACCAACAAGAAACATGTCCAAAATAAGAAATTTTCTTATGGTCTTTTTTTGTAAATATCTTATTTCCCTGAGGGATTTTTACTTCCCCCTCATTATTGCCTATGCTATAATTGGTAATGCACATGTAAGCTTCAGGATAAGATTCTAATGTATCTACTTGCTTTTGTAGCTTCTGTGGATCTAACCAGAAATCATCTCCATCACAAAATGCAACATACTTCCCTCTTGCGGACCCATACAATCCCAATTGATTTCCTCTACCTGCCTTTTTGCCAAATAGTTTTATTTTTTTTGAGTCTTTTCTTAAAAATAATCTAATCTTATCTTGATTTTCGAGGGCATTTTTTTTGCATATTTCTCGAGTACGGTCTGGGCTTTCGTCTTCGCCTATCAAAATCTCAAATGGAAAGTCCGTTTTCTGGTTTAAGATACTAGCTAGACATTCCTCTATGAATTTTTCATGCTGAAAAGTGGGGACACAAACCGATACTAAAGGTTCGATAGAATTAACTGGTTTCGACTCACCTAGATATTCCATTAAAAATTACAATTCAACTTGCTTTAGGGTATTGTAAAAACCCAATCTCCCAAATTCTTTTGGATCCATAAAAGATTTTTGATTGAGTTTTATAAGCTCATGAACTCGTTTTACCAACTGAGCATTAGTAGCTTTCTGATCTTTAGTTCGATCCCACCAAATGTTGTCTTCTAACCCAACTCTGACACCAATACCTTGCGATATTGCCATCGAGTTGATTGACAGCTGATATTTGCCCAATCCTGCTAGAGACACATAATGATCACTTGGAATCTCTTGTAAAGCTGTGGCTACATGATTTAATTGAGCTTGGAATCCAGCGATATTCCCAAACAGTAAGTTCCAATAATAGGGGCCTTCTACAATTCCCTTTTGAATTAAATATTTTCCAAAATTGATCATTCCAAGATCAAAGCACTCTAATTCAGGAATGACCCCATTTTCTTTCATTTTATTGGCTAGACCAATTATGAAATCAGGTGAATTTACTGAAGCTTGCTTCAAAAAGTTTAAAGAAGATAAGGTAAGTGAACACATGTCAGGCTGTAGTTCCAACAATTCAGAACGCTTTTCGAACTCCGGAAAATTTCTCCCCGAACTGCTTCCACAAATAACCAAATCTGGACAGTGCTTTCGCACTCCTTCAAAAATCTCTTGATAAATACTTGATTTGTAGGTAGGGATTCCATCTTTTTCCCTAGCATGGAGATGAGCTATAGTAATTCCAACCTCATAAGCCTCGTGTGTCTGCTCGATGATTTCTGAGGGTGAAATAGGCACATGTGGTGTCATATCCTTGGTCGGAACCATGCCTGTAGGACAAAAATTGATAATTATTTTACTCATCTGATTCTTTTTGATTTATCGAAAAACCCAGAATCAAATATTCTAGGCTCTATGTGGAATATAGTGGGTAGTCGAATTTGAGTTTCCCAGCAATGAAATAAATCATGTTAATGTAGTTGTCAATGTTCCTGTACCCTCTGGCTCTTTTTTTGGCTAACTGTATTTTGGAATTAATGCCTTCGAGGACTCCGTTGTTTAAATTGGTTTCTGTATAGCTTACAATTCCGAACCAATGTGCCTGTATGGTTTTGGCCGCCTCCATGAACGGGAATATCTTGGATTCTTTTACAAGGTCACACCAATAGGAAAGGTATGCAGCAGCCTCTTCTTTGTCCTTAAAGTCCCAAAACTCGTTGAACAGTTCTTTGAGCCTATAAGCATTGGAAATGCTGGGCAGCAGTGTC
>NZ_FNAC01000004.1 GCF_900101705.1 Algoriphagus faecimaris | reverse complement strand
CTCTCCGGTCAGCTTTGCAAAAGCTGAAAAAAGTAGTGCCGATCGAGTCGGCACTACACAAGGTAAACATCCAAGTGAACGATCACTGTATGCTTCCTCTCCGGTATTGTAAAGGTAAAAATTTTCAGAAAACTCTTGTTTAGAAAGATAGTACCTTCACCCAGCACCCAATTGAACTTCAGAGATGCATAGAAGATACTACGTCTAGAAGGGATTAACGCCTAACCAAATCAAGAGTAAAACTGAGGTTTGTGTTTTTAAAATGGGTTAATCCTGTTTGAAATGATTAAATCGGTCATGCCTATCTGTCAAATACAGGCAGGCCTACGGCATTGGTTTGTGGATAAGCTTCAAGTCACGTAGTGACGACCCATTAAATTGCCAGCCGTTTTAACAGCTTGGAAAATGGCTGTGATCTAGCTTGTGAATTCCAATGGGACGGTACATTTTTTTAAAAGGTGTGAAAAAAGAAGGTCATCCAAGCAAAAAAAAATCTCCTACAATCAAGACCCGTATTTCAAAATTAAAGCCAACTGACCGGAGTGATAAGCGGTATGAGTAACAATCCTTCCAAAAGCCGCTGCCTTTGTCTTCTTCCCAAACTCTTTAGTCTCTATACTTACTGACCAATCTTCCTGCATCTGAATGGCTTTTTCTAGCATCTCAGCAGCATAGGCCGAAAATTGCTTCAACTCATCAAGCGCTGTCCATTCCCCGGTATCCTTTCCTGCGATCAGCGTTTTAGCTGTGATTTTCACTTCAGCTAACCCAAACACATTTTTGGCAAAGAGTAATTCTACCTCAGCAATATGTCGAATCAAAAAACCTGCTGAATTGGGGCTTTCTCCATGTTTTTTGACCAAATCGGCCTCCGTGATTTTATCTAAGAGCTGGGTAAATCGCGTTCTTCCTTCTTTCCAAAGCTCAATTAATTGCTCGTTCATTATTTATTCGTTTTCCCAGCCCCAGGGCGCTGAAGGTGTTTCCACTGGTTTTGTCAAATCAAATTTAACGGAGAAATAGGTCTCGGAACCTATCCTTCTCAAGTTGTAAGAGAAAGATTGCTCATCAACCGTAATCCACCACACATTCCCCGCAGCGTAGGGAATCAAATCCGTGGTCTCCTGATCGGCAGGGAATACCTGCATTTCTGAAAATCCACTATTGGAGGCAATACCTCCATATTGGGTGATTTTATCTTCCGAACCATCCTCATGCCGATGGTCATGCTTGAGTTGGATACGCTCTCCTTCCTTGGTCAACACCCAAGTTCTCGAGCGATCTTCTCCCACAAAAAAGGGAATTCGCATGGTGCCTTCTTCACAAGAACGAACATGCATAATGAGCCTCCCTTCGAATCGGGCATCTGACTCCGGAGAAACTAATTGTCCCTCGTAGGCATTTCCGCAGTGTTGAGCGAGGGTTTCCCAAAATACCTGAGAAGAAGGAATTTCTTGGGCTGTAACGACCCCTGAAAAGAGGCCAAGAAAAAGTAGAAAGAGATTTTTCATGAGAATTAAGAATGGGTTTTAAACTATTAAATAAAACCAAAGACTTGTAATTTATTTCTTTTTGTGGAAAGACTCGGATTAATTACTCATTATTTCGGCGGGGAAGTAAATAACAGCCTGACTAAGTTGACTAGAAAACTGATCCAAATGCCCCGTATAATCCCCATTTTTGGACAAAAAGTGAACATGAATATCCGAATCGTGATGCGTATAGATTCTTCTACCTTCTTTTGAGAAGACACCGATCAACTGGCCGCTTTCTTTGCTATGATCAAAATTCTTTTGGTTTTGATCTTGTACATAGCCCTCAACTTCAGGGCTTCTCGGAGTGACGATATGCGTGGTCATTTGATCAAAAACGCCTTCGATTTTAAAGAAAAACGGAAGTTCCAAATCAATTCCCTCAGCTAGCGCTTTGCCTTTAATGGCTTCCTCTAATTCTTGCATTGATTTTACAGCTCCCTCCAAACTCACCTCTACCCACTCATTTACATTAGCATAGACCAAAAAAGGAGATTCACCAAGTAAGTCATAAGAAGTACTAAACCCGTCGGCATGGGCTGAAGAAATGAACGCTTGACCATCTACCACCGTGACTTCTCCCTGCATTTTTCCAAATGGACCAAGCGCTACCAAAGCCTCATAGCGCTGAAGCGAATCCAAAGAAAGGGTCGGCGCAAAACCACTGTTTCGCATCTCACTCATAGCTCCCTGATGCATCACTTGGGCTACACTGAATCCTAAAGAAAATACAAGTAGAGGGACTAAAATCAAATATTTCATAAAAGAAGAGTTAAAGACCAATGCAGTAAAACTAAGCAGACCTTTCTAATTCCCATGTGTCCAAAGACATAAAAGAATTTTTTATGGGAATTGAATTGTGTAGAGCGATTTCAAATGATATTCTATCTATCATCTAACCCTTAAAAATTACAGCGCTTTCTAGGGAGAGGGAAAAACCAAGAAAAATTTGTCAATCAGTGGATCCTTCTCTGGCCACGAATGCACGAATTATATTCTCTGAATAGGAATAGCACTTTAGCCCAAATTTTTTAACCTACTAGAGGTAGAATATTTCTTTAATCAAATCGCAGCGCTGCTGCTCTCTAACAATTTGCAATCCACAATTCTACAATAGTAACGCGCCGCTGGCGCTTTTACTCCAACAATCTTTAGTTTCAAAGCCTCAGCGAGGCGCTTTGAGTCTAAAATCAGAGATGGGGAAATTGAAAACTAGAGCTTCAGAGAAGCGATTTGATTGGATAAATTTTTCTAAAATAAATGAATTCTGGTTTGGGAGCATACGAACCAGGGCAGGATATGGCAAGAAAAATTCGTGGCTTCATTTTTTATAGCCACGAATTCACAAATTGTGTTTTTTGAATAGGAATGGCACTTAAGCCCAATCTCGGATAAAACTGAGGTTTGTATATTTTTCAATTGGGTTAATCATGTTTGAAATGATTAAATCGGCCATACCTACGGCATTGAACTGGGGGTTAATTGATAAGAGGCTGTCTCAAAAGAGAAGTTTGTCACATTGAGCGAAGTCGAAATGTGAGCTAGAACGGTAGAAATGGCCTTCGACTCCGCTCAGGCTGACATTAAAGCTATTTATGAGACAGCCTCGAACGATTTTCTTGCCAGCCGTTTTAACGGCTGGAAAAATGGTTGAGATCTAGCTTGTGAGTCCCATCGGGACGGTACATTTTTTACTTGGCGGGGATAAAGACAAGAAAAAATTCCGTGAATTAGCCCCTTTTTTTTAGCCACGAATGCACGATTAGGATATTTCTTGGAATCTCCCTTTTAATCAAATCGCAGCGCTGCTGCTCTCTAACAAATTGCAACTTACAATTCTACAATAATAACGCGCCGCAGGCGCTTTTATTCCAAAATTCTTTAGTTCAAAAGCCTCAGCGAGGCGCTTTGAGTCTAAAATCAGAAATGGGAAAGGTGAAAACTAGAGCTTCAGAGAAGCGATTTGATTGGGTAAATTTTTCTACAATAAATCAATTCCGGTTTGGGAGCATACGAACCAGGGCAGGATATGGCAAGAAAAATTCGTGCATTTGTGGCTTTTTAGAGCACAAAAAAACCCCCAAATTAAGTTTTGGGGGCTTAAAAACATTAAGAATCCTTAATTAGAAGGAGAAAGAGAATCCAAATTTGATTCTAGTACCTGGTGCTAATC
This sequence comes from Algoriphagus faecimaris, assembly GCF_900101705.1. Taxonomy (GTDB): domain Bacteria; phylum Bacteroidota; class Bacteroidia; order Cytophagales; family Cyclobacteriaceae; genus Algoriphagus; species Algoriphagus faecimaris. Next base: position 147,824 of record NZ_FNAC01000004.1, on the reverse strand, counting down.
GAGTAAAAATCTGGTCTTGGGCTTCATAAGAACTGAATACTACCTCTCGCTTATCATTCAAAAGATTTTCAACTCCTAAATTTGCCTGAATCCGCTCATCAGCCCCGAAAGACTTATTGATGTTTAAGTTTAAGCTGTGGAATGGTACCGTGTAGGTATCAGTTCGGTTTCCAAATCCCACAAAATTCAAAGTAGGTCCTTGCACATTATAGAAAACACCAGCTTCAAAACCATTTATGAAGTTATTATAAGAAAGACCAGTATTGATAATGTAAGGCGCCTGCCCTGCCATATCACGAGTATCTGATACAGTTTCTCCTTCACGCGCTGTCAAGGATCTTGACCTGAATTCAGACTCTGACATTTTGATCTGTGATTCTGTCACGGTGACGTTGGTATTCCACATGAAATTCTCTAAGGAAGGAGAAAGGAAAGTCAATGCCTTTCTTAATTCAACTTCAATCCCCATCACTGTGCCTCGGCCTACATTTCGAGGCTGGAAAGACCCTGGATCGGAAAGAAATTGTACGATTTCGATAGGCTTGTCAAATGACTTATAAAAAGCACTTACCGAAAACATCTGAGCTCGCTGCTGGAAAGATTCCCATCTCAAATCAAAATTGTTGATTCGAGTGGCAGTCAAATTACCATCCCACAGCACCTCGGTTCCTCCATTTGTAGTCTCAGGAAATAATCCTCCAATAAAGGTTCTACCTGTAATCGGATCAAGAATCTCCGCATAAGACAATTCCTTAAAAGAAGGTCTGGCAATGGTTCTAGAAGCCGAGAATCTCAAGTTTTGATTTTCTTTCAATCCAAAGACTAAGTTTAGCGAAGGAAAAAAGTCCAAATCATCCAACACCTTTTCATTATCAAAGACGATGGTAGCCCCTTGGTTGGTACCAGTATAAAACTGCGTATACTTCTCTACTCTCAATCCGGCGATCGCTTTCAATCCGGCGATCGGAGTCAACTCTGCAGAAACATAGCCGGCAGCATTGGTAATGTTGGACTGGTATTCATTAGGGTTGATTGGGATGAAATCAGGGTTATACCTTACACCATTTCTATTATCAGCTGAAAACAAGTTTTCGGGATTTAAGATAGCATTAGGGTCACCGTTAGACAGGTCTGCATTTCCAGTAGCGAACTGAAAGGTTTGGATAGTAAAATCCCGGTTTTTAGTCACATAATTTCCACCAAATCTAATCTTTCCTTCTGACTGGAAGGCCGTAATTCTTTTGGTCAAATCCACCTTGCTGACCAAGTTAACTTCTTCTAATTCTCTCCAGATTCTAGTTGGAAGTCCAACTTCGGTAGAAATCGTATTGTTAGGCAGTCTAAATCGGGTAAAGCGAATATCCGGATCATTCATGGTAGAAAGAGTCGGAGCTACTTTCCAGTTGATTTCCCAGCTATTCCCATTCAAAAAGTGAGAACCCCCTAGAAGAATGCTTTGAAGCGAACGCTCGCTGTATTCAATATTGTACTGTTTGGCCTCAAAATTGGCTCCTAGATTGGTATTGACAAAGTCAAACTCACCCGCTTTAGATTCACCATTCTGAAGATGCAGGTAGGTCAGTCTAAACTTGGAGGCATTGGTCTTCATGGCGATTCCTGCCATTCCTCCAAGCATTACATTATTTACACCATAGTCACCAGATTGTCTTTCGAGAGGCTCGAGTTCGCGCTGACTCGCCTCACGGGGTTTGGCATAGAGATTAAACTCAGCATCTTGATAAAACTCTGTTTCATTTTTGTAAGTCAAAGCGAAATTATAACCCCAAGTTACTTTTTCCCTTGCCAGTTGATCCCCGAGCGAGAAGCTTAAGCCTAAATCCATCAAACTGTTGGCACGATAACCTGCCAAAGTTTTATTGAAAGATCCTAAAATGGATTGGTATTCCAATCCTGTGGGGCTATTTGGATTTCCGACTACATCCCCATAAGAAGGGATATCTGTTCTGCCTCCTGTAGGCAAAGCGCGAGTACCATCATCAAATCCTAACCAATCATTTTTACCACCTTCATAGGTCAGGTAATTACTGTTGAAGTGCATGGAAGGGTTAAAACCTCCTGAAACACCCAATTTCATAGACCTTTCTTCAGGAAAATCTTTGGTCTCTATATCCACAACACCTCCTGTAAAATCAGCAGGTAGCTCGGCGGAAAAGGATTTTGAAACAATAATATTATCAATCACATTAGTGGGAAAAATATCCATCTGAATGGTATTTCGGTCTGGATCAAGACCCGGCACATCCACACCATTCAAAACCGTTTTGGTGTATCGGTCACCAAGACCACGTACGTAGACGTATTTTCCGCCTTCGATAGAAACACCTGTCACTCTTTTTACTGCACCGGCGGCATCTCCGTCGCCTATTTGCCTAAAAGTACTCGCAGAGATCCCATCCATCAAGTTGGGAGCATTTCTCTTAACAGACATTAAGGCATTCTCTGTGGTTCGAATAGCAGCTGCTGCGATCGTCACTGTTTCCAGTTCCGAGGCTTCCTCTGCCATCAAAATATCATTTAAGACAGTGACTTTGTCACTATTAATCTCTACTGCAGTCAATTCCACTGTAGAGTAAGAAATATAAGAAATCTGTAGGGTGTAAGTTCCTGGATCAGCTTGGATTTCGAACTTTCCATCAAAATCGGTAACTGCACCGATACCGAGTTCTTTGACTAATACAGAGACCCCAAATAGTGGCTCTCCTGTGGATTCTTCAAAGATAGTTCCACGTAACGTTCCTTTCTGTGCAAAGGAAAAACCCGCCATCAATTGGGTGATAAGAAGCAGGCTTGGGATGAAGATTCGTTTCATAAACGAACGAGTTGATTGATTTTTCATACAGCAAATGAAGGATTCAATTTTATGAGAAAAGGAAGGAAGTTCCTTGCAAGACCTTCCTTCCTTTTATAAGGTTAAAATCGTAATTAGAAATCAGCTAATTGTCCAGCTACATCAGCCCAAGACCAAGTTGCAAATACTGACTTGTCAGCACCTACAGTATTGGCACCTGCTGCTACTGCTGTCGCATGAACATCTGTTCCACCTCGGAATACATCAGTTAGTGAAGTACCTTCAGCTAGTGTGATCTCTAGGTTAGCGAAGGTCAATGCACCTTCAGCAAATGTGGCAACAGTCTTATCACCACTGATAGAGAAATCTCCTCTACCGTCTGTGTCAGCTGGGCTAGAGAATCCGAAGAAGTAGATGTTTTCAAAAGCACCTCTTGCTCCATCTCTGAAGTCTCCAAGCTCAGAAGCAGGATGACCTTTCACAGAACCGTTGATCACAGTGTGAGCAGCATTGAAAGAACCTTCTGGCCCGTCAATTTCAAGTGCATGATCTGTTTCAGATCCACAGATCAAGATGAAGTTATCCATAGTACCAGACCAAGCCTGATCAGTATCCAAAGCATCATCGCCAGAATTCCAAACAAGTGCATTGGTCACGTTTACTGTTCCACCAAACCACTCGATTCCATCATCTTGGTTAGCGATCACCTCTACATTTTCAATGACAGTAGCAGAACCTACACCACCAAGGGTCAAACCGTTGATTTCGTTACCTTCACCGATATTAGCACCTCCGTGACGGATAGAGATATAAGTAATGGATCCAGAATCATCATCTGCAATATTACCTCCGTAAAGTCCATTAGTATCAGAAGCTGGGATTCCTTCAATTTGGATTTCAGATACATCACCGGCAAAAGAAGAAGGAGCTCTACCTAGGACGATTAAGCCACCCCAAAGACCAGAAAGATCTGGATCAAGGTTTGGAGAAGCGATCTGACCTGGCTCGATTTCATCAGCGATAGATGTAAAAATAATCGGAGCAGTAGCCGTTCCGTTTGCATTCAATTTTCCTCCTCTAGCTATGATCAGAGCAGTAGCGTTAGCGCCTGTTCCTACCTCACCTTTCACGACTACGCCTTCTTCTATAGTAAGGGTAGCACCATCTTCCACTACAATTCTTCCTCCTAGGATGTAGGTTTTACCTGATTCCCAAGTTTGGTTGGAAGTGATATTAGATTCCACTCGGATTACAGTAGCTTCAGCACCCACATTCAATACATGAGTAGCAGTAGCCTGATCTCCGTCAGTGTCTGTTACAGTAAATACAAAAACAATGCTTTTACCAGCATCTTCTGGAAGAGCATCGTAGGAAAACTCTTGAGAAGCAGTCGTCCCTGTCAAAGGAATAGTAGCGAAATTTGCGCCGTCTTTGGTGATGGTCAACTGGGCCAATCCATCAGGTGCAGTAGCTGTAGCAGTCACAGGACCTAATGTGCCTCCTGCCTCAATAGTGGCCGTGGCAGGGATTCCTGAAATGGTCACTCCATTGTTAGGAGTTTCATCTTCTCCACAGCTCGTGAAGCCAATGGTGATGGCTGCGAAAAGGAGAAATAGGTAATTAAACTTTTTCATGGTATTAATTGAATTATGGTTTTGCCTTTTTGACGATACAAAACTGACTCAATTTTCTACCACAAGAGAATTATTCGAATTATGCTTTTTTTAAAAATGAATACAGAATTTAATACTGAATTAACAAAATTGACATAAAAAAAGGCTTTCCTCGCAGAAAGCCTCAATTTCAGGTTTTTCATGTTATTTCAATGTTACCGACTTATTAATCGGAACTTTCTCCAAGAGAATTTTTACCAGATCTCGTGTATTGATATTGTCTGCTTCCGCTTCGTAATTCAATATTATTCGGTGATTCAAGACATCTTCTGCGATCTCTTTGATATCCTCAGGAAGCACATAATCTCTGCCTTCAAGGTAGGCTACTGCTTTGGAAGCCAAGTTTAAATTGATACTAGCCCGGGGTGACACACCAAACTGAATATACTTGGCTTCATTTTTCAAACCGTACTGCTCTGGGAAACGAGTCGCAAATACCAACTCGATGATGTATTCCTCAAGAGGTTCGGCGATTTTGATCTCATTGATTTGATTACGGATGTCAAAAATATCTTGCTTAGAAAGGATCGCATTCACTTCCGAATTGAAAGACATATTTGCCATTCGGCGCATAACTTCCATTTCATCTGCCTTGCTCGGATATTGGATATGTACTTTCATCATAAATCTATCCACTTGAGCCTCGGGTAATGGATAGGTTCCTTCTTGATCTACCGGGTTTTGTGTAGCTAAAACCAAAAATGGCCTATCCAGTGGATATGTCGTCTCACCGATGGTCACCTGCTTCTCTTGCATGGCCTCCAAAAGGGCAGATTGTACCTTGGCCGGAGATCGGTTGACCTCATCCGCCAATATCAAATTCGCGAAAATGGGCCCTTTCTTCACTTCAAAATCTCCATTCTGCTGATTGTAAATCATCGTACCGATCAGATCCGAAGGAAGCAAATCCGGCGTAAACTGAATCCTGTTAAAATCCAAATGAAGGACTTTGGCTAGGGTATTGACAGTTAATGTCTTTGCCAAACCAGGAACACCTTCCAGCAAAATATGTCCATTGGTAAAAAGCCCTATCAATAGGCGATTGACCATTCGTTCTTGTCCTACGACTACTTTTCTGACCTCTTCTACTACGGCTGCGATTTTTTCCTGATGCATGGAGCGTTTGGTTTGCTTTTAATCCGTCTAAAATAGGATATTTTATCCCGATCACAATCTTAATTCTTAGAAGCGGTTTTGACCGAATGTCAGGTGGTTTTTTAGGATTTTTTAAGATGGATAGCCAGGCGGGTAATCTCCCGTAAAGACGCGACAACGCAAAGGTTTTTTGGGATTGAAAGGATAGAACCTTCAGAGGGACCTTAATAAATTTCTGTATTTCGGAGTTCAAAAACTGAAACAAAGGTAAGACCATTCCCTCGGAGGGTTCATAAAGATTTATCCTGCTCTTTTGGTTCATAGTCATCAGACTTAGGCACCGCTGGTAGCCTTGGACCCCCAAACTCTTTACTTTATTTCTTCCGAAAACCACTCAGGCCCAATAGCTTGTAAATTTCATCCTGATCCAGCTCTCTTACTTCCCCTATCTGAAAATCTTCAATCGTCAATCTCGCAATCGACCATCGAACCAAGCGCAAGGTCGGATGTCCGACTGCTGCAGTCATTTTGCGAACTTGCCTATTTTTCCCTTCAATCAAAGTCAGGCTAATCCAGGTATCAGGCACATTTTTACGAAAGCGAATAGGAGGGTCTCGATCCGGCAAGGCAGGGATGACTTCCGGGATTTTTGCCAAAGCAGGTTTGGTGCGATACATTTTTCCATCCACATTGATTTCTACACCCTTTTGAAGACTACTCAAGGCTTCTTGATCTGGAATACCCTCTACTTGGGCGAGATAGCTTCTTTCGTGACCAAACCTCGGGTTTAGGAGTTGATTATTGAGCCATTTGTCATCGCTAATGATGAGTAGTCCCTCGCTGTCCTTGTCCAATCTGCCTACTGGATAGACGGTTTTGGGAAAATGAAAAAGAGAGGCAAGTGTCTGCCCCTCTCCGCTAAATTGGCTCAAAACCCCGTAGGGCTTGTAAATAATAAAGTACTGTGCCAAAACTTAACTTCCGCAGCCTATACAATCGATACTAGAGTCCATAGGCTTTACCCCTTTGAGTTTCATCTCGAGATTGTGGATCTGATCACGTACATCCATATCTTGAAACATGTCTCCGGTCAATTTGCCTTTGAGTTCGGCAATCTGTAATTCGAGTTCTTTCAGTTGTACTTCGCTCATAAAACGTGGTTTTAGGGTTACAGTGATTGGTTGTTGAAAATAGCAATAAAAGGAATGAAGTTCCCAAGGACTATGGAAAAATTAAGGACAAAAATGGTTCCAATTGAAAATGAGCAAGATGAAATCGAGCATAACGTACCCGTCACACACTGGTATGCCCCTTCTATCGGGGCAACCATGCGAGATTCTCCCGAATCAAGTTCGGGACAGGTAGTGACCTATTAAACTCAAATTATAAACATATGAAACATCAGGCTGTGTGCTTTGGAAAAAGGCAGTGAGAAGATAACTCTCATGATTAACTACTCCGAAATTGTTGGCTTCACCCGTACAAAAGCCACTTCATCATCAATATTTAGAAACTGCCAAAGCATTCCATCCAGGTAAAAGACAGGATCGGTATTTTTGAATTTTTCAGGTAGGGCTTTTTCCCCCAATTGATTCAATTCCACGTCAAAAGCAGTCAATACATTCTTGTAAATAATCGTATCTCCTGCAGTCATACGTTCCATTTCCCTATGATATCTCCAAAACTTATCTTGATCGGGAGCATGGACCAACATACCAAAATTGACTTCCTTATTTTTCTCGGTGATTGCAGCTCTAAATTCCTCCATGGAACCCGCTTGCACCGGATAATTTCCTTTTTTGCTATTGGAGGTCAATTGGCTTTCATAGGGATAACTGACTAAGCTATCTAGCTCCAAGTCCCACTGCCAGAGTTGATTCTTAGCGCTTGTCATGATGAGTACTTTTTCATCGGTAATGCTTATAGATTTTCGCTCCCCAGACTTTGCCATCCCGCCGCCATCCATTTGAAGACTGATGTCATAGGCTGAGATGAACTCTAGAAAATCAGAGGGCAAAAGCTTAAGTGATTTGTCTACTACATTGAATTGGGCGATACCCTCGGTTTTGCTGTCGAAGCCTTGAGCTCCATAAAAACCATAGAAGGTTTTACCGTCTTTCGTAGCCAAACTGGAAACGTCGATTTGCTCTTCTTCCGACAGGCTATCTCCCTCCCATTCGATTTCGCCCAATTTGTACGTAGTGACCTTTTCACCTGACTTAGCGACATGATGTATACCTACAAAGTCATAAAATAGCACACTTTCATCTGGAAGCACTTGGACGCGCATGATAAATCCTCCTCCTATGCCATTGGGTCCTTCTTTTTCGTATTCACGAACTTCTTTCAAGCTCAGGCTTTCCAAATCGATGATTTCCATCTTCATGTCCTGATTGTTGAAGTTATAAAGCAGTTTCCTGCTTTTATCCACATCGGACATCCCTAGACCAAAGCGAACAAAGAAGAAATGATCTCCCGCGTCGACCATCACCGTGTCAATTTCGTAGGAGATTTCCATGTCGGAGTTACCGTTCTTTTCATTTTTCGGGCTGCTGCAGGCGATCGCTCCCGCAATCACCAAAAAAATAAGTGCTTTGAAGTTATTCATAAGTTGGTTTGATTAATAGGAATCCCAATTCGTCTTCCAGGTTGATAAAGGTGTGGAGATTGCCTTCCTTGAAATAGGACAAGCTCCCGGATATATTAAATTTGATTTGCTCTTCGTGTAATTGGTTGAGGTCTCGATCAAATAGGGTCAGAACTTTTTTGATGACAGCAGAATCACCAATCATTCGATCCAAATCAGTGCTAACCCGCCAAAATTTTTCATAAGTCGGATCATAAAAGAGTTCCTGAAACTGAACCTCTTTGTTTTTTTCTTCCCATGCCTTATTCATTTCCTCATCACTATTGGTGCTTTTGGTATAGAGCCCTTTTCTGGCATTTGCGGTAAGCGTGGCTTCAAACTGCTTATGCACTAAAGAATCCAGCTCCGGATCATAGATAAAGGCCTCATTTCTTGCCGTGTTGCTCAAATAGATTTTCCCGTCAAATTCTTTGACCCAAACCCGCTCGATGGTACTCATGCGGGGGTTTCCGTTTCCGCCGAATAGACTGATGTTGAAATCGACTAGTGATTCGAGTTCAGGGATCGGAACTGTCTTCAAAGTCATGGACTCCAAGTCGACAATAGCCAAGCCACGAGTAGGGCCATTAAACTTTTGCTTGGAATAGGTGCCCAAAAGCTTTTTCCCATCTTGGGAAATGGTATAACCAAAATCAAACCCTTCGGCTTCTCCAAGACTATCTCCTTTAAATTGATCTGCCTGAAGTTGGTATCGCTGGAAGTTTTCGAGTTGAGCATCCGCCTTGACCAGTGAGCGATAGCCGATAAAGAAAAACTCGCCTTGATCCGAGACATGTATATCAGAAACTGAAGTGCCGATTCCCTCTGGTCCCTCCTTTTCCAGAGGCACAGCCCGATCAAATCTTAAATTTTCCAGGTCGATATATTCCATCTCAGGAGTGCTGACATTGAGATTGTAGAGCCATTTTTGGTCTTTGGAAACGGATGAAGTGCTCATGTATCTCGAAATAAAGATCAAATGCTCTCCCGGATCGACCTGCAGGGTGTCGATGGTGTATGAGAAATTGATTCCGGTGTTTCCCTGCCTTTCGGATTCTGAACAAGAAACAAGAAGGGCAAGCGCGAGAAGTGAAAGTAATCTTTTCATTGAGGTTAAAAGTTGGGTTTTAATCGAATAAAGGCCAGTTCGTCATTCTGATTTAGAAATACATAGGGCGTTCCTTCCCGGATTCGGAAGCTAAAAGGGAAAACAAAATTTTCTGGAAGAAGCGCCTCACCTATCAAGTCAAAATCCTGATCAATTGCCGTCACTACAGTTTTGAAGATCACGCTATCTTCTCCAACAATCCGATCCATTTCTTTGGAAAACCTCCATCGATAACCTGTTTTTTGATCCAATTCCCAGGGGCCAAAAGTTACGTCCCTCAGCTGCTCTTCTCTCAACTTGTCAAACTCTTCTATATCTGAAACAGTCACAGCCTCTAGAGGCTTGGACGAGTTATTTGTGAATTGGCTATTGTAGTTAATGATTCTCAAAGAATCCAAAGCCAGATCAAAGATCATTAGACTGTTTCTGGAAGTTGAAGAAATGATAATTTTATCTTCTTGTGGTTCAAAAAACAAGGCTTCAGAAAATCCCCCTTGAAGCTTTCCATCAATTTCCAAAGACAAGTTGTTTTCAGTGATGAAGTCAAATGCATCGGTTGGAAATATTTTTCCACTATTGGTAAAAAGGTCAAACCAAACAACTCCATCAGGATCATTTTCAAGCCCATCATTGCCATATAATCCAGCCATGAATTTTCCATCCTCTGAAATACCATTGGACTGTGGGTTTATACTTTTACCTGCAGGAAGCAAGTCTTGAATAAATGGTTCTCTGCCGAGTGTGATTTGTCTAGTTCTATTTCCCTCAGCATCCAAGTAAGTGAGGGTGTAAGAGTTAGAAAAAAGAAAACCTCCATCTTCTAATGAGATAATTGTATTCAGGAAACTACCTATCCCGTTTGGACCTTCTCTTTCTAGCTGAATCATTGAGTCAAGACTCAGGGTTTCCATGTTGACTTTCTCCAAAGTATAATTCATAGCATTGAAGTTGTAAAGATGCTTTTGAGAAGAGTCTAGCGTAGAAATGTTGAGGAAATAATTCAAAAAGAGAATCTCACCTTTTGAGTCCACTTGAACGGTATCCATTGCTATAGAAAAATTGGGTTCTTCAATTGTTTCTGAAGATTGGGAGCATGAGAAGATGACCGTAGCCGCAAATAATAGTGGTAAATATTTAGTCATAAAATTGTTGGTTTGAGTCTTTTAAAGGAAAGTTCATCCTCTTGCTTAACCCCTTTATGCAGCATGCCATTTCTGACAATCCACCATCTACGGCAAGGAGGAGATCTCCTGTCTTGACTTTTACTGTATCGAGCTTATAGTCAAAAGTGAATGCTGGGTTTTCTCCCTTTTCGGTCTGCTCAGGTGAGCTACAAGCAGCGAGAACCGGAATCAAGAATAGTAGAAGGTTTTTATTCATCCTTCTAAAATTTAAAATCAAACACTGCAAATCCCAGCTCGTCCTCCACATTAACATAGGACCAAAGCTTGCCGTCTTTGAAGAATCCACCAATGGGTAATTCCGTAAGTCCTTCTAGTTTGGTTTCTCCTAGAAGAGTAAGGTTCTTGTCATAGGCAAACATGAAATGCTCAAATTTCTTTGGTGAATCACGATTGACTAAAGGAAGGCCTTTCTTGGCGAATCGATAATAGCGCTGGGTTTTTTTATCCCAATAGAAATCCCAGAAGTCAATTTGAGTATGTAGTTTATCTAACTCGGCTTGGAATTCCTCACGGCTGAACACCTCATTTTTTACTTCAATATCTTTACCTAATGGAGTTAATTCATGAGGAAACTCCTTGAAAAACAGGCTGTCATCTTTCGGATCGTAGACATATATTGCGCTGCTTAATGTGGACGAAATCAAAACCAGTTCATTGGGTTGTTGAAGAAATAGCAGCTCCCCTGTGCTTTCACCTCCATCTCCGTTCCCATTCAGTGTTACACTATAGTTGAAGGTCTTTTCTAATTCAGGGATTTTCAAAATTCTTCCCGACGCACCCATGGAATCCATGACCGCAAAATATAATTCCTTGCTCTTAAAACTTCTAGGTAAGGAGTAAAGCTTTTCCCTTTTAAAATCAAGAATTTGTTGATTGGAAATACTAAAAGACTCTAGGTTGGTCCCTTTAACTAATTCTTCTGAATTAATTTCAATCTTAGTAAGTTTCCTTCCTTCTTTAGAATAAAACCAACTGCTTCCGAATAAATCCCTTGCATAAAACTGCTTATTCGGAAGCGATTTAAAGGTGTAAACAAATCGTCCAATTCCATCGGGTCCTTCTAGTTCAAAGGGATAATTGCTAATTAATTTTAAAGAGTTTAAGTCGATTTCATGAAGTATAAGCCGGTGGCGATCAAAGAAATACAGTGAATCTTCAGATTGTGAAACTGAGAAATAGTTTTGTTTTCCAAAAGTGGATAAATCTTTCAAGTTAAATAGCTCCTCTCCAGAATCTACGAGCAAAGTATCTACCTGGAAAGATAAATTTTCTAATACATTAGAAGAGTGATTTGATTGCGCCTCATTCTCAGAGGTAAGTTTTTTTCCGCAGGATGCAAAAACTGAAATTGTCAGAAATAAGAACAGTTTTTTCATCCTTCTAAAAGTCAAAATCAAACACCGCAAAGCCTAACTCATCATCAACATTGACATAGGACCAGAGTTTGCCGTCTTTGAAGAAGGCCTCAGCCGGAATGGCATCCAATTCGGGAATGGCCGTTTCACCGATGAGGTTAAGTTCTTTGTCAAAAGCAAACAGAAAAACATCTGATGTTCTCGGTGTTTCCTCATCAATTTTCGGTTCCATGATTCTTCCAAAGCGGTAGAAACGCTCATTTTGATCATCAAAAAGCAACTTTTCAAACATGATCTGGGTCACTGCTTTCTCCATTTCTGATTGAAATTCCTCTGGAGAAGAAACCTTTCCCTGGACAGGAATTTCTTTCTCGTTAGGAGTGACGGTGAAGTTAAATGTGCGTAGTTCTAAGGAATCTGTTTTGTAATCAAATAAATAAACCGAATTGGTGGCTCCGGCTGAGAGGAAGTATGTTCCAAAAAACTCCTGAAAATGGGTAGGGTCTGCAAAAATGGACATTGCCTGATCGGATTGAAGGAGTATCCGGTATTCGGTGGATTTGTCGAGCCCGGGAATTTGAATGAGCTTTCCATTTTTTTCTTCTAAGTTTATTCGGGCAAGTTGACGGGTTCCTTCCATAAAATCCCCCGGGAGTGAAAGAATATGGCTTTCATCCGGGGTAAGTCTCATGGAATTACTCAGCGAAAACCCAATCCCCTCTTCCAATCCCTCCACATCCAATTCTTCTGGTTTCAAAGTCAAGTCACGGATTTTTTCTCCTGATTTGGAATAGATTCCAGTATTTCGGAAGCCACCTAAAAGAAAGCGCTCTTCTGACAAAAGCTTGACGGTGGACAGGAATTCTCCCACTCCATTTGGCCCTTCTTTTTCAAAAGGAATCTGGTCTACCAATTTCAGCTGTTCCAAGCTGATCTTATTGATCTTTGTGGTGGCTGGATCAAAAAGATACAAGTGGGTCTTGTTCTCATCTAAGTCGCTGCTTCGGATACCTCTGGATAGATTGATAATCTCCTCCCCAGGATCGACGACCACGGTGTCCACGGTAAAAGAAAAGTCTTCCAAAACATTGCCTGAGCCTGTATCAGCGGATTCGCTTCCATCACCACAAGAAAAGGCCACAGCGGCAAAAAGGACAGGTAAAAGGAGTTTTTTCATGGTTTTCAATTAATAGTTTAGAGTCATTATCACAAAGCCGGGGTCTTCATCCACTGGTCTATAATTGTACAGCTTGCCATTATAGAAAAAGCTATTGAAAAAGATATTGGGTAGCTTTTCCACTCTTTTCTCTCCCAAAAGATTGAAGTTGCGATCATAACTAAATAGGAAAATAGCTGCTGGTAATGCTTCTCCCGTCTCCCGAACTCCATTTTCCTTCGCCCCAAAACGGAAATACTGCTGCCTGCTTTCGTCCCAATTGAATCCATAGAAAGTGATTTGCTTTCGAATCTCCCCGGATACCTTCACTCTCTCCTCATGAGATTCTACCTGCGTTTTGAAGGTTCCTGTTTTGTTGTTATCCACCAGTTGATGACCAAACTTGATCCGCCTCAAGGAGTCTGTAGGCATATCATACAGATAGATGTCGGCTGTGCTCCCGGAATATATGACAAGCTGATTTTTTATTTTTTGCATGCGAATCATATCTCCCGAAGTGGTCATTCCACCATTTTGGGAGAAGGTAACTCGGAAGTTTTGGGTTAGGTCTAAGGCAGGGAGCTTGAGCAAGTCTCCAGTTTTATTTTCCAAATCCAAAACAGCCAAGCCATCGGTAAAATCTCCAAAGATAGCAGGTAGGGAAAACGCTTTTTTCTTGTCCGGACTCACCACTAGGGAAGAGTGTAAGCCTCCCAGTGACTTATCAATCCCATCGTATTCCTCGGCTTGGAGCTTGAGGTCTAGGATTTTTTCTGCTTGCTCATTGTAGATCCCCTGAATGGCATAATTGGCTAACATAAATTCATTTCCTCGCAGTACATCAAAACTTTCCACAAAATCAGGAGCCCTGTTAGGCCCGTCCTTTTCGAAAGGTATCCGTCGAAGCAGTTTCATCTCCCCCAGATCGATCTCATGGACCTCAGAACTTTGGCTTTCTGAGAAAAAGATAGATTGGGTGTCTTCACTCAATCCAAAGCCATAGTACGCACCGGGCATCACCAGTTCTTCCCCTACATCCACTTTGACGGTATCTAAGCTTACTTGAAGGTTTTCGAGTTGGTTTTCGGTATAGGTAGATGCTTTGCTGTTTTCAGCATTTTGAGTTTTGCTTTCGCAGGCAAAAAAGAGAAGGGAGAGTAAAATTGGGGTGAAGTATTTCATATTAATTATTCTGTTTCCAAGTCAAATCTAAATCGAACAAAGCCTCCCTGATCACCAATGGGCCAATAGGAATAAAATTCTCCTTTGTAGAAATAGCCTTCATACGGGATTTTTTTGAGTTCGGGGATCAACTTTTCCCCAATGAGTTGGAGATTTTCGTCGTATGCAAAAAGGTAGCAGTCTGCTTTACGTTCACTTCCATCTGGTGAAACCTGGTAGTTTTTGGTCCCAAAGCGGAAATACAGGTTTCGGCTTTCATCCCAGTAGAATCGGTCAAAGGTAATTTGCTTTCTAATTTGGTTTACGACTTCCTGCTGTCGCTCTCGGGAGTCCACTTCATTAGGGAAGTCTCCCGTTTTTTTGTTTTCGACCAGTTGATGGGAAAAGGTCATCAGCTTCAAAGAATCGCTTTTGTAGTCGTAGGTATAACTATCCGCTATGGACCCACTAAATAGGATAAACTGCCCATTGAGCCATTGGAGGCGAATGGCATCACCGAAAAAAGAGGCTGAGTTTCCCTGCCTGAATACCACTTGATATTCGCTGGTCAAGTCAAAAGCCGGTAGTTTGTGGACTTTGCCGCTCTTATTTTCAATATCAATTACCGCAAGTCCCTCGACAGGTTTGCCAAATTCCATCGGAAGGGAAAGGAAATGGGATTTTTCGGGAGTGATGTGTAGGTAGTTTGGAACCATAAACTGATCCTCAGCTTGAAAATCGATCAGCTCAGCAAAATCCAAATCATAGGTTTTGAGCTTTTGCCCATCCAAAGAAAAAATATTCGGAGTGACTTGGTCAAATAGCATCAATTCATCGCCGGGAAGGGCCTGCAAATAACTGACCCAACCTTTGATACCATTGGGTCCTTCCCGCTCAAAAGGATGACGCTTTAGCAATTTCATTTCCTCCAGCGAAAATTCGAAAATCTCAAAATCGGTCTCATAAAAGGAAAAAATCCGCTTTCCGTCCGCACTGGGAGTTTGGGGATAGACCATATCGGGAACAAATATTTCTTCTCCCGAGTCGATCACCAGGCTGTCTATGCTTAGACTAAAGTCAGAAAGAATATTGGCTGAACCGCCTTTCTGATTTGATTCCGTACAGGAAAAAAATATCAGGAAAGTCAAAGAGAAAATGGCATTTTTCATTGAAAAACTTTGAGATTATTTAGCAAAACTAAATTTCTCAAGCTTTAAACCTAGTGAAACAATGTTAAATCCGTAAAAAAATGGTCAATGATGGATTGACTCCCTCAATTCAGCCACCAAATGGAAAAATTCAGCACTGTGGCAAAGCTTACCCAAGCCAAATAGGGAATCATCAAACCTGAAGCCCAGGGGGATACTAGTTTAAACTTTTTGACGCAGAGAAAAACCGAAACCAAAAGCGGAACAATCACTACCAATCCCAAAATGGGAGACTCCATCCCAAAAAATACCGGCGACCAAAGCCCATTCAGTCCCAACTGCACAAAATAGAGCGTCAGTAGCGGCCTTTTCTGAGGGTGACCGCTTTTCCAAATCAGGTAGCAGGCAATCCCCATCATCACATAGAGTATGGTCCAGACCGGGCCAAATATCCAACCGGGGGGATTAAAGAAAGGCTTTTTAATGGTTTGGTACCAGCTATTGATGGAGGTGATCGTAAACAGTGCTCCTGTACCGCCTACGAGCTGGGGTAGAATTAGACTGATTACCAATTTGAGCCAATTGGGCATTTTTAGAGGATTTCGAGTAAAGTACGAAAAGCCAGTGCTTTTTCCTTGTAGCGTTCTTGAGTTTTGGCCCTTAGGGCCGCAGCATGCTTACTTTCATATTCCTGCATTTTGGCCATGCTTTCGGTAAAATATTGGATGGCGTAGTTGGTACTGCCATCATCGGACTGATGAATAAGTCGACAAAACTTGTGCTCTGTAAAAATACCAGTGGCCATTACTTCAGGAATATGCGTGCCTCTCATCCATTCGAGAAAGTCTTTTTCTATATCAGGCGCGACGTTAATGGTGACGTTGTAGAGAATCATATCGTTGATTTGGGTAGAAATTTCTTTTTTTATTAACATTTTTGGAAATCCAAAGTTAGGAATCCCAAACTTAAAATTTCAATTACCCGCCCAAAGACTCTACCATGCACCAAGTTGCTCCTCAACGATCCTCCTCATACAACCTACGATTACAGATTGCCCGAGCGGTGGTGGTGATTTTGCACGCTGTGGGGATTGTAGGATTAAGCCTCCCTGAGTATCGAGATTGGTTTTTAGCCTTGACGCCTGTACAATTGTTAAGCTCCTTGATTTTGCTCTTGCTTTTTCATCGAGGTTGGAATGAGTCCTTTCCTGTGGTGGCGGCTTTGGCTTTCTGGATTGGATTTGGGGCAGAAATTGTAGGAATACATACTGGGATTTTATTTGGTGACTATGTATATGGTCCTACTTTGGGCCCAAAGCTCTGGGAAGTCCCGATAGTAATAGGAGTAAATTGGTTTATTTTGATCTATACGACGGGAGAGGCATTTCGAAAAATCCCCAATGATTACTATGCGGCTTTTTTGGGCGCTACAGCCATGACAGCCATAGATTACCTGATTGAGCCGGTGGCTGTGGCCTTGGATTTCTGGTATTGGAAGTTTGATGTGATTCCATGGACCAACTTTCTAGGTTGGTTTGGAGTGTCCTTTTTGATTCATCTAATATACAGGAAGGCCAATTTTGAAAAAGAGAATCCGCTGGCGATTTGGCTATTAATGGCACTTATTCTTTTCTTTGCGATTTTAAATATAACTGTACTACCTTAATGACTTATAGATATCATAAGCTTACCTTATGAAAAATTTAAACAATTTGGCGTCCAAATGCTTATAACAAATTGAATACTATCTGGTTGTTTCTGTGATGATTAAAGCAATAGGTTTTATCGCGCTGGGATTTATCCTAATGGAATTTTCTGGCTGGTTTATTCATAAGTATTTGATGCATGGGCCTTTGTGGATGATTCACAAGACGCATCATCAACCTTCCAAGTCTTTCTTTGAGCTGAATGACTTATTTTCTTTGCTCTTTGGAAGTGTGGCAATTGTGTTGATTTTTCTGGGAATAGAGGAATTGGACTATCGCTTTTGGATGGGAGTAGGCATCAGTTTGTATGGAATTTTGTATTTCTTCTTACATGATGTTTTGGTTCACCGTCGTTTGAAGTGGTTTGACAGACCAAAAAATTCCTTTCTAAAAGGAATATTTAGAGCACATCAGGCGCATCATCGTACGAATCAAAAGGATGATGCAGTTTCATTTGGCTTATTTGTTGTACCCAAGGAGTATTTTAAAGAAAAGAAAAAGTGAGCACCTATTCAATCAAGGATCTAGAGCAATTGTCGGGAATTAAGGCCCACACCCTTCGTATATGGGAGCAGAGATATAGTCTGCTTTGTCCCAAGCGTACCGAT
The DNA here is from genome assembly GCF_900101705.1 of Algoriphagus faecimaris. Classification (GTDB taxonomy): domain Bacteria; phylum Bacteroidota; class Bacteroidia; order Cytophagales; family Cyclobacteriaceae; genus Algoriphagus; species Algoriphagus faecimaris. The sequence continues at coordinate 130,196 of NZ_FNAC01000004.1, read as the reverse complement.
ACAAATATTCGGTATTATGATGATGCTGATTTAAAACTGATTTTGAATGTTGCCCTGCTCAATGATAATGGGTTTAAGATCAGCAAAATAGCATCAATGGATGCTGTGGAAATGAAAGATGAGGTGATGAAACTGACTGAGCGCTCATTGACGCATGACGATCAGATACATGCCTTAACCATTTGTATGATTGAGATGGATGAGGAGCGTTTTGATAAGATTTTGTCTTCCAACATTTTGAAATTGGGATTTGAGCAGACCATGCTCAATATTATATATCCATTTATGTCCAAGATTGGAGTGCTGTGGCAGACCGGGGCTATCAACCCTGCCCAAGAGCACTTTATCTCCAATCTCGTACGCCAAAAATTAATTGTAGCTATCGATGGACAAGTAGTTAATGGTGGGGGTAAAAAGTTTTTATTGTTTCTTCCGGAAGGAGAGCTGCATGAGATTTCCTTGCTTTTTGCTGCCTATCTGATTAAAAGCAATGGGCATAAAGTCATCTACCTAGGTCAAAGCACTCCGAATGATGATTTACTGTCTGTCTACAAACTTCATGAGCCTGAATATCTCCTTACAATCATTACGACTTCGCCAAGTGCTGAATATGCTCAAGAATATATCAATGGATTATCGGAGCGGTTTAGCAACTCAACTATTTTGGTGACTGGCTATCAGGTCATCGGGCAAGACTTGAAGTTTCCCGCCAACGTGGTACAACTCAATTACATCAGGGCTATCAAAGATCTCTTAGAGGAGATGGAGAGAGTCCCTCAAGAGAAATAGTTTAGGGAAACATTAGTAATATTAAACAAAAGCATTCTTATCGGAATGCTTTTTTTATTTTCCAAAATGCCCATTTCAGGCCTTGAGGGGCTTTTTTAAATTTTTGTTTAATATTTTTGAAAATTATTTCAACAAAAGTTTTGCAGATTGTTTAATCATTGCTAAGTTTGATTAAACAAAAAGCAACAGCTACCATGACAACTCTAGAATTCAGTTACTCACTACACAAGCTTTCAAGCTCACTCAAGCCATTTGCACTGAAACTCACCAGAGATATGGATGATGCAAATGATCTTTTGCAAGATACTATGGTGAAAGCCTTCACCAATAGAGATAAGTTTACAGAAGGTACTAACCTCAAAGCATGGCTTTATACCATTATGAAGAATACTTTTATCACCAATTATCAGCGAATGGTGAGAAGAGGGACTTTTGTAGATACTACTGATAATCTTCACTACATCAATTCGAGTGATACTTTAATCGAAAATGGCGCCTATGGTAATTTTACCATGGATGATGTTCAGACTGCTATTGCCAAGTTAGATGATGTGTACAAAACACCGTTTATGATGCACTTCAAAGGCTTTAAGTATCATGAAATAGCAGATAAGTTACAAATTCCGATTGGAACTGTGAAGAATAGAATCCATATTGCCAGAAAGCTGCTCAAGGAGGACTTGGCAGTATATCAGCACAAAAATTGATCAAATGAGTCAAAAGCACGTGGTAGTCATCGGGTCCGGTTTTGCTGGACTCTCCGCAGCTACACATTTGGCAAACGATACAAGTTGCTTAGTTACCCTTTTAGAAAAGAATGAAACCCCAGGAGGTCGAGCGAGGAAGTTTGAGCACCAGGGGTTTGTTTTTGATATGGGTCCTAGTTGGTATTGGATGCCGGATGTATTTGAAACCTACTTTGCTAAATTCGGCAAAAAACCATCCGATTATTATAATTTGATTCGCCTCGATCCGTCCTATGCCGTGATTTACGGCGAAAAGGAGACGTTGGATATCCCCGCTAACTTGGATGAGTTCAAAGCGATGCTAAACAAAATAGAACCGGGGGCGGGTGTTCAATTGGATAAGTTTTTGGCCCAAGCCAAATACAAATACGAAGTCGGAATTCATGACCTAGTGACCAGACCAAGTCGCTCACTCTTGGAGTTTGCTTCTCCGGGACTGTTGGTTGATATGGTCCGAATGGATATTTTCCAGTCCATGTCCAAGCATGTAAGGAAGTTTTTTAAATCCGAGCAAATCATCCGTTTGATGGAGTTTCCTGTGCTATTTTTGGGAGAAACTGCCGAAAATATTCCAGCACTGTATTCTTTGATGAATTACGCAGACATCGCTCTAGGCACATGGTACCCCATGAATGGCATGCATGAAATTATCCGTGGGATGGTTTCTCTTGCAGAAGAAAAAGGCGTAAAAATACGCTGCGGAGCAGAAGTAGAAGAAATCGAAATTGAAAACGGCCAAGCTAAACGTGTCCGCTTGGTTTCTGGCGAAAAAATTGAGGCAGATGTCGTGGTGGCAGGGGCCGACTACCATCATGTGGACAAGCACCTAGTCAATCCAAAATACAGCAATTACACTGAAGAGTACTGGGACAAGCGTGTGATGGCTCCTTCAAGTTTGCTGTTTTACCTAGGTATAGACAGCAAATTGAAAAATCTAAGACATCATAATTTATTTTTTGACGAGCCGCTCGGTCCTCATGCAGATGCGATTTATAAAAATCCAAGGTGGCCCGAAAAACCACTCTTTTATGCTTCCGTGCCTTCCATGACAGACCCTACTGTAGCTCCTGAGGGAAAAGAAAACATGTTTCTTTTGATCCCTCTAGCTCCTGACTTGGAGGATACGGAGGAGATGCGAGAGAAATATTACGACATCATTATGGAGCGTCTAGAGCGCATTACAGGACAAGAAGTAAGGTCAAAAGTCATCTATAAGCGATCCTATGCACATGCTGACTTTAAATCGGACTACCATGCTTACAAAGGAAACGCTTACGGATTAGCCAATACACTTTTGCAGACAGCGATTTTAAAGCCTTCATTGAAAAATAAGAAAGTGAAAAACCTTTATTACACTGGTCAGCTGACCGTGCCTGGACCGGGCGTGCCTCCATCATTAATTTCAGGTGGAGTAGTGGCCAAAGAAGTGATGAAAGAAAACAATCTGTAAATAAATGGGTATATTATAGCAATGGACGCTAAACACCTTTTTGATCAAACCACGCTGGAGTGTAGTCGATTGATTACTCAGCGCTACAGCACAAGCTTTACGCTCGGGATCAAAACGCTTGACAAAAAATTTCACCTGCCCATTTACGCCATTTACGGCTTTGTTCGCTATGCTGATGAAATAGTTGACACTTTCCACGATCAGGACAAAGCTGGTTTATTGCAGCGATTCAAAAAAGATACCTATGAGGCTATTGATGCAGGTATATCGTTAAATCCGGTACTGCATGCCTTTCAGCTAATCGTCAATGCCTACCAAATAGAGGTCGAATTGATTGAGGCTTTTCTTCATAGTATGGAGATGGATTTGGATTTCAAAACATACAACGATTCCCGCTATCACGAATACATTTATGGCTCCGCCGAGGTAGTAGGTTTGATGTGTCTCAAAGTCTTTTGTGAGGGAGACAAAGCGATGTATGAAAAATTAAAATCCCCGGCATGTAAACTAGGGGCGGCATTTCAGAAGGTCAATTTTCTGAGAGATATCAAAAGTGATTTTGAGGAGCGCGGGAGAGTTTATTTCCCGGGAGTGGATTACAAGCTCTTTGACAAGCAAATTAAAGAACAAATCGAGAAAGATATTCAGCAGGATTTCGATGATTCGTTGATTGGAATAGATCAGCTTCCTGTTGGCGCAAAACTGGGAGTCAAGGTAGCTTATCTCTACTATCAGAAGTTATTTGACAAAATCAAGGGCTTGCCTGCGGAGACTATTACCCAAGAGCGAATTAGGATTCCAAATGCCAGAAAAATATCTCTTTTACTCGGAACCTATTTTGGTGCCAAACTGGGGATTAGCTGATGGAAAAGTATCTGTATTTAGCGGTCAATTTATTGACCATCTCTTTTCCCTTGGTGAGGTCCTTTGAAAGCCGGATTCGCTATGCAAGTAAATGGTATGCGCTGTTCCCAGCCATAGCTATTACAGGCCTGTTTTTCCTGATTTGGGATCATTGGTTTACGGTGATGGGCGTCTGGGAATTTAACCCGAGATATATCCTGGGTATTTATTTCTTCGAACTGCCACTAGAAGAGTGGCTATTCTTCTTGACAGTACCTTTCGCCTGTGTGTTTATTTACGAGGTTTTGATCTATTTCTTTCCGCAGGATTATTTTCGATCTTTAGGAAAGCCTTTTGTTTTCATCATGATCCCTGCATTGATCCTATTGGCAGTGCTGAATTTGGATAAATGGTATACATCGGTTAATTTCTTCGTAGGAGCTGGGATGTTGCTTATACATTTTCTGCTGTTCAAGGACCGATTGATGGGCAGATTTCTATTTGCCTATTTGGTTCATTTGATTCCCTTCTTTCTAGCCAATGGCGTACTAACGGGAGGTGTGACAGAAGAACCTGTGGTCATCTACAACAATGCTGAAAATCTCGGAATCCGAATCTGGACCGTCCCAATAGAAGACAGCATTTACTCGATGACCTTATTATTAATGAATGTTTCCATCTTTGAGTGGATCAGGAGACCAAAAACAATTCAATCACTCACTAGTTAATATGGCTATAAAATCGAGCAGAAATCTATTGTCGAACAAAACTCCAAAAAGGATTGGAAGAAAATTCAACTCTGAAGTCTGCAAAAGCGATTTGGGCCTTTGGATGACGAGTGATTTGGCCAATAAAATTTGATTGATAAACCATGAAAAATCTCCGAGTTGAAATTGATAATCATTCCGGCTTCTGCTTTGGGGTAGTCTATGCCATTGAGATGGCAGAGGAGATTTTAGAAGAGCAGGGCTATCTCTATTGTCTAGGCGACATCGTACATAATGACGAAGAAGTCAATCGACTGACAAGAAAAGGGCTGAAAATCATCGATCATAGCGAGCTTTTTTCGCTAAAAAATGAAAAAGTCCTGATCCGTGCACATGGCGAACCACCCTCTACCTATGAGTTGGCAATAAATAATAATCTCACCTTAATAGATGCTTCCTGTCCTGTAGTGCTGAAGCTTCAAAACCGAATTAAAAATTCCTTTGACAAGGATGAGACCATTTACATTTATGGCAAACACGGTCATGCTGAAGTGATCGGGCTTTTGGGACAGACGAGCAATAAAGCAGTTGTCTTTCAAGATATTTCCGAATTAGACCTACCCTCTCTCCCCAAAAATATCACGCTCTACTCTCAGACGACCAAGAGTACAGACAAGTTCTATGAAATCAATGAGATTTTGCGGCAAAACGGCATCACCGTAAACACCAATGATACCATCTGTCGTCAAGTTTCTAACCGGGACAAAGAACTCAGAGATTTTGCGGATAAGTTTGACAAGATCATTTTTGTAAGCGGAACCAAATCCTCCAATGGAAAGGTTCTCTACAATGTCTGTAAGGAAAAAAATCCAAACACTCATTTTGTCTCCAATCCTGATCAGATCGAAAGTTCGTGGTTTGATCAAAATGATTCGGTAGGCATTTGTGGAGCCACTTCCACTCCGATGTGGCTAATGGAGCAGGTGAGAGAGCGGATTTTGACCTTCTAAAAAAGGCGACAAGCCGATGAAGTCAACACAAAGATTATTTTCTAAAACTATCGATCCCAAGGGTCTCTTGATCGCATGGGCCATTATTTTTTTATGGTTTTTGAGTTTAGCCCTACTCTTATCGCTTGAGATCAATTGGTCCAATCCACTGATCTATCTTGGAGTCTTGATTCAAACGCACCTTTATACCGGGCTATTCATCACTGCACACGATGCCATGCATGGGGTAGTGTCCTCCCATAAGAGAATTAATCATGTCACAGGCTGGATAGCCGCGATCTTATTTTCATACAATTTCTATTGGAAGCTTTTTCCCAAGCATCACGAGCACCATCGCCATGTAGCCACCGATCAAGACCCTGATTATCATGCCTCCGGAAAATTCCTGATTTGGTATTTATCCTTCATTCGTCAGTACGTTACTATTTGGCAGATTTTGTTGATGGCTGTGACTTTCAATATTTTGAAACTTTTTATCCCAACCGAAAACCTGATTGTTTTTTGGATGGCGCCCGCTATTCTCTCGACTTTGCAGCTATTTTACTTTGGCACCTACCTGCCGCACAGAGGCGAAAGTCAAAATGCACATCACTCACACTCCCAGTCAAAAAATCACTTGTGGGCTTTCCTTAGCTGCTATTTCTTTGGGTATCACTTCGAGCATCATGACTCTCCGGGTACGCCGTGGTGGAGGCTTTGGAGGGTAAAAGAGAAACAAACGGTCGAAAATCATTGATTTTCGTCAATTTTTCGGGTAGAAAGTAAACTATTCAGGACTTTTTTGATTTGTAAGTTTATCCCATTTTACCATGAAAAAACTACTACTTCTTTTATCACTCACCGTTTTTGTTTTGGATGCTTTTTCACAAGGAATCATTCGCGGAAGAGTTTTCAACCCTGTCAATAATGACCCTGTCGCCTATGCCAATATCCTAATTTTAGAAACGGAACTAGGGGCAATAACTGACGAGGAAGGCAATTATGAAATTAAAGATATCCCTCCTGGCCTGTATAATGTCCGGGCAAGCTTCGTGGGGTTCAAATCCCAAACTCAATATGAAATTCAAGTCACGCAGGCCGGACCGGTTCAGTTGGATTTTGAATTGATGGAGGATGCATCAGAATTGAGCGAGGTGGTGGTAAGTTCTGAGTTTTCTAGGTCCGAGGAGACACCACTTTCCGTAAGGAAGCTCAATGCCAATGAAATTGAACGTTACCCTGGCGGGAATAGAGATATCTCACGTGTAATTCAAGCTTTACCCGGAGTAGCAAGTACGCCTAGTTTTAGAAATGATATTTTGATTCGCGGAGGAGCTCCTAATGAAAACAAGTTTTTTATCGATGAGATCGAAGTTCCCGTCATCAATCACTTTGCCACCCAAGGCTCCTCAGGAGGTCCTGTAGGTATTTTGAACGTAAACCTGATCAAGAATGTAGACCTCATCACCGGTGGCTTCCCTGCCAACCGGATGGATGCGCTTAGCTCTTTCTTTGAAATCAGTCTCAAAGAAGGAAGAAGAGATAAAATGTTTACCCAACTTACTGTAGGAGCATCGGAATTGACACTATCTAATGAAGGGCCACTTGGTGAGAAAACTTCGTATATTTTTTCAGCCCGAAGATCCTACTTGCAGGGGCTTTTTCGCCTTATCGGACTGCCTTTCTTGCCTACATTTAATGATTTTCAGTTTAAGACTGTGACCAAAATCAACGATAAGACAGAATTGACTTTTCTTGGAGTAGGTGCGATTGATAAATTCAAGCTGAACTTTGATGTACCTGATGAAGAAACTGAGGACGAGCGTGAAAACAGGCTTTATCTTTTAGGGGTTTTGCCTATTCAGGAGCAGTGGAATTATGCCACAGGTGTCAAGCTTAAGCGCTTCCGGGACAATGGCTTTTGGACTTTTGTACTCAGTAGAAATATGCTGAATAATCGCTCTTTCAAATACGCTAATAATGATGCTAGTACAGAGCAAAATCTACTTTTTGACTACACCTCCCAAGAGTCGGAAAATAAATTTCGTGCAGAAAACTCCATTTTCGGTAGTGGGTATACGCTAAAATACGGGGTAAATTACGAGTACAGCAGATACTTCATTGACAATTTTGACCGAGCGACTTTATCCGGAGCAGGTCAGGTCATAGATATCAATGCCGTTTCAAATTTCAATTTGTACGGAGCCTTTTTTTCAGCCAGCAAGTACCTGAAGGGAGAGCGACTCCTTTTGAGTGGAGGAGTGCGGATGGATGGAGCTGATTTTGGGGAGTCTGCAAAAAATCCTCTCAACCAAATCAGTCCTAGATTTTCGGCTTCCTATCAGTTGAAGCCCAATCTTTTTGCAACTGCTAATGCAGGAATTTATTACCAAAAGCCACCCTATACGGTTTTAGGATTCCGAAACAATGAAGGAGACTTGGTCAATCAAGATAATAATGTGCGTTTTATCCGTAATGCTCAACTAATCGGTGGTATTGAATGGCAAGTTCCGGATAAGAATAGGAGATTTACGGCAGAGGCTTTTTACAAGCGCTATTCCAATTATCCCACTTCACTCAGAAATGGTATCGCCTTAGCCAATTTAGGAGCGGATTTTGGAGTCATAGGTAATGAGCCGGTCTTGTCCAATGCAGAAGGGAGAGCTTATGGCCTGGAGTTTTTGGCACAGCAGCGACTACTTAAAGATTTTTATGGGATTGCCTCCTTGACACTCGTTCGCAGTGAGTTTACCAATCCCAATACGGAGGGCTTTGTCCCCTCTTCTTGGGACAATCGCTTTATTGTGAGCCTGACAGCGGGTAAGCGATTTGGTAAAAATTGGGAGATAGGTGCTCGATGGAGGTTCTTGGGAGGGACTCCTTACACGCCATTTGACTTGGAAGAGTCAGCTTTGATTAGTAATTGGGATGTCAGAAATCAAGGGATCTTTGATTTTAGCCAAATCAATGCAATACGTCTCCCTGCCTTCCACCAACTAGATTTGAGACTGGATAAGAAGTATTTTTTCAAAAATTGGAATCTCAACTGGTACGTAGACATTCAGAATGCCTATAATTTCGAAGCACAACAGCCACCGCTTCTCGTTCCGATAAGAAATGCTGAGGGGGCGATAGCGGTAAATCCGGCTGATCCTTCGAGGTATTTGCTGAGAGAAATAGAAAACACTGCCGGAAGTATCTTGCCGACAGTAGGATTGATTATAGAGTTTTAAAAATGAAAGGCTGGAATTAAATTTTCCAGCCTTTTTTGATTAGTTTAATCTCCAGCGAACGTTTAATCCAAATCCTCCCGGATCAAAGGTGGTGTTTTCCACTAAGATAAAGTAAGGTCGCCAATCTAGCCCTACGATTAGCGGGAAGTCTGGAAACTCGTATTCAGCTCCAATTTCTCCCGCAGCGCCAAGTGAAAAGGGATCCCCTAAAAATAAAGAAGGACCTACACCCAAATAGTAATTGAACTCGGTATCAGAAATGGGTCTATAAATAGGGTTCCAGAGTAGGTCGATACCGACTCCTCCTCTTCCAAAACTCAAGTCTCCATGTACCCGGCTAAACTCCCCTAGGGAAAATACCGCATCCAGCGCCACATTGTTGCCATTCACATTTCCAAAACGTAAACCAACTTCTTGTGCGTGAGATTCTAGGATGGCAAAAGTGCCCATAAAAAACACCGCCAACATTAATTTTTTAAGATTCATAGTTTTTTGATTAGATAAATTAAAAGTCTTGAACGTAGCCACCAAAATTGAGCCATTTTTGTAGTCTTAGGCTATTTTTTAAGGATCTCATGGCCAATTCTGAGGACTTCATTGACCAATAGGTCCATATCTTCTTTGCGGGTTCGATGATTGACATTGGCTATCCGAAGAGTATAGCGGCCCTGTAATATAGTGGAGCTTGGGGAAGCAATTCCCTGCTCCTGCAGCTGTAGCAAAATCTCCCTATTGAGCTCTCGAAGGCTTGCTTCATCTCCACCTTCCCTGATCATGCGAAAACAGGTAATACTCATCGAGACAGGCGCGGTGAGTTCAAGTTCGGTATGTTGCTGAACCAGTTTGGCCAAATATTTAGCCTGATTATTATTTTGAGTAATAAGCCGAGCGTATTTTGCTCTTCCGTGTTCTTTGAGAGACATCCATACTTTAAGTGCTTTGAACCCTCTTGACAGCTCAAAACCATAATGATTGATGGAATCCAGTCCACCAGAAAGTCCTCTTTTCTCTTGTATCAGGTAATTAGGCGTGATGGCAAAAGCTGCACGGTGCTTTTTGGCATCCCGAATCAGTGTACAGCCGACTTCATAAGGTACATAGAGCCATTTGTGCAAATCAAAAGCAAGACTATCTGCTTCTTCTATAGCTTTGAGGCGCGATGAATAGCGAGGATCGAGCTTGGCTAGTGCCCCATAGGCTCCATCTATATGAAACCATAGTTTATATTTTTTTGCAATCTGATTCAGCTCCTCCAGAGGATCTATGGCTCCAGTATTGACTGTACCAGAGGTCCCTACAATTGCAAAAGGGGAATATCCACTTTTCAAATCTTTCTCGATTTGCTCGACCAAAAGCTCAGGTCGCATCTCATAGCTATCGTTCACAGGAATTTTCCGGACAGCTTTAGCCCCCAAACCGATGATTTCTGCTGCTTTATCGATGCAGGAATGCGTCTCGGTGGAGCAATACAGAACGAGTCGATTTTCAACATCTCTTAAACCTGATGCTCGGATCTGCTGATCTCCGAATGAATTTCTTGCGACCGTCAATGCGGTAATATTTGCCATAGATCCTCCACTGACCAATATTCCTGAGGCATCTGATGGATAATTCATGAGTTCCTTGCACCAGTTGATGACTTGGCGATCCACGTACATGGCCGAATGCTCGCCGATGGTCGTGTTGGGATTCATACCGGAAGCAAGCAGGTCCGCAAAGCTTCCTAGCGGTGTGCCTGTCCCCTGTATCCAGGCAAAAAACCGAGGGTGAACATTTCCTTTATTGTAGGGAAAAATGTATTGCTTAAATTCCTCATAAATTTTTGTCGGATCCTGTCCCTTTTCTGGAAGTGGTGTATCGAAGAACTCTTTAACTTCCTCCGGGATCGGTTTCCAAATTTTTTGTTCACGAATGGATTTCCAATAGTCGATGAGATCATCTACCATTTGATGCCCAAGTTCCCGCATAGTTTCCCAATTTTCTGGGTCTAGGGTCAAGTCTTCGTTATTTTCCATGCTATTGATGGCCTTAGCTTTGGTCTGATGATTATTTAGATTTGAATGGAGAGCTGATCAGATGATAGTCATAAGCTAAATCACACCTTGAGTATTCTCATTCTTTTTCCTCTCCACTTTTCAATTTATGCGATTTTGGATCGTATTGACCCTCGAGTTCATCGATTTTGGATTTGTGCCACATCTTTACGCCTGTAAAATAAGAAGCCCTTCCTATCATATGTGCCCCTACAGGAGCTGTCAGCAGCATAAATACAATGATAGCAATCACCCTAGCCAAGATTGCAGAGTCTGAAAAATAGATCCCGGCAGCAAGTAAAATCAAGCCAATTCCCAAAGTGGCAGCTTTGGTAGTCACAGAAATGCGAAGGTACAGATCAGGCATTTTGACGATTCCGATGGCAGCCAAAAGGATGAATAAAGCGCCCAAGGTACTCAGAGTAATTACGATGATTTCAGTCATTTTTTTCTCGTTTTTCTAGGTAATAAGCAAAGGCAACAGTTCCTAAGAAAGCAATCAAAGCCAGAATCATAGCGATATCCAAAAATGCCGGCTGATTAGTGGTCACACTATAGACCGCGATGATCCCGATCCCTGTGGTGAGGAGTAAATCTAAGGCAACTACCCGATCCGAAAGTTTCGGGCCTATCAAAAACCGAATGAATATTATCAGAATCGATACTGATAAAGTCGGCAGAATGATATAATATAAATAGTCGTAGACGCTCATCTTGTTATTTCTAGTAGTCGTTTTTCGAAGCCATTTTTAATGTCAGCAATAAATTCCTCCCGATCATTGACATACATAGCGTGCACATAGAGTACTTTTCGGTCATCAGAGACATCAAGACTCAATGTGCCCGGAGTCAGAGAAATCAAATTGGCCAAAAGTGTAATTTCGAGATCAGATTTGGCATCAAGAGGGATTTTGACAATACCCGGCTTCATAAAATGTTTGGGGGTAATCACGTCATAAGCCACCTCCACATTGGCTTTGATCAGCTCGTAGAGGAAGAACAGGATAAATCCGATTAGTTTGGGGATTCTCGTGAAATACTTGTTTTCCCTTCGATTGGTAGAGGTGATCCAGAGTAAAAAAAAGCTCAAGATAAAGCCAAAAACAAAATTTTGTACCGTAAATGTCCCGGTGATGGCCACCCAAATCAGAGAGAGTAGCAGATTGCTCAGAAATTTTGCTTTGATCATGGCGTTTCCGTTTTAGTTCCTAATACTGCTTCCAAATAGGGAGTGGGGTCAATCAATTCGGAGGCGATCTGCTCACTCAATAGAATGATGTGCTCGGCGGCTAATCCGATGTAAAGTGAAATAGCAGCCAGCAAGATGATAGGGATAATCATTGCCCATTGTTTAAAGGGTTTAAGCTCCCAATAATACTTGACATTGATTTTTTTGGGAAGATCAACAGCATCCTTCCAAAATACCTCAGACCAAAGCTTAGCAATAACCCATAAAGTCAAAAAACTTCCTAAAAGAATAAAACCGATCAAGGTATATTCCCCTTCAAAATATCCTCCTTGGATTAAAAATAGCTTTGCCCAAAATCCAGAAAGAGGAGGGATTCCCACTAAAGAAAAGAGAGGGATGGCCATCAAAAGAGAAAATTTGGGATACTTTTTATACAATCCTCCCAATTTTTGGATATTGAGTGTGCCCTTAAGCTTGAAAATCAAACCGGAAACCAGAAATAAATTGGTCTTTACGATGATGTCATGAATCAGGTAAAAAATCGCTCCCACCAGCGCCAACTCGGTATAGATTCCTAATCCTGCAATCATAAATCCAATATGACAGACGATAAGATAGGAAAAGATTTTCCTCATGTTTACCTGAAGGATGGCTCCTAGGCCACCGGAAAGGATGGTCAATGCCGCAATTACAATCAATAGTGTGCTCAAAAATTCATCAGGAATAAAAATCAATGTAAATATCCTGAGCAAAGCATAGACACCCACCTTAGTGAGCAAACCGCCGAAAATAGCCGAAATGGCCGGAGGAGGCGTATGATAGGAAGCGGGTAACCAAAAATACAAAGGGAAAATCGCAGATTTGATCCCAAATCCTACCAGAAATAAGATCGCCACTACATTGACCAGTCCCCGATTTTCAATCTGAGCAACTTGACCCGAGAGGTCCGCCATATTTAAGCTTCCTGCCATCCCGTAAAGAATCGCAATAGCCGTCAGGAAAATAGCCGATGCCAGTAGATTCATTGTCACATATTTGATCGCACCTTCGATTTGGGCTTTTTCTCCTCCTATGGTTATGAGGACAAAAGAAGCAATGATGATAATCTCAAACCATACATACAGGTTGAATATATCCCCGGTAAGAAAGGCCCCATTCAGACCCATCAGCAAGAAGTTTAGGATGGGAAAATAACCAAACTTCAGTCGAGCATTGCGAATACTTCCGGTAGAGAAAATAGCCACTGCCATTCCTGAAAGCGCCGTCAGCAAAACCATGGTAGCACTGAATGCATCTGCGACAAAGGAAATCCCAAAGGGCGCCTGCCATTCACCAGCTTGCATGGTCAGAATACCGTTTTGATAGACCTCCCTGAATAACCATACGGCTATTCCCACAGAGGCAATACTGCCGATAATGGTGATCAAGCGCTGCGCATTGACCTTGTACCAAAAAAACAGCAGCAAAACCGCGGTGAATAGATGGAAAATTACGGGTAAAACTATAAAAGGATTATTCATAGATTTCGTCAGTAGTGTTCAGCTCATCCAAATCGTCTGTTTGGGTGATCTTGTAGGCGCGCTTAACTAGTATAATGGCGAAGGACTGTAGGCCAAAACTGATGACAATAGCAGTGAGAATTAATGCCTGAGGCACCGGATCTGCATAGACATCGGTGAGCATTTTGGCAGTGGAATCAATCAGCGGAGGATGACCTTTGACTATTCTACCTAGAAGAAAAATCAGCATATTGGCTCCATTTCCAAGTAGTATCAACCCAATGATCAGCTTGACCATACTTCTTCGAAGCATCATATAAATGCCCGCAGCGTAAAGTATACCAATCAATATGACAAGTAATAATTCCATTTTTACAGTGTTTCTGATATGGTGAAAATTATAGTCAGTGTCACCCCGATCACTACTAAGTATACTCCCGTGTCAAAAAACAAAGCTGATCCCACCATTCCGATCACAGGAATAGGGTCCTCAAACCACAGCCCAGTCATGAAACTCTCTCCAATAAACATAGGAGCGATGCCGCTTAGGATTGCAATGCTTAGTCCTACCGGCATCAAAAAGCCCGGATGAAATTTGATAAGACTCTTGGTCTTTTCGAGCCCATTAGCAAATGAGTGGATGACAAAAGCAATGGCCGCGATCAATCCACCAACAAATCCACCTCCCGGTAAGTAGTGCCCTCGCAAAAGGATAAACACAGAAAACAGCACCAACAATGGGAGAAGATAGGTAGATGCTGATTTAAATATGATTGTCTTCATTTTTTATTCTTTTTCTATGCTTTTCAACCTCAATTTCAATAAGCTAAATACTCCTATGGCGGCAATCACCAATACTGTAATTTCCACCATCGTATCAAAGCCCCTAAAGTCTACCAGTATTACATTGACCACATTTTTCCCCTTTGCCAACTTGTAGGCATTCTCGGCATAAAAGGCCGAGGTCTCCCTAGTCAATGGCTCAGAAAGGACCTCCAGCGTGAGTACCGCGATCAATGAACCGAAAAAGATAGATAAAATACCATCTCGAATTCGGACAGCTTTACTCGAGAAGCTATTGTACTTGGGTAAATTATAAATCACCAAAACAAATAAAATCACCGTGAGTGTATCAATCGAAAACTGCGTCATCGCCAAATCCGGAGCAGAATAAAACAGGAAAATCAAACAAATCGAATACCCTATCACCCCAAGCGAAGCCACGGCCACTAAGCGGGACTTAGAAAATACAGTGAAAATTATGGAAGCCGCCATAATCAGCACCACAATGACTTCATAGATGGTCAGCTCGGTGAGCTTGTTGATATCCACATAGAGCTCTATTCCCAAGTAAAGTCGATAGGCCAGTAGAATCGTCAAGAACCCAAGAATAGTAATTACATAGTTTCTTAAGTAGCCATTTTGAAAAAATCCAGTCCAGAGTTTAGCAAAAAAGGCAAAAGCTTTTCCAAAGTAAGTGGTCAAGGTTTGAGGACTTAATCCCTCAAATTTTAAAGTCTTCCCAAATAGGGACTCTGATGGTTTTAATTTCCAGTATAAAAGTACTCCCAAGGTAAGTGTCATTAAGCTTAAGCCAAAAATCAAATTGAATCCATGCCAGAGTTTGATTTTAATCTCCGTACTGCCATTGCTCATGCTGCTGAATACTGGCTGAATGAGACTTTGCTCAATCAAACCCGGGAATAGACCAAAAATCAAACCCAAGCCCGCAAGAATCAATGGAGGAACCCACATGGTAAAATGAGGTAGGTGAACCTTTTCAAATTGGGAAGGTAGCCCCCCCGCAAAAGGTTTGTATCCTGCCAATAGGCCAGCAAAGAGAAGACAGACATTGGTGAGAATGGCAGCTCCGGTCAGTACGTATCCCCAATTCCCAAAGTGAAGAGTAGCTTCGTAGATGAGGTCCTTTCCTATAAAGCCAAAGAAGGGGGGAGCTCCAGCATTGGATAAGGCTGCCAATCCTGCTGCAATGGCTACCGGCATCATAACTTTGCGTAGACCCCCAAGTACGGTCACATCCCTAGTACCTGTCTCATGATCTACAATACCTGTCACTAGGAATAGTGTAGCCTTGTAGAGAGCATGGACTAAAATAAACACAGAAGCAGCCAAAAGGGCTTCCTCTGTACCCAAGCCTATTAGAAATACCAGAATTCCCAAAGCCGAAATCGTAGAATAGGCCAAAATACTTTTCATGTCTAATCTAAAAACAGAATGTATCGCAGCGTATAGCATCGTGATGGAACCCACGATGATCAAGGTAGTATTCCATGCTGGAGTGCCACCAAGGAGAGGGGTAAACCTAGCCAAAATGTAAATTCCCGCCTTGACCATGGTGGCCGAATGGAGATATGTACTCACCGGAGTGGGGGCTTTCATAGCTCCAGGTAGCCAAAAGTGGAAGGGAAACTGTGCGGATTTGGTAAAGGCTCCTACAAAAACCAAAGCAATGATCCATCCATAGCTTTCATGACCTCTAATCAACTCTCCATGGGAAAGTAATTCTTGAAAGGAATAGGAATCACCACTAGCTCCTAACAGAAGCATGCCTGCCAAAAGAAATAACCCGCCCATACCTGTAATACTCAGCGCGAGAAGGGCCGAATTCCTTGATTTTGGGTCTTCATTATTAAATCCTATCAAGAAAAATGAACTGATACTAGTCAGTTCCCAAAATATAAAAAGGGTGATGATATTGTCCGAAAGTACCAAACCCAACATGGAGGCCATAAACATACTCAGATAGCCATAAAACCTATCCAAGTAAACATGACCCTTAAGATAGCTGAAGGTGTAAAAAAACACCAAGGCACCTATTCCGGTGATTAAAAGCGCGAATAGTAGTGATAACCCGTCAAGGTGAAAAGAAAGATTGATTCCAAAACTAGGAACCCACTCATACACAAAATCAAGAGCCTCTCCTCGAGAAACCCGAGGTATGAAGCTAAGGAAATAAGCAAACAATCCCAGCGGCAAAAAAGGCATAATGATAGCGCCTTTTCCTTTGATCAGGGAACTGATAAATGGGGTGATCGCGGCAATAATAAAACCAGAAAGTATCGCTATTATCATATTTCAGACCGTTCTTTTTTTGATAGTGAAAAACACAAATAGTGTGTTTGCCCACCTGGCCAAAGCCAAATTTTTAAATGGAGTTTTTCATTCTTTTTTGACCCTAATCCAACCCATAAAGGTGGATTCGACTTAAGTCCCTTCATCACATCACCACGGGCAGCGCATAATTTAAGCCGCTGTTTTGTATGTTTTGATTGCAGAGGGTAGACTTATTTCCAAATTCCTAAAGTACGAAAAAAAGGGCTGACTCACACTAAAAGCTTATAAGCGGTAGACCTCTGTCAAGTTAATTTGACAGGCACACTTTTTTACTTCACCGATTTGAAACAACCAAAAATAAAAGTTTTCCACCTGTAAGACAGGCTTTTGAGGCAGTTGATCTATTGGAATAGAAGAGCTTAAAAAATCTTGGAATACATCTCCTCTAGCTTGCTTAACGCCATTATTTCTATGGTATACTTCTTGAGGTCCAGCCCTTTCACTGCATACTTGGAAACCATTATCTTTTTAAAACCTAGTTTCTCGGCTTCAGCAATTCGGTTTTCGATTCGGGAGACGGCACGGATTTCTCCGCCTAAACCCACCTCCCCGGCAAAACAAATCTGCTCCGAAACCGGGGTGTCTTCATAGCTGGAAATCAAACTTGCACATACCGCCAAGTCCAATCCTGGGTCATCCACGCGGAGTCCTCCTGCCACATTGAGAAAGACATCTTGATTACCCAGTCGCATACCACCACGCTTTTCCAAAACAGCCAAAAGCATATTCAGTCGTTTGGCATCATGGCCTGTACTGCTTCGCTGGGGGGTTCCGTAGGTAGCGGGACTGACCAAAGACTGTATCTCAATCAACAAGGGGCGATTTCCTTCCATCATTGCTCCAATAGCTACTCCATTGAGCACTTCTTCCCGTTGGGTGAGCAGGATTTCAGATGGATTGGCTACCGACCGTAGTCCCTCAGCGCGCATCTCATATATGCCTAATTCGTGAGTCGATCCAAAGCGGTTTTTGGAAGTGCGCAATATCCGATAAGTCAAATGCCGATCACCTTCAAATTGCAAGACGGTATCCACCATGTGCTCTAAGACCTTTGGTCCGGCGATGGAGCCATCCTTGGTGATATGACCGATCAAAAAAACTGGGGTTCCGGTTTCTTTTGCAAACTTCATCAGTTCGGCAGTACATTCTCTAACTTGGGAGACCGAACCCGCTGCTGACTCTACATATTGACTACTCAGGGTCTGAATCGAATCGATGACCAAAAAATCTGGCTTTAGAATTTCCACTTGTTGAAAAATCTGTTGTGTATTGGTTTCTGAAAGCACATAGCAATCAGGGTTTTTGGCACTCATCCGGTCAGCTCGCATTTTAATTTGCGATTCGGATTCTTCGCCCGAGACGTACAAAATCTTTTTTCCGGTCAGTGTCAATGCAATTTGCAGCATCAGGGTAGACTTGCCAATACCTGGTTCTCCCCCGATTAGCACCAAAGATCCCGGTACAATTCCTCCTCCCAAGACCCGGTCGAGTTCTGGATCACCTGTAATCCATCTTGCTTGCTCTTCGTAATTGACCTCAGTGATTTTTTTAGGTGTGCTTGCCTTTTTGGTCCCCGAATTAGACGGCTTCCAATTCCCCTTTCCCCCCTCTTCTTTTTGAATGATTTCCTCCACATAGGTATTCCATTGCCCGCAAGCAGGACATTTTCCTAGCCATTTAGGGCTTTGTGCTCCGCAGTTTTGACAGAAAAAGGAAGTTTTTACTTTGGCCACCTCGATTTTGGATTTTTTGATTTACGATTTACGACACCTATGGATTCTTTGAGACAAAAATCTAATTTCTTGTCTTTTTTTCTTGTCCCTCTTATCAATGTGCCTCAAGCCAATCGTTACCCAAGCCCACCTCTACTTCCACGGGCACAGGGAGCGCTATGGCATTAGACATGAGTCTAGGCACTTCTTTTTTCAAAAGCTCCACTTCATCCTTGTGCGCGTCAAAGACCAATTCATCATGAACTTGTAGGATCATTTTTGATTTCAGATTTTCCTTTTTCATCCAATCATGCACCTGTATCATCGCTACTTTGATCAAATCGGCTGCAGAGCCTTGGATTGGTGCATTGATGGCATTTCGCTCGGCAAACCCTCTCATGGTCATATTCCTGCTATTGATATCTCTCAAATAGCGTCTTCTTCCCAAGATCGTTTCCACATATTCGTCTTTTCGGGCTTTTTCGATAGCTCCATCCATGTAGGCTTTGACTGCAGGAAACTCTTTGAAATACGCATCGATGATTTCTTTGGCCTCTCCTCTTGGAATCGAAAGCCGCTGCGAAAGCCCAAAGGCTGAGATGCCGTAAATAATCCCAAAGTTGGCTGTTTTGGCCTTTCGGCGCATATCTGAAGTGACCTCCTCTAGCGGTACTTGGAAGATTTTTGCCGCTGTGGTGGCGTGAATATCCCGTCCGTTTTTGAAGGCTTCTATCATGGATTTATCCTTAGAGAAAGCGGCCATGATGCGTAATTCAATCTGAGAATAATCCGCTGCTAAAAGCACATGGTTATCATCTCGAGGAACGAACGCCTTTCTGATTTCCCGACCTCTGTCGGTACGAATGGGTATATTTTGAAGGTTGGGATTCACGGAAGATAAGCGACCTGTGGCTGCCACAAACTGATTGTAGGTGGTGTGAATACGACCTGTCTTGGAGTTGATCAAAGCTGGCAGGGCATCCACATAGGTGGACTTGAGCTTGACCATTTGTCGATATTCGAGAATTGCCCGTGCGATTTCATGTTCAGTGGCTAATTTACTTAGGATCTCTTCCCCGGTGGCGTATTGTCCGGTTTTAGTCTTTTTGGCTTTTGGATCCAATTGGAGTTTTTCAAAAAGCACATCTCCCAGTTGCTTTGGTGAAGCAAGGTTAAATCGGACGCCTGCCAATTCATAAACTCGCTTTTCGATCTCTTGACTTTCGGATTCAAGTGATTTGCTAAGTTCGGCAAGACTATTGGTATCTATGCGTACACCCTCAAATTCCATCGCGGTCAATACAGGGATGAGTGGGTTTTCTACTTCATAGAAGAGCTTTTCCAACTCATTCTCTTTGAGCATTGGGTCAAATTTTTCTTTTAACCGCAGTGTAATATCCGCATCCTCAGCGGCATATGCGGTAACAGTATCTTCATCCACATCACGCATATTACCTTGATTTTTGCCTTTTTTTCCGATCAATTCTGTAATGGAGACGGGCTTGTAATTCAGGTATTGCTCAGCCAATACGTCCATCGAATGCTTACCCTCTGGCTCGATGAGGTAATGCGCAAGCATGGTGTCGTAAAGGGCTCCTTTGACGGCTATACCATAATTTTTTAGAATCAATAGATCGTATTTGATGTTTTGACCCACTTTGAGGATCTGCTCATTTTCAAAGAAGGGACGAAGCTGATCTAAAATCTGCTGTGTCTCCTCCTGATCAGCCGGGCAGGGAATGTAGTAGGCTTCGCCACTGAGGTAGGCAAAAGAAAGGCCGACGATTTCGGCATCCATCGCATTTAGAGAGGTAGTCTCTGTATCAAAGCAAACTGCGTCTTGGATCAATAAAAACTCGAGTAACTCCTCGATAGCTTCCTCTCCCTTGATTTTATGGTAATGGTGCAGATGACTGTGAATGGTGTCAGGGATTACCGGCGCAGCAGTCTCAACTGTTTCCTCTTCAAATTCGGGGGCAGAACTCGATGAGTTGGAGGCTGGAGGCTCACCAAAAAGCCCTAATTGTTCATTTTGCTGTATCCCTCCTTTTTTTCCTTCTTCTTTAAACACTCTTTTTGAAAGGGTTCTGAACTCCAATTCGGTAAAAATCGCTCGTAGTTTTTCTTCATCTATCCCATCGTAACGGAGTTCTTCTTCTACAAAGTCTACCGGAACATCAATTTTGATCGTGGCGAGTTCTTTTGACAGCAATCCCTGCTGTGCAAAATTCTCTACATTTTCCTTTTGCTTTCCTTTGAGCTTGTCCGTGTTTTTTACCAATTCCTCCACAGAACCGTATTCTTTGAGCAATTTGGTGGCAGTTTTGGCACCAATTCCCGGGATGCCGGGAATATTATCCACTGCATCTCCCATCAGCCCAAGGATATCCCGCACTTGATCTACCCGCTCGATATCCCATTTGGCGCAAACTTCCTTGACTCCCATGACATCGACTGCATTACCCATAAAGGCAGGCTTGTATAAGAAAATATGATCATCCACGAGTTGTCCGTAATCTTTGTCCGGCGTCATCATGTAGACAGTAAATGACTCCCTTTCGGCTTTCTTGGCGATCGTTCCGATGATATCATCCGCTTCAAATCCATCCAGCTCCAAAAGCGGAATATTAAACGCCTTGACAATCTCCTTGACCCAGGGAATAGAAATGGTGATGTCTTCAGGTTGCTCCTGACGATTGGCTTTGTAAGCTTCAAACTGCTCATGTCTAAAAGTCGGAGCCGAAGTATCAAAAGCCACTGCGATATGAGAGGGTTTTTCCTTGGTCAGGACCTCCATCAGCGTATTAGTAAAGCCAAGCATGACCCCGGTATTTAGTCCCTTGGAATTAATCCGGGGATTTTTGCTAAAAGCAAAGTGGGCCCTGTATATCAGAGCCATGGCATCAAGTAAGAAAAGTTTATTTGGCTGTTTTAGTGTCATTATCGAGGGATTTTCTTAACTTATACAAGTCAAATGAAGGCGACTAAGTTACAAAAAATCCCCGTCCACCATCTCAAATTTTCTGATGGAATGGGCTTTTGGCTTCTTATTTGACAGAAGTTGACTTAACAACCAAAATTCACACATCTATGAAAAAACTGTTTTTTATTGCAGCTCTATTCCTTTCCTCTCAGTTTCTTCTAGCCGCTCCTGATGGAACCGGTAAAGATTCGAAGAAAGAAGAATTGACTCCTGAGCAAGTCGAAGCGCTAGAAAGAATCGAAAATCGTGTGGAGGAAATCCGTGCGATGGATTTTTCCGAAATGTCACGTGTTGAAAAAAAGGAAATCCGTGCAGAATTAAAGACTTTAAAAGCTGAAGCAAAGGCAAACAACAATGGAATTTATATTTCCACAGGTGCTATTATCATCATCCTTTTGCTCATTCTGATTCTTTAATTATAAATCTCCTTTTGTTATTTTAAGGCAAGCCGAAATTCCCGGCTTGCTTTTTTTTATAACTCATCCTTCTTCCAGTTCATTTTTATTTAAGTAAGCTTTCACCTGAAGCCCCCTGAGAAATACGACAATCAATGGAATCAACCATAGAATTTCATTGAAAATCAAATGAAAACCAGTACGCTTATTCCAGCCTAAGTCGGGTAAAAAGCCCAGTCCAAACCAAATGGCTAAAATAATTTTTCCCGCAATCCCCGCGATAATCAAATAGACCCAAGAGACGGGATAAAAGGCCGAAACAAAAATCAAAAACCCTATCAAAAGCCCCAAAGCTCCGTACCAATGGGCCGGCAATCCAGAAATCAACTCCGCATCCATGGAAAGCCAAAGTAGTAGCGGATCTCCAAACCATCTGAAAAATGCCGACCAAGCGATGGTGTACATTCCCGTCAAAAGCAATAATCCGCGGAAGTACATAGGGAAAATGGGGAAGTCAGGTTTTTGATCCATGGACGGTTTGATTTTTTTAAGCTAATTAAACACCTTCGGTGCTTGCATGTTTGTGCATAATACAAAACTATACTATGGAAAGAAAAAATCACCTACGCTCCATGACCTTATTTGCCCTTGGAGCAGCCTCTTGCATTGCTTTGGGTTTTAGTTTGGGGAAAATGAACGGAGAAATCACCCCCGCCTCCATCGATGGTGCCTCCGACCTAATCGGTTTGTCTTTTAATCCTGCCGAAAAGGACAGCATGATCAATACCCTTAAAAACCAATTGAATAACATCGAAAATTCAAGAAAAGTCCAGTTGGATAATTCGGTGTCGCCTGCTTTGGTATTCAACCCTCTTCCCAGAGGTTTCCAGCCGGAGCTGAGACAAAGCCCCCTGGATTTTGGAATATCGGAATCCATCCCTCTCCCTACTCGTGAGGCAGATATTGCGTATTCCCCTGTCCACCAGCTTGCGGGATGGATCAAAAGCCGAAAACTCAGTTCTGAGCGATTGACGCAGATCTATCTTGACCGGATCAAAACCTACTCTGATACACTCCAGGCTCTAATCACACTGATGGAAAAAGAGGCTTTAGAAAAAGCGAGATTGATGGATGCAGAATTGGCTTCAGGACGCTATAGAGGACCACTTCATGGCATCCCATATGGGATCAAGGATTTGTTGGCAGTAAAAGGCACCAAGACCACCTGGGGAGCGATGCCCTATAAGGATCAAGAAATCGACGAAACGGCTCAAATCGTCACGCAATTAGATGACGCAGGAGCGGTTTTGGTAGGCAAGTTTACTCTTGGAGCTTTAGCCATGGGAGATGTATGGTACGGAGGAGTGACCAAAAATCCTTGGAATCTGGAGCAGGGTTCTAGTGGTTCTTCCGCAGGTTCGGCTTCGGCTGTTTCCGCAGGTTTGGTGCCTTTTGCCATAGGAACCGAAACCCTCGGATCCATCGTTTCACCCTCCACAAGAAATGGAGTGACGGGCCTACGTCCTACTTATGGGCGAGTGAGCAAGCATGGGGCCATGGCATTGAGCTGGTCTATGGACAAAATTGGTCCGATCTCTCGCTCGGCTTTGGATAATGCCATCGTCCTATCAGTGATCAATGGCAAAGATGAAAAAGATGCTAGCTCTATCGAAGCGGCCTTTAATTTTGATGCCAAAAAAGATCCAAAATCCTTGAAAGTAGGATATTTCAAATCCTTTTTCGAAGGAGAGCGCGTTTCTGAAAATGATAAAAATGTCATCTCTACGCTTCAATCCTTAGGGATAGAATTACATCCTTTGGAATTGAAGACCTCCATCTCAGCAGGACCAATTGTAATGATGTTGATGGTAGAGGGAGCGGCTGCATTTGACGAGCTCACCCGATTGGGTTGGGATGATCAGCTAGTAGCTCAAGGACGAAATGCCTGGCCTAATTTATTTCGTGCAGCTCGATTTATTCCTGCCGTAGAATACGTCAACTTAAGTCGTCAGCGGACGATTTTAATTGAGGAAATGAATAAATTAATGAAGGATTATGACGTCATCGTGACTCCTAGCTATGCAGGTCAGCAGCTTCAAATTACCAACCTCACTGGCCACCCTGCACTCTGCATGCCCAATGGCTTTGCAAGCAACGGCAGCCCTACTTCCATCACCTTACTCGGAAATCTCTTCGAAGAGAATAAACTTCTTCTTTTAGGAGACTTTATTCAAAAAAATACAGATTGGCAGGCCAAAAGACCTCCGATGTTTGATAAATAATACTTCACCTAATTAAAAAAATCCCTGTCAAATTTTATTTTGACAGGGATTTTTATTGGAGATACAGGCTTATTTGATCACTCCTTGAATCTTCATATTGTTGGCTTTGAGAAACCAAATCTTCTGAGTGCTTTCTATGGAGTAGTGGTCGATGGTCTTGTTTCGGTTGTTGAAATAGACAGCGCCATTGGTATAAGAGGTGTAGAATGGACTCTCCTTCGCTGTTTTGAAGCTAATCCAAACTGGTCTATCGTCCACTATACGCACCTGAATCTCTTTTATAGCAGACTTTTCTTCCGGTTTGAGACGGTGAATCAAAATATCGCGATCCACTTCGGTGGTGTAGGAGTTGAGATAAGAAGAGCGATTGATATCCGCCCGGAAAAAAGCGTCAAATTCATCCTTCCATTGCTCCCGGGTCAAGTTGACCTCAGTCTTATTAATTTCTCCATTGACACGAGTGGTTTTGGTGACTTTTACCCCCTCTAGTTTTTCTATTTCCTGCTCGAGAAGCCCCTTCATATCATAATAAGGCAAAACTTCTAAGTCACTTGGACTGGAGATTCCAGGTGCATTTTCACAGGAAACAAGAATACTGAAAACAAGAAATAATAAGATTAATCGATGACTAGCCATTAACTCAATAGTATTTCACCTGTCATATCTTCTGGGATTCCAATACCCATTAATTTCAAGATGGTGGGTGCCAAATCCCCTAGTTTTCCGTCTTTAATGGTCAATTGATCCTGCTTATCCACCATGATACAAGGCACCAAATTGGTGGTATGTGCGGTGTTGGGCGTACCATCTTCGTTGATCATCATATCACTGTTGCCATGGTCAGCGATGACGATGATAGTGTAGTCGTTTTCGAGTGCGGTACCGATTACATTTTCAGCACATTTATCTACTGCCTCACAGGCTTTGACTGCAGCGTCAAAATCCCCCGTATGACCCACCATGTCTGCATTTGCAAAATTGAGACAGATGAAATCAGCAGACTTTCTTTTCAATTCGGAGTTGATTTTTACTGCTATTTCAAAAGCACTCATTTCAGGTTTTAGGTCGTAAGTGGCCACCTTCGGTGATGGGCATAGAATCCGGGTTTCTCCCTCAAACTCTCTTTCTCTCCCTCCGGAAAAGAAAAAAGTCACATGAGGGTATTTTTCAGTCTCGGCTATTCGAATTTGCTTCTTATTGGCACGCTCGAGTACCTCTCCTAGGGTATTGTGGAGATTATCTTTTTCAAATAGTACTTTTACACCTTTGAATGTCTCGTCGTAATTGGTAAATGTGATATACTCAAGCGACAATTTCTTCATATTGTAGTCTTCAAAATCACGCTGTGTTAGCACTTGAGTGATTTCCCTGCCTCTGTCAGTTCTGAAATTGAAGCAAATAACCAAATCGCCTTCCTGAATAGTCGCGATAGGTTTGTTATCAGCACCTACATGGATGATAGGACGGATAAATTCGTCAGTGACATTGTTATCATAGGACTTTTTGATGGCCATCAAGAGATTTTTTGACTTTTCTCCTTCACCATTTACTAGGGCATCGTATGCAAGTTTGACACGTTCCCAGCGATTATCTCGATCCATGGCATAGTATCTTCCTACTACGGATGCGATTTGTCCAACGGAGGTTTTCAGGTGATTTTGTAGATCTTCCAAGTAGTGTACTCCCCCTTTGGGATCGGTATCTCTTCCATCCATGAAGGCATGGATATAGACATTTTCTAAGCCATGAAACTTAGCTGCATCGCAAAGTCCCTTAAGGTGATTAATATGGGCATGTACACCTCCATCAGAAACCAATCCTATGAAATGTACCTTCTTCTTACTTTCCTTGGCTTTGGCAAAGCCTTCTTTCAAAACAGGATGCTCATTGAGTTCCCCATTTTTGACTGCCAGATTGATTTTGACCAGATCTTGGTAAACAACCCTACCGGCGCCAATATTCATATGGCCCACTTCGGAATTGCCCATCTGCCCTTCGGGAAGACCTACCGCCAACCCTGAAGCATCCAGCTTAGCATGTGGATATTTGCCATACAAACTGTCAATAAACGGCGTTTTAGCTTTGTCAATAGCTGATACAGCTGGGTTGGTGGCAAGACCCCAGCCATCTAAAATCATTAAAAGTACTTTCTTATCCATGTCGCAAATATATTACTTTTCCATGCAATCCCGCTTGGATGGAATTTTTGAGAAAATCAAAAATAAGCCAAAAATGCATTTGAAAACATAAAATTTGGCTTAGTATTTGCCAAAACCAGCCCGATGTTGGTTTTTAATTTCATATTGTCTTTCATGCTCTTTATGCATGTTTTTACCGTCGAGCCAGCGACTAAGGATACGATTGACCCTATTATATTGGCCATAGACAGTGGCTCGAGCAGTGACCTTTCTCGGTATTTGGATACTAGTATTTCGCTGAATATTAATGGGCAAAAGGGTGATTACTCTAAAAACCAAGCGGAACTGGTCCTCAAGGATTTTTTTAAGAAAAACCCTCCCCTCCATTTTTCCTTGGTATTTCGTAGTGAAAACAACCCAAGCCTGAGTTCCTATATCGGTGATTACCAAAGTGGTCAGGCCGTTTACAAAGTTTTCATCAAAATCAATCAGCAGGACAATACCCCAAGAGTTTATAGTTTGGGATTCGTTAAAGTCTGAGTATTTTCAAAAAAAGAATCCTGTTCCTGTCTGCATTCCCTATTTTTGCAGGATGAAACCTTCCTATTTGACAGAAGAATCCCTCGATCAATTTATTCAAGCCGCAATTGCAGAGGACATTGGTCCCGGAGACTACTCTTCTTTGGCCTCTATTCCCTCGGATAAAATGGGGAAAGCCCGATTACTTATCAAAAGCGAAGGAATCATAGCAGGGGTGCAAATGGCGGAGCGAATTTTTAAAACTTTTGACGAAAGACTGTCAATTGATGTCTTAAAAAAAGACGGGGAGTCCATCAAGCATGGAGATATCGCATTGATTGTCTCCGGTCCTTCGGTATCTATTTTATCAGCAGAGCGATTGGTGCTGAATTGCATGCAGCGGATGAGCGGGATTGCTTCTTACACACATCGATTAACCCAAAAAATCATTCATACAAAAGCCCGGCTAATGGATACCCGAAAAACCACACCCAATTTCCGGCTGATGGAGAAATGGGCGGTACATATCGGAGGAGGCGTCAATCACCGCTTCGCACTGTATGATATGATTATGTTGAAGGACAATCATGTAGATTTTGCTGGAGGTATTCAGGATGCTGTGAAAAATACCCAAAAATATCTTTTTGAAAACAAGCTTAACTTGAAAATCGAGGTTGAAACCCGCAATCTTCAAGAGGTGCAGGAAGTCTTGGAAGTCGGGGGAGTGGATTACATCATGCTGGATAATATGGATTATGCCACCATGAAACAAGCTGTTGCACTAGTCGATGGCAAAATGAGCATCGAAGCCTCAGGGGGGATAACCGAAGAAACATTAGCAGAAGTCGCTGAATGCGGGGTGGACTTTATTTCCATGGGGGCCTTGACCTATGGGGCAAAGGCGCTAGATATGAGTCTCAAAGCCTTTTAAATCCATTTTTTCCATCGGAAAAAGCCCAACATTCCCACAATAGCGACTCCCATCGCTCCCAAAACATAAAAATATCCATAGCGCATGGTGAGTTCGGGCATGTATTCAAAATTCATCCCATATACCCCCGCCACAAAACTCAAGGGGATAAAAATGGTGGAAATGATCGTCAATACTTTCATTACATTATTCATGCGATTGGAGAGACTGTTCATGTAAAGATCTAATACCCCGGAAGACATATCCCGAAACACTTCCATGGTCTCGATCACCTGAATCGTATTTTCATACAAATCCCGGATAAAAGGGCGGACTTCGGGTGAGATTTTATGCTCAGCATATTTGTCAAAAGAGCCGATGACTTCGCGAAGTGGATAGACTGAACGACGCAGGTCCATCATTTCTTTTCGTTGCAGGTAAAGCGCATTGAGTGTTTCGTTTCCCGGCTCCAGCATGGCTTGCTGCTCTAGGTTTTCGATACGCTCCCCGATATGTTCCATCACCGTGAAATAATTATCAATCACCGCATCCAGCAATGCATAAAGTAAATAGTCTGTTCCTCTTTGGCGGATGGCCCTTTTGGGATCCAACAATCTATCTCTGACAAACTGAAATACATCTCCTTCTTTTTCTTGAAAAGTGATCAGAATATTTTTTTCCATCAAAAAGCTCACCTGCTCCTCCATAATAGGGGATTCTGGAGAATTACATTGTATCATTTTTATCGTCGCAAAAATATACTCGTCAAAGACCTCCATTTTAGGTCGCTGCTCCACACTGAGGATGTCTTCAAGGGTCAATTTATGGATGCCGAAAAGCTTACCAAGCTCCTCCAGCAAGGTAATGTCATGAAGTCCGACTACATCAATCCAAATGACTTTCTTCTGTAAATCGAGGTGTTTTTGAAGGGCTCTAAGTTCGATTCGCTCCTCCTGAATCTCCGCTTCATCATAGGTGATTAAATTGATAAATACCTGCTCCTGCTTCTGGTCTCCGGTGAAAACCAAAGCAGCAGGAGGCAAACCCACTTTATGGGCAGGTCTTTTTTTTCTTTTGGTTTTAAAAAGTTTTTGGAACTGCTTCAAAGCGGATTTCTGCGGCATAAGCTCAGGACTTGTTTGATGCAATAAATTGGAGATTTCTTTTCAGTCCAGCAAATTTGGTGCGCTTTACCGCTGATTTTTTAAAGACTTTTCGGAAGGTCTCCTCCGTCATTTCAACCCAGTCCTTTTTGGAAAAACCCTGCAGGTCCGGCGGCGGAGCAAAAGCAGGCTCCTGATGCGGCCGGGAAAATCGGTTCCATGGACATACATCCTGACAAATATCACAGCCAAAAGCCCAATTTTCCATTTTCCCTTGAAATTCATCTGGAATAGCATCTTTCAGCTCGATTGTCAAATATGAAATACAGCGACTTCCATCCACTACTCCCGGTTGGACGATGGCATCCGTAGGGCAGGCATCGATACAAGCCGTGCAAGTGCCGCAATAGTC
This sequence comes from Algoriphagus faecimaris, assembly GCF_900101705.1. Classification (GTDB taxonomy): domain Bacteria; phylum Bacteroidota; class Bacteroidia; order Cytophagales; family Cyclobacteriaceae; genus Algoriphagus; species Algoriphagus faecimaris. The sequence goes on along the minus strand of NZ_FNAC01000004.1, from coordinate 101,129 downwards.
TTTTGCTAGGGGAGAGTCAGGCTCTACTTTCAGGTCGATGATCAATTCCGCTAAAAAGAAAAAGCTGCCCATTTCCCTATTCAATAACAGACTATTTTTTCCGATCCAGCCTAATCCGGCTTTTTGAGCCCACTGTCGCTCCATGACGGGAGCAGAATCTACAAAAGCTCGTCCCTCAATTTCCCCGATTTTTTCCCTGAGTATTTCTAAAAAAGTTTTAAGCTTTTCTTTGATGACAAAGTGATAATCCTCTCCATAGGCATATTTGGCGAGTTTGATATCCTCAGGATTTTCAGGAAGCTTTTTATGAGGATAATAATTATAAATGAGCGAAACCACTGTTTGGGCTCCCGTAACCAATTTGGTCGGATCCAATCGCTTGTCAAAATGATTGGCCAGATAAGCCATCTTGCCCTGGTAGTTTCGATTCAGCCACTCTTCCAAGCGCGGGGCTTCCTCTTCTAAAAATTCCGCTTTAGCAATCCCGCAAAAGTCAAAGCCTAGCTGTGCTGCGGTGGATTTTATGAGTTGGGCGTTTTTTTCTGAAGGACTGAGCATCATCTTTGAAATTAATGGGATTCTTTCTTTTTAAGATTAAATCAATCTTTTTTCTAAAAAAGCACGTATATTTATTTTAAACACGTGTAAAAATGAAAACCAAGCTGACACTCACCGTCGAAAAAGAAATAGTAGAGCGTGCAAAGACCATTGCAGCAAATAGAGGGGTTTCGCTTTCAAAAATGTTTGAGGAGGTTTTTTCCAAAGAAGATCCAGAAATTGAACAAACGGAGGCTCAAAAAACAGCTATTTCACTTTTAAAAAAATTAGAGTCTACGAAACCCATACCAAGTCTAAAAGAGTCTGACAAAGAGCTTCGAAGACGTTATTTGTTAGAAAAGTATGGTTAAGATATACTTAGATACTAATGTCGTCATTGATCTTTTAGCAAAAAGAGAACCCTTTTATGAGGATGCTAAATCTTTTCTTTTGCTTGTACAGAATGAATTAGCTCTTCTATTTATTGCTGAAATCAGTTTAGGAAATCTATTCTACCTTGCTTTTGAAGTTTATAAGATTCCACAATCAAGAGAAGTTTTAGATAAGTTTTTTTCAGTCTGTAAAGTAATCTCAGGAGGGGAGGATGTAGTTCGAAAATCTTTAAATTCCAATTTTAAAGACAAGGAAGATGGTTTGCAATATTACACAGCACTTGCCCATAATATGGATTTCTTCATAACAAGAAATAAAAAAGACTTTAAAGGTGATATCCAAATTCCTGTATATACCCCGAAGGAATTTTTTGGACCCTAATCAATCTTCCTCTCTCCTCAAATAAGGTCTATCCTGATACCATTGCTCTTCAAAAGTCTCATCGATCTGAACCGGTGCAATCAAAACCGACCACACCATCCACATGACCAAAAATGGTCCGGCTAGAAAAAGTAACCAAATCAAAGGTAAGGCAACATTCAACTGAATCAGGGTGACGAAGATGATCAAAGCCCCCGTCACAAACCCTACAGCAAATTCATACTTTTTCATCTTTTTCGTGTTTTTGTTCACTAATCAAAACTCCTATCCCCTTCACTTTGTTATGAAATCAATTATTACGAGAATAGGCTGACATTCAACCTTCTTGGAATTTAATTGTCTTGCTTATTGAATCTTTTATCTTGCATCTACCCATGAAAGGCTTCCGCTTTACACAATACATACCGCCCCAAGACCCTGAGAAAAACACCTTTGAGAATCTACTCAACATCTTCCTCCAACTCGTCACTATGACTGGTGGAGATGCGGCAGAAGCGCTTAGTTGGCTGACCAACCTGGACAAGCGCTACAATCTCACAAATCCCAATTACGGCATCGGGGACTTTATCGAAGATCTCAAATCGAAGGGCTATCTCACCGAGGAAAATCAAAAAGGCGAATTCAAAATCACGGGAAAAGCAGAGCAAACGATTCGAAAGTCAGCCTTGGAAGAAATCTTCGGCAAACTCAAACGCGGAAAATCCGGTCAGCACAAGACCACCCACTCCGGACAAGGAGAAGAGCGAGGAAGTGACCGCAGGGCTTATGAATTTGGAGACAATCTGGATCAAATCGCACTAACAGATTCCCTTCGAAATGCACAGGCCAATCATGGGTTTTCGGGAGATTACCTCTTGACAGAAAATGATCTTGAAATCGTAGAAAATGAATATCGCTCACAGACCTCCACGGTGCTGATGATTGATATTTCACACTCCATGATTTTATATGGGGAAGACCGAATTACCCCTGCCAAGAAAGTTGCCATGGCTCTGGCCGAATTGATCAAAACTCGCTATCCAAAAGATACCTTGGATGTGATTGTCTTTGGGAATGATGCTTGGCAGATTGAAATTAAGGATTTGCCTTACCTTCAGGTCGGACCCTATCACACCAATACCGTGGCTGGATTGGAGCTAGCGATGGATCTACTCCGCAGGAGAAAAAATCCCAACAAACAGATCTTTATGATCACGGACGGAAAGCCTACTTGCCTAAAAGTGGGAATCAAATATTACAAAAATGCTTTTGGCATAGACAGCAAAATCCTGAGCGAAACACTCAAGCTCGCAGCCCAATGCCGCAAGCTTAAAATTCCCGTGACCACTTTTATGATTGCTTCAGACCCCTATTTGAAGGAATTTGTCAAAGAATTTACCCAAGTCAATAATGGAAACGCCTATTACAGTTCGCTCAAAGGACTCGGCGATTTGATTTTTGAAGACTATAGAAGAAACCGAACCAAACGCTTTTAAACAAACGCATGGACTACCAAAAACTTACCGGAAAAGAACTCAAACAAATCCGGACTCTCGGACAGCTCAAAGCCGCTGGCTACGAACCCAAATCTATTAAGGAAGAACTCCGGGATAATCTAATTGCTAAAATCAAGCAGAAAGAAAATGTATTCGAGGGCATCTGGGGCTACGAGGATACGGTGATTCCCGATATCGAGCGGGCGATTCTCTCTCGACACAATATCAATCTGCTCGGTCTGCGCGGTCAGGCCAAAACCCGAATCGCACGGATGATGACGCAGCTATTGGATGAATACGTGCCCGTGGTTTATGGAGCCGAACTCAATGATGATCCGCTGCAGCCGCTGACTTCCTATGCTCGAAATCTCATCGAAGAGCGGGGAGATGATTCTCCCATTATTTGGTGGCATAGGAATGATAGGTATACTGAAAAACTCGCTACACCCGATGTTTCCGTAGCCGACTTGATCGGTGATGTGGATCCAATCAAAGCTGCTACAATGAAGCTCAGCTACAATGACGAGCGGGTGATTCACTATGGATTGGTCCCAAGATCTCATCGCTCGATATTTGTCATCAATGAGTTGCCTGATTTGCAGGCCCGTATTCAGGTGGCCTTGTTTAATATTTTGCAGGAAGGCGATATTCAGATACGAGGATTCAAATTGAGGCTTCCGCTTGATATTCAGTTTGTCTTCACTGCCAACCCGGAAGACTATACCAACCGCGGCAGTATCGTGACTCCCCTCAAGGATAGGATTGAAAGTCAGATCATCACCCACTATCCGAAATCCATCGAGATCGGTAAAAAAATCACAGCTCAAGAGGCCAACTTAGTCGGTAAGCCTGTGGAAAATATTCATGTCCCCGAACTGATGAAGGATCTGATCGAGCAGATTGCTATCGAGGCGAGAGATTCTGAATACGTGGATGAAAAGTCGGGAGTTTCTGCCCGTTTGACCATTTCGGCTTTCGAAAATCTGATTTCGGCAGCGGAAAGAAGACTTTATCTAAATGGTGAAGAAAATACCACCGTTAGAATAGCGGATCTGATCGGGGTGATTCCAGCCATTACCGGAAAGGTCGAATTGGTCTATGAAGGTGAACAAGAGGGCGCTGGTCTTGTAGCTTATAACTTGATCGGAAAAGCCATTCGCTCACAGTTTGTCAACTATTTCCCCTCACCCGAGTCAAAGAAGAAAGCCAAAGAAGGCAATCCCTATGTGATTCCTTTGGCTTGGTTTGGAGAAGGAAATGAGCTGGATATTTTGGCTTCACAATCTGACAAAGCATACAAGCAGGCTCTTCATGAAGTCCCTGGACTGGAGGAGGTTGTCACTGCTACGGTGAAAAATCTCCCTGAAAAGGAAAAAGAATTCTTTATGGAATTTGCCCTGCATGGATTAGCCGAATATTCCCAACTTAGTAAAAATTTACTAGACACCGGATTGCAGTTTAAGGATCTCTTCAGCTCCATGTTCAATATGGGTCCTGGTGAAGAAGACGATTTTGAAGAGGATGATTTGTAAAAATCCTAAATCCCATGTTACCAATGTGAGTGTCTAACTCACATTTTTGTGAAAAAAGGGGCGAAAGCCTCTTTTTTCAGATCTAAAAATTTTTTGATAACATTTCTTTAATTTTTTATGTACATATTTGTGTACAAAATTTATCTCTATGCTCACTACTACATTATCAGATTTTCGAAAAGATATCAAGCGTTATTTTGATCAAATTTCCCAAAACTTTGAGACACTAATTATCAACAGAGGCAAGGATAGCGGAATTGTGATCATGTCATTAGCCGAATACAATTCCCTGAAAGCCACCCATCATGAACTTTCCTCTAAAACAAATGAAGAGCGTCTCGATTCAGCTATTCAAAAGTTAAAATCCGGAAAATCATTCGAGAAACAACTGCTTGAAGAATGAAATACGTATTCGTTGAAGAATCTTGGGAGGACTATCTCTATTGGCAAAAAACCGACAAAAAGAAACTGAAAAGAATCAACGAGCTCTTAAAAGATATTTCCAGACATCCTTTTGAAGGAATTGGAAAACCAGAACCATTAAAATTCAAATATTCAGGATTTTGGTCAAGAAGAATAGACCAAGAACATCGATTAATCTATCAGGTAAAAGATGATGAAATTCTAATTGCAAAGTGTAGATTTCATTACGATTGATTCTAAAAAAAAGCTAGAAAAGACTTAAATGACTTTTTTTGCTTTCCAACTTTTCCCTCCTACCTTTGTCGCAGATCATAAGGGGTGCCCTAAAATTACGGGCTGAGATCATACCCATATTACCTGATCCGGGTAGTGCCGGCGAAGGGAAATGAGCAAGCAGAGTAATCGTACAAAAAATCAGAAATGGTACCGCCTGAGTTTTTGGATTTTGCTTTTGCAAAACGGGTAAACAATCACGGATGACTTCCCCTAAGTTCTCCCATGTTTCACTCAATCACCCGCAAGGGATTTTATCAACATGAAAAATTTATGGCTAAGTCTGGCTTTATGCCTGACTTTTACCGCTGCTTTTTCTCAGCAGCAACTCAAGGGAAAAGTGGTGGATCAATCGACCAATTCTCCGCTCATAGGAGCCGCTATTTGGGCCGAAGGCACAGGAAGAGGAACCGTGACAGATACCGAAGGAAAATTTATCCTCGCTAGATTACCGGAAGGAAAATTGACGGTTAAAGCATCTTATTTGGGCTATGAGTCTGTTTCCCAAGAAATCACTTTGCCCTATGCTGACGAACTCGTATTCAGCCTAGAAAGTAAAGACTTTCTCTCAGAGGAATTTATTGTGTCAGCGACTCGAGCTTCAGAAAGTACCCCGACGACCTTCAAAACCATAGACAAATCTGAGCTAGCGAAGCGAAATTTGGGGCAGGATATTCCAATTTTGCTGAATTTCACCCCATCGGTGGTTTCGCATTCGGATGCAGGAGCGGGCGTGGGATACACCGGTCTTCGGATTCGAGGTTCCGATCAAACCCGCATCAATGCCACCATCAATGGTATTCCACTCAATGATGCAGAGTCTCATGGTGTATTTTGGGTTAATATGCCAGATTTTGCAAGCTCCGTAGAGAACGTGCAAATCCAGCGTGGCGTAGGGACTTCTACTAATGGAGCGGCTACTTTCGGTGCCAGTCTCAACTTTCAAACCGATACCCGTCGAGATGAGGCCTATGCAGAAGTCAACAATGGCTTCGGGTCCTTCAATACCTGGAGACATACAGTCAAAGCAGGCACTGGATTACTTAACAATCGTTTTGCAGTAGATGCGCGGCTTTCGAAAATCACCTCTGATGGTTTCGTGGATCGGGCATTTTCTGACCTCAGCAGCTGGTTTGTTTCCGGTGGGTATTACGGAGAAAAAAGTGTCATCAAGTTGGTCGCATTCTCCGGAAAGGAACAAACTTATCAATCCTGGTGGGGGCTTCCCGAAGACAAATTGGAAAATGACCGAACTTGGAACTACTACACCTATGATAATGAAACGGACAATTATCAGCAGGATCATTACCAGTTGATCTACACTGGACAAGTTGGCAGTAACTGGAAAACTAACCTCGCACTTCACTACACCTATGGTCGCGGATATTACGAGCAGTTTCGGGAAGACGATGACTTTGCCAGCTACAATCTTCCGGATGTGACCATTGGGGAAGAAGTGATAGCTAGCTCGGATATTATCCGAAGAAGGTGGTTGGATAATGATTTCTACGGTTTCGTTGGCTCTGTCAATTACATCTCTGACAATGGCAAATTGGACTGGATCATCGGTGGAGGCGCCAATCGCTACGATGGCGGACATTTTGGGGAAGTCATCTGGGCTCGATTTGCGGGAAATACAAATATTCGTGATCGCTACTATGACAACAATGCCATCAAAGACGATCGAAATATCTACACCAAGGCCACTTATGAAATCAGTCCGGGATTGAATGTTTTCGGAGATCTTCAAGTGAGAGGGATCAATTATTCTTTTGAAGGAGTCAATGATGATCAGCGGGTAGTCAACGGACAGGAAAACTATACCTTCTTCAATCCGAAATTTGGTTTTTCTTACGAAAAAGGGAATCGTACCTATTATGCGAGCTATGCTGTGGCCAACCGTGAACCCACCCGGTCTGATTTTACAGATAATCCCATCACAGAAGTCCCTCGGCCTGAGCGACTGAATAACATAGAGGCAGGAGTACGGGCACGAAGCGGAGACTTCACCTACAATGCTAACTTCTACTACATGGACTACAAGGATCAATTAATTCTCACAGGACAAATCAACAATGTGGGAGCCTATATCCGAGAAAATGTAGCCTCTTCCTACCGTGCAGGAATAGAATTGGACGGGGCCTATCAGCTTTCTCCCGTTTGGACCTTGGGTGGAAATATCGCCTTCAGCCAAAATAAAATCGCTGAATTCACCGAATACATCGACGATTATTCTGTAGAAGAATTTCAGCAAGAGATCTTTACCTACACGGATACAGACATTGCGTTTTCTCCCAATGTGGTCGGATCGGCGATTATCGAATTTAACCCGACCAAAAACCTTTCCGTAAACTGGCTGAGCAAGTACGTAGGGAGACAGTTTCTCGATAATACTTCGAATGAGAACCGCTCTCTTGACGCTTTCTTCACCAACGACCTGAGAATCAGCTATTCGGCTCAACCGCGCTACTTCAAAGGGCTGGAAGTCAATCTGTTGATTAACAACATATTCAATGAGCTCTACGAGCCCAATGGCTATACATTCAGCTATTTTGTGCCGGGCGGAAATGGACGTGAACTCGTGACCGAAAACTTCTACTATCCTCAAGCAGGGACCAATTTTCTTTTGGGGGTAAGTATGAAATTTTAAAAAGATAAAAGCCACAGATTCACGAATTTTTCATCCGTTAATCTGTGGCTTTTTTCTATACAATACTCTTTCTTTTGCGAAAGCAAGTTCTCAAGACAGCTTAAACCCATTTCGAATTATTTCCAAAGCTGTTATCGTGTCCTTCTCCCTTGAATAATCAAACACCATAAATTTTTCCCTATTGACCAGTAAGACGCATTTATAAACAGTTACTTCCCATGAAAGTGTTGGGCTGATTCCGTTTGGAGTATTGGTTTCAATGTAGGTTTGGTGAATCAATTCTGCATTTTCAATCTCTGGAAGACTTTGCCACTTTCCCCTCTTGATCCAAAAAATGCTATGATATTTTTTTTAGTTTGTGGGCTTCAAAATCTATGATAACTCCACCATAAGTGGAAATAATAATTACCCCTAAGGCTAAGGGAATCCCGCTTACTAACAAGACTTTGCTAAAAGCAGTCTCTACTTCTACAAAAAAAGGAATGGTGAACACCATCAGTCCGGCCAAGATCAGAATACCGCCAAGTTTTTGTAATCCGTTTTTTCTATTGATATAATGAAAATGCCTCAAGATCCCTAGGTTTAGGCTTGCCAAGTAAAGCAAATAATTACAATCCGTCTAGCTCTAACATTTCTTTCGATCTACTTTTCAAAACCACTCCTAGCATTATTTCAAAAAGTAATCGTAAACGTGCTTCCCTTCCCAATTTCGCTCTCTACCTGAATCTTCCCACCGGCACTGGATATATGCTTTGAAATAAGATAGAGACCGATTCCTTTACTGTCTGGATGCTGATGAAAAGTCTGATTTTTCCCAAATAACTTCCCTTCCACTTGAGCAAGGTCCATTCCTTGCCCATTGTCCTTTACCGAAAGAACTGTTCTTCCTTTTAGCCGATCAGTTTTAATTTTGACCTGAGGAGTAATTCCCTCTTGCCGGTACTTGATCGAATTGCTGATCAGGTTCAAAAATATACTTTCCAGATAGAGTCTATTGTAATGGATTTCGGGAGATTGTGTAAAATCAGCCTCCAAGATTGCTTCAGACGATTGGATGAGCGGCTGAATAGCTACCAAGACCTGATGAAATACTTCTGAGAAGTTGAGTAGCTCCTCTTTTGTGCTTGAATTGTCTTTTTCGGCAATTAAATGGAGGTACTTGTTGAGGTTTTCTTTCAGTCCAAGAGTTGATCGTTTGATTAATTGAATCAAATCAGCCGTTTCCTGATCTTCGATTTTATCCAGATCAAGCAGTTCAAAAACTGAAAGTATACTGGAAACTGGCGCTCTGAGATCATGTGCCGTGATGTAGGTAAGTTGGCGAAGCTCTTCGTTTTTTTCCGAGAGAGATTTCAAAAGGTCTTCTCGTTTGGTTTCGAGTTTTTTCTTTTGTGTGACTTCTTTGGCTATGGCAAAAACTACCTCTTGATCAGGAATAGGCCAAGAAGTCCAGGAAAGCCAGACCGTTTTACCGGATTTGGTCAGGTAGCGATTTTCAAAATTGATCAGGGGCTTGGCCGCTTGGAGATTTTTCCTCTTTACCTGAGTAATGGGCCGGTCCTCTGGATGAATAAACTCATTGATCGGTCTGCTGTAAAGTTCTTCTTCCGAATACTCCAATAATTGACAAACGGAGGGATTGATTTTTTTAAAATATCCATCATAGCCAGCGACACAGACCAAGTCTGGGGTGAGGTCAAAAAACCTTTCATACGAGAAGCTACTTTTTGGATTCATAAGTAGTGTAGCATGGTGATTTTCGGCTTAGGAATCTAGATCTTTTTCCTCAAAAATCACCGTCTGATCCTCTAGGTAATGGGGATAAATTTTTAGATGTTGTTTTTTTACTTCTTCGGTCAGCCGCTTTCTAAACTCTTCTACATTCTCTCCAGATCCAGCAGCCATAAATACAGGCTTGAGGCCAGTCTTCTTTTCATAGGCTTCTGACAAAGCATCAAAATCTTTATAATCTGCCTCCTGGAGATCTATTTCGGACATTTCCATGATCTTTTCCTCGGAGGGCATAGTCTCTACCAAATCGATTTTATTAAAAACCAAAAGCACTGGCTTATCGCCCGCTTTGATTTCCCGGAGCGTCTCCGTCACTACTCCGATGTGATCTTCAAAATTAGGATGAGAAATATCCACCACATGCACGAGCAGATCAGCCTCGCGGATCTCATCGAGCGTGGATTTAAAGGATTCGATCAGGTGAGTAGGGAGCTTGCGGATAAATCCCACGGTATCTGATAGCAAAAATGGGATGTTTTCTAGGACTACTTTTCGTACCGTGGAGTCCACTGTGGCAAACAATTTATTTTCAGCCAAAATATCAGTTTTGGTGATCAGGTTCATTAGGGTACTTTTGCCGACATTAGTATATCCGACTAGCGCCACACGGACGATTCCTTTTCTGCCTTTTCGCTGGGTGACGCCTTGTTTTTCGATTTCCCTTAACTTTTGCTTGAGCAGGGTAATTTTATTCCTGATGTCTCGCTTATCGGTTTCGATTTCCTTTTCACCTGCACCACCACGGGTAGAGGTACCCCCTCGCTGTCGCTCCAAGTGCGTCCACATCCGAGTAAGTCGGGGGAGCAAATACTGGAATCGAGCTAGTTCTACTTGTGTTTTAGCTTGGGCAGTTTGAGCCCGATTGAGAAAAATATCCAAAATCAACAGAGATCGATCATAGACCTTGACTTTGAGTTCGTTTTCTAGATTCTTCATTTGTGAAGGGGAAAGGTCGTCGTCAAAAATGACCATATCGACTTCAAAATGCTCTACATAGGCCAGGATTTCTTCCAGTTTTCCCTTGCCTACAAAAGTCCGGATATCGGGTTTTTCCATCCGTTGGGTGAAGCGATAGACAGCCTTGACCCCTAAAGTTTCAGTCAAAAAAGCCAATTCATCCAAGTGCTCTGCTGTTTCTTGTTCGCTTTGATTTTGCCTGATCAGGCTGACGAGGACAGCAGTTTCTTGTTTGGGTGCAGTATCGTGTAATTTTTGGAGCTTTCGCGAAAATTTACTCATGGAAGTGCTTTGGTTTCATTCTCAGAAGGTAAGAATCAATAGAATAGTTTCATTTTTTCAAGATATCCTTGAAGCCTTGATTCTCAACCTGAAGGATACAAAGTTCGTTATATTTCCTCATAATTGATTAGGATAGTGTAATTGCTAGTGGTTATTTTACAAATTAATCCAGAAAACCATTCTTTCATGGCACTAATCACAGAAACTGCTTTATCCGGTGTACTCGAGATCCAACCCAGAATTTTCAGAGATGAGCGAGGTTATTTCTTCGAATCTTTTCGGGCAGATTGGTTGCGGTCCTTTGGTGTAGAAAACGATTGGGTACAGGATAATCAGTCTTTCTCCCAGAAAGGCACTGTCAGAGGACTGCACTTTCAACGAGCACCTTATGCTCAAGCCAAACTTGTACGCGTCATTCAAGGTAAAGTATGGGACGTCGCCGTAGACCTTCGCAAAGGATCAGCTACTTATGGACAATCTTTTGCTGCCATGCTGGATTCTGAAAAAAATAATCTTCTTTATATTCCAACAGGCTTTGCTCATGGCTTTTCTGTCCTAGAAGATGCTATATTTGCTTACAAGTGCTCCAATTATTATCACCAAGCCAGCGAGGGAGGCATCAAATGGGATGACCCTCAATTAGCAATCGACTGGCAAGTGGAGCAAGCGATTATTTCTGCCAAGGATCAATCTTGGCCAAGCTTAAAAGAATTTACCGAAACTAGTGGAGGAGGATTATAAATGGGCATTTTAGACCTATTTAAACGTAAACCTGAGGAAATCGAAGCGCTAGATCTAAGTTGGATCCAGGCGGATATGCACTCGCATCTCATACCGGGAATCGATGATGGCTCCAAATCCATGGAGGAATCACTTCAACTCATCCGTAGGCTGTCTGACTATGGGCTGAAGAAATTGATTACCACCCCCCATATCATGTCGGAATACTATCGAAATACTCCCGAAATCATCGGAATGGGGCTTGAGGATCTAAGAAAAGCCGTCAAAAACGAGGGGATTCCCATTGAGATCGATGCAGCGGCGGAGTACTACATGGATGAAATCTTTCTGGATAAGGTCAAAAACGGCGAAAAACTACTGACTTTTGGAGATCAGTACATCTTGGTCGAGACAGGCTTTATCAATCGACCTCAGATGTTGTTGGAAATATTTTTTCATCTGGAAATGGCGGGCTATAAACCCGTTTTTGCACATCCAGAGCGCTATCAATACCTTCATGCGGACAAAGCTTTTCTTCAGGATTTGCTTGATAGGAATGTAATTCTACAGATTAATTTACTCTCCTTGACCGGGTTTTATTCTAAGCAGGTAAAGGACTTTGCAGAGCAGCTCTTGGAAAAGGGAAATGTTCAGTTTTTTGGAACAGACTGCCATAATAGCCGTTATCTCGATATGTTGGAAATGCTTCCCAAAACCAAAGTCTATGATCGTATACGAGAGCAAAAATGGAATAACACGGACCTTTGATCTTGCTATAGGATGAAAATTCTCATCACGGGCATCACGGGACTTTTTGGTAGCTATTTGGCTAAGGAGTTTTCGGATATTGGGGAGATTCATGGCCTCAAGAGGCCGGAGTCTTCCGATCGTCTGATTCCCAATGATCTCACAGTCATCTGGCATGAAGGCGATCTCTCGGATATGGAGTCCTTAGAAGCCGCACTTCAGGATGCAGACTTGGTGATCCACTCCGCAGGCAAAGTATCTTTTGACCCCAGGGATAAAGACTCACTTTTTGAAATCAACGTCACAGGGACCACTAATCTGGTCAACGCCATGCTTAATGTGGGGGTAAAAAAACTCATTCATGTCTCTTCTGTATCGGCTATCGGACGGAGCTCAGAGCAAAAACTGCTAGATGAAAACTATAAATGGACCGAGTCACCTCTAAATACGGATTATGCTGTTTCCAAATATTGGGCTGAGCTGGAAGTTTGGAGAGGAGAACAGGAAGGGTTGGATGTGCTAATTGTTAACCCTTCGGTGATTTTGGGGAAAGTATCAGATGACAGGAGTAGCACTGCTTTATACCATTATGTTTTGGAAGAAAACCGCTACTATCCTCTCGGTGACTTGAATTATATAGATATCAGAGACGCAGTAGCTCTTACCAAGCAGCTGTATCAAAAAAATCAATGGGGAGAGCGATTTATTATCAGTGCAGGATCGATTCCCTATCGGGAATTTTTTAAGCAAATGGCGGAAAGTTTTGGGAAGAAAGCTCCCACTGTCCACGCATCTCCTTGGATGCTAAAACTGGCAGTCCTTTTTGCAGGTGTAATGAGAGGTCTTGGCCTCAGCAAAAATCCATTGAACAAAAAAACGGCGATGATTTCTTCCCAGAAAATCAACTATACTAATGCTAAAGTCCAAAATATATTGAATTTTCAGTACCGAAGCCTAAAGGATACCTTTTCTTGGGCCAAATAAACTTATTTTGAAAAAGGTTCGTTAACCACAGTCCGAATAAAAATTATACAGCCTTTTGGTAAAAAAAATTGGCACTGTCCGATTTAAGAATAAAATTTATTCGGTACCTTAAGTTAACCTTAACGCAAGCGAATGACCGGAGATCACGATCACGATTGGGAAAACGACAAAAAGCTGGTGGAACGCTTCGAAAATTCCCTCAAGTCTAATCTTGACCTTTATTTTGATGAGGAAGAACTGGAAGATATCATCCGGTTTTACTTTGATCAGCAGAAGTTTCTAAAAGCGCTTCGGGCCGCCGAATTTGCACTGGAGAAATTTCCCTTCTCTGTAGAAATCAAATTGCTCAAAGCTCAATGCCTCATCTTCAACGATGAGCTGGAAGAAGGACTCGAAATACTCGAAAGTATCAATACCATTTCTCCCAATAATGAGGAAATCATTCTTGCACTGGCCAATGCTTTTATTTTGGCAGGAAATCCTCAGGAAGGAATCGAGCTTTTGGAAAATTTTCTCCCATTAGCCGATGACAGAGCCGAGGTTTTTTATTCCTTGGGTAATCTATTTCGCGCCAAAGGCGACAATAAAAAAGCCAGTCACTATTTCAAAGAATCGGTAAAAATCAAAATCAATCACGAAGATGCCCTCTTCCAGTTGGCTATGATTACGGAAGAAGAAGGGAATTTTGATGAAATCTTGGAATTTTATCAGGAATTTATCGACCAGGATCCTTACAGCGCAGGGGCTTGGTATAATCTCGGGGTGGTTTACAATCGGCTGGGAAGATTTGAGGAGGCGATCAAAGCCTATGATTACGCCATTTTGATAGATGACACCTTTGCTTCAGCGTACTTCAATCTGGGCAATGCGCTGATGAATACCAATCAGTACGAACTCGCACTGGAAGCCTATCAAAATACCATCAATTGCGAAGGAGCCAATGCGGAAAACTGCTGCTACATGGGAGCTGCCTATGAAAAACTGGGCAAAATAGACGATGCCTTCAAGTATTTTAAGAAGTCCGCCAAGTTTGATGAAGAATACGACGATGCCTGGTTTGGACTGGGGATGTGCATGCTAAAGAAGAGTAAATTCTTTGAAGCCATCCATTATTTTAAGAAAGCACTCAAGCTCAGCGAAGAAAACCCCAACTACTGGGTGGGACTCGCTGATGCGGAGTTTAATCTTGGAAACCTACAGGCGAGCTCAGAGGCCTACGAGGAAGCGATTAATCTCGAACCGGGAATCATGGAAACGTATGTGAATCTTTCGGTGATATACTTTGATCAAAACCGATTTGAAGAAGCGATCGATGTGATTCAGGAGGGAATAGACGAGCTCCCTGAGGAAGCAGAGCTTTATTATCGCATGGTCGTTTACCAGATCAAAATGGGCAAATACAAGGAAGCATTTACATTTTTAGAAAATGCCTTAACTTTGGACTTTGATCGGCATACAGTGTTGTATGAGTTAATGCCCGAGCTCCAGAAGCAAAAGGCCATCTACAAGCTGATCGCCCAGTATAGAGATGAGAATCTCAAGCCTTAAATTTTAAAACCAAGCAAATGAATTATGTGCTAAAGAATATCCCTGTAAGGACTGAAAAGCCTCGCAATACGGGATTTACGATGGCGATGGACAAAGGACTCAGCATCAGAGCTGTAGAAGACTTTGTAGACAGCTGTTCGGATTACGTGGATATTGTCAAATTAGGATGGGCTACCTCCTATGTGACCAAAAACCTTTCTCAAAAAATCGCTATCTACAAAGAAGCTGGAATTCCTGTTTATTTAGGGGGTACTTTGTTTGAAGCTTTTATCGTCAGAGGTCAATTTGACGACTATAGAAAAGTATTGGATAAATATGATTTGAGCTTTGCTGAGGTTTCTGACGGATCCATTTCGTTGAATCACGATAAAAAATGTGAATACATCTCCACTTTGGCACAGCAGGTCACGGTGCTTTCGGAAGTAGGATCCAAAGATGCTGCAAAAATTATCCCTCCCTACAAGTGGATAGAACAGATGCAAACCGAGCTTCAAGCCGGAGCCTGGAAAGTAATCGGTGAAGCAAGAGAGGGAGGAAATGTCGGACTTTTTAGAGATTCTGGAGAAGTAAGACAGGGATTGGTAGAGGAGATTTTGACTCAGGTACCTGAAGAAAAAATCATCTGGGAAGCCCCTATCAAATCTCAGCAAGTATGGTTTATCAAGCTTCTAGGAGCGAATGTCAACTTGGGAAATATCAGTCCTTCGGAAGTCATTCCTTTGGAAACTATCCGACTCGGCCTCAGAGGAGATACTTTCGATCACTTTCTCGGCGAAATCAAACTTTAAATTAGCTCATCAAAAAGAAGGCTGATCGAATCCCCATTTGGTCAGCCTTTATTTTTACCATGAAATCACTTCAACACTATTTTCTCAATTACCTACGAGGAATGGCCATGGGTGCCGCCGACATTGTGCCAGGGGTATCAGGGGGGTCTATTGCCTTGATCACAGGCATCTATCAGGAGCTTCTCGAGAGTATCAACTCCTTCAATAAAGCCACCTTTCAATTACTCCTTAAAATGGAGTGGAAAAAATTTTACCGGGCAGTAAATGGCAATTTCCTACTAAGCCTAGTCTTGGGGATTTTGACAAGTGTTTTTACACTTTCCAAGCTGATCACCTATTTGATGGAGGCCCATCCTATTCCACTTTGGTCCTTTTTCTGCGGATTGATCCTTGTCAGTGCATTTATTATTCTCAGGGAGATCAAGCGCTGGCACCTTGGGGTAGTCGTTTCTGTGATAGCAGGTACGCTTATCGCCTGGTGGATCACTGATTTGCCGCCGACCTCTTCTCCTGAAGCTTTATGGTTCACTTTTGTAGCAGGAGCTATTGCGATCTGTGCGATGATTTTACCGGGAATCAGCGGGAGTTTTATTCTTTTGATATTAGGCAAATACGAGCAGGTAATGCAAGCCTTGTCCGAGCGCGACATTCTTACTTTGGGAGTCTTTGCTTTGGGTTGCGTGGTAGGAATATTATCCTTTAGCAGATTAATCTCCTGGCTTCTACGACGACTATTTTCCACTACGATTGGCTTATTGTCGGGATTTATGATAGGGTCCATCAATAAACTTTGGCCTTGGAAAATTGTCACTCAGTACCGTACCTCTTCCTCAGGTGAAGAGAAACCTTTCCTAACCGAAAACCTCCTTCCCGAAGCCTATTGGGAGCAGGTGGGTCAAGAGCCTATGATTGGGTGGGCGATTTTTGGGTTTTTGGGAGGAATTATCCTCGTCCTTGGAATTGATTTATTAGCGGCTTATTTTAAAAAATCATGAGAAAATTCGGTTTAATAGGCTATCCCTTGGGTCATTCTTTTTCCAAAAAATATTTCACAGCGAAATTTCAAAAGGAGCAAATCCGAAACTGTCAATTTGAGCTCTATGAAATTCCTGAAATCTCAGCTTTTGAGGATATTGTAATCCAGAACCCAGAGTTGGAAGGACTTTCGGTGACTATCCCCCACAAAGAATCTGTCATCCCCCTATTAGACCAACTGGACCCGGCTTGTGAAAAAATAGGAGCTGTAAATTGTATCCGAATCAAAAATGGAATCAAAACAGGCTTCAACACAGATTATATTGGGTTTAAAAATTCTCTCCAAAACTGGCTCGGTAGCACGCTTCCTTCAGCGCTTGTGCTGGGAACCGGAGGAGCAAGTAAGGCCGTAAAGCAGTCCTTGGAGGATTTGGGAATAAGCTACCTCTCCGTCTCTAGAAGACCGGGAAAAAACCAGCTTACCTATGAAGAACTCTGGCAGAACCCGGAGATACTGAAAAATCATCATTTACTGATCAATACCACACCTTTGGGTACTTATCCTGAAGTGGAGGCAATGGCCAATATTCCCTTGGAGCAATTGTCGGAACACCATCTTGTCTATGACTTGGTTTACAATCCACCGGTTACCCGATTGATGCGGGAGTGCTTAAATCGGGGAGGGAAGGCAAAGAATGGCCAAGACATGCTGGAACTCCAAGCTGAGGCGGCTTGGAAAATCTGGAATGAATAGGCTCAATTAATTCTGAGTTTACACCGTCAAGAAATAATTTTTCTGGGGATATCTTTAGGAAGACGAGTCAGCATTTCATAATTGACCTGTTGTGTAGACTCAGAAAAAGAGGCCACTGTGATTTCTTTTTTGCCCTGCTTTCCAATCATCACCACTTCATCTCCTGCTTTGACTCCCTTTACCTTGCTGATGTCCACAGCAATTGCATTCATGGTGACAGTACCCACTACCTGACAAAACTGCCCTCCGATAAGCACCTGGCCGGAATTGGAAAGTAATCGACTATACCCATGACCATAGCCTACAGGTACAATAGCCAGCCTCATGTCCTGCAGAGCCATGTAGCTATTTCCATAACCAATAAACTGACCCATTGCTACTTTTTTGAGGCTCATGACGGTACTTTTCCATGTGATTAGGCGTTTCAGAGGGTTTTTATTGGCATTTTCAAGGTCTTTTAGCTTCGCAAAATAAGTTTCTTTAGTAGGCCAAAACCCATATCCTGCGATACCAATTCTCACCATGTCCATGATAGTTTCAGGGAAAATCAAGGTAGCTGCTGAGCAGGCAGTATGGTAGCGATTGAAAAACAGGTAATGCTCAGACAAATAATTTTTGAAATCGTAATAGGCTGAAATTTGATTTTTTACTCTTACAAAATTACTCACACTTTCAGCCCCAGCATAGTGCGTACAGAGTCCTTCTAATATCACATGATCTTTGGCAGCTTGTAGCATCTCGACTAATCGCTCGCGATCCTCCCATTCAAATCCGGTGCGGTGAAAGCCCGTCTCCAACTCGATATGAATTTTTGCAGCTTTACCGATCTTTTTTGAAACTTCCACTGTTTTTTCAAGCCGCTCAAAATCAAACACATAAAAACTGATTTCTGACTGAATCAGTGCCTCTAGTTCCTCATGATAAAGCATGCCTAGAATCATGATCTCAGCGTTTTTGTTGGAGTGCTTCTTGACTAGCCATGCCTCATCTGAACTGAAAGTGCTAAAGTGCCTTACCCCTGCTCCCTCGGCGATATGCACCATCTCGGCTATCCCATGACCATAGGCATTTCCTTTGACCACAGCAGAAATAGTTGGTTTGGGACCGATCTCCGAGCGGATATAGCGGATATTTTGCCGATAAGCTTTGGCACTGATTTCTAAAAAAGAAGTAGCGATCATATTGATTCTTTTGCGAGGTCAAAAATTAAAGGAGCCTAGCCCCAATTCCCAATTCTTTTCTACATTTATTCAAAACTTTTAAAAAAATGGACAAACTAGCTCTTAATCGCTGCCCTTGGTGCTTGGGTTTTCCCCAATACATCGAATATCACGATAAGGAATGGGGAGTTCCTGTCTATGATGACCTCACGCATTTTGAATTTTTGATTTTGGAAAGTGCCCAAGCGGGTCTGAGTTGGGCGACGATTTTGAAAAAAAGGGAGGGCTACCGCAAGGCCTTTGCTGATTTTGATTATAAGCAAGTGGCGGAGTTTCCGGATAGCTATGTGGAGGAACTGCTACAGGACCCGGGGATTATCCGAAATAAATTGAAAATCAAAGCCGCCATCAATAACGCCAAGCGGTTCATGGAAATTCAGACTGAATTTGGATCGTTCTCGGATTATATCTGGTCTTTTGTCGGGGGCAAACCTATCCAAAATCAGCTTCAAAGCCTGCAGGATGCACCCGCCACTTCTCCTGAATCAGATCGATTGGCCAAGGACCTGAAGAAAAGAGGATTTAAATTTTTGGGAAGTACCACACTATACGCTCACATGCAAGCTACCGGCTTAGTCAATGATCATTTGGTAAATTGCTTTCGGTTCTCAGAAGTTAAGGAATAATCCGATCCTTTTATCCTGGCCATTTACCTTGCAAAGAGATTAATTTCATCAAAATAGACTTTCCCCAGAGTCAAATCGGGCACAAATAAACGAACCTGAATTTTTTCCGCATCTTTTGGAAAATTCTCCAAAGTAGCCTTCAATAGAAACCAATCAAAATCACCTTGAAAAAGCTGTTCATTGGTGGCGAAAGCATTTCTACTCTCGCTATTTTCAAAGGGAAAGACCTTTATCCCAATATGCACTCTGCCTCCAGCAGTCAAGTCTACGACATCTTCCCCCTTCACGAAGGCCATCAGCTCCAAGGTACTTCCAGGTGCGGGCATGGGTCCGGTGTAAGTTTGAGTCCAGGTGGCAGCATTGGCAGTGGATCTCTCCTTATTTTCTACGAATAGGGATCGATTGCCCGTAAGAAAAACTTCCCGACTAACCCCAAATTGAATTTCATTGGGGATCAACGGAGCCCAAGGAAAAACATTATCTGAATAAAGCGATAAGTTAGGATTCAAAAGTAATTGACTTCCTCTTGGTGCAAATTCTTCCTCTTCGCAGGAAACGAATAGCAAGGTGACCAACACAAGAAAAATAGTTTTAAACCGCATGCCCCTAGTCTTAAGTGATACACTAAGGTACTTTTTTTCAAGCAATTAGTTTATTCCTAATGTCAATTTAAATAAGCTCAAGTTCCTTCCGCAAGAGAAATATTATAATCAAAAACCGATCTGCTTATTTGTAAACAGACCGGTTTCCTGTAAGATTTAGATGAAGTTTTTATACAAAAGCGAAGAACACCAACCAAACGATAAATAAAAGCGGTAGCAAAATCGGTAAGGAGAAGCGGATAATGTAACCAAAGAAAGAAGGCATTTTGATCCCGCTTTGCTCAGCGATAGATTTCACCATAAAGTTTGGTCCATTTCCGATATAAGTCATCGCTCCAAAGAAAACCGAAGCGATCGCTATTGCCATCAGCTCAAAGGCCGAATCATGAAAACCATCTGCAGCAAACTGTCTCACTTCCTCAATATTATTAATGGAGGCACCTTTGGAGGCCATGGCTGCTGCTAAGAAGTTTAAGTAGGTTGGGGCATTATCCAAAAATCCTGAAAGAATACCTGTGCCCCAATACAATGTATTGTGCGTGATCAGAGCAGCTCCATCCGGAGATTTGGCAAAATTACCTACTAGCTCCAAGGCAGGCATCATCGTGCCAAAAATACCGATGAAAATGAAAGCCACTTCCCTGATTGGCTCGAAGTTAAATTCATTTCCTTTGATCGCCCGCTGATCGGCAAATCTAAAAGAAAGGTAAGCCACGCTCAACATAATGATTTCTCGAAGAAAGGAAAACTTCTGTCCATCATAGACAATGGCAGGCACCCATTCGATTACATTGGGGTCCAAGAATACAGAGCAAATGACGATAAATAGCCAGCCGAAATTCTTCACACCGATCAAAGAGAACTTATTCGTGTAGGTAGTCTCTTCCAATTCGGAATCATCTCCTGCACGGCCAAATTTCCTATCAACAAAATAGAAGGCGATAGCCAAAGCGGTCAGTGCAAAAATCCAAGCAGGCCAGTTGTGCTCCAGCGTCCAGAAGAATGGAATTCCCTTCAGAAAACCAAGGAATAGAGGAGGATCTCCGATCGGAGTCAAAGAGCCTCCAATATTACTTACCATAAAGATGAAAAAGATGATATGGTAAGCCTGAATATTGCCTTTGTTGAGTCGGATGAAGGGCCGGATCAAAAGCATAGATGCTCCCGTGGTACCGATCAAATTTGAAATTAAAGCGCCGATAATCAAGAGGGTTACATTAGCCATCGGAGTAGCCTTTTTATCTATCTCGATCAGAATTCCACCCGAAGCAATGTATAAAGATGCCAGCAGGGCTATAAATTGCACATACTCCGCCAATGCATGGACCGGACCGTGTACATTTCCCAGGACAAAAAGGTAGTAAAGCACCACAAGTATAGCTAGGCCAACAGCGATTTTAGGGTAGTTGTGATGCCAAAAGTGCTCATAAAACAGAGGCCCCGTGGCAATCATCAGCAGCAAGGCGACAAAAGGTATAACCAGCCAAGTGGGCGGTACATGATGTTCTTCCTCCCCATGCTCCTCTGCGGCATGAACTTCTGTCGCGTCATGAGTTTCTTCTTGAGAATCAGCTTGCGCTAAATAAGTCACCGAAGGAGTAGTAGCACTAGCATATACAGCTACAGATTGAAAGCCGGAAAAAATAAAGATTCCGAAAAGCAAGGATAAGCCAAGTATATAGTTCTTCATAGGTTTAATAGGGGTATGCTGGGGAGTTCTTTTCGGTCAATTTAAGCAAATATTTGAAGCCTAGAAATCTGTAAGGTGAAATGCTAAACTACAGATTTTGTAAGAAATTGCCACAACCAGAAAAAGGAAGCCCGGCGGATTTAATCAAAAATTAACTCCTGCCGGGCAAAGCTTTCTAATGGTTTTACACGAGTTGACCCAAAGCTATTTTAAAGGAGCTTTCAGCCAGTTTAGTTTTTCCGGGATTTTCTTCAAATGTACTTTTCAGTGCCTTGGCTATCGTATCACTGACATCGTTGAAGATCGCCTCATCGGTGACGATGGCTTGATCGCTCATCAGGTAGGCAAAGACTCTAGCCATACCACAGTTGGCAATAAAATCAGGGATCACCGATATCTGCTGATCGGTCCAGACCCCGATCGGCCCAAAGAATATCTCAGGATCTGCAAAAGGGACATTGGCTCCACATGAGATGACCTCCAGTCCTGCTTTGACCATTCGCTCGGATTGCTCTCGGGTAATCAAGCGGGAAGCTGCGGCAGGAATAAAGATTTCTGAATTCAAATCCCAAACCCGCTCATTGATTTCTTCAAAGGGGATCAGATTATCAGCAGCCAATTTATTTCCTATTCTATTCACAAAGAGTGTTCTGACCTCATCCAAAGTAAAACCCTCTTCATTGATCAGACCACCTTCTCTATCAATAATACCAACGATTTTTACCCCTTCTACAGCAAGAAAACAAGCAGCCGCAGCGCCGACATTTCCCCAGCCTTGGATCACAGCACGTTTCTCTTTAATATTTCCTCCCCATAGCTGATAATAGTGGCGAACGGCCTCAGCTACGCCGTAGCCTGTAATCATATCGGCTACGGTATATTTCTTATCTCCGTTAGGGGTGAATTTTGGGTCTTCTAAAACCTTAGAAACTCCTTGCCGCAATTGACCTATTTTCCGGATTTTCTCCGGCTCCGTAGCATGGAAGTGACCATTGACTATGCCTTCTTGGGGGTGCCAAATACCATAAGACTCCGTGATAGGAATCACTTCATGGATTTCATCTACATTCATGTCCCCTCCTGTGCCGTAGTAATTTTTGAGCAAAGGAGTGACGGCCTTATACCATCGCTTGAGGACTTCTTCTTTTCGTGGATCACTGGGATCAAAATTGATTCCTGACTTGGCGCCTCCTATGGCTGGACCAGAAACGGTGAATTTTACTTCCATCGTTTTGGCGAGGGATTCCACTTCTCTTTTATCCAGCCCCTTTCTCATGCGAGTACCTCCGCCTGCAGCTCCTCCTCGTAGGGAGTTGATAACTACCCATCCCTCTGCTTCTGATTCAGAATCAGACCACTCAAAAATGATCTCCGGTTGTTTGTTTTCAAATTTTTTTAATAATTCCTGCATCTATCATTTGGGTTTATATGCTGCGCAAAAATAGAAAAATATCCAGCCCTTTCCAGAATGATTTTTTGGATGGTCAATGATACCAGACTCCTCCGCAGGAGTCTTGACTTGCTCCTGTGACTGAAGCAAGGCAATTGGTCTCTTCTCTCATTCTGAGCACTCCTAAAAAAGCAAAGATGAGCGCTTCTTTAAATTCAATCAGTTCCTTTGATGCAGGCAGTAGATTCCAGTTCCCATGCAAATGCTCATCTAGACGCTCGATGAAGTATTGATTATAGGCTCCGCCTCCTGTGATCAAGACCGAAGGCTTTTCGTTTACTTGATGGTTTTGGATGATTTGACTTAGCTGATAGGCATAGTGCTCGATCAAGGTGGCCAATTTATCCTGAGGAGAGTTTCTTGATTTTTTTATCAATGGTAAAAAAGTCTCTTCCATATCTTCCCTCCCCAAGGACTTGGCCTGATTGAGTTGATAGAAAGGCAATTGGTTGAGTAAGTCCAAGAACTCCTGATTTACTGTACCTGATCTAGCCCAGTTGCCTCGATCATCGTAGGGAGCCCCGAGTGTCTCTGCCAAGGGATTGAGCAGTAGATTAAAAGGTGAGCAATCAAACGCAAGTCGTTGCCCTTTTTGAGCCATGCTGATATTAGCTATACCTCCGAGATTGACACAGAAGTCGCTTTCCGGGAAAAGCAGCTCATCTCCTATTGGTACCAAGGGAGCGCCCTGTCCTCCCAGTTGGATATCCAGCATCCTGAAGTCATTGATCACCGGCAGACCGGAGGCCACCCGAAGTGCCCAGCCATTTCCGATTTGAAGGCTAAGACCCTTCGTAGGTTGATGGAAAACGGTGTGACCGTGAGAGCAAACGGCTAGAGGCTCTATCTGATTCGTTTGGCAAAATTCCCGGACCTTTTCCCCCATCCACTTACCAAAATCTACATCTAAAAGAGCCAGGTCCAATGCCGAAAGCAGGTGAGAATCTAAGAGACGATCCTTCAAATGACCCGGAAATGAAACAGTACTGGTGTGAAGAAACTCAAAACTCCAGTTTTCATCTTTGGAAAACTGGCAGTATGCCAAGTCCAAACCATCTCCTGAAGTCCCGGACATCAGTCCGATCACGGGATACAAAGTGGTGCTCATGGGTTAATGTTTGTTAAGTAAAGGATTTATAAAGATAATTTTAGATGGGATAAAAAGCCTGCTTTTTTGAATTACTTAATTTGCGAAGTCGAATTCAGAATATGAAAAACCTGATCATTGATATTGGAAACACTCGAATCAAGACTGCGGTCTTTGAAAGCGGCACTTTGCTGGAAGAGTGGGCCTATGAACAACTGGCCGATGCAGAACTGCTTTGGGCTTCTCTTGAATTTGATCAGGTGCTAATCTCTTCGGTTCGGTATTCAGAAAAAGAACTTCGGCAGCGATTGGCTTTTGATTTTCTTTTTCTCAATCATCAGACACGCATTCCTATCGCCAATGCCTATGCCACCCCTCAGAGCCTAGGATTGGATCGTATCGCGGCAGCGATCGGTGCTTGGGAGCTTTCGGGACAGCGTGAAGTATTGGCGATCGATCTGGGAAGTTGTGTGACCTATGAGTTGGTAGATGATAATCAGACCTATCGAGGAGGCGCAATCAGCCCCGGACTTCGGATGAGAGCGAGAGCAATGCATGAGTTTACCGCCAACCTTCCCTTGGTGAAGGTAGATGAGGCTCCTCAGAACTTTACAGGAGACTCTACGCAGACCTGTATGAAATCAGGCATTTGGTATGGGATTCAGCTGGAGATTCTAGGCCAAATCCAATATTATCAGAAAAAATATCCAGAAATAAAGGTCTTTGTTTGTGGCGGAGACGCTCAATCTTTTGATTCATTGGCAAAAGACCACATATTTGTAGTCCCAAATTTGGTCCTATACGGATTAAATTGCATTCTAAACCACAATGTTGAGTAAAATCAAATGGCATCTGTTGGGTGTTTGCTGCACCCTTTTCTTATTTTCTGAAGCGAAGGCACAGCTTAGCGCTTCCACCTATTCTGCACTAGGAGTAGGTGAATTTAACTATTCAGGGCTGACCCAAAATCAAGCAATGGGAGGTCTTGGAATCAGTTTTGGCACCGGCTGGAGTGCCAATGTCGTCAATCCCGCCCTTCAGACCAGAAATACAATTTTTAATTTTCAGACTGCGCTTAACTACAAGCGAATCAATGCTTCCAATGGTCAGGAAACTTCTGACGTAGATGGTGGAGGACTGTCTTACATCGCCTTATCACTTCCCTTCAAGCCGGGAAAATTTGCCGTTGGAATGGGCTTGAATCAAGTTTCCTCAGTAAACTATGACTTACAAATCAATAGTCTCGCCAATGGCGGTGAGTTTAACTCAACCAACAACATCATTGGAGACGGGGGAATATCAGAAGCCTACTTAAGCACCGGGTTCTTACTTGCCAAAAATTTAAGCTTGGGAATCCATGCCTCATACTTATTTGGGTCTACGATTCGCACCAATCGTCTTTCTATTTTTGATGAAAATGGCACACAGGTAGGTGGCACTTCAGAATATTATGAAAGATTAACAGTTAGCGATGTCGCCCTCAAAGCAGGCGCTCATTACTACTTCCAAATGGGTGAATCTAGCAACCTACATTTGGGTGCCATTTATCAGCATTTTGGGGAGGTTAATGGAAAAGCCTTTGCCAAACTGGCAGCATTTGGCCAAGCTAGCGACCCCGATACGGATGGTGACCTAATTGCAAACGATGAAAAGGGAAACATCTATATACCAAATCGTTACGGATTCGGCGTGAGTTATGAAAAAATCAACAAATACGTTGTTGGATTGGAGGGTCAATATCAGGATTTTGGAGATTTCAGGGATTTCTTGGGCAATCCTTTACAGTTGAGAGAGACAGTCAAATTAGGTCTGGGATTCCAGATGGTACCTGACTTTGCATCTGTGGATAGTAGGATAAAGCGATCCACTTTTCGCTTTGGATTAGAGTATATCAAGACTCCCTACTACCTCAACCAGACCAATATCAATGACCTTGGCATCAACTTTGGAGCCTCGATTCCTGTTAACCAATTATCTTTAATGAATCTTGCTGTCAAAGTGGGACAAAGAGGAACCACCTCCGCAGGACTGATTAGAGAGAATTATGTGAACTTCACCTTTGGATTTTCGCTTAATGATAATAGTTGGTTCTACAAACAAGTATTTCAATAAAACATCTGAAGCAGCGCTTGTAGCTGATTGAAAGAGAAGAGCAATTAAACCGAATTAAACAGTCAAAACCATGAAAATTAAATCCACCTTTCTGGGGCTTTCTGCCTTGCTTCTCGCCGGAATGGTTCAGGCACAGACCTTCAACTGGCCTGCCGACCAAGCCCAAGAGGCAAAAGCAAGAGAGTACAATGCAGCATACACTGACTACATGAAAGCCGACCAGTTTATTGAAGCTACTAAGCCACTTCATTGGCTATTGGTCAATGTACCTGAGCTGAATGAGTCAATTTACATCAATGGAGTAACAGTCTATAAAGGTGCTGCAGATGCTACTACCGATGAAGCCCAAAAACGAGTCTATCAAGATTCGGTAATGGCCATCTATGACAAGAGAGAAGCAATCTACGACAATGCAGCGAAGTGGATAGAAAATAAAGCTTACTACGGTTATGGATTTTACAAAGGAACCAAGGAAAAGCTTGGCGAGGTAGTTTCTGATTTTGAGCGGGCATTGGAAATCAACGGAAGTCTTTCCTTGATTGATCTTTATTCTGCGTATTTCGATGCGGTTTACAGACACAATGCGTACAATAAAGCTTATCAGCCTGAGGAAGTCTTAGCTATCTATGATAGAATTCAGATAGACTTGGACAAAGCTGAAGCTGAAGGTAGTGACGTCTCAAGAGCAAAAAGCACAACGGAGACCATCTTAGTAGCAATGGAGTTAATTGATTGCGATTTTATCGAGAATACCATGGGCCCTAAGTTGGCAGCAGATCCGACTAATGAAGCTTTGGCACAGCAGATATTCAAATATTCTGTTCAATATAAGTGCTATTCTTCACAGGCTTTCCTGACTGCCTTAGAGCTCATCGACTCCAATAGTCCTACATTCTCTACTTCACAAGTAAGAGCCATGCGCTACATGCAGAACAAAGACTATGAAAAAGCACAGCCTGTGCTGGAGAAAGCTTTGGAACTAGCAGAAAATAATACACAAAAAGCTGAGATCTATATGGAACTGGCTAAAGTGCATGCTAACCTTGGTCGTAAATCAGACGCTAGAAATGCCGCAAGACAAGCTGCTTCTCTAGATGAAGAGCAAGTTAAAGAAGCCTACTCTATGATCGCTGGAATGTATATGAACTCCTTCAATGACTGCAGAGGCGGAGAGTCAAGAGCAAAAGATTACTCTATCTATATTGCTGCTTACAATGCTTATCAGCGTGCAGGAGATTCTCAAGGAATGGCAAGTGCTAGATCTAGATTCCCGTCTAAGGAAGAGCTATTTACTGAAGGTCTTCAGGTAGGAAGCACCATCAATACAGGATGCTGGATCGGTGAAACCGTGACTCTTGCCACTAGAGACTAATCTAGAAGTATAATATTTAACAAAAGAGGCAGTCTGTTTGGCTGCCTCTTTTGTTTTATCAGTAGCCGTCTTTTCTTATTATATTTGCAGTCTTATGAGAAAGATTCTTCTTGCGCTTGTTGCGATTGCAATGCTTGCCTCCTGTAGGGAGGATGTGGATGCCAATGCTCTTCAAGTCTATGAGGGACCTGTAAACATTGGCGTGAATATCCATGTGGTGCATTCTGATTCTGCGATCGTTCGCTCCGAGATTAGGGCTGCGAGACAGCTTGAATATCTGAATGGAAACATGGAGTTTCCTGATGGAATTTTGATCGAATTTTACAATGTGGACGGCACACTTGGAACGACACTTAAGGCTGATCGTGGCTATTTTGACAAGGAAAAAAACCTCTACCGAGGAGAAGGAAATGTGCAGGTAGACAATAATGAGGAAGATCAGCATTTACAAAGTGAAGAGCTCTTCTGGGATCCTACCAAAAAGCTGATTTATACAGATACCTTTGTCACCATCCGAGATAATGAAGTACTACTAAACGGAACGGGAATGGTAGCTGACGAAAGCTTTACCAATTATTCGATGAAAAACATAAGAGACAGTAGGACGATACTACCAGGAGAGGATTTATGAAATTAGCAGACGCACTTATTTTATCTTTGGCTTTAGCACTGATTATCATCGGAATTCATCAGACGATGACCGCAGGAATTGGTTTTTCCTACTCGATTTTTATGTTTGCTGTGGCCTTACTTTTCTGGTTTCAATATCGCCGTACCAGGGCCCCAGAAAAGCCCGAAAAAAAATCTCCTCCATCAATCAAAAAGAGTAAAAAACGCTAAGCATGGAAACTACTTATTTGATCTATGTGATCATTACCCTGCTCTTTTCGGCCTTCTTTTCAGGAATTGAGATCGCTTATATCTCTTCTAATAAGCTGCAGATAGAGCTACAGAGCAAGCATGGTCAGTTCAGCGGTAAAATTCTTAGCAGCTTCGTACAGCATCCGGGTCAGTTTATCGGCACTACCTTGATGGGAAATACCATCTCTTTGGTACTTTACGGTATTTTCATGGCTTTTTTATTAGAGACCCCGCTTCAAAATTGGCTTCCGGAAAGTCTGAGCAATGAAGCTGTGATTTTGATATTGCAGACACTCATATCTACTATTTTGGTTTTGATTACAGCTGAGTTTGTGCCCAAGAGTCTTTTTATGCTCAATCCAAACTCAATGTTGAGCTTTTTTGCCATTCCTTTCCTAATGATATACTACCTAATGTATCCGATAGTGTGGGCTGTAGTGGGACTTTCACGGTTTTTTATTACCAAGATTCTTAGGCTGGACTACAACGAGGATAAGCCCGTTTTCACAGTGACAGACCTGAATAGTTTTATTCAGAATCATATGAATCAAGCTAAATCCGCTGGACAAGCGGAGATTGATACCAAGATTTTTGACAATGCAGTAGAATTTAAAACCGTAAGAGTACGGGAATGCATGATCCCCCGAACCGATATCGTGGCCGTAGAAATAGAGGACAGCATCGAAGAGTTGAAGGAGATTTTTGCTGAAAGTGGTCATTCCAAAATCATTGTTTACAGAGAGACCATAGACGATGTGATTGGCTACTGTCATCAGTTGGAGTTATTCAAAAAGCCCAAAAGCATAGAAGAAATCCTGACACCCATTATCATTGCTCCTGAGTCCGCTTTGGCCAACGAGCTATTGATTGAGTTTATTCAGGAGCGCAAAAGCTTAGCCTTAGTAGTGGATGAATTTGGGGGCACCAGTGGAATCGTCTCCATGGAAGACATCATCGAGGAGATCTTTGGAGAGATCGAAGACGAATACGACAATGACGATCTGATCGAGCAAAAAATCGGAGATCAGGAATATCTCCTGAGTGCCAGACATGAAATCGATTATTTAAATGATAAATATAATTGGGATTTGCCGATTGGAGATTTTGAAACTCTTTCCGGATTAATCCTTTCCTACAAGGAAAATCTTCCCAAAAAAGGGGAGTCCGTGACAATAGAGCAGTATACCTTCACGGTGGTGGCCAAGCAGGACCATCGAATTGACTCAGTAAGATTGAAAATCCATTCAGCATAGTAGCATCTAGGCAAGCGTATGATTCAGAATATATTTTGAATTTCGTTTCTAATGCTATTATTTTGCGACACTTCTAAAAAAGCGTAGAAACAATAATGGCGTTAATTAAACAAATAAGACAGCGGACAGGTCTCGCAATCGGTGTGATTGCCGGCGGGTTGATTTTATTCCTATTGGGAGGTGATCTCCTAAGTCCCAATTCATCCCTCCTCAACTCAAGCCAAAATGTGGTCGGTGAGATTGCAGGGGAAGACATCAGCTATGAAGAATATGTAGCCAAGATCGAAGAGTTTCGAATAGCTTTTCAGCAGCGAACGGGCAGAGCCCCTGCAGAAGTAGAAATGGTTTCTGTAAGAGAGCAAGCTTGGCAAGCCATGATTGTGGAGAAAGTATTTCAAGAGGAATACGATAAATTGGGATTGACTATTTCTTCAGCAGAGTTAGTGGACATGGTTCAGGGCAAAAACATAGTACCTGAGCTTCGGCAGCAACTCATAAATCCACAGACTGGTCAGTTTGACAAAAATCAGTTGATTTCTTTTCTTCAGTCTCTTGAGACAGCAGATCCTGCGCAGCAAGCTTTCTGGGCAGAGCAAGAGCAGCTTTTTGCCCAGTCTCGATTGAGAGTGAAATACGACAACCTTTTGGCTACCTCCGAATATGCTTCCTCAGCTGAAGCTAAAATGGAATACAAGGCAGCCAACTCCATCGCGGAAGCTTCTGTGCTACATATTCCATACAGTGCAATAGCACCTTCTGAGGTAGAAGTTACCGAGGCTGAGCTCAGAGACTACCTGAGCAAAAACAAAGAAAAATTTCAGCGAGGAGCTTTTGCCAATATAGAGTATGTTAATTTTAGCATTTTGCCGAGTAGTGAAGATTCTGCTCAGGTGATCTCTACCATCCAACAATTGACAGAAGAACTTAGATCTACAGATCAGGATTCTGCTTTTGTGTCTAGAAATTCAGAAGTACGCCCAGCATTCCTTACAGTAGGACCAGGTCAGGAGCTACCAGCAAATCTTGTCTCCAATGTAGATGAGGTGATTGAGGGTGAAACTTACGGTCCTTTTGTGACTGCTAACTCCGCCTATGTTTCCTATAAGATTTCTGACAAGTATGAAGGCACTCCTCGCATGAGAGCTTCTCATATTTTATTCAGCACAGAAGGTATGGACGATGCCGCTAAAGCTGAAACCAAAGCACAGGCAGAGGAAGTTTTGGCTGGATTGAAGTCAGGAGATGATTTTGCACAGGCTGCTCTGCAGTATGGCCAAGATGGAACCTCCCAGCAGGGTGGAGATTTGGGATGGTATGCTCAGGAAGAGTTTGTTCAGGAGTTTGCTGATGCCACTTTTGCAAGAAGAAGCACTGGTTTGCTACCTAATTTGGTAGAGACGGAATATGGATTTCATATTATTGAGGTGACATCACTTCCTCAGACAGAATACACTAAGGTGGCGGTGTTACAGTTAGATTTGATCGCCTCTGATGCTACACGAAATGAGGCATTCAGAAATGCCGATACGTTTGCCGCAGAGTCAGGAAACAGAAATGAATTTACCGAAAATGCCATTGAAGGAAACTACCGAGTGCTTCAGGCAAATGATGTAGATCCTTCTTCTAGAAATCTCAATAATCTCACAAATGCTCGTGAAATCATCCGTTGGGCTTTTTCTGAAGCTTCTCAGGGGGAAGTTTCTGAGGTTTTTGAATTGGATAATGCCTACATCGTAGCTTCTCTAGTAAGCAAAAAAGAAGAAGGTGATGTGACACTGGAAGATGTCCGTGAACAGGTAGAAACTCAGGTTAAAAACGATAAGCGAGCGAAATTAATCATGGAGGCGATTGCCGGCAAAGCTTCTCTGGAAGACATGAAATCAGTCTATCCAGATGATGCTTCTATCAATGAAATTCCTGATTTGAAATTAAGCTCAGCGGTATTACCGGGTATTGGTTTTGCTCCTAAAGCCATTGGGTCTGTGTTTGGCTTGTCCGAAGGGCAAATCTCAAAACCTGTACAAGAAGATATTGGTGTCATTGTAGCTCGACTCAACGCGATCACCGCTGCCGCCGAAATTGGTGACTATACTGCTTATCAGGCTCAACTCACACAAGGTGCTGCTCAGCGGACTTCCTATCAGATCATGATGGCATTGCAAGATTTGGCGGATGTCAAGGACTACCGTTACAAATTCTTCTAAGAAAATTTGGAACCCATGTCGATTGACATGGGTTCTTTGTTTGTATTCCATGATAAGAAGAACCGAGAATGCAAAAGAAATTCAACAAAGAAACATTCAAAGAAAAACTGGAAGCAAATGGACAATTTCCTATGCTTTACATGTTTAAATTTATCGTTCCCAATGGACAGGAAGATCAAGTAGAAGCTATTTTTCCAAAAAACGAAGTATTGCTAAAGCCCAGTTCGGGTGGGAAATACATCAGCACAACTATTCAGGTAATGGTCGAAAGCGCAGATGAAGTGATCAACTACTACGAGCAGGCCGCGTCCATAGAGGGAGTGATCTCACTTTAAATTCAAAAACCATGTGGAAAGAAGAAGACAATAAGCTTAAAAAATCATTCAAATTCGAAGATTTTCAGGAGGCTTTCGCCTTTATGACTCGTGTGGCTTTTTTGGCTGAGACGCAGCAGCATCATCCCAATTGGAGTAATGTCTACAATACCGTCGAGATCGAGCTTACCACTCATGACGAGGGAAATACCATCACAGAAAAAGATCGTAAACTGGCCAAAGCGATAGATGCCATTAATGCATGATTGAAAAGGGTGTAAATCTGTATTTGGTGCCGACTCCCATCGGAAACCTTAAAGACATCACCCTTCGTGCATTAGAGGTGCTGAAATCTGTGAATGTAATTTTAGCAGAGGATACCAGGACTACCGGAATTCTTTTGAAGCATTTAGAAATCACGAATTCCCTTCAGTCCTATCATATTTTTAATGAGCACAAAGCTGCAGAGAAGCTTGTGGAACGAATGAAAAGAGGTGAGGTTTTTGCCTTAGTCTCCGACGCAGGGACGCCCGCTATTTCTGATCCAGGATTTTTGTTGGTAAGAGAAGTGATCGCGGCAGGACTAGAGGTGCAGACCTTGCCTGGCCCGACCGCATTTGTGCCTGCCCTTGTCAACTCTGCCCTGCCCAATGACCGTTTCGTGTTCGAAGGCTTTTTACCCCATAAAAAGGGGCGAAAAACAAGAATAGAGGCATTGATAGAAGAAAGCCGGACGATGGTTTTTTACGAATCTCCTCACCGCCTTCTAAAAACTCTGGAACAGCTCGCCGAAGCCTTTGGCGCTGATCGACAAGCCTGCGTCTCCAGAGAGCTTACCAAACTTCACGAAGAGAATGTAAGAGGTGCTTTGTCAGAATTAATCGAATACTATCAATCCAATCCCTTGAAAGGGGAAATCGTACTCACCGTCGCAGGAAAAGCCGAGCAGAAAGAAAGCCGTGAGGAAAAGCGTGCGGCGAAATATGGAAAATAATAGTGCGATTTAAGCAGTTAGTTTTATTTTTGGAGAATAAGCAATAAACATGAAAGAATTAGAGCTAAAAAGACTTTTAGGGCAAACCCAAGAAATTGCCAAATCGGTGGGCGCATTTATCCGAAAAGAACGGCAGCATTTTGATGTCAAAAATATTGAGCATAAAGGATTTAATGATCTCGTTTCTTATGTGGATAAGGAAGCAGAGCGCCAAATCGTTGAGCAGCTTTCTGTGATTTTTCCCGAGGCTGGATTCATTACCGAAGAAGGAACCAATACCATCCGCTCCGAAGTGTATAATTGGGTCATCGATCCCCTGGACGGCACGACTAATTTTGTACATGGATTGCCGATTTTCTCAGTAAGTATTGCTTTGATGGAAAGAGAAGAGGTGATTCTCGGAGTGGTCTACGAAATCAATCTCCACGAGTGCTTTTATGCCATCAAAGGTGGAGGAGCATTTTGCAACGAAACACCGATTAAAGTAAGTCCTGCTCCTGACCTTTCAGCTTCTCTGATCGCTACTGGTTTTCCCTACTATAATTTTGAATTGATCGATAAATACCTTGCCGCTTTAAAGTCTCTCATGCAGTCCACACATGGACTTCGGCGCTTTGGTTCGGCAGCAGTAGACCTCGCTTATGTGGCTGCAGGTAGAATAGAAGGTTTTTTCGAATACAATCTCAATTCCTATGATGTCGCTGCAGGGTCTTTGATTGTACAGGAAGCAGGAGGCAAAGTGACCGATTTCTTGGGAGAAAAGGATTTTGTGTTTGGTAGGCAAATCTTAGCTACCAACTCTAATATTCATGAGGAATTTTTTCTGGAGCTCAATCGAATCTGGTCAGCCTAAAAGCAAATACCAAACTCCCAAACTCAAGACCGAAATAAGCATCCCCAAACCCGATAAAAGGGCCGCTAATCGGGGAGCAAGATTATAGTTGATTGCGACTATCGAGCCGGTAATCATCGGGGCCATGGCGGACTCCATAACGGTGACTTTGAAGGTCAGGCTATCTGGATCCAAAAAACTTCTGTAGATCAGAAAGACAATGGCAGGAGCCAAGACCAGTCTGTAGGCCAGTCCCAGCCAAAAATAAGTAGATCTCAGATCCGCCTTTTCTACCCCAAAGCGTAAACCTATGGCCAACAAGGCTACAGGTGCCATCGTCCTCCCAATTGCAGCCAAGATAGGTAACAAAAAATCAGGCGTACTCCAGTTCATCAAGCTCATGACCAACGTCCCTATCAAAAATCCAAATGGGGGAAATTTGAGAATTTTCATTGGGATCGCTGCCAAATTCCCTTTCTGATGGCTGTAGAGTGAGCCAAGGATAATCGCCACGGAAGAAACTAGCAAAAAGGATCCTCCTTGATCCATCAGCAGGGCAATAGGAAGGCCCTCTTTACCATACAAGGCCTCAATGATAGGAAAGCCCAAGAAGGAAGTATTTGCCAGTCCTGCCACGATAGAAAGGCAGCCGATGACCTGAGGAGACCAATTTCCTATTTTGCCCAAAACCGAGAAGAAAAGCCAAGAAACAAAAAAGGTGAGCCAGGCTGCTGAAATAGGAATCAACAAATCCCAGCCCGGCTGAATCTGTGGGATATACAGAAGGGCTAGTGCAGGTAAGACTAAATTAAACAGATAGGAGTTTACCCATTTGATAGCCTTTTCCCTTGGGAAGTCTTTTTTCTGCTGTAATATCAAACCTCCAAGGAGGAAAAGAAAAGCGATGAGCGCTCCTGTCATTCGCCCAAGATAGAAAACTGCTTTTTTTTAACATAAAATTAATTTGGCATAATTGTAGTGCTCTGAAAATCAGTATACTTTTGATTTCAAACAGAAACCCAAACTATGAATAAACTCATACCTATTTTCATCAATGGAAAAAAATGGGTGCAGCTTTCCCAACTTTCCAGAGATCAGGAGCGGAAATTCAAATCGTGGCTTCCGGTGAATTGTCTAAAAAAAGTTTTTTTCCAAGGAATGGAGCTTAAAGATTGTGTTGATTTTGAGACCTACGAATATTGGTTTAAAAGCAATCAGATTTCAGGTCAAAAACAAGAGGCCTTTGACATTTGAGCTTAACTTGGTTAAACTTTTTGTCATTTCCAGACCCTAAAGGCCAAAACTCTTTCTTTTCTCTTCAAAATACTTTTCAAGTTCTGGGTAGAAATTACTTTCAGCTTGGGGAATTCCGTCTAAAACCAACTCCATTTTACCCTCCAATTCATCTTGATTGAGTTGCATACCTTCAATCAAAAAAATCAGGTCTTCTAAATTAAGTGGTTCCTCTATTTTGGAAGGATAAAGCAGGTAATCATTTCCA
Organism: Algoriphagus faecimaris; assembly: GCF_900101705.1. Lineage (GTDB taxonomy): Bacteria > Bacteroidota > Bacteroidia > Cytophagales > Cyclobacteriaceae > Algoriphagus > Algoriphagus faecimaris. The sequence continues at coordinate 65,801 of NZ_FNAC01000004.1, read as the reverse complement.
TAAAAATCCACCGCCTCCAGATGAATTTTGAAATCCATTTGATGAGCATAGATACTGATTTGCTCTCCCCAGGTAGATTCGGGATAATTCAGTTTTACCAACAAAACTGATGTGATTTCCGCTGAGAAATAGTTGTCCGGCTGAAATTTAAAATCAAGCATGAGACAAATTTACAAAGGACTGACAAGCTTTTCGCAGAACTGATCAAACTTCAAGTTTTTCAATTCCAATCTACATTGGATAATAGGGACTTTCAGGCTATTTTTGAACTTGCTTAGAAAAGTCAAGGCACAATTAAAAATTAATGGCCTTTCAACACCTCAATTTATGAAAAGAGATACGGTAGTATTTGACCTCATCGCCCAAGAAGAAGACAGACAAAAGCGCGGAATCGAGCTGATAGCCTCAGAAAATTTTACCAGCAAACAGGTAATGGAAGCAGCTGGAAGCGTATTGACCAATAAATACGCCGAAGGTTTGCCCAAGAAGCGCTACTATGGAGGTTGTGAAGTAGTAGATGAGATCGAGCAAATCGCCATTGACCGCGCCAAAGAGCTGTTTGGAGCTTCATGGGCCAATGTGCAGCCGCACTCTGGCGCACAAGCCAATGCTGCTGTGATGTTGGCTTGTTTAAAAGCAGGAGATGCTATTCTAGGCTTTGACCTATCTCATGGAGGTCATTTGACACATGGCTCCCCAGTCAATTTTTCAGGGAAATTGTACGATCCCCATTTCTACGGAGTAGAAGAAGAAACAGGAGTGATTGATTATGACAAGGTAGAGGCAAAGGCACTTGAAGTGAAACCCAAAATGATCATTTGTGGGGCTTCGGCCTACTCTAGGGATTGGGATTACGAGCGATTGAGAGACATAGCCGATCAGGTAGAAGCGATTCTTTTGGCGGATATTTCTCATCCTTCCGGCTTAATCGCCCGAGGACTTTTAAATGATCCTCTAGAATTTTGTCATATTGTGACTACTACTACCCATAAGACTTTGCGCGGACCTCGTGGAGGCCTGATTATGATGCGTGAAGATTTTGATAATCCTTGGGGAATCACCACTCCCAAAGGAGAAATACGAAAAATGTCATCTCTTTTAGACATGGGAGTGTTTCCAGGCACTCAGGGAGGTCCTTTGGAGCACATAATCGCTGCCAAAGCGATTGCTTTCCAGGAGGCACTTTCGGACGAATACATGGAGTACATTCTACAGGTTAAGAAAAATGCGGAGGTGATGGCGGCTGAATTTGTCGCCTTGGGTTATCAGTTGATTTCTGGAGGTACAGATAACCATTTGATGCTGATTGACCTTCGAAACAAAGAATTGACGGGTAAACTGGCAGAAGAGACCTTGGGTAAGGTAGATATCACAATCAATAAGAATATGGTGCCTTTTGACACAAAATCGCCTTTTGTCACTTCAGGAATGCGGGTCGGCACTGCTGCCGTCACTACACGAGGATTGAAGGAAGAAGACATGAAAAAAATAGTAGGATACATTGATCAGGCCTTGATGAATCATGCTGATGAATCAGTCCTTTCAAAAATTCGCTCTGAAGTCAATGAGTGGATGGTTCAGTTTCCATTGTATTAAAGCTCTAGCAAACCTGTGGCATTAGACCAATATCAAGAAGAAGAGGAAGGAATGTCCTTTTTGGACCATCTGGAAGCTCTTCGGTTTCATCTTTTACGATCAGTCGCGGCGATCCTGATTTTAAGTGTAATCGCCTTTTTGTCCAAAAGCATCGTGTTTGGAATGGTCATTTTGGGGCCTTCCAAGGTGGATTTCTTTACCTATCGTGTACTTTGTGATATTGGGGATTATTTTGGAATTGCGGCGCTTTGTATAGAAAAGCTCCCTTTTACAATCCAAAGTAGGCAAATGACGGGACAGTTTTCCATGCACATGACTTCTAGTTTTGTGGTCGGATTTGTAGTAGCCTTCCCTTATGTGTTTTGGGAGTTTTGGAGATTTATCAGTCCGGGTCTCTACGACCAAGAAAAAAATGCTGCCAGAGGAGCTGTATTTTTTGTGAGTTTGCTCTTCTTTTTAGGAGCAGGCTTTGGATACTATATCCTTTCGCCACTCTCAATTAATTTCCTTTCCAATTATCAACTTGACCCATCTATCCTAAACGAGTTTGACATCAGTTCGTATGTGACCACTTTAATCATGCTGGTTTTGGCATCAGCCATTATGTTTCAGCTTCCTGTGGTGATTTATTTCCTATCTATGTCGGGTCTGGTGACTTCTTCTATGCTGAAGACTTACCGTAGACATGCTATTGTGGTGATTTTGATCTTGGCAGCTGTGATCACTCCTCCCGATGTCATCAGTCAGCTATTGATAGCTATGCCTATTTTGGTGCTATATGAAGCGGGAATTAACATCGCTAAGCGATTGGAAAAAAAGCGCGCAATTAAGGAAGCTGCTTACGAAAAACAATTTGAAGATAACAAGGATTAAACTCTAGACCCATGGGTAAGAAAATAGCAATTGGCGGCGATCATGCCGGATACGAATACAAAGGTAAATTGATTCAAAAACTGAAAAGTCTAGGTTATGAGGTGAAGGATTTTGGACCCTATTCTGATGCCTCTGTTGATTATCCTGATTTTGTTCATCCTTTGAGTACTGCGGTAGAAAAGAGTGAGTTTGAACTAGGCATTGTGATCTGTGGAAGTGGTAACGGAGTGGCCATCACTGCCAATAAACATCAAGGAATAAGAGCGGCACTTTGCTGGAATGAGGACTTGGCGGCTTTGGCACGTCAGCATAACAATGCTAATGTTTTGGCTCTTCCTGCTCGGTTCATAACCTATGAACTAGCCGAAAAACTGGCCGAAATTTTCTTGACGACCGACTTTGAAGGTGGTAGACATGCCAATAGAGTCGATAAAATTGCTTGTGGGTAAATTGTCCTAGGAACACTAAAGCCACTGTCTATCTGGATTATTCTTATTAGGCAAAGCGCATAAAAAAACTGGATGTCAATTTGGTACCTTCTCCGTAGGGAAAACACCATGATGACATCCAGTTTTAATCTACTTACTGTTCTCTATTTTTAATGGATTAGAACCCAATTCTTAATCCTGCATCGGTCATAAATGCATCCAGGTTGGCTCTGGGTCCACTGATTTCCTGATAACCTCCACTTATGGCTAAAGAATTATAAATCCACTCCTCCCTCGGAGATAATTTGAAATTCAGAAAATTATGGAAGAGATATCGCCTCAATCATCCATGTGGTTAACTCAAATCCAGATATGTGGAATTTTGTCCCAATTGATTTTTAGGGATTTCGAGAGCTTTTTTTGAGGTGTATAATTTGAAAAAGAACTTATTTTCTTTTTTCGAATTCGGCTTTAGCCCCATCCAAGTATTCTACAAATGCCTGAATATCGGTGTCATAAGCCCGTGGCTTTGCAACAAGCTGCTCATCATGATCCAAAATCACGTAATAAGGCTGAGCATTGTTTTGGAACCGGGTGATTTGAAAATCTGCATTTCGCTTACCCATGGTTTTTTTGACTTTTCCATCGTATTCAGAGGTATACCACTCCTCCTCCGGTAGCTCGAGTCGCTCATCGATGTAGAGCGCTACCATCACAAAATCTTCTTTCAAGCGACGTAATACCTCAGGGTCTACCCAAACATTTTCTTCCATTTTACGACAGTTGACACAGCCATGTCCAGTAAAATCCAAGAGCAAAGGTTTATCAGCTTCCTTCGCTGCCCGTAGTGCCTGCTCGTAGTCGAAGTAGCCCTTGATACCGTGGGGGATCTCTAAAATATCAGCATACTTCACCGGTTCGTCAAGGATATAAGTTCCCCCAGCTGCCCCCGAGGAAATCGCCCCCATTTTAAACTGCTGCGTACTCATTGGTGGGAGATAACCACTCAGGTATTTGAGCGGAGCGCCCCAAAGTCCCGGAATCATATAAAGGACAAACATAAAGGTAAACAGCGCTAAAAGCAGACGTGGTACCCCGATGTATTCCAGTTTTGAATCATGCGGCAAGCGGATTTTTCCCAGTAAATACAAACCCAAAGCACCAAAAATCACAATCCAGATAATCAGGAAAATGTCTCGGTCCAAAATTCCCCAGTGATACACCAAATCGGCAATAGAGAGGAACTTGAAGGCCAAAGCCAATTCCAAAAATCCCAGTACGACTTTCACTGAATTGAGCCAACCGCCGGATTTGGGCAGTCTATTCATCCACTCAGGGAAAATGGCAAAAAGGGTAAAGGGAATCGCAAAGGCCAGTGAAAAAGCAAACATACCCAAGATAGGTTTGACCAGTTCACCTCCTGCGGAGGAAATCAGGATCGAACCTACGATAGGTCCTGTACAAGAAAAAGAAACTAATACCAAAGTGAAAGCCATGAAGAAAATTCCTCCTAGCCCCCCTTTTTCGGCTTTGGCATCCACTTTATTCACCAATCCGGATGGGAGCGTAATTTCAAAAAGGCCTAAAAAGGCTAAAGCGAAAAAGATGAAAATCCCGAAGAAAAAGAGATTGGGTAGCCAGTGTGTTGCCAACCAATTGGCAAATTCAGGCCCTTGTATCGCAGCGACCGCAGTGCCGGCGATGGTATAAATACCAATAATGGATAAGCCATAAATAAAAGCCTGTCGGATTCCGGCCGCTCTACTCTGTGCTCTTCCGGTAAAGAAGCTCACTGTCATCGGGATCATTGGAAATACGCAGGGGGTCAATAGCGCTGCCAATCCTGCCAAAAATGCCAAGACCATAAATCCCCATAAACTAATATCTGAATTCCCATCTGCTTCGAAATCAGTGATCGTCTCTGATTCACCGCCAGAAGAAAGAGGCTGATCTTCTGCCTCTGCGAAAAGGGGTGCTGACTCACTAGAATCTTCCGAAACAGCATTTTCAATCTGTGGCGCTTCTTTTGATTCCTCATTTTTGGCTGTAGCTTCCGCAGGAGTTTCTATTTTCGCAGCTTCCTCATTGGCCGAAAAAGAAAACTCAATATCCTCTTCGTAATTGATGCATTGGCCTGTAAGATCAGTACACATCTGATACTCAATAACACCAGTAAATGTCCCGGACTTCTTGATAATCACTTCCTGCTCAAACCTGCCCTCATTCAAAAAGTAAGTAATATCTCCCTCCCAAACTTCATCGTATTTGGTTTTGGCATTAATCTCCCGAAGAGACCCCTGCAACTCAAAGCTCTCCGAATCCTCCAAAACCAAAGTGGTCAGCAGAGGACCCAAGTCCGGGTCAAAGTCCGTCCCGTAGACATACCAACTCGCAGGTATTTTGGCCTCAAAAATCAAAGTGGCTTTTTCACCTGCATTTGGCTTTTCCGGTGATAGACTCACCTTCCACTGCGGAGGAGAAATGATCTGAGCCTCCAACTTGGATGATGTAAGAAGGGTGAATGCAAGTATCAGGCTGAGGACCCACGGAAAGGAAATTTTCATGCTTAGCTTTAGGCTTTTAAGGACAAAGGATTTTTGAATGGGCTTAGTTCCTATTTAGGCCTCACTTAATTTTCTGAAATGACGGAAGAAAGCAGCAATCGTCTCTATTCCTATAAAGTAGTTTTGGACCCCATAATGCTCATTAGGCGAGTGCAAAGCATCGGTATCCAATCCAAACCCGAATAAGATTGGGTCAGAGCCTAATTCTTTTTGGAATAAAGCTACTATTGGAATAGATCCTCCTTCACGAGTCGGAACAGGCCTTTTGCCAAAAGTTTCTTCCATAGCTGCTTCTGCTGCCTGATAGCCTACCGAAGTATCCGAAACTACTGCAGGAGCGCCGCCATGATGGCTTTTTACTTTTACTTTGACTGATGCTGGAGCGATGGATTTGAAATGATCCTCAAATAGCTTGGCGATTTCTTTCCAGTCTTGATCCGGTACCAATCGCATGGATATTTTTGCATAAGCTTTGGATGGAAGTACGGTTTTGGCACCTTCTCCAATGTATCCGCCCCAGATGCCGTTGACATCTAAGGTGGGTCGAATTCCCACTCGCTCGATGGTGGTGTAGCCTTTTTCCCCATGAACTTCATTGATGTCCAACTTGGATTTGTATTCCTCCAAATCAAAAGGAGCTTCATTTAGGCGACTTCTCTGCTCAGCGGTCAACTCTTGCACTTTATCGTAAAACCCAGGGATGGTGATGTGCTCGTTTTCGTCTTTCATCGACGCGATCATATCGCAAAGTACATTGATGGGGTTGGCGACTGCACCCCCGTAAGTTCCAGAGTGTAGGTCCCGGTTGGAACCGGTAACTTCCACTTCCATGTAGGCCATGCCCCGTAATCCTACCGTGATCGAAGGATCTTGCATGGAGATCATGTGTGTATCAGAGATCAAGATGACATCTGACTTGAGTTTTTCTTTGTTTTCGATGACGAATTTATCCAAGTTGTCAGAGCCGACTTCTTCCTCACCTTCGATCATGAATTTCACATTGCAGGGCAATTCTCCTGCTGCCATCATCGCTTCAAAGGCTTTGACGTGCATATAAAACTGACCTTTGTCATCAGCAGAACCCCGTGCAAAAATGGCTCCCTCGGGATGAATCTTCGTTTTCTTAATTACCGGCTCAAAAGGCGGTGAATCCCATAGCTCATAGGGGTCAGCAGGCTGTACATCGTAATGCCCATAAACCAAGACGGTAGGAAGGGCGGGATCAATAATTTTTTCCCCATAAACAATCGGATAGCCGGCTGTCTCACAGATTTCTGCGGTATCTGCTCCTGCATTGATCAGGCTCTCTTTGACAAAATTGGCGGCCTTGAATACCTCGTCTTTGAATTTGGGATCTGCACTGACCGAAGGGATTCTGAGCAGGTCTAGTAGTTCGTTTAAAAAGCGTTCTTTATGGTCTTGGATAAATTGATTGACTGACATTCGATCGTTGTTTTGTTAAAGCGTTCAAAATTATCGCTTTCGCAAGGAAATGCCTATTTTAAGCCGATCTTTTCTTAGTGACATCGATTACAAAAGCCCATGAAAGCCATCATCTGTGAAAAATTTGGATTGCCTGATTCCTTGAAGTTCAAAGAAGTTCCTGATCCACACCTAGCCCCACATCAAGTACTGATCGAGGTGGCGGCTTGCGGGGTCAATTTCCCCGATACGCTTATTATTCAGGGGAAATATCAGTTCAAACCTGATTTACCCTTTTCTCCCGGTGGTGAGGTGGCCGGAAAAGTGATTGGATTGGGAGAAAAGGTGAAAAATCATCAAATCGGGGACTCGGTTTTAGCGCTTTGTGGCTGGGGAGGATTTGCCGAAAAAGTAGCCGTGGATGTGGATAGAATTTTTGCTTTGCCCCAGGGTATCCCAGCAGAAATCGCTGCGACGACACTGTATACCTACGGCACCTCCTTTCATGCGCTGAAAGATCGCGGTCAATTGAAATCCGGGGAAACCTTATTGGTCTTGGGAGCAGCCGGAGGCGTTGGACTTGCAGCCGTGGAGTTGGGAAAGCTGATGGGTGCAAAAATCATCGCTGCTGCTTCTTCTGTAGAAAAGCTCGAATTATGTCGGGAAAAAGGAGCGGACTTCACGATCAATTACGAAAAAGAAGATCTCAAATCCCGTATCAAAGAACTTACCAACGGAAAAGGTGCAGATGTAATCTATGACCCTGTGGGAGGGCCCTATACAGAGCCTGCGCTGAGAGGCATCGCCTGGAAGGGACGTTATTTGGTGGTGGGCTTTGCAAACGGGGAAATCCCGAAAATTCCACTGAATTTGCCCTTATTGAAAGGGGCCTCGATTGTGGGTGTTTTTTGGGGTCAGTTTTCAAAATTGGAAGCGGAAAAAAGCACTGAAAATATACTCCAACTGATGCAATGGATCAGGGAGGGAAAAATCAAACAGCACATTGGCAAGCGCTATCGACTTCATGAGGCGCCGGAAGCTTTACAGACCATGATGGATCGAAAAATGCTAGGAAAAGGGGTGGTTTTGGTGAAATAAAAAGAGGCGGACCTAGATCCGCCTCAATTATTTTTCATGCTTTAAAATCAAACCCCTATTCCACCGCCTTCACGTTCACCTCAATATTCCCGCGCGTGGCTTTAGAATAAGGGCAAACCTCGTGAGCAGCTTCTGCTAATTTTTGGGCATGTTCTAAAGATTCTGCATGAGGGATCTTTACCTCAATATCCACAGCCAAACCAAAACTTCCGGGCCCATAATTTCCCAAGTGTACCTTGGCTTTCACTTCAGAGTCCCGAAGGCTGGTTTTACCTGCCACTGCACCCAAAGCTCCTCCAAAACAAGAAGCATAAGCAGCTGCAAAAAATTGCTCGGGATTGGTTTTTTCTCCATCTCCACCGATCTCCTTAGGCATGGAGACTTCAAAATCCAATTTGCCATCGTCGGTTTTAACATGTCCTTTTCTTCCTCCTGTATTGACAGCTACTGCAGTGTAATCGATATTCAATTTTTCCATAAGTGTTAGTGTGATTTTAGCTTATCTAACAAGTCCTGAAGCGAATGGTTTAAATCCTGCAACTTGGACTCACTTAACAAATCAAACTCAGCGGAGAAATCGTCCATAACCTGGATTACTTTGCTCTGCAATGATTTTCCCGGATAGGTGAGTTCGATCCGGACCTTACGCTCATCTTCCTCGCTTCGGATTCGCATTACATAGTTTTGAGCTTCCAGTTTTTTGAGTAAAGGAGTGAGTGTCCCTGAATCCAGCTCTAGCCGATCCCCGATTTGGTTGACAAAAAGGCCATCCTCATCCCAAAGCACGGAAAGTGTCAGGAATTGGGTATAGGTAAGATCAAAAGGCTTCAACTTTTCTTGAATAGCTTGGATGAGGAGTCTGGAATTGCTGTAGAGCAATCGGGAAAGTGTAGATAAATTGGCCATGAGGCTGCTTTATTGATTTGAAACAATTTAATTTTAAAAATTGAAAAAGAGAATTGATTCCAATAAAAAATTAACATGATTATCCGTAATAACACCAGTAGCCTTATTTCCTTTGCTTATTAGGTTGGAAGACCGATGACGGAAGACCCAGCCTCGGCTGGCAGGCGAAGTTCCCTGAAATTGAACTTCCAGCCTTGTTTTAGGCCGTTCAATCTTCTTACTGGTAAGAAAGCGGATATACATAAAAAATTAATATTCCTGAGATATTTCTTAATGCCAATTTATGAGGAAGATTTCAATCCAATTTTATTCAGGAAAAAATTTCTCTCTGTACTTTGGGCATGGCCCAAAAGTACCAAAAAGCCAGTCGCCGGGAATGCTTCCACCCGCTTGCCAGCCCCTGCCTTGCTGCCAGGACTTACCCCCGCGCTAAAAATACACCCAAAACTTCCTACTAATAATTATTTATCAGGATATGAGAAGTGGAAACCCCATTAATTAAATTTAAAAATAAAAGCTTTGATTAAATCTGCTTAAAACTCCAACTCATCCACTTCCTTTCCTTTTCCCAAAAGCAAGCTGCTAGGACTTCGGCTAGTGCCTTTGTACACGTGAACGATGTTTTGCTGGGTAGTAAAATCATCGATCAAAATACTGTTTTGAACCCGAATTTTGGAATTCCAAGGTTGTGAATTAGACTCCATATAAAACCAAGCGGCGTCCTCTTCGATTTCATAACCCAAGACTCGGAGCTCAAGCGCCTTTCCGTCTATCCACAATTTGTTTTTTTCCAACAAGTATTTTTCAATTTGAGAAAGGAGCTTTTCGGCATCCTGCGGTTCCAAAAAATCGATCTCCTCTTGATAAAATTCCCTCAGACTGACTTCCAAATCGTCCCAAAAGATTTTCTGGGAAATTTCAAATCGTTGGCTTTCTGGGTTTTGTCGGATTTCGGTCAAACTGATGAAAAATGGATGCGCCATGACCATCCATCCCAGACTAATTATGAATATGTAAAACTGTTGCATTTGGAAGTACTCGCTGTGTCTTTTATGGGGATAATCCCGTATAATTGCCGCAATTTACTTCTATTGAAGTATATAATCACCGACCATGAACACATTTGAGCTTTATTTTAAATTAGGTCTTCAGCATATTTTGGATATTCAGGGTTACGATCATATCCTGTTTGTGTTGGCGCTTTGTGCAGTATTTACGGGAAGAGATTGGAAAAAGATTTTAATTCTCGTCACGGCATTCACTATTGGGCATTCCTTAACCTTGGCTTTGGCTACCTTCAAAATCGTCAATATACGCTCGGATGTGATCGAGTTTTTGATTCCGGTGACCATTGCCATTACCGCATTTATGACGATATTGAAACCCCGTCCCACCTCCGGACGCGGGGTCCAACTCAATTATTTCTTCGCCCTGTTTTTTGGATTGATTCATGGATTGGGTTTTTCCAATTACCTCCGAGAGCTCTTGGGAAAAGAAGCGTCGATTTGGCAACCGCTATTGGCTTTTAATCTGGGCCTGGAAGCTGGACAATTAGTCATTGTGGGAGCATTTCTGCTGCTGACCTCCATTTTGGTGGGAATAGCAGGTGTAAACAAGCGGGACTGGGCCTTGGTTGTCTCCTCGATGGTTTTGGGAGTGGCTTTAGTGTTAATGTTAGAAACGAAATTCTGGTAATAAATATAATTCTATGAGAAAATTTGGACTCGCTATCGCTTTGTTTGCGCTGGTTTTGACCGAAGGCTGGTCACAAGCTCGCCGATCGGAGCAAAATCATGCCGAGCGTTTTGAACAACTCGGAACGATGCTTCGCTCTCCAAATGTGTACCGTACCGCTTCGGGTGCTCCGGGACACATGTACTGGCAGCAGCAGGCCAATTACGTGATTGATGTGGAACTCAATGATGACAATCAATCCATCACCGGCTCTCAAACCATTAACTACATCAACAATTCCCCGGATCAACTTACTTACCTATGGGTGCAGCTGGAAGAAAACCAACGAGGCCCAGAGTCTGAGGCGCCTAAGGTTGCCGAAAGCTCCATCAATTCGCGCATGACCATGCGAACCTTGGAAGGCATTCTTTGGGAAAATGAGGAGTTTGGCTACAAGGTGTTGGATGTGAAGGATGAAAATGGAACTGCTCTTCCCGTAGCAGTAAATAAAACCATGATGCGAATTGATCTGCCGCAGCCCTTAAAGGCAGGAGAGACTTTTTCCTTCAAAGTGGACTGGTCCTTCAATATCACAGACAGAATGAGTTACATATCCGGCCGTCCGGGCTATGAGTATTTTCCAGAAGATGGGAATTACCTCTACACCATGGCCGAGTGGTTTCCAAGAATGGCCGTTTACTCCGATTTTGAAGGCTGGCAAAACAAGCAATTTCTTGGAAGAGGTGAATTTGCCTTGACTTTTGGGGATTATGAAGTCCGAATTACCGTTCCGGCCGATCACATGGTGGGGGCTACCGGAGTTTTGCAAAATCCGGAAGAGGTACTTTCCGCCACCGAACTGGAGCGATGGAACAAAGCCAAGCAAACCTATGACAATCCGGTCATCATCCGGACTCAGGCAGAAGCCGAAAAACTGGAAAAAGGAAAATCAACAGAAAAGAAAACCTGGATTTTCAAAGCCGAAAATGTACGTGATTTCGCTTGGACTTCTTCCAGAAAATTCATCTGGGATGCCATGGCCGTGAAGCAAGGTGAAAAAGACGTAATGGCCATGTCTTATTATGCCAAAGAAGGCAATCCGCTTTGGGAGCAATACTCCACACGAGTAGTGGCCCATACGATCAAATCCTATTCTGAAAAAATCTTTGACTACCCTTACCCAACCGCTATTTCAGTAGAAGGAAGCAATGGAATGGAATACCCGATGATTTGCTTCAACTATGGTCGTCCCGACAAAGACGGCACCTATTCGGAAGCGGTGAAATACGGAATGATATCAGTCATCATTCATGAAGTAGGGCATAACTTCTTCCCGATGATCGTCAACTCCGACGAGCGTCAGTGGACTTGGATGGATGAGGGTTTGAATACCTTTATGCAGTTTATGGCTGAGCAGGAATGGGATCGAGATTATCCTTCCCGTCGTGGGCCCGCCCATAAAATTGTGCCTTACATGAGAAGTGAAAAGCAGTACCTGGAGCCGATCATGACCAATTCGGAAAATATCATTCAATTTGGCCCCAATGCGTATGCCAAGCCGGCAACCGCATTGAATATTTTGCGGGAGACCGTGATGGGAAGAGAGCTGTTTGACTTTGCCTTTAAAGAATACGCAAGAAGATGGATGTTTAAGCATCCTACTCCGGAGGATTTGTTCCGTACGATGGAGGATGCTTCGGCTGTCGATCTGGATTGGTTCTGGAGAGGATGGTTTTACGAGACCGAACCGGTGGATATTGCCATTCAGGATGTAAAATGGTTTAAGTTGGATAATCGAACTCCTGCTGAAAAGAAAGCAGCCGATCGGGCGGAATTTGGGCGAGAGGAAACTTACATCAGTAAGGAGTTTAACAAAGCTGATGTGCCACAGACCGTGTTGGAAGCCGATCCTGCCACGCGTGATTTCTACAATAGCTACGATCGATTTGCGATTACTCCCGAGGATGAGGAAGAATACAAGCAATTTATGGCGAGCTTGACGGATAAAGAGCGAGAGTTGCTCAATTCGGATCTAAATTTCTACGAGCTTACTTTCGAAAATGTAGGCGGCTTGGTTATGCCTTTGATCATTGAATTTCAATATGCCGATGGTACCTCGGAAATCGAGCGGATTCCTGCTGAAATCTGGAAGCTGAATGAAACGCAGGTGACCAAAGTTTTCCCCAAGAAAAAAGAAGTAGTGCAGTTTGTTTTGGATCCTTACCGTGAGACAGCCGATATCGATGAGTCGAGCAACTACTGGCCAAGACAGTATCAGCCTACGCGCTTCGAACTCTTCAAAGGTCGAGGTGGCGCAAGAGGAGCTTCTACAGGAGACAATCCGATGAAGCGGGCACAGAAGAAAAAGTAATTTTCAAGCAGGCCTGTCAGGTCTGCGAAAAATATCCACCCTCCAAGGATCCTGACACCTATCGGGACCCCTTTGGAGGGTTTTGTTTTTTATCCAAAAGTTGACCTTGTTTCCCAAGATGCTGGATAAGGACTTTTCTCCCAATCGGACGATTCAGATCGATAGAAAAGACTGAGGATTTCTTCAAAACCGAAAGAAAACCCCCAAAAAATACCCAGTTCTAGGTATTTTTTGGGACTTTTTTAGCCTTAGGTTTAAGGAGTTAAAAATTTAAACTTTATGAAAACAGCATACAGCAAACAGCAAACATTTTCTTCTAATTTGTACAGTTTTTTTGATCTTTTACAAATTGACCTCTTGTGTTCCATTTGAAGATGATATAAAAGAAATATCAATAACAGAAAGTTCAGTTAATGAAATTTTAAAAAAGTATGATTTCCAATTGGAGGATATCAGAACCAATGAAAGCAGTGGGATAAAAATAGTTAGTCTCGCAGAATTAGAGTCGGTTATCCAAGTTCTTAAAGAAAAAAAATTGGATGAAACAGTTTTAAGAAATGTATTGGATAGGAATAATTTAGAATCTATTCCCATCATCAAGTCTTCAGAAGCCTCTTTTTTTATAGAAGACAGGTTAAAAACCCAAGAATTTAAGATTAGGTGTTTGGAGAATTGGAGGAATGTTTATGGAAGAATTGGCATTAGTTCACAGACCTACATTGATATTTCATTTCAAACAGGAAATGGAGATGGACTGATTTCAAACTTTGATGCTTCACTTGGTGGATTAACTTTTATGACTGCCTTAGGAAAAAACACCTTTAATAATGAACAATATGCGTCAAGTTCAAACAATTATCAATATTCAGGAATTTACACCTACTCAATTCGATATGTTCTATTTGTTGAAGGAGTAGGAGATATTTGGACAAGTGAAATAAGAAATGTTCGGATAAGAGTTGATGGATGTACTGGTCAAGTTTCCTATACTGAAATTATCCCTTAAATTTTTAATTTATGAAATTGCTCAAATTCTTAAGTTACGATATAGAGATGCCGAATTCAGGGATTCTAGCCTGGCAAATTTTTGGGGTTTTGTTTATTGGTTTAATTATTTATTTAGTGCTTAGAAGAAGAAAAAAATCTTAAGCCGATTTCTTAAGCGCTGCGAGCCAATGAGGAAATTTTAGAGACCTCGGTCTTTTGGTTAAATGTTGAAATATCAAACACGTATGATTGTAAACAAAAAACTTGTCTTTTTGATCCTCCTTTTGCTGGGAATTTCTGGGTTATCTAATGCCCAAACCGAAAAAGAACTCCGCCTAAATATCATAAATCCTGGGATTGCTTGGGAAAACCCTATCGGAATAAAAACAACGATAGAATACAATATCGGAATTGGATATAATTACTCTTATCCAGATTTAAATACCATCTATGGTGAACCAGGTTTTCAGGGCCAGATTGCGCCATTTGTGGATATCCAAGGCAGGAGGTATTACAATCTTGACCGAGTGGAAAGCGGGAAGCGGAAAAGTAAAAAATTTCTGGCATTACGCTACTTGTTCTATGGTCCTCGAATTGCCGGAAATGTAAGAACAAACGAAAATTACAGCATGGCCATAGGTCCGACCTGGGGATTCAAGAGAAATTATGAACGATGGACTCTACTGGGAAGTTTAGGACCAGTTTATTATTTTGATTTAACGGGTTCTAGGGGTATCTTACCTATATTTTTCGAGATTAACTTCGGGTATCGCTTAAAAGGGAATCTTTAAAATAGGAGTTTAATAAATCAAAGGTCAGAATATCCCACTCGGGAATGTTCTGGCCTTTTTTATGAAAGTTTACCAAGAATACCCAAAAACCTCCAACCCCGTCTCAATCAATTCATCCGGGAAATCATAGCTTCCTTCGTGGAGCTGGGGGCATCTTTCTCCGGCTCCCAAGCCAAATAAAAAAGAAGGGCAATGCTGGCTAAACAGTCAAAAATCTTCAAATCAGCGAAATGGCCTGTCCTTTTTAACAAATCCAACGCGCCCCATAAAATGGGATTGAGTATTTGCATTTTTCGGCCAAGGAAAAAATTAAACAAATAATTTGGAAATGTGGGGGAGATAAAAGAATTTAAAGTATAGTTTAAATCCGATGCCAAAGTTGAGCTCGCTTAATTTACCTGAATCATGATATTTAAGACGGTATTATTTTAACTATAAAATGAGGCTGTTGTATTTACTATGACAGCCTCCACCTTTATTTTACTCCAATGAAAAATCAATTAGTCCTTTCTCTTATTTTATTAATGCTTGGATGTAAGCAGGACAATCAAACTCTACCTCAAAATTTAGATAGCTCTGAATTTTCCATTCCAATTCCCGATCATTTCTCAAATGCTTATGTGGTCTCTTCAGATAATGCAGGGAATTTATTTGGGGGATATTTTTTGCAAAACAATTCATTGGATATGATTGATCTGGAAAAGGCTGAAATTGTCGGACAGATTAAGATGCAATCATCAATTTCGGAAGTTGTAACTCAAGGCGGTGGAATTACACTTTTAGAAGATGGGTTTATGTATAAAACCCATAATCGGATTTTTTATTTTCCAGAAAATCAAAATGAACCTTCAAGATCCTACTCATTGGATGATGAAATTTTATTTAATGGAAAATCTTATTTCAATGGAGTCAAAGGAATTATCTCTGTATTAAATGATATTCCTCCTATTTCGATTTTTCAGGATAAAATGGTTTTGCCTTTATTTCACACCACCAAACCTTTTCACTTTGCAGGAATTTATCTTTTGGATAAAGATTTTGAAGTATCAAAAGTTATCCCTATTGATCTAGGAGAAAAGCTAAGGGAACAAATGATTTTATTTGAGGGGCTTCATCATCCTCAAATTTCTACAGACCAGGATTTTGTTTTCATATCGTTTCCATTTTCTAGTAAGGTTATTATAATCGACCCTGAAAGTGGAGAAATGTCTATAAAATCCACTCCAGGAAAATATGTAAGTGATCAAATTGATCCTTCAAATTTTACGAAGGGAGAATATAAGGCTCGATCAATTCGATATTCTGCCCAATTCTGGGATTTAGTTTGGGATCCTTATCGAAAAGTTTTCTACCGAATTGAAAAAGAAGAGCATTTTGATGAAAATGGGGAGCGAGTTAATACAAGAAGAGGAGATCACTGGATTAATATCATCGATAGCAATTGGAAGGCTTTGGGACATTTTAAGCTTCCCAATGATCATTTTTCAAGGCCTTACATTACTGAAAAAGGGATTTATTTTCAGCGCGCGAATTCCGACAATGAAACTGAATTACGTTTTGCTTTTTATTCTTCGTTACCAATATGAATGACTAAAAGGAGACTATAATTCTATTATCTCCCAAAACATCCCTACTCCCGTCTCAATCAATTCATCCGGGAAATCGTAGCTTCCTTCGTGGAGCTGAGGACAATTTTCTCCGGCTCCCAAGCCAAATAAAAAAGAAGGGCAATGCTGGCTAAACAGTCCAAAGTCCTCTGACCAGTTAAAGGGTTCGGGTTTGTCTACGGTAGAAAGCGCCAATTTCTCTGAAGCAGTTTTTACCAAACTGTACAATTCCGGGTCATTGTGCGAAACGGCAAATTTCTCGACAAATTCTACCTCCAATTTCAAGCGCTCCTGGTTTGCTATTTTTTGAGCCAAGGCTTGTGCCTTTTCAATTAGTAAATCCAAATCTTCCTGATCAAAGGCTCTCAGGGTCATACCTAAGCTGCCCTTGCCTGCACTCGTCCCAAAGGCCAAACTTCCCAGTTCAGCATGGATGAGCGTGAGCAAGGAAAAGCCGGGAATTTCTTTGGGTAATTGGGGTAGCTGCTGCATCAGTTGTGCAAGGGCTTGAGCAGGATTGATTCCGGCATCGGGATGGGCAGAATGGGAGGTTTTCCCAGTGAAATGCAGTCGCATTCCGGTACTTCCCGCGGCAAATGTTCCTTTTCGCAGCACCATCTGATGAAGCGGAAAACCAGGTAAATTGTGCAGGGCAAAGGCATAATCGGGCCTGATTTCCTCAAAGCGGGAGTCGTTTAAAATTGCCTGAGCTCCTTCTCCTGTTTCCTCTGCAGGCTGAAAGAGAAGCACCACTTCTCCACTCTCCGGCCGCTTCTGGGATAGTTTTTCTCCCAAGCCACAGATGATCGCCATGTGGCCATCATGCCCACATAAATGACCTTTACCGGAAACTTGGCTTTGGTGATTGCTTTCCTTTAGATCGGCTATGGGAAGCGCATCGAGCTCACAGCGAAACAGCAATCGTTTGCCGGGTTTTTTCCCTTGGAATACAAAAGCTAATCCTGTTCCACCGAGCTTTTCAAGGATTTGATCCGGATGTAAGGGTTTAAAAAAATCTAAAATCCGCTGAGCGGTTTCGGTTTCTTCCAAAGCTATTTCTGGATGTTGGTGTAGGGTATGTCGGAGTTTGATCAAGGAATTCATGATATCAAAGTTGGGTTTTGGACTTAGCTATTCGAAATCTATTTTTCCCATTGGGTATTTCTATTGTGTAATTAGCAGCAATATCGTTAAGGATTTTTCACTCAGAGCATTAAAGAGGCAAAGAATTCTCCAACCCGTTAATTTATTTTCTTAAAATTAAAATCTTTGGTTCTACCCTTAATTTAATGAGAAGACAAGTTTTGTCCGCAATTTTATTTTGATGAAGTTATGAATGAATAGGTTAGTCTTTCCGCTCAGAAAATGACATTAACCCTTTTTGTTTTGCTTTATCAGTCGGGGCAAGTGAGGTATGAAAATGATTTGGCCTAAACTGAAAAGCTTGGCCTGATCTTAAGCTTTTTAAATCTTTTTTCCCTTGATACTTTTGAAGACTCCTCCTTCGGCGGACAGGCAAAAAGTATCCAAAAGTCTTGGCCCCGTTCTTTTCTTTCCGCTGGTGACGCTTTCTACATGTTAAAACCTAGTGCACAGCGGAATTTTGTCCTACTTTGCCACCCTAAAAATGAGTCCGTCCCTCAAACCGGCCCAAGCCTAAAAATGCCCACTGGGCATTTTCTTTACGACTTGTCCTCTCGATACCTCGCGAGCCAAGTCATTTTCTTAACGGGTTTGCAAAGCACTCCAAAACCGAAAATCCCGAAGGGCCCCATAACCGAAAGATTCCAGTCCAATTCAAACTATTACGTTGGTAGAATGATTTGCTACCGATTTTAATAGAGGTCTTTTCAGTAAAGTCGTGGTAGTACCAAATCTTTTTAGATTTTGCCTTCTGAGTCTTAGACTTAATTATATGAAGGTAAAATCTGCTAAGAATAATGGCATTGATCGAATCAAAGAGGCTATCTCATAAATAGCTCTAATATCAGCCTGACCCTTCGACCCCATGCCTACCTCAGAGTGACTAGATTCGAAGGCCATTTCTATCGTTTTGGCCCATATTTCGATTTGGAGATGATCGTATCTCAAGTGCTCAAGGTGACAAACTTCACTTTTGAGACAGCCCAGATTTGATGTCCTTTCCCTACTGATCTGCACTGATTCGGTAAGTCGCGTCATTTATGTGACAAAAAATCAGCGAATATCTGTGCTATTCATTTGCATATATCCGTGGGAGAATTTCTTTTTCCTCCCAGGCTCCTTCGCAGGCAATAGCCCTCAATCCAACCTCGGTAAACTCAATTTATACTTCATCGCTATCAGTCGAATCGAAATCACCGTAGAAATCGACAGCAGCAAATTCCACTCCCTTCCCAAACCAAAATAATTTAGAACCAAGTACAAAATTGCACCAGCCAAACAAGCGGAGGCATAAATCTCCTTTCGGAACAAAATTGGAATTTCATTGGTCAGCGTGTCCCGAATGACTCCCCCCATCACTGCGGTAAACATCCCCATAATCGCCGCAATCTCCGGCCTCACTCCCAAACTCAAGGCCTTTTCTACCCCCAAAACCGTAAAAAAACCGATCCCTAAGGTATCAAAGAGAAAGAAAGTCTTTCGCAACCGACTCAAAAAACCAGGGAAAACAAAGGCGGCCAAAATCCCCAATAAAATCGCATAAAGAAAATAAATATCCCCAATCCACACCAAAGGATGAGCATCCAGTAAGACATCCCTAAGCGTACCTCCACCTATGGCGGTAATAAAACCGGTAAAGCCTGCCCCAAATAAATCGTGCTCTCGTTCCCTCACCGCCAAAGCACCTGAGATGGCAAAAACAAAAGTTCCGATGAGTTCTAAAGCGTATTGCAGGGCCATGATTAAATTTTTTCAAAGGTCTTGTTATTCATCAATTAAAACGTCATTAAACGTTAATAAAAGTCCTTTTTCTTAGAATTTTTACTTGTAAAAGCTCGTAAACTGTGTGGAAAATTCGTTTTTACAATCAATTTTCTGCTCATTTTAATTTCATTTTTAAATTGAAAGTTATACCTTAAAATTTCGGGTAAAACATCACCTCTCTTTTGGAAAGTTAAAAATTAACCAATGAGAAGACTCTACCACCATCTTTTTTTTCATTTTATTTTAATAAGTATTCCGATTTTGTCCATAGGTTCTACCTTGGATTCAATCAATCGGGAATCGCCTCTCAACTACCTTTTCAACAAAGATTATGGCACTTCCAAAGCTACCTTAGAATTTGCCAACTTTGCTGCCCAAGAAACCAAAAAGGATACCTCTTGGCTAAAAATCGGGGGAGCGCTTCGTCTCAATACCATTTACACGCATTTCGAAGGTCAAACTTTCCCATTGGGTACCGAACTACGAAATGACTGGACCTGGGATACCTGGCGGATCAACGTAGACTCTTACAGTGATGGCCTTCAGCTCTCATTCGAATACCGTTTTTATCCCACTTTCAACACCCACTTTTTGAAATATGGCTGGATCGGCTACCGATTTAATCCCAGTACTAATTTACAGTTTGGTATTACCCAAGTTCCCTTTGGATTGCTGACCTATGCCTCTCACAGTTGGTGGTTTACTACACCCTACTATGTAGGGCTGGAAGATGACCATCAGATCGGATTTAATTTCACCAAAGAATACGAAGGCTGGCGCTTCAATCTCGCTTATTTTCTACTTTCCGAGCCCCGAGGAACCAACGAACTCAGCTTTGGGGTACCCGCCTCTGCGCGCTATTCTTATGATGTGGTGCCTGTTCCAGGTAATACCAATATCGAACGAAGACAACTTAACCTGAGGGCGGCCAAATTACTCAAATCAGGAGAAATCGGACTATCGCTCCAAACTCACGAAGTGTACAATCAGCAAACCACCCATACCGGAAGGCAATTTGCCGGAGCAGTTCATTATGAAAATAATTGGGGTCGATGGAATCTAAAAACCCAAGCGCTCTACTACAATTTCAAAGATGTCAGGGATGATGCGGATACGCCATTGAGCTTCGTACAAATGGGTGCTTATGGCTTTGGTACTTACGATGTCGCAGCTGAAGCCGCTATGTATACAGTGGGGATTTCTTATGACATTCCTGTAAGTTGGGGACCTGTACGAAACATTCAAGTGTACACTGACTACACCTACATGGAGAAATTTGGGGAAATTGAGCTCAACGGCACTACACAACGATTTGCTCCTACACATATGCTAGTACCTGGCGCCCTTGTCAGTGCTGGAAAAATCTTTTGCTATTTTGATATTGCTCAAGGGAGAAACCAACCTTGGATAAGTGATATTTTCGGAGGAAACGCATTGGGAACTGGTCGCGGGGTCAATTACCAAGAGCCTATCAGCTCCACTAATCCTATTTCAGATAAAGCCGCTTGGAATACCCGATTGAATATTAATCTCGGCTATTATTTCTAAACCTAAGAATTATGAAAAATAAATACATCGATATTCATCCACCAGTTTTCTGGCCCGCTACGATTTTGATCGTTCTCTTTATTGGCATCACCCTATGGGTGGGAGAACCCATGGAGGAGATTTTTGGAAATATGAAAACGTTCATCACCGATAAAACAGGATGGTTGTTTATTCTAGTGGTCAACGTATTCATTATTTTTTGTATCTATGTAGGTTTCAGCAAATATGGAACCATCAAACTCGGCGGAAAAGATGCCGAAACTGAGTTTTCTACTCCGGCATGGTTTGCAATGTTATTCAGCGCAGGAATGGGCATCGGTTTGCTTTTCTGGGGGGTAGCTGAGCCTGTTAGTCACTATGCAAATTCACCTATTTCAGAGGATTATAGTGCCGAAGCGGCCCAAAATGCCATGAATTTGACCTTCCTCCACTGGGGCTTTCACGCATGGGCCATTTATACTGTAGTGGCCCTTTCCTTGGCATTTTTTGCCTATAACCGCAAGCTCCCTTTAACCATTCGCTCTGTGTTTTACCCTCTCCTAGGAGATCGAATCAATGGGTGGATAGGTGATGTTATTGACGTATTTGCAGTTTTAGCCACACTCTTCGGATTGGCCACTTCCCTCGGATTAGGGGTGCAGCAAGTGAGTGGTGGACTTTTCTATCTTTTCGAAATCCCCAATACCGTCACCACTCAAGTCCTCTTAATTGCAGGAATTACTCTTATCGCGACCATATCGGTGGTCTCAGGAATCGATAAGGGAGTGAAGTTTCTCAGCGAATGGAATGTTCGAATTGCTGCCATATTATTGATTTTTGTCCTGATCTTTGGTCCGACACTTTTCATTATGAGAGGCTTTATCCAAAATGTAGGCAACTACATGAATAATTTTATTGAAGTCTCCACTTGGACGGAGGCCATCCGAGACAAAGGATGGCAGGGCGATTGGACGGTTTTTTACTGGGCTTGGTGGATTTCATGGTCTCCTTTTGTCGGGATGTTTATCGCTCGCGTCTCTAAAGGACGTACGATCCGGGAGTTTGTTCTTGGAGTTTTGCTAATTCCAGCCCTTTTGACCTTCCTTTGGATGACGGCAATGGGAGGTTCTGCGATATACTTGGACATGCAGTCTGGCAATCATGACCTTGCCAATGCTATCGTGGCAGATGCCTCTACCGCATTATTTGTCTTCATTCAGGAATTTCCCCTGAGTATGGTTGGCTCGATCATCGGTTTGTTTTTGGTGACCTCGTTTTTTGTGACTTCTTCAGACTCCGGATCCCTGGTAATTGACAATATAACCTCTGGAGGAAAACTGGACTCTCCAGTCCCGCAACGGGTATTTTGGGCCACTGCGGAAGGGGCAGTTGCGGCTGCTTTACTGATTGGGGGAGGATTAGGCGCCTTGCAGACAGCTTCCATCACGACAGGTTTGCCCTTTTTGTTTATTCTTGTCTTGATGATGTATTCACTGAACAAAGGATTAAAATCCGAATATCTCAAAATGACTCAGCTGGAAAAAGAACCAGATAAAAAGCGCTACGAAAAGAAACTGGAAGACACCTTGATCAAAAAACAAGGGACTAAAAAAGAATAGTCTTTTTTTAAACCAAACTGAAATACCAATGAAGAATCTAAATAAAATTGCGCTAGCCGCAGATTTAACAGAAATGGATGAAATGATGCTTCATTTCATCAAAGGATACGATTCACTCTTTGATTTTGAAGAACTGCACCTGATCCATCAGATTGAAATAGAGGAGCTCTCCTCTGAGTTTGAAGCCATGCTCGCCCAAAAAAACCAAAGCTTGGAAGAGCTTATCCGAGAGGAACTCCAATCTAAAATCGATTCGGTTTTTGGAGAAAATAAATCCACTATCCATATCTATATTCAGCCTCAACCTGACTTCAGTGCGCTAGTCAACTGGATCAATAAAAGTAAATTTGATCTCTTCTTTCTGGGGAAAAAGAAAGGGCTTGAAGGCTCAGGAATTTTCAGTAGCAAAATGGTCAGACTCCTGCGCTGCAATTTGATCCTTGTGCCAGAGACCGCCAAACCAACCATCACGAAGACGATCGTTCCTATTGACTTTTCATCCTACACAGGAAAAGTACTTGAAATGTCAGGCCACATCTCAAAAACCACGGGGACCGAACTCCTGCCCATCCACATCCTTAAAATCGGGATACACTATTTCCCCTTTGTAGGGAATGAGAAGTCAATCAGAAAAAGCTTGGAAAAGGAGGCCTTGGGCAAGTATGAGAAGCTGAAGAAAAAAGCTAATATCGAGGCCAGTTTGAGTATGTATCTAGCAGAAGGGAATTCAATCGGAAACGCCATTTACAAACATACCAGAGAACTCAAAGGAGACTTGATCGTCATCTCCAAAAAAGGAAAATCCGATGATTCAGATTTGTTGTTGGGAAGTGTGGCAGAAAACCTCATCGCCAATGATAAAAATGTGACCGTCTTGATAATTCAATAATAGAATTAATTATGGGATTATAATTTGTTCAAGAAATCACAGCTCAAATAAGCTTTGATGAAAAAGTGGCGTTCTCTAATGGTACGAGGCCTTATTGATCACAATTTTAAAAAATTAAAAGCTCTACACTTCAATCTGGAGTAGACTGGCATTTTACTAAAACATACCAGCACTACTTTATTTTTAAGGGCCTTAGGGAAGATGCTTTTTATCCATTAAATTTCAAAAAATTCCCCTAGCTATTAGCCTTAAATGAACACCCTGCTGCATTACGACCTCTTGCGACTCGAGGCTTTTCAACAAAATCCTGAAATCCAAAACGCTATTGCCATCAACCAATGTGGTGAACTGACTTTACTAAAGTTTAAGCCTATCAATTATTTCAATTATTGTATTGGGAAAATTGAAAGTACCCAAGTGATTGATTATGTGGAAGAATTTTATGCGGATATCCATCAAAAAAATCATCAAGTAATTATTGATTCGAAGGATTTGTTATCCTTAGATATCATCAAAAAGTTTCCAAAATATAAACAGCGGGAGACTATCTGCATCATGACCCTATCGCCTGAAGAAGAGCCTATAAGCCCTCAAGAAAATACTATTCAGTTAAAACTAGTTTCGGAAAAAGATATCGCTGAGTTTGCTTGGCTTTATCTCAACTGTTTTGATGCTGAAAATCGCCATGAAGAGTCCGTGGTTGAAAACTTTAGATTGAAATTAAAAGCCCCTGGTTTGGAGTTCTATTTTATTATGGTCGATGGAGTTCCCGTGGGCATTACAGGCTTATATTTTCATCCTGAATTCACCGTTCTTTCTGTAGGGGCTATTCAGGAAAAATATAGATTTCAGGGCTATCATAAGTCAGCTCTCTCTGATCGTATCAAAAGGGCCAAAACTCAGAATCCAGAAAAGCCGATTTATTCTTGGGCATACAAAAACAGCATAAGCCACCAAAACATGATAAAGTCCGGCTTAAAATTGTCCCAGGAGTTTCTAGCATTCCAACATGCTGGATAGAATTCATTTTCACGCAAGCTCCTCTCCAAATCAACTTGCTATCAAGTCAGAAAGTGGTGATATAACCTATCAGAAGTTGTATCAAAGGGCAAGCGATGTGGCAAATCACTTGAAGTCACTGGGCCTCTATAATTCTTGCATCGGGATCAATCTCCCCAGTAAAACGGAAGAAATAATCGCTTGCTTGGGAGTTTTACTTTCAGAAAATTACTTTTTCTTCCTTCCTAAAAGTCTTCAGTCAAATTGGCAAGAGCATGTCCCCGTTAAATTTCTGATAAGTAATATTAAAAACGCTGCTGTCGACAGTATCGATCTAAAGGATATCCCTTTCGAAGCTTCTGAGTCCATAGATGCTTGGAGGGAAAAAGTCACCCTTCCGGATCGCTTGTTTTGTGTATATGCAACATCGGGAAGCTCCGGGTCATCAAAATATGTGATCCATGATTACGCTTCCATTATAGAAGACAGCTATCGTCAGGTCTCCGAAAATCAAATCTCTGCCTCAGATACACTAGATTTCATTTTTGCTTCCTCATTTAGTTCATCTTTGGCAAGTATTTTTCCTGCTTTGATCTCCGGAGCGAGTATTGCCGTGGTGGATTTAAAACCTGAAAACCTTAAAGAAATACCTCTTTTTTGGAAAAGCCGACAAATCAGTTTTGCTACACTTACTAGTTCCTCATTTAGAATTCTCGCGGCCATTTATCAGGATGAACTCATAAAATACACTCAATCCATCCGGTTTCTGTGCCTTGCTGGTGAACGAATCATGCCTTCTGATTTAGAGATTTTTAGGAAATTTTTTCCGAAAAACGCAGTACTTCAGCTCGCCTATGCCAGTACCGAGGCGCGAACTATCTCAGAAATTAAAATCTCCTATTTACAGAATTTTCCAAAAATCAATGAAGGCATACCCGTCAAAAACAAATCCTTGACAGTGGTAGATGCCAATGGAAATCCATGTCAACCCGGTGAACCAGGAGAACTGACAGTCAGCTCTACCTACATAAGTTTAGGCTATTTTGAAAATAAAGAGATCAATTATCATCCCAAGGTGGGGGATAAACGCATATTTCGGACGGGAGATTTCGGTCTTATCTCTTCGGATGGTTTTGTTTCGGTGATTGGCAGGACAAATTCCCGTCAAAAAGTAAATGGAAAATGGGTTGATCTGCAGCAGATGGAAACTCAATTACAAGATCTGTTCAAAGCCAAATCCTGTAAAGTTTTGCTTTCCAAGGACGAAAATGGTTTGGAGTATTTAATCGCTTGTTTGGAGGTAGAGCAAATGGAAGCCGATGAGCAATTCTACACCAAAACACAAAAACTAAAGGGTCTTGAAGTGGTGCCCAGAAGTTATTTGCAAGTACTACACTACCCATTGAATACTCATGGAAAAATTAATCAAGAGGAGATTGTGTCCTTATCAAAAAAGAGGGATATCCAATCTATACAGAGTCAGATTACAGATCCAATTCTGCAAGGGGTTCATACTATTTGGTGCAAAAACCTAGGGATTCCAATCACTAACTTAGAAGCTGATTTTTTCTCTGATCTAGGGGGAAGTTCACTTTTGAGTGTATTGGTGGTCGAAGAGCTTTCTGCCCATTTTAACCAAGAGATTGAAACGCATGCCATTTTTCAATACAGAAGCCTCCGAAAACTTGCAGATCACATTAGGGGAAATGAGCCACTTAGCCTTCCCTGCTTGCATTGGATTAGTGCTGAGGTAAAGGATTCCCTGCCCTTTTTATTCTTAATTGAAACCGGCCATTATTTCTCCTTTCAGAATTTTCTGGAAAAGAAAGAAGTACACCAATCCTTCAACTTAGCCTATCTAAGAATCAATCAGTTTAAAATTCTAGAGGGCTTTAGTGCAGAAAAAATCATTCTCGAATTAGTTGATCTTTTGGCTCCATATCCAAATCCCATTCTGTTGGGTAACAGCTTTAATGGATATTTGGCTGCCAAGCTACAAGAACAAACCGGAGGTGCAATCATCGCCATAGATTCCCCTTTTTACCAAAATGCCCCAATTCTTAAAATCCCTTTAAAAAACCGATTACTACCAATCCTATATCGCTTTAGAAACCTCCCTCTGAAAGAATCATTGATTCAGGTCTCCGGATTATTAATTGGCTATGGAAAGAAAAAACTCTCAAAGGAAAAATCACAAAGCCCTTTTGAAAATAGTATTCAGGCCTTTGTTTCCCAGTGTGAGACACCAAGGGCAATATCGGCCATGCTATACTTTTACGCTACAGGTTCTGCCATGACTTCGAAAAAAGACATCCGAAGTTGGCAGGAAATCACAAAAACTAGCTTTTCACTGGCAGAAATCAAGGGAGATCATCTTGATGCACTATCTGAAGCAAACAGTGCGTTTTTTACCAATAAAATCCTTGAATTTATCCATCAACTCAAAGCGAAAGAATAACAGCACAAATTATTCTCCTACTTTTCTTAGCAAAAAAACTCCCATTTCACGCTGATCAAGTACCAAGACCGTTTTGGGTGCTTCGACAAACTCAAAACCCATCTGAATTAACAGCTCCAGTTCTTTTGTTTGTAAAACGAAACGTTCCGATTCATCTGGCAGCAAGTATTTTCCAGCTCCCAAATCTTGGGATTTTTCCAATATCCCTCCAAAACCCGTACACATTCGAAACCAAAAAATTCCCCCTGGCTTCAGTACCCGATGAATCTCTCGCGTCATCTGCCAAAAGTTATCCACAGTCTCTGCAAAATGAAGCACTGCTGAGCAAATCACCGCATCAAAGGCCTGATTGTGGAAAGGTATTTCTTCCAATCTTCCTAGCTGAAACCGATGCGTATCATAATTTGGATCAAGACTTTTGGCCTGATATCGACAGTATTGAATAGCCAAATCATTGGGGTCTATTCCAAAGATCGAGTAACCTTGATTGATGAAGTAAACTGTGTTTCTACCTTCTCCACAACCCGCATCGAGAATTTTCATCTCCTTAGTGAATCGACCCTTCAGGATCTGATCCAAAAGGTAGTTATCCACATTGCCCAATAGCCGATTTAACTCATCAATTTCCATTTTCCAATTGTTCTAATGCTTTTCGGGCTTTAATGCGACCAATCTCTATCATCTCCGCAGCCCGATAAAACTCCAATGTTCCGGCTTGTTTTCGAGCCACTTTGATTTGAACATCTACGGCATGCTTATCCAGAAGCAACTCACAAAACCTATCCTGAAGTAAATCGAAAGATCGCTTGACCAGATTCAAGGTAGAATAACTGATGTCCTTTTCGGCGGGTTTTTCTTCAGGAAAATATTGACTCATTTTATTTTTGTAGTCTATCATCCAAGCTGGTAGACTATTCATGAATCGATTCCCCTTTGCATCCTTTTTAGGCGGAGAAATAAACTCGACATCCAAACCATTCACATCGACCACCATGAGTAAATCCTCCGGATCATGGCGAATCAATGAAATTGGAATAGGGTTCAATACCCCACCATCTATCAACGTTTTCTTTCCTACTTGAGCTGGCAAAAAAACCGAAGGGATACTTCCTGAAGCTCTGATGGCTTGGTACAAGCTGCCTTTTTTAAAAATATGTTCTTCACCCGAGTGCACATCCACCGCATTGCAAGAAAATGGAATGGAAAAGTCCTCAATCTGACAGTCAGGAACGACTTTTTTTAATGCCGAATAGACTTTTTCTCCTTTAATAAATCCTCGACTGGAAAAGGTAAAATCCATCAACGAAAATACATCTACGCGATCCAAATGACAGATCCAGTTTTTAAATTCCGTCAATTTACCCGCTGCATACATACCGCCCACAAGTGCACCTGCCGAACAGCCGGCTATTTGGCTGATTTGATAGCCTCGCTCCTCCAGCTCCTCAATCACTCCCACATGCGCCAAGCCCCTTGCTCCACCACTGCTTAAAACCAATGAAACTTTCTGCTTTTTTGCCATATCTTTAGGGTAGAAAAATTGCTGTCTAATCCATAATACTTACGGTTAGTTTAACTTTATACCGTAAGAATAAAGATCTTTAAATCACACAACGAAAGTAAACAATATGAGTCAATTTAAACCCTTCCATCTAGCTTTCCCAATTCGGGATATCGAAGAAACCCGCAAATTCTATGGAGACCTCTTAGGATGTGACATCGGAAGAAGTACGGATAAGTGGATCGATTTTAATTTCTTCGGACATCAACTTTCAGCTCATATCAAGCCAGAGGAATTGGCCCAAGCCAAAACCAATGCTGTAGATGGTAAAAATGTACCTGTTCGCCACTTTGGCGCTATTCTTCCTTGGGATGAATGGCATGAGTTAGCAGATAAACTGAAAGCTCACGGGATCGAGTTTGTCATCGAACCTTACATCCGTTTCCAAGGTGAAGTGGGTGAGCAGGCCACCATGTTTTTCCTTGACCCATGCGGAAACGCACTGGAGTTCAAATCCTTCCAAGACGAATCCCAAATTTTTGCAAAGTAATCCTGATTGAAAAATCATTATCTAAATACCGGAATCGGCCGTATGGTCGAAATAGAGGGAAAAGAATACCTTTATTTCAGCGGTACGTCCTATTTGGGGATTGCTCAAGATGTAGATTTCTTGGACGTTTTGGCGAATAATGTCTTTGAGTGGGGCGCCAATTTTGGGCAAAGCCGAAATAATAATATCCGACTGGAGATCTTTGAAGAATTTGAGGAGTTTTTTGCTTTAAATGCCGGAGCGGCATCTGCTGCCGTTTTGAGCTCGGGCTATTTGGCTGGAATAGCAGCTTGGAAAAGCTTGATTCAAGGCACAGATCAAATTTGGATTGCCCCGGATGCACATAGTGCTATTATTCCGGATGGGTATAAAGCAGACACACAATTAGATTTTATTCAATGGAAAAAAGATTGTCAGCGACGGTCTGAGGACCTTTTTCCACAAAAAATCCTACTCATCGGCAATGCAATAGATCCACTGAGCATAAATATTCACGATTATCACTGGGTCAGAGAAATCGCCGAAAAACATGAACTGAGCCTCTTGATTGACGATTCCCATGCTTTCGGGGTAGTCGGAAAAGAAATATTTGGCACTTATTCCCATTGGGATGATCCCAAAATTAACCTGGTGGTATCGGGTTCCTTGGGCAAAGCACTAGGCCTACCTGCGGGTATTATTTTGAGCAATGGGGAGCAAATAGGAAAAATAAAAGATACAGCTCTTTTCGGCGGAGCATCTCCAGGTTCACCAGCCCACTTGCAGACTTTTATAGAAATGCAGCATCGCTATGAAGAGACCCAACATTTGCTCGAAAAAAACTGCATTTTATTTGAAAAGGGTATCCGAAACTTAAACCATATAAATGGCAGGCCGGATTATCCTGTTTTCCGTTTTCATCCCGACGAATGGGTGGAGCAATTGGAAAGAGCAGGTATAATCTGTTCGAGTTTTCCTTATCCCACGGAGCTAAGTCCTAGGGTAAACCGGCTCGTGCTTTCTGCCTATCATGAAAAAAGCGATATTGAATACCTCATTGATATTTTACAAGATTTAGCCAAGCAATCATGAGACAGTTACCTATACTAATTCTATTTTCATCCTTCATTTTTGCCTGTTCTCAACAAGAGACAGCACCCTTTGAAACAGGCTTAGATAATTATCCAGTATTGAAAAATGTATTGGATAGTGCGGATACCTATCAGGTTCAGATTCTCTTTACCCGAATAGATCGGAATGAACACATGAATCCATTGATGGAAACGTATTCATTCAACCTAGACGATGAGCGATACTTTTATCCTGCCTCCACCGTAAAGTTACCTGTAGCCATTTTAGCGTTGGAATGGCTGGAGGAGCAAAATGTGGATAACTTGACGCTAGATACTCCGATGTTGACGGATTCAGTTCGTCCATCGCAAGTGCCTGCCTATGTGGATAACTCATCTTTGGACTCACTTCCAAGCATAGGACATTACATCAAAAAGATTCTTTTGGTTTCTGATAATGACGCCTACAATCGACTCTATGAGCTTCTAGGTCAAGACTATATCAATCAAAAGCTGGCCGAAAAAGGTCTCAATCATACGATTATCAATCATCGCCTGAGCTTTCCGGCTGACGAAATCGAAAACCGTTATTTCAACCCAATCCGTTTTGTGGATAAGTCAGGAGAAATACTTTTGGAAATACCCGAAAGGCAAACGGAAACCATCTATTCTAATCCTGAGCGACCGTACATTGGTAGGGCCTATTATGCCGCCGATTCTTTGATTGAGACAGGGATGGAGTTCACCTTCAAAAATAAGTTTGCTTTATCAGATTTGCATGGAGTTTTGCAGCGGATAGTTTTTCCACAGGCTTTTTTGGAATCGGAGCGCTTTACACTAAACGAATCTCACAGGGAATTCATATTAAAATACATGAGTATGCTTCCGGCTGAGTCGGATTATCCCAAATATGAAGGACCGGACTATTACGATAGCTACTCCAAGTTTTTCAAATTTGGAAGAGACAAAAACCCGATTCCAGACCAATTCCGAATTTTCAACAAAACCGGTTGGGCCTATGGGCATTTGATCGATGGAAGCTATTTTGTGGATTATGAAAACGGAGTAGAGTTTTTCGTATCAGCCGCGATCTACACCAATAGTAATCAAACCCTCAATGACAATACTTACGAAACCGAAGAAATCGGATTGCCTTTTTTTGCCGAATTGGGCGAGTACCTGTATCAGCTGGAGTTGAATAGAAAAAAGGTATTGAGGCCGGATTTTGAAGGGTTGAAATTTGAGTATTGAAAAGATGAAGTTATTTATTATCTATCTCAAAAAGAATTGGGCTTGGGGATTAGTTTTTGCCATTCCACTGATCTTTTGGGAAAAAGGCTATGTCTATCCTGAACTGCGTTTTGAATTTGATTTTTTGGAAGAAAAAAGCACCTATTTCATGCTGCTGTTTTATTGGGCATTTTGGACTTTTACCCAGTATTTTATCTGGAAGCCAGGAAACCTTTATCAAAAGAAAAATGAGACTATTGAGAAGAATAAAATGTAGAGTTATCCTCGTATAACCAAAATTATTGCTGTAGACGTTTTGGCGGGTAATTTTTTTCAAGCTTTATTTCATGGCGTCATCGCCGGTGCATAGGTGAGTAAAAAGCAGGGGTTTGACTGTAATTTTCTTCGATCTTATGAAATCTAAATTAAGTTTTTGTTTAATATCATCTTCTGGTCCATCATCAATTAGTTCATTTTTTGGAGAGACAATCCCAGAATTATTTGAAAAAATGAGTGAAAGGTTTAGGCCAAAAAACTAGATTTAAATTTTCATAAGTAGTCCAAGCAAGTCAATTTATAAAATTTTAGCTTACAATGGAATAAGATTAATTCACAATTAAATTGCCGATATTTTCACAAAAAAAATCCATTTGCTTTCGATTAATTTGTAAAAAAACCCGATATATTCAAGATAGATGAATACACAAAAATCACCTTATCCCATTTTCTGTGCTTTTTTTAAAGCTTAGTCCAAAGAATTGTTGATTGGATGGTGAAAAAATTGAACCGACACCAGATTTAAGAAAAATTTCAATACGTTATTTTTATGTCAAGTAAGAAACAAACTAGCAATGAATCCCAAAAAACTGTAAGATCGGCCACGGATGAAGATATTGATTTCTTATTAGACTTAGCATTAGAGCTATGCAGATCTTCTATTACCTGGATATATTATTTTGACCACCAGAAACAAAGAATTAAATCTAAAAATGAGGCACACCATGACCTCCTGTCAAAGTTGCCAGTCCTTTTTCATGAAATTCTCCGAGAAGGTGAAATAGAAAATATCACGGAGGATCTTCGTTTTGAAAAGCATTTTACCTACTTAAAGGATCTAAGAATAGGTTCTTACTTCAGCATACCTCTACAAAGCAAAACGGGTGATGTGTTAGGTGTCTTTTCAATGGTTAGTGAAAAGCCAAGAAGGCTGAGTAACCGGCAGAAAAAACATTTTTATGGTCTTTCTAGGCAAATTATAAACTTGCTGGAGTTAGGCAATAGAAATAATGAGGCCTCGATAATATCCGCAGATAATCAGCTGTTTGGTAGTAGCAAAGGCGGAGTATTTTATAGTTGTGGTGATTCTGCAAGTAGAAATGTCAGTTCTGTTTCTGATTCCATAAGGGAATTGACAGGATACAGCAAAGAGGAATTTATTAAAGACCCTTCAAGAGGTCTGAATTCGCTTATCTATGAGGAAGATTTAAAAAGGGTAGAAAAAGAGCTGCAAAACAGTATCAAAACTCAGCAAGGGTGGAGCTTAACCTACCGGATAAAGACTTCCGACAGGTCAATAAAATGGATAAAAGATATTGGAACCTTCAAAGCAAGTGAAAAACAAAGTGCTTTGGAGGGTTTCCTTTTGGACATTACCCATGAGATAGAGAAGGATGAATTTTATCAGACGGTATTTGACTACTCAGATAGTATTATTTGTATTCATCGGAAAGATGGTCAGCTTACGCATTTCAATAAAGCTGCCGCTGATTCTCTTGGGTATGACATGGAAAAGGATCAGATCGATTCCATCTATCAATTTATCAGGGATGAAGATGCCAAATACATGGATTACTACTTTGAAGAGTTAAGAAAAAATTCAAAGCTTGCCATTACTCTTCGCCTGAAATCTAAAAATAACGCATCCGTTTATTGGGCTTGCCGTGTAGCCAAAATTGATATCTCAAACCAGGATAGTTATTTGATCAGTGCATGGGACATTAGCAACCGAATTAGGACTGAAAAAAAACTACAAGAATCAGAAAATCTATTCAAAATAATCTCGGAAAACCTCTCTGATGTACTCTACATATACGAACCAGCTACAAATTATTACGAATATATCAGTCCAAACACAAAAGAAGTAATCGGCGTAGAAAGAGATTATTTTACTTCAAAAAACACCTTCATAGAAGATTTTGTGCTTGAAGACTACAAGGATCATTGTAAAACCCTCAAAAATAACTTGATTAAGGGAGAAGGGTATTTATACGAATTCCCCATAAAGATAAATAATACGGTTAGGTGGCTTAATGAATCCTTACACCCCGTCAAGAATACTAATACATCGAATCTCAAATTTGCAGGAAGAGTCACAAACATTACCCAGCGAAAAAGAGACTATATAGAACTAGCGAACACTAAAAGTATTCTTGAAGAAACTGGCAGGATTGCTTCCGTGGGAGCCTGGTCCTACGATATTTATTCTGGTGAAGCTTTTTGGTCAAAAGTGACTAGAGAAATTCACGAATGTCAAGAAGATTTTATCCCAAATATTGAGAATGGATTAGCTTTCTATACTGTAGGACCTAATCGAGATTTGGTAAAGAAAAAGTTTGAAAGTTTAGTCCAAGATGGAAAACCCTTTGACGTTGAAGCAGAAATAATTTCAGAAAAAGGGAATAAGAAGTGGGTGAGGGTCGTAGGAAAGCCTGAATTTTTAAACGGATCGGTCCATAAGGTGACAGGTATCTTTCAAGATATTACTAACAGAAAGCAACGGACAGCCGAACTCGAAAGGAATAGATTGATACTAAAAAGTATCTTTAATGAACTATCAGATGTGATTTGGTCATTTAGTTACCCTGATTTCAAATTACTATTTGTAAGCCCATCCTACCAAACCTTGACAGGATTTTCCATTAGTAATTCGGACAAAATTGCACTTGAATGGAGGAAATTAATTCATCCCGATGATGTCGCTAATTTTCCAAAAATCAAGAAAGTATTAAAAAAAGATGACGGGTACACCCTGATTTATCGAATTATAACAAGGAGTAAGGAAATAAAATGGGTGAGAGATAGCGGAAGAATGATTTACAATGAGGATGGTGTGGCTATAAGAGTAGATGGAAAAATCACGGATATTTCGAAAGAGATCAGCATTCAAGATTCGATGAATTCTCAACTCAAGCTACAAAATATCCTGATGAGGATTGCTACCGACTACATCAACTTAGGTGTTCATGAAAGCCAAGAGGAAATAAAAAACTCGCTTAAGCTTATTGGAGAATTTGCCGATGTGGACCGAGCCTATATTTTTGATTATGATTGGGAAAAAGGGACCTGCTCCAATACCTTCGAGTGGTGCGCACAGGGAATAAACCCAGAAATAGAAAACCTTCAAGATGTACCGCTAGAATATGTGCCACAATGGGTAGAAACACATCGCAGGAAGGAGTTTATGTACATAGAGAATGTTAATTCTCTTGAAGATGACGAACTCAAGGAAATCCTTTCCCAGCAAAGTATACAGTCACTTATAGCAATTCCTATATTTTTTGAGGATCAAATCTATGGCTTTGTAGGTTTTGATTATGTTAGGGTGGTACGTGATCTTTCTGAACAGGAAGTAGCACTATTATTACTATTTGCTAAAATCTTAGCAAATCTTAAAAACAGAACTGTTCTTGAACGAGATCTAATCCAAGAAAAAGAAAGGGCCGAACTAAATAGCAAATATAAGTCAGAGTTTCTTGCCAACATGAGTCATGAAATCCGTACTCCTCTGAATGGTGTAATTGGATTTACGGATTTACTGCTTAAAACTCATCTGAATGCGATCCAGAGACAATATGCCGAAAATGTAAATATTTCCGGAAAATCTCTGTTAGGAATCATATCAGACATTCTTGATTTCTCCAAAATTGAAGCCGGTAAATTAGAATTAGACCTAATTGATCACAGTATCCATGAAATTATAAACTCTGCAATTGACATCACGAAATTTGCGGCAACGCAAAAGCAATTAGAGCTCATCTGTGACGCTCCCCCTACTTTACCATCTATCATAAATCTAGATCCGGTAAGACTTAAGCAAGTTTTAATCAATCTACTCGGCAATGCTGTAAAATTCACGGAACGAGGCGAAGTCGAACTTAAAGTAGCATTTAAAAAAATCTCCGAAAATAGAGGTTTCTTATCATTTGCTATTCGAGATACGGGAATAGGCATTAGCGAAGAGCAGCAAAAGAAGCTATTTAATGCATTTTCTCAGGCGGATAGCTCCACAGTGAGGAAATATGGAGGCACAGGTCTCGGCTTGACAATTTCTAATCTTTTGGTTAACAAAATGGGTGGAGACATTAAGTTGGAAAGTTCTCCTGGTATGGGTTCCGTTTTTAGCTTTGAGTTTGAAACAAGTTATAAAGAATTGAATGGGGTCACAAAGCCTAAAATTTCTTATAAAAAAGTTCTTCTTCTTGATGATAACGAGAGAAACATAACTGTATTGGAAGAAAACCTAAAGTTTTGGAAGGTCCCATTTGTCAGCACTACTAGTCCTACAAGTGCCTTGGAAATTTTAAAGGAAGACAAGGACATAGACCTTGCTATTATTGATTACCACATGCCCATCATGGATGGTGTGGAATTTATTATCAAAACCAGAAATGAGTTGAACATCAATAAAGAGATACTCAAAATTATTTTACTTCATTCTTCAATGGAAAGCGACTCATTACAAAATATTTTCAGTCAATTTGGCGTGTCGCACGGCCTTTTGAAACCAGTTAAGTCTGATGAACTCTATTACTTTCTTGCCAATGAAGAAGTAGAGGTGCCTGCAAGTAAAAGTGGGCCTTCTGATGAAAAGTCAAATTATACATCGGAAAATATTTATAACATATTAGTTGCTGAGGATATCATTATAAATATGGTTTTAATCAAAACCCTAATTCAACAAAAACTGCCCAAAGCAACTATTTTTGAATGCAACAATGGAGAAATTGCTGTAAAAACCTATAAAGGCCATCCCATTGATTTAATTTTTATGGATGTACAAATGCCAGTAATGGATGGATTGACCGCTACTCGCAAAATAAGGGAATTCGAAACTATCTCCGGAAATAAAACCCCTATAGTCGCACTAACTGCAGGAGCACTAGTTGAAGAAAAAGAAAAATGCTTAAATGCCGGAATGGATGAATTTTTAGTAAAACCTGTGCAATCAGAAATCCTCAACAAAATAATCGAAAAATACTTGTTTAGGATCGAAGAAAAAGAAGAGGTTTCCCCTAGTCCAACGAAAGATGAAATCTCGGTCTTTGACAAAAATCAACTCTTTGAGCTAATCAATTATGATATGGCATTATTTAAAAGTCTCATGGAGGCTTCTTTGAGTCTAGAATCTCAAATCAACAACCTCACTGATGCCGCAAAGCGATTGGATAAAGATGCAATTAAAAGCGTAGCACATGGCATAAAAGGAAGCTGCCAATCCATGTACTTCCTAGCTTTGTTAGAAGTAGTGCGAGAGCTAGAGCTTGAGGTATTAAACTTGCAAGAAAAAGAAATCAACGAAAAAATCAATATTGCCCAGTCTCGATGGGAAGATTTGAAAGCAGTCATTTTATTAGAAATTGAAAAAATTTAACTAACCAGACAATGCTAAAAACTCTTTTTTTAAGAAATCTCTAATTAATGAAAGTTTATAGTTTCAAAAATAATGCGTGAAAATCTCAGTTTTAAAAATAAAATTCATACTCTTCCCTTGGAAGATTTTATGAAAAGCTCAAAAATTTTTTTTATCAGTCATACGGCTCAAAAAAAACCAATTTTTTATAGATTTAATATTAAGTATTCGGATCTTTAGCGAAGTTAAAACCAACTAGCAGTACCATGTCAAAAAAAACGATACTTTTAATAGATGATCAACCGGTTATGGGGATCTTGCTGAAAAGCAAATTAGAAAACGATTTTAATGTAGAGATCAAACACAACGGTCAGGAAGCTATCACATGGATAATGGAAGGTAATATTCCAGATGGAGTAGTCTTAGATTTAAACATGCCCGAAATGAATGGTGTTGAGTTTATTCGTGAGGTCAGAAAGTTTAATTACTTCGATAAGGTCCCCCTGATTGTATTATCCGGAGAAGAAGGGGTCAATTCAAGAATAGAGGCCTTTCAGGAGGGTGCTGATGACTTTTTAATAAAGCCCTTTAATCCGGCTGAACTAACCGTCCGGATCAATCGGTTTTTTGATAGGTATAATTTTCATCAGAAATGATTTTACAAAAACTTGTCCTAGTCAAGCCTGGCTACGCACTCACCAAAGTAGCCAAAGAAAATCTGGAAGAATCATTCGAGATAGAAATCGTCAATGATATTTTTTCCTTCACCCAATTAATAAAAAATAAAACTTCGATTAGCGCTGTAACCTTTTTTGGCAATCTTAAGGATGAGGAATTTATCAATTCCATAAGAAAAGTAAAACCATATGCTATCAGAGATGCCTATTTGATCTTTGTAGTGACAGACCTGCTAGACTCAGAAGACAGAAAAACTGCGATAAAAGAAGGAATCAGTGGTGTTTTTTTGACCAAAGATCTGCAAACCAAAGAGGTTTTACCTCAACTCCAAAAGATAATAGAAAACCCGCCATTGAGAGGGTTTACCGAAAAAACAAATAGAGAGAAATCGGTTTTCACCAAACACAAAACACCATTGTGGAAGAGAGCCTTTGACATTTTAGTGTCAGGTACAATCATCATTCTCATTTCTCCTATTTTACTACTTGTAGCACTTGCTATCAGACTAGAGTCAAAGGGCCCTATATTTTACAAGTCGAGAAGAGTAGGTACAGGCTGGGATATTATAGAGTTTTATAAATTTAGGTCAATGGTGCCTGACGCTGACAAAAAACTCAAGGACCTGAGTCACCTGAATCAATATGCGACAAAAACAGAAGCTAAAATAGCCGATACAAGCAATTCATTCATTCGTTGTGAGACCTGCGAGAAATACAATCAATCCTGCGAAAGTCCTCTATTCAGTGAGACTGGTGATAAGGTGTGCGAACTCACTTACAAAAGCATGAAAAAAGAAAGTGATAGTGCTTTTTTCAAGCTGACTGACGACCCAAGAATTACCAAGTTGGGTAAGTTTTTACGAAATTCAAGCATCGACGAATTACCCCAGCTATTTAATGTTTTGAAAGGGGATATGTCTATTGTAGGCAATAGACCTCTTCCCATATATGAGGCAGAGAAACTGACTACTGATCAGTTTTCTAAGCGTTTTATGGCTCCTGCAGGAATCACCGGCTTGTGGCAGGTGACAAAAAGAGGAAAAGGCGGTCCCATGTCAGAAGAAGAACGAATCAGCTTAGACAATGAATATGCAGATAAGTTCAGCCTATTTATGGATATCAAGATTCTCTTGATGACCATTCCTGCATTGTTTCAGAAAGAAAACGTATAGGTATTCCATTAATCCTCATTCGCTCTTTTTGCCCTTTCCCATGTTACTGCTTGGCTATTACTGAGCCATCTAAATAATCCCCTTATTGCGGAATAATTCATCACATTAAGGTAAAATGGTAGGAAGAATCCCGGAATGGGGACAGATCTATTCTGTAATAAATACCCAAGAAATGATAAAAAGTAAAAAAGGTATTGACCTATAAGTAAAGTAAGAAAAAGAGGGTTTTCTAGAGGCAGTAAGTGATTTAGCACAAAAACCAAAATCATCAAAAAGGGTGTGACAGTCCACCTGAGAACCCTATGACTGATATATTGGAATGTCAATTTCCAATCGTGAAATGGGTTGATAGCCTTTGGTAGCCTAGAAATAGATTGCCAGCCTCCCGCTGCAATTCGGATCTTTCGTTTTGTCTCTTCTTCGACATTCGAGCTAGCATATTCAGAAGCACGCGCTTCAGGTACATATTTGACCAAGTATCCCTTTTCAGCAATCTTCATTGTAAGCATAAAATCATCTAAAATAGTGTTGTCCGGCAAAAACTCAAAGAGGGTTTTTCTGTAGCTCATAAGCTCACCAGCTCCTCCTACTACTGTATAAAAAAAGGAATCATACTTTTTCAAAAAAGACTCATATTTCCAATACATTCCTTCGCCTACACTACTTGCAGAATCCTCAGGATCTGATAAGATATACTTCTCACCGGTCACAGCGCCTACCCGGTTGTCAGCATAGGGCTGAACAATATTAAGAAGAGCTTCTTTGTTCAGCACAGTATTTCCATCACAAAAGACCAAAATATCTCCTTCTGAATAGCTGACCGCTCGCTTCATGGCAGCAAGTTTTCCCTTTCGCTCAGGGGAGAATAAGGTGAGAATCTGATCATACTTCATGGGTATTTGCTCGGAACCGTCACTCGATCCATCACATACGAAAATCAACTGAAGTAATTCCTTTGGGTATTCAAGGTCAAAAGTGTTCTTAATTTTTTCTTCTAGTGCCTTTCCCTCATTAAAGCAAGGAACAATCAGGGTAACTGAAAGCAACTCCTTCTGATGATAAACTACCTTATGTCGACCTGAGAGCCGCACAAGTATGAAAATGATAATCGCATATCCGATATAGGTATACATTATTATCAATATAGAAATCAGAAATATGGTTTTCATAGTTTATAAAGGTTAACTAATGACTAGTGGTGATTCTAAACTTAAAAGTATGGTTTTTTTTTCCTTAAATTTAACCCTAGATCAGGATTTTAATGTCAAAAACATGAACAAGCGAAATAGAAATAAAACCTCAGTAAGTCTACTTGATGGAGTACGGTTTTTTTGTGTATTCTGCCTAGTTCAAGTCATTTTCGCAATAGATAGCACTGCCCAAGAAGGCCTAAACCTAGATTTTAAAAGGCCATTTGAAGAGCAACTTATCCCGCTTGACGATATTATAAATGCTGCAATAGAGTATAGCCCGACACTTTTTTATCAAGATGCCTTAATCGAAAAGGGAAAATACCAAATAGAGCTTACCAAAAGACTATGGCAGAACAACATTTTTGGCTTTGGGAATTATTCCGGTGGAGATCAGAGGATATTGACTGGTGATGTATTCAATCCTGATGGAGTGTCTACTTCTTCTATTACCAATGGCTACAGGTTGGGATTACAGGTGAATATTCCCTTATTTGAATTCATAGGTAGATCCTCAAGAATTAAAGTTCATGAAGAAGAGCAAAAAGCTACGGTCTTCAAAAAAGAAGAAATGGAACTGGAAATCAAGCAAATGGTAATCCAAGAATACTTTAGACTAGTAGGCGCTTTTGAAAATCTCAAAATTCGTAGTGAAGGACAAGAAGCGATAAAAACTCATTATTTGGTCGCCGAACAGGAATTTAAAGATGGCATCATTCCAATAGGTGAGTTGTCCCGTGTGACAGATGTGATGTCGCAGTCACGTGCTTATTATGAGCAAGCAAAATTTGAATTCCTTGAAAGAATCTATAATCTAGCAGCCTACACAGGTAAGCAGCCCTCCGACCTTTTAAAATAATCCAAGGTGACTCTAATAAGAATACTTAAACTACTCGCCAATAATCTGGTAATCCTCATTTTGTTTCCGATATCGGTGGCTGTTATTGTTTTTTTCCTAAATCAAAACAAGCCTCAGGAGTACCAGTCTGGAATGATCCTGAATACTGGTATTGCTTCTGGATTTAACCTCTCGAGTCTCAATAGTAATCGGATCGACTACTTTGCGGTCAACAATGCTTTTGACAATCTCACGGCAATCATTCAAAGTAGGGAGACTTTGGAGGAGCTGGCAATTAATTTGTTATCCAGTCATATTGCTGAAAATGATGAATACAAAGAATACATTACTGCGGAGACTTATTCAAATTTAAAAAATGAATTATTGGGTCCTGACCTTTATGAAGAACTAGTTTCGCTCCGAACCAAAGAGAAAATTAGAGCAAGGCTAGAGGAGATGTATTATGATATAGAGTTTAACAAGGTCAAGGAGGTCATTCAAAAAAAATCCACCCACTATAATATCGATGGAATTAGAGGTGATCTACAAATTACCAGAAAGGCCTCTAGCGATATGTTGGAGGTAATTTATAAATCCAGTGATCCCGGAGTATGTTTTCAAACACTTGATCTATTAGCAAAGATTTTTATCAAGAAGTACAGTGCAAGTCGAAATTATGAAGCAGGTGGGATTATCGACTATTTTTTCGAAGAGCTTGAAAAAGCCAAAAATAAGCTAAACACTGCTGAGGAAAATCTGAAAAACTATTCTCAACAAAATCAAATAATAAACTACGAAGAGCAAACAAAATTTATCGCTGAAGCAAAAGAAGAATTAGAAAGGGACATCTATCGAACCCGAATGGATATAGAGTCTTCAGAGTCTGCATTGAAAGAAATAAATCAAAAACTTGACAATCAAGGCAGAAGATACCTCAATAGTGAGAGTATATTGGAATCTAGAAAGAAATTATCTGATTTAAATACCGAAATCACTTCATTGAGCATAAGAAGTCAAGAAGACTATAAGGAAAGGCTCGACTCCATCCTGGTAGTCCAAGACAATCTAAGAGAAACGATTGCCCAAAACGCAAAAGATTTCTACACGAGCAATTACTCATCTGAAGTAATTCCAAGGCTTACTATCCTATCAGAATTCCTCAAGCATACACTAGATCTTGATATGGGTAAAGCTAGACTTCAAGTTCTGCAAGAACACAGGGAATATTTCGACAAACTTTTTGACGAATTTGCACCGGTTGGATTCAATCTGAGTAAAATGGAAAGAGAAATCCAAATCGCTGAGCAAGAATACCTTTCTATCCTGCATGGATTAAATCAAGCCAAGATTCAAAAGAGTAATTCAGAATTGTTTGGTAATTTAGAATTACTAGACAGGCCATTCTTTCCAATCAACCCTAAGAGTTCCAAAACCCTACTTTTAGTAGTCGGAGGTGCATTTGTATCCTTATTTTTTGTGCTTGCGGTAATCTTTGGAAAAGAATTCCTGAATCGAGCCATAAGATCTCCTACCCTTATTCATAGCTACACTGGATTAGACTTAGTAGGGGCACTGCCTCATGAGATTAAAAACAAGAAAATAGACAAGACCAAGCTGAATAATAAACTGCAAAATTTATTGGTCAATAATCTGGCGATAGCTTTGAAAGGAAGCCCAAGCCCTCCAATGATCTTTTTGATAGCTACTCGCAGTCAAAATAATCTGGCTAAATCTGGATTATTTGTGGCTGAAAGCCTTCAAAAAATAAATGACCAACTCGTGTATTACTACTTTCTTGATGACCACAATAAGGCAGAGCACTTAACGATAAAAGAAGGCTCCTCCAAGGTGATTTTACAAGAATATGATCCAAAAAGCCAAGATATTTTAGAGGATATCCACAGTCAACAAGCAAAGAACTTCGGAATGGTGATTCAAGTGCCAGAGTTTGAAAACTCGATACTTTACAAGTTATCCAACTTGGATCCTTCCTGTATTATCCTAATTGTAAATGCCAATCAAGGCTGGGGATTTCATGATAAGACTACTCTAAACTTGATTAAAAAAATATTTTCTGATACCTCCATTTATGTCTTTGGTGCGGATATGGACCCGGAATTTATGGAAGAAATTATATCAGAAGTACCTAAAGAAAGGAGCAACCTTAGAAAATGGACCAAATCCTTGATTACATTAAATAAGTGAAACAAAAAGCAACGCTACTCTGTATTTCCATGACTCCTTGGCATGGGGACTATCTTAAATCTACTGTCGAATTGATGAAACAAGCTTCTTCGACAGTAGACGTGATCTTTTTGGATTACCAATTCACCTGGAAAGATATACTAATAGGTATCCTTAAGCCAAGTAGCAATATTCCTTGGAAAAATGCGCTTGGGATTAAGCATAGATTGCAAAAAATCAAAGTCTCAGAGCATCAGAGTGTGCAGTTAATTACCCCTTTTCCCATAATTCCCTCTTTTTGGATTGGAAATAGAATCCTTTTTGGGTGGGTAAATCGAATAAATCAATTCTTGGTCTTATCCAATCTACGAAGCTTTTTGGCCCATAAGGAAATAGTGCCGGACTGTATTTTGACCGCATTCAATCCTTTTATGGGATTGGGGATAACAAGATATTTTCCAAATAAACCTCATTTCTATTATTGCTATGACGAAATCGGAGCAGCACATTGGCTGAAAAATCACGGAGAATATTTAGAAAAAAAACTCATCCAAGAAGTAAATGCTTCTATTTTCACCTCTAACTTTTTACAACAAAAAAAAACATCCTCTCATCAACCTTCCCATGTTGTCACCAATGGAGTAGACCTCAAGAATTTTAAACCTTTTGCAAAGAATTGTCCAAATACTTTACCCCTTAAAAAAGTAGGCTATTTAGGCAGCATTGATGATAGACTTGATGTCAACCTACTCAAAGAAGTAATGAATAGTAACCCCTCCTTTGAGCTTCATTTTGTAGGAAGAGTAGTCCATCAAGAAGTTGCCGAAGAATTAAAAAGCATAAGGCAAACTTTTCTAGCCCCTCCCGTAGCAATAGATGAGGTCCCTCGAGTGATGGCATCCTTAGATGCCGGAATCATTCCTTATGTAAAGAATGAATTTACTGAAGCTATTTATCCACTCAAAATCAATGAATATTTGGCCATTGGACTACCGGTTCTCATGACGCCTTTTGCATTATTGAATGAATTTGAAGGCGAAGTAAAAGTAAGTGGGGAAGCTGTCGTCTTTAAAAGTTTACTTGAGGAGCTTTTAGCATCCGACTCGGAAGAGAAAATCCACAAACGACAAAAGCTAGCAGATCAAAACTCTTGGGCAAACAAATCTCGGGAGCTTTTAGCTATTCTAAACCTAGCTGAAAATGGATAAAGCTTATAGACTATTTGATTCTGTTAAAAACTCCCTTGGACTACTTTCCTGGGTTGCTTTGGTCTTGGTTTTTAGTTTGTTAATTTATCAATTTGAGCTGATCGGCCTTGGGTTAATTTTTGTTATTCCTCCGATTGTGGTAGTGATGTGGATTATTTATGTCTACCCATTATCCGCTCTTTATTTAGCCATGTTGATTTCATTTCCGGGAAATGGATTGACTAGATATATTCCAGTGCCCTTTGGCTTGCTCATTGATGCACTATTGTTTGGAGGCATTATTTTAGCATTATTGAAGAGTACTTCTGAGGAAAAAAACGCTCTTAAGAATATCCCTATCTACTTTTTTGTGGCATGGTTTATATACACCACTTTTCAGCTATTAAATCCTGAGGCGGTGAGTAAAGCCGCTTGGTTCTATGCGATAAGAGGAACCTCCTTCAATTTTTTATTCATTTTAGTGATTGCATTTATTTATGTAAAGGACAAAAAACACCTCAACATATTCCTTTATACCTGGCTTTTTTGGTCTGTATTAGCGGCAATTTGGGGAATGAAGCAAAAAATGATTGGTTTAGATGGTGCGGAAAATGCTTGGTTGGCAGCTGGCAATGCTTCGACTCATTTACTTCATGGTAAGCTCCGAGTTTTCTCTTTTTACTCTGATGCTGGCCAATATGGAGCGGCTATGGCCCATGCTGCGTTGGTTTTCATGATTATCGCTATAGGTCCGGGTAAATGGAAGCAGAAAATAATTTTTGGACTCGGAGGCTTACTATGCCTATATGCCATGGCTATCTCCGGGACTCGAGGTGCCCTTTTTATCCCAGCTGGAGGAGGTTTGATTTACCTTATCGTCAACAAAAACTTCAAGTTGCTCATAGTAGGACTGCT
Organism: Algoriphagus faecimaris; assembly: GCF_900101705.1. Lineage (GTDB taxonomy): Bacteria > Bacteroidota > Bacteroidia > Cytophagales > Cyclobacteriaceae > Algoriphagus > Algoriphagus faecimaris. The sequence continues at coordinate 20,963 of NZ_FNAC01000004.1, read as the reverse complement.
TATGGGCGCCAGTGTATTTGGAGTTTTAAAGTATACCTACATAGGACAAGGCAACTATGAGATTCAAAGACTCAGAAGTGCACTTGACCCAAATGATGCTTCGCTCAACGTCCGTAAAGAGAATCAACAAAAATTAGCAGGCTATTTAGCGAGTAGACCACTGGGTGGGGGTATAGGCTCTTCTGGATATTTCGGTTTGAGATTTAGCCCAAATACATTTCTCGCACAAACCCCAACCGATAGCTGGTATGTAAGGATCTGGGCAGAAACGGGTATTGTGGGGCTTTACCTACATCTAGCTTCAATCTTAGCTATCATTGGGGCGGGTTTTTGGAAAATATTTTCAATGCGAGATCCAGAGCTCCGTAATATCATGGGGGCATTTTTGGCCGGTTTCACAGGGGTTGCCTTAGCTAGCTACGGAAATTCCATCCTAGGACAGTTTCCAACCATCATGGTGAGTATGATTTCTATTGTAATGATATGGAAAGGAGAGGCATGGGACCAGAAAAAATAACTTATTTAACTAGAGCCAGGCCTAATCCCCCAAATTCTATAGGAATAAAATTTACCGTTTTGACTCTATTGTTACTTTCAGTTTCGGCAATAGTTAGTTCTGCAAAAAACTTTTATGTAAACCCGGATTCTACCAAAACAACCATTATAGAACCGGAGGCATTTCAAAATTTAGAAGCAGGAGACACAATTTTTCTTGTAGCTGGTAAGTATAAGCAAATCCTCATCAAGAATATAAAGGGAACTCCACCAGATCCTATCATTATCACCAATAGTGGCAGATTGGTTCATATTACTGACGGGCCTACCTACGGTATAGCAATCAGAAAAAGCAGTAATCTTGTACTGACAGGTAATCCTCTGTCAGAATTAGCTCTGAGAATAACTGATATCAGTAATGGAAACGGGATTTCTGTGGAAGACTTTTCTTCTGATGTAGAGATTTCCGGCATAGAAATAAGAAATGTAAACAAGAGTGGGATCATGATAAAGTCTGACCCCTCCTGCCAAATAAACAGTCCCGATCGAAGCAATTTTATCCTTAAAAATATATCCATCCACCATAACCTAATTTATCAAACAGGAGACGAAGGCTTTTACATTGGAAGCTCCTTCTATGGCGGTGTCACTCTTGACTGCAGCGGCCAGGTAATTACCAAACTCCCACATATTATCGAAAATTTAAGTGTCTATAAGAACACTTTAATCAAGACCGGCAAAGATGCTATACAAATAAGCTCCATTCCAGAGGGTAGTGAGGTTTTTGAAAACTCTATTTGGTTTGACAGTGAACAACAGAGCAATCAGCAAATGAGCGGAATTTTTATTGGAGGAGGAGCGAAATCCACCATTTATAATAACTTTATAAAAGATGGCAGTGGCAGTGGGATAGAAGTCTTGGGTAAACCGGGAACGCTAATTTTTAACAATATTATCATCAACCCAGGAAAGAGCTATAAACCCGAATTAGCCCCTAACAATTTTGCAAAACATGGCATATATGTCAAAAATGCTCTCAATGAACCAAGTTTTAGTATACAAATTCTAAACAACACTATACTGAATCCGAAAACAAACGGAATAACTGTTGACAGTCCACTTAATAATCCAAGCCAAATAAGAAATAATGCGATCATCAACCCTGGGGTGTATCCTTTGACTCGGAGCAGGTCTTTTATTTTTATTGAACAGTCCCAAGAAGATGTAAGCATTCTTACCAATTATATGGGATTAAATTCAAATAGCCTTTTTCAAGTTAAAGATGATTTTGACTATTACCCCGCTTCTGATTCTCCACTTATCAATGCTGGAAGCGAGACTTTGGTACCAGACATTACATTTGATTTTTTAAACATGCCCAGACCCATGAACAACCAAATGGATATTGGAGCGGTAGAATATCAGGAATTGATTGAAGCAGTCGATGAACCAATCGTACTTAATTTATTCCCTAACCCTACCAACGAGGTACTCAATTTGGTATTCAGTCACCAAGCACTTGATCAGATCGAAATATCACTCTATAGCTTGGAAGGCAAGCAGTTAACCGTACCTTTTAACAAGACAGACACAACTTTATTTTACACCTTTGAACTCCAAAGTTTACCTAGGGGGGCATATAAAGTAGTGGTTAAAATAAATGATTCTATTTATTCGAAAACTTTTATCAAACGCTAGAATATGTTAGCCACCTCTCCACTTGTCAGTATTATTACAGTCAACTTCAACCAGACGGAGTTTACCCTAGAGCTCTTAGCATCCCTAAGTCAAATCAGCTACTCCAATATCGAAGTAATAGTTGTGGACAATGCTTCAAAAGAAAATCCAGAATCACAAATTTTAAAAAAATTTCCCAATACCCTATTTATTCATAGCAAAGAAAACCTTGGGTTTGCCGGAGGAAATAATTTGGGAATAGCACAAGCAAAAGGAAAGTATCTTCTTTTTTTGAACAATGACACAGAAGTGGAAAAGGGATTTTTAGAGCCATTAGTAGAATTTTTTGAAAAAAACCCCAAAGCAGGAGCGGCCTCTCCAAAGATAAAATTTTATCAGAGTCCCGATAAGAATGTGATTCAGTGGGGAGGTTCTGCTGGAATAGATGAGTTAACAGTAAGAGGAAAAGTCCGTGGAGCACAGGAAAATGATAGGGGTCAATACGACGATCTATTGCAATGTGAGCTGGTACATGGAGCCGCTATGATGATACCTTTTGATGTAGTCCTTAAGGCAGGCTTGATGCCTGATATTTACTTTCTTTATTATGAAGAGCACGATTGGATCGAAAGAATAAAGCGTCTGGGATATTATATTTACTATATAGGGACCTCCACTGTTTACCATAAAGAATCCATGTCAGTAGGAAAAAACAGTCCACTCAAGACCTACTACTTGAATAGAGGTAGGCTTATTTTCACCCGGCGGAATAGGTCAGGATGGAAAAAATACTTTAGTATTCTCTTTTTTACTTTGGTTTCTTTTCCAAAAAACATCCTAAGCTATTTATTGAAAAAAGAAGATAAACATCTCCATGCATTTTGGGAAGCTTGCATGTGGAATATCAAGTCAGATATGGATATTTATAAAACCCCTGAGCTCAAGCAATCCAAAAATGGATTCTATGAGATAATTAATGATACTTTTCAATCCATAAGGCTATTTTGAAATGATAAGCAGATTTAAAAACATAATTTCAGATAAGCGAAAGCGACAAATCAAAGAAGGCCTACCTGCCGATGGTTTGACGATGAGTGTATTAATTTTTCAGGGAGTCCTAGAAGTACTTCTTGCAAAGTGGTACTTTAGAAATGCTTACAGCTTAGGGAAAATGGTTTCCGTAAAGTATAAGCCTTTCACAGAGATATATGGAAAACTAATCTTGGGTGATCGTGTGAAGCTTTGGTCAAAATTCGATACATGCAAGATCTTGGTCAAAAAAAATGCAACTTTGAGTATTGGGGAGGATTCATTTATCAATGGGGTTCATATTTCTGCGAGTGTTGGCATTACAATCGGTAAAAATGTCCACATTGGTCCCTATACCATCATTATGGACAATGACTTCCACACCATAGGAGACCAAGAGGAGAGCGAAATCAAGGAAGAAATAATCATTGAAGACGAGGTATGGATTGCCATGCGGTGTATGATTATGAAAGGTGTCACGGTAGGCAAAGGAGCGGTAGTGGCATCAGGAGCTATTGTGACCAAAGACGTTCCTCCCTACACAGTAGTGGGCGGTATCCCTGCCAAAGTATTAAAAAATATTGACCATTAATTATTGATATATGGAACTCATCTGGGCAGTATTGACAAGCACAATCGGCAATCTGATATTCATAGTTATTGGTATTCAGGCCATCTATCTTTTAATATTTGCTGTAGCAGGGCTTTTTTATTCCGAAAAAAGAAAACCCGATCAGCCCAAACTTCATAAGTTTATCATTTACATTCCCAGCTACAAGGAAGATGAAGTAATACTGGACACTGCTCAAAAATCCCTGCAAATCGACTACCCCATAGATCTCTACCATGTCGTCATTATTGCAGATTCTCTTAAAAAAGAAACAATAGATCAGCTGAAAACTCTTCCACTACAAGTAGTCGAGGTAAAGTTTGAAAAAAGCACCAAAGCAAAAGCACTCAATAAGGCCCTAGACGTATCTCCTTCAGGATATGATTATGCCATTGTCTTTGATGCAGATAATGTAGCAAAAGAGGACTATTTGAAAGAAATGAATATAGCTTTCACCAGCGGCATTAAGGTCGTCCAAGGCCAAAGAACAGCCAAAAACAAAAATAATGAGCTGGCCATCCTAGATGGAATCAGCGAAGGAATAAACAATCATATTTTTAGAAAAGGACATCGATCCCTTGGTTTAAGTTCTGCTATCATTGGCTCTGCGATGGGGCTGGAATTTAAGCTCTACGAGCGAGTCATGCGACAATTGACCGCGGTAGGGGGATTTGATAAAGAAATGGAGCTATATCTGCTTAAAAACAAAATCAGAGTAGGATATGCGCAAAACGCCATCGTTTACGATGAAAAAATCCAGCAAGCAGCGGTTTTGGAAAATCAGCGTAAACGCTGGCTATCTGCTCAAGTTACCTACCTTAAAAAACATTTTGGTTCGGGAATCACTCAGCTTCTCACAAAAGGAAATATAGATTATTTTGATAAAGTCTTTCAAATGGCAGTTATTCCTAGGGTTATTTTGATAGGAATCTTACCTGTTTTGTGGCTCATATCTTTTATCCATGGAAACGCTCCGGCTCCTTCTTTTTGGTTTGGTATTTTACTTATTGGCTATTTTGCGATTTTGATTAGTATCCCGAGGCAGTTTGTCAATAAGGAACTCTTTTTAGCTATTCTAAAATTGCCCACTTCCATTTTCACCATGTTTAAATTACTATTTAAATTGAAAGGAGCCAATAAGACCTTTATCCACACACCACATGGTACTATTTCTGAAAACAAAGAGGAAAAAAAATGAGAATAGGAATAGAAGCACAGCGGATCTTTAGAAAGAAAAAACATGGTATGGATATCGTTACCATACAGCTGATCAAGTCTCTCCAAAAAATTGATCAGATAAATGACTATTTCATTTTTGTCAATCCCGATGAAGACCCTAAAGCGATCGAAGAGACTGCCAACTTTAAACTCGTAGAATTAAAAAAAAGTCCCTATCCGATTTGGGAACAAAAACACCTCAGAAAAGCAGCCGTTGAATACAAGCTCGATGTCTTGCACTGTACTAGCAATACCGCCCCTACCTCCTGCCCTGTGCCTTTATTACTTACTCTTCACGACATTATCTATCTCGAAAAAATCAATATTTTCTCGGGATCTTGGTATCAGCGGATTGGAAACCTCTATCGCCGATGGAATGTCCCGCGAGTGGTCAAAGAAAGCCATACTATTTTTACAGTCTCCAAATTTGAAAAAGATAAAATAGATCGATACTTTAAGTTTTCCCCTGATAAAGTAAAAGTCACCTACAACGGTGTAGCGAATCACTTTATGCCAAAAGAAAAAGTTGAGGTCAATCAAAAATTAAAGGAGTATGGTCTCCCTGAAAGATACATCCTATTTTTGGGGAATACCGATCCAAAAAAAAACCTACCTGGCGTACTTGAAGCATTAAAAATTTTATCTAGTCGAGAAAAACTGGATTTTGATTTGGTCATGCCAGACTTTGGCGAATCTGAGCTCCAAAAAATATTAGCTGAAATCAAGGCTCCTCACCTCCGAAAACAAATTCATTTGACCGGATACATACCCAATATAGACCTCCCATACATCTACAGTGGAGCAGAAATATTTCTTTACCCCTCTCTTAGAGAAAGTTTTGGATTACCTATTCTAGAATCTATGGCCTGCGGCTGTCCCGTAATTACCTCGACGACTTCTTCCATGCCGGAGGTAGCTAATGATGCAGCCCTGATTATTGACCCATATAAGCCTTTGGAAATAGCTGAAGCAATCGAAAAACTACTTCAAAGCCCCAAACTTAGAAAATCTCTCATCGAAAAAGGTTTTGAACGTGTGCCTCATTTCAGTTTTGATCAAAGCGCTACCATTGTTTTAGAGGCCTACCAAACCGCAGCAGCTTTTAAGTAAAATGTCAAAATCTGGATATTGGCTTAGTAGTGGATTTTACTCCATGCTCCACAGGGGCATTGATTTCTTTGTGGGCTTTTTGGGCTTCATGATCTTGGTTAGAATTTTTTCTAAGGAAGATTTCGGTGTGTGGGTTTTATTTATCACCATTGCCTCCATAGTAGAAATGGCAAGAAATGGCTTCATCCAAAATGGCATGATAAAGTTTGTGGTTGGTAAAGAAAATGAAGAACTGGCAAAAATCCAGATGTCTGCAATTTGGCTAAACACTATTCTTACAGTGCTCATTATTATTTGTCTTTTAACTTCAGCCTCATGGATGGAGTCAACTTTCCAATCCCCTGGCCTAAAATCTCTAATCAACATCCACTGTCTTTTTCTCCCCCTGCTAATCCCACACTCTCATAATCTAATATTGATGCAGGGTACTTTCAATTTTAGATCTTACTTTTTTGCAGGAATTAGTAGAAGTGTCCCTTTTTTCTTGATTGTAGTTTACTTCTACCTCTCAAAGAACTCTCTTACACTTATCCAATTGGCTTGGTATTTCAACCTAGCTTTTGTTTTTGCTTACCTGAGTTCCCAGTACCAAGTGAGACATCAGTTTAGACTAGTATGGGGCTGGCATCAAGAGTGGATTTCAAAGATTTTTCACTTTGGAAAATTTGTATTTGGAACAAATCTTATCTCCATGCTCACAAGTAGTATGGACAAATTTTTATTGGGGGCTTTACTTTCTCCTATACAAGTGGCACTAGCCAATTCGGCAGGCAGAATAATTAATCTCTTGGATATACCTATCAACTCTATATCCTCGATTTCTTTTCCAAAAGCAAGTGAAGCCTCCGATCAAAAAAATTATGTAGAAGTGGCGAGAATTTATGAATTTACTGTCGCCTCTATGTTTAGTTTTAGTCTGATATTCATCTTATTTGCTGTGTTTTTTGCTAAATATATTATTCTAATAATTGCAGGCGAAGATTATCTTGAAGCAGTTCCTTATCTTCAACTGATCTCATTGGTGGCAGTTGTGAAGCCGCTTGATCGTCAGGCAGGAGTCTTTTTGGACGCTATCGGCAAACCGTCCTACAATATGATCTTGGTTTTTGGGACTTTGATTTATGGATTGGGATTATCTTGGTTTTTTATAGATAAGCTAGGGCTCATTGGGGCTGCAATAGGAGTCATTTCAGCTATTGGCCTGACAGCATTGATCAAAATGGTTGTTTTGAATAGATTTTTAGATATCTCCTATAAGAATATTCTAATCCAAACCATAAGAAATTATCCTAAAGCCTACAAATTGGCAATAGCTAGGTTATCCAAGAAGAAAAGTCAATAAAGCTTTAGGGGCAAATGTGAATTGTAAATTGAAGAAAAATTAACCGATTAAAATTTAAAACACCCCTTCCAATTTCACCATAGGCTGTGGATAAGTCTTATCCAATTGGATTCCCTTCTCGTTCAATTTTGATGTGGAAAACTCCCACGGGTACTGAATACCAAACCCTTTTATTTTCGAAATTTCAGGAACCCAAAGCCGCACATAGTCACCATTTTTGTCATAATTTTTCGCCTGACGAAGAATATTGAAATACCGATTTTCCCGAGGATCATTTCCCACGCCACCGACATACATCCAGTTGCCCCAATTGGAGCAGACATCGTAATCGATCAGCTGACTTTCAAAATAACTCGCTCCCCAAGTCCAGTCAATTCCCAAGTCATTGACCAAAAAACTGGCTACATTTTGCCTTCCTCGGTTGGACATAAATCCAGTCAGTTTTAATTCACGCATGTTGGCGTCCACAAAAGGGACTCCTGTCTGCCCCTCACACCAGCGCTGAAAATCAGCACTATCCCTTCTCCAGGAGTCCTTTGTATTTTTGATCCCTCCGATGTGGAAAACTTGATCCCCATGCTTTTTGCAGATGAACCGGAAATAGTCCCGCCAAATCAACTCAAAGACCAACCAATAAGTGCTTTGATTCTTTTTTCGCTCTTTTTCGTATCGTTTTACCTCCTCATATATGACCCGAGGAGAAATACAGCCCAAGGCTAGCCATGGTGAAAATTTGGAACTGTAATCTGCCCCAATCAATCCATTCCGTGTCTCTTTGTAGGATTTCAAATGATCCCCATCCCAAAAATAGGACTGGATTCGCCCAAGCCCGGCGCGCTCTCCACCATCAAACTCCATCACCTTTTCGCGCACGAACCCAGGCTCCTCCAATCCATAGGTTTCCATTTCCGGAACTTCACCACTAATCGGGATCAAGTTTCGGGGAAAATTCAATTTCTTAGGGTGTGGATAACTCGCCCTCACCTCAGAAAGTTTTTCCACATTTTTCCGAAATTGGGTAAAAATCTCGGGCGTTTGATTGATCGGAAAAGGCAAATCATCAATATGATATAAAGTGCTCTGCCAAAAACTCTCTGTTGCGATTCCTTTGGACCAGGATACTTTTTCCAAGGATCGATCTACCCTCCGCTCCTCAGCAGTAACCTCTCTGGAAAAAAAGATAGCATCTGCTTTGAGCCGCTCAGCTAATGTCACAAGTTCTTCCTCCGGCTTTCCTCGAAGCAAAAGAAGGTCTGCTTCCTTTTCCCTCAACTGAGTCCTAAGATCCTCAATCGATTCAAAAAGAAATTTGGCGCGGAAGGCTCCTATTTTCGGAAAGCCTAATTCTGTCTTTTCAAAATGCCTCGGGTCAAAGCAATATACAGGAATGATTTCGGACCCCATTTCGGAGGCTTTGAATAGCGTCTCATTATCCAAAAGACGCAAATCATTTCGAAACCATACAATTATTCTCCTGTACTTCATGCTTGCAAAACAGCCTGTTGATGCATAGTGTTTGGTGGAATTTAAAAATTCATTTTCCTGGAAATTCATTAATTTGACTTCAAATCCAACTTGTCATGAAAAAGCCCCCATTCTTTTTGCTTATCCTGCTAATCATCCCCACTTGGAGTATGGGGCAAACCTTACAAGAAAAATTGGGCTACCCTCCAGACGCCAAGCTTTTGATTATCCACGGTGATGATGTGGGGGTGTCTCATTCTCAAAACCGAGCGACATTTGAGGCGATGAAAAAGGGTTTGGTAACTTCTACAAGTATGATGGTACCCACCGCATGGTCTTCTGAAGTAGCGCAAATGGCAAAGGAAATTGAAAACCCTGATATCGGCATCCACATCACGCTGACCAACGAATGGCTGCATTACAATTGGGGACCAGAAGCTGGCAGAAAAGCAGTGCCCGGGTTGGCTAACTCGGTCGGACACATGTATCCATCTTGTGCCGAAGTCAGCGAATATGCCAGCCCCGAAGAAGTAGAAATGGAGGTTCGAGCACAAATTCAATCTGCTAAAGCCATGGGAATTGACATTACGCACTTGGATTCTCACATGGGTTGTATGTTTTTTGGTAGGCCAGAATATTTTCGAGTCTATGTCAAGCTCGCTTTGGAAAATAATATTCCGGCCATGATCAACCGGGAATTGTATCAAGGGCTAATTCGGCCTAATCCCGACCTATTTACGGGAATGAATGTGGATAAACTCCCAATCATTGATCAGATCATCATGGCAGATGAAGAAGCTTATGAAAAGGGAATGGAGAAATTTTATACAGAAGCCTTGGAAAACCTTCCTTCCGGTGTCCATGTACTATTGATCCATTTGGCCTTTGATGACGTGGAAATGAATGCCGTGACAGCAGGACATGATTCCTTTCATGCACCATGGAGACAGCAGGATTATGATTTCTTTACCAGCGAAAAAGCCAAAAGATTAATTGAAGAAAATAATATCAAACTGATTACTTGGCGGGAAATAGGAAAGGTTTTGTGAGAAAATCAATCTAAGCCCTAGAACTTGAAAATCACTTCCATTAACTTCTATCAAAATTTGAAAACCGATGATTAAGAAGCCATACCTTTTTATACTACTGATGGGAATGCTTTATTCTTGCCAGCAAAATTCCGATTCCTACTCGACTATTTTCGAGGAAATTCAAGATATGCAAGGGCTCATCGGAAAAGAAACCTACTTGTCTTCCCCTTTTGTGGCCGCCGGAGACCGATTGTATTTGGTCGGACATCAGGATGGCAGTTTTCCCGATTTGGGCTGGCATGTAGAAGGTGAAATGGGAGGGATTTGGTTGCATCCAATTAAATTGATGGATGGCTTTTCGGCTGAATTATCCTTTGATGGACAGGCTCAATGCCTCGAAAATGCCCAAACTTTCACCAACTATCCCATCAGCAATGTGATCAACTATGAAGAGATAGCCAAAGGACTGAATGTGGAGCGCCTTCATTTTGTGCCGGATGGGCGAGAAGGTATGGTGGTTTTGTACCGCTTTGAAAATAATGGAGCGTTTGAGTCTAATTTTGACTTCGCTTGGAATGCTCAAGTAGATTTAAGGCCTGTCTGGCTGGGAGAAGAAAATGGAATGAACGATGAGGAAGATCAAATTTCCTTCAATGAATTGACAGGAACTTTTACTGCCAAGGATGAAGGAAATGATTGGTACACCACTTGGGGAACCGAGGCCGGCATTCCTATTAGTCCTCGGGAATCCGTTTGTGCCTTTGAGTCCAAAGGAAAAGGAGCATCTGCTACCTTTGCAGTAAATATTGCGATTCCAGCGAATTCCGAATTGGTGGTGCCCATTTTTATTGCAGGATCAACTGAAAGTGAACTCAAAGCCATGGAAACCATAGCTGATTTGCGAGAAAATTTTGTCAGTGACTGGTACGAAAAAAAATCAAGATATAGGGACATTTTCGAAAAATCCCAAATCGACATTCCAGACAAGCAACTCCAAAAAGCCTACGAATGGACCAAATACAATACCGATTGGTTGGTGCGGGAAGTGCCCGGGATGGGTCGTGGTTTTGGAGCCGGATTGCCTGATTATCCCTGGTTTTTTGGAGTGGATAGCGAGTACACGATTCAAGGTTTGATCGCCACCGGCAGAAAAGACTTGGTGTATAGTACGATGGAATTGATCCACAATCTTTCCGAAAAAACCAACGGCAACGGCCGCATCATCCACGAGGCCTCCACCAATGGAGTCGTATTCAACCCCGGGAATATTAATGAAACTCCTCAGTGGGTTTCGACAATTTGGGAAGTCTATCGCTGGACAGGGGATCGGGAGTTTTTGGAAAAGTATTTTCCGGCTGTGGAAAAAGGGCTGAAATGGCTATTGGAAGAAAACGACGAAGACGGAAATTTGCTGGCCGACGGCTATGGCATGATGGAAATCCATGGACTGGAATCCGAGATGATCGATGTGGCAGCTTACAGCTACAAAGCCTTTGCAGATGCAGCAAAAATGGCTGAAATTCTGGGAAAAACAGACCTTTCAGAAAGTTATCAACAGACAGCCGAAGCCCTTGCAGACAAGATCAACAGCGAATTTTGGGTGGAAGAGTTTGGAAGTTATGCTGATTTTATCGGCACAACTGAAGAGGCACTTCACTTGATCGATGGGGCGATTATTCGAGCCGATACCTTGGATAAACCCTGGGCGGTGGCTGAATTGAAAGCGACCAAAGAAAAGTTATCCACATTGCCCAAAGACCAAAAACAGGGCTTTGTACTCTACCATAACTGGGTGGTCAACACTCCGATGGAGGTAGGGATATCCGATGTGGATAAAGCTAAAATTGCCTTGATGACCGCCCGGAAGTATACTAACCCATTTGGCACTTTTGTGACGGGAATCGATCGGGATGAGAGCGCCGAATCGGAAGAGGGTTCATTTTCTGGAAGTAAGGTCTTTTCCTACACCGGTGCGGTCATGACTTTGCCAACAGGAGTTTCCGCCATTGGAGAAAACAACTATGGAAATCCCGATGCAGCCTTGGATTATTTGCAGCGGATGACTCGAAGTTTCGGCTTTGCGCTGCCGGGATCGATATATGAGGTTTCTCCTGATTACGGGATGTTTACTCAAGCTTGGAATCTATACAGCTATGCCGTGCCGATCGTGACCCAATTTTTTGGTATTCAACCTGATGCTGGAAATAAAGTTATCCACATCCGCCCTCAGATGCCCAGCAATTGGGAAAATGCCTCGATCCAAAACGTACAAATCGGGGAAAATGAAATTTCCTTAAACTATCAAAAATCTGGAAATCAATTGATCCTCGAAGTCGAGCAAAGCCAGAAGAAGTGGGGGCTTTCGATCGAAATTCCAGAGAGCTATTCACAGGTCAAAATTTTGGGCAAAGAAGTGAGTTCAGATACTCAAAACGGCTACCGAAGAATCTTGATGACGGGAGCGAAAGTGCGTGTTGAAGGAAAACAATGAACAATGGGCAAACTTAATTTGCAGTGTTGAAGGATAAAAAATTATCAAATTTCTTCTTTTGCTTAATACCAAAAGTAGATGTTTATATCATTACTTTAATTCTATTTCGGAATTCAATTCAGCTTTAAGCCAAAAGGAACAACTTTACCAATTTAAATCAACGGATTGTTTAACTTAATCTCTTTTATCCAATCAAAATCTTTTGTATTGGCAGTTATAAGTTCCAACTTGTAATCGATTGCTGTAGCAGCGATTAAGGCATCTCCCAAAGTCATCTTTCTTTTTTGACGAAGTTTTATAGCAGACTCAACAATTGAGTTTGAAATTTGAATAATGGGCAAAGCATCGAAAAGCTTTATAAATCCATTTAATTCGTTCTGAGATAGTTTGGAATATCCTAGCACTTCGATTTTACTTATTACAGAACAAAAAATTGATTTTCCTTTCAAAATTTCTCTCACCTGTTGGAAGCTTGGAGACAGGGAATAAATAATAATATTGCTGTCCAGTAAAATCATCTAAAACGGAAGCGCTCTTTCTTCTCTAATTTCCTGTTGCCAAGAAACTGGATCTTTAATCGACTTTATTGGGTGATTTTTGGAAAGTTGATCCAGAAGATCACCAATGTTTTTTGACTCAATTTGTTGAGCAGTCTCGAGTTTGATAGATGCAGATTCACCTTTCAACAAATCGAGAATTTTTTCAACCAGTTCCTGTTTATTTGTCTCTATGGTGATTTTTAAATCCATATGAAAACCCTTTTTATAAAGTTAGATTAATTTACTTAAAAACCGAAATTTCCTAAAACTGGTTTATTTGATGGTTATTATTGTCCTTGACTTGGGATGAAAGTGACAAGTATTTTTCAAAAAATTCTAAGCTTTTTAGATACTGCCCTTTAATTCAAAACCCAAATCCCGAAATTTCCGTGAATACTAAAAATTCTTTTCTTATGCGCATTGCTTTGGCTTTTCTTCTTTCTTTTGGTATTTCATTTTCTTCTTTCTCACAAACCCAGCTTAAAGGCAAACTCGAGGCTGAGTTTTCAGGGAATCAATTTTTACGTATTCAACACGGAGAAGAGGTTTTTGATATTTTTGGAGAAAGGTATGATTTTGTAAACATCGATTCACTCCCCGGACCAAAAACCCTTACCATGTATTACATTTCCACCAAAGGAAAAATCCATTCAAGTAAAATATTTTGGCTGGAAAAAGGGGAATACACGCTCACTGGAAAAGTAAATGATCCCGATACATGGACGCTAAGTCCCGAGCATCCCTTCACCGCTCTCCAATCAGAAATCACGACAGCTGAAAGTGAAATTAAGAAGGAACTGATTGCTAAAAATCTGGATAAACTGGTAGGGATTCGAATGTTGAATTCCTTTAAGCAAATTTTTAGCGATGAAGAATTAATGAATTTGCTTTCTGAAATCCCCAATGAGTTTGAAGAATCTTGGGAAATCGACGAGGTCAAGACTTATCTCAGTTTGAATACCATGGCTCGTGCCCAAATCGGTGAATTGGCACCCGAATTTACCTTGGAAAGCAAAGCGGGTTCGGATTTTTCACTAAGTGATCAAAAAGGAAAATACGTGCTGTTGGATTTTTCTTTTACAGGATGTGCAGGTTGCGTAAAGGCTTTACCAGAACTCATCGAACTGCAGCGTGAATTAGCTGACCAAGTGGAGTTTGTCACCATCTGGAATGACCGAACCCGGAGAACTTGGTTGGAAATCCAAAAAGATCACAAATCCCAGATGAATTGGACCAGTCTCTGGGATAGAAACAGCCTAGCGACCAAACTCTTTGAGATCGAAATTTTCCCCTCTTTTGTCCTGATTAATCCCGAGGGAGAGGTGCAGAGCATCTGGAATGGCTACAGCAAGGGAAAATTGAGGAGAAAATTGGGGAGGGAGATTTAGGTGATTTTCAATCAACAAATTGAATAATGAACTTGGTCATTGAAAATTGAAAAAGCCAGCCCCTATTGGAACTGGCTTTTTGAATTCAAGAAGCTTATTTCTATTTTTTGATCAGTCGCCCGGTCATGAAGAAGTCACCCATTTGAACTTGAATCGTATACAGTCCCGGTGCAATTCCCATCAAGTCCAAAGTCTGCACAAATGTCTCTTCCCGCATAAACTGATCGGAAATCACCAAGCGTCCCGTTGCATCGAAGACCCTCAAACTTACTTGTGCTGGCTGATCCAACTCCACCAAAATCTGAGTCTGATTCTCTGCCGGATTCGGGAAGATCAAGAATTCACCGAATTTCAACTCCTCGGTGAGGGTAATCTCTCTCGAGATGGTCTGACCGGCCCGGTCGGTGCTGGAAACTTGGAATTTAAGAATAGCTGGCACAGGTCCACCTTTCCAAATCAGTTGATTTTCTCTCAACTCCAACTGATCATGCGCTTCCAACTCATACAGATGGATATCATCCGCCGGATCAATAGTTTTGAGATCGGCTACTTTCGTTCCTGCTTTCAATTCCATTGCAAACTTGGAATTGATGGCCAAAATATCCTTTGCCAAAGGCTTTTCTTTTACCAACACTTGGATCTGCGCGGCCTCATCCAGTTCAAACCAGTCATTTTCAGACAACTTAGCATTCAGGATATACAGGCCTGGGGTTAGCGGTTCATAGCCAGCTTCATCCAAAATCAGTGGAATCTGTCTTCCGTCAAACCAGTCCCCACTTTGCTGATCCAATTCTTTTTGAACGGTTTCAATTGGCGTATTCCAGTCGACGGTGATAAGGTCGGAGAGGATGCGTTTTGAACTCTTCTTTATTTTGGGAGCCGAGCGCGAGATTTTAACTGTAGCTTTAGCAGTATTTCCACTGGCATCAGCAATGTTGATCGAAACATCATATTTCCCTGAATTCGTGGTTAGGGTTCCTGCAGGGATAGACTGTTCGTAGAAAACAATTTCACAATTATCTACCGCAAAGCTGGAGAAATCAGGAATAACATATTCTTCTCCCTCTGCCAATGTCAGACTAATACTTTTCGGCAAATCAATGAAACTTGGGCTTATTCGGTCTCTTACTGTGACATTTGCAGTTGCCGAACTTGCATTTCCTCCAAGATCAATTGCCGTTACTTCCACTTCCACCACTCCAATATCATTACAGGTAAATTCGGACTGGCTTAGAACCCAATTGACAATGCTGCAGTTATCCTTACTTCCCTGATCAAAACTAGAAGCAGAAAGAGTAGCGCTACCACTTTCATCTAAATCGATTGTGATATCTTTTAATGAGAGCTCCGGTGGAGTTTGATCTAGCACGCTTACCAAAGCAACTCCAGATGCAGCATTCCCATTTTCATCGATTACCGTCAATGTTACTTCTATTGGTTGACCTACATCGTTGCAGGAGAAATTAGTCCTACTCAAACTCAAGCTAAGATTTTCCGGTAGGGTCAAATTATCTGTGGATCCATTATCTACTTCAGCAGGAGATAAAGTTCCCTGGCCATTCGATCCTAAAATCACATTCACATTTTGCGTTCTTACCACAGGTGGAGTAAGATCCTCTTCTGGATTCAATGGGCCTGTGATGGTGATCAGTTGAATTTGCGAAGTGCTGTTTCCATTTCCATCATCAAAATTCCAAGTAACTGTATATTCTCCCACTTCAGTAAAAGTGATTGGATCAACTGTAGTTCCAAGAAGATTTCCAGCGCAATTATCGGTTGCCGAAGGTGCTTCAACAGTGGCAGATAGTTCGGCAGTAATAATTGGAAGCTCAGCTACATCTGGAACGGGAGGTGTGGAGTCTTCAATGATTATGGTTTGGGATTGACTGGATGTGTTTCCATTCTCACTATCATAGGTCCATGTGATAGTAAATGTACCCTGTTCAAAATAGCTCGTTGGGTCGGTTGTAATTCCTAAAATTTCATCCCCAGAGCAACCATCCAAAGCAATAGGTGCCTGAATCTCCTCGATTGAGCATGATGCAGTAAGTATCGGCAGTTCATCCACTACCGGAACAGGAGGCCCACCTTGAACAATAGTAATCCTTACCGTGTAATCGATTCTTGCTCCAAGCGGGTCTCTGGCATACCAATTGACCAAGTAAACCCCATTTCCTTGATCATCCGTGGGTTCGAAAACTGGCTGCCCATCAAGTTGAACAAATATGGGGAAGCAAAGAGATCCAGGCTGAGGAACCTGCGCAAAGAAGGATTGCTGGATTTCTTCCTCTGTTGGACAAGTCAGAGTCTGATCCAAAGCTCCCTCTTCAGTAATCCAGAATGGTCCTTCATCAGCCTGGAATATAACCCGTTGAGTTTGAGAGCTGGTATTTCCGTTCCCATCATCATAGGTCCAAGTGACGGTATAATCCCCCGTTTCAGTGAATGTCAAGGCTCGATCTGCTTGTCCCTGGATGGTTCCCTTACAGGCATCCGTGGCTGTAGGACTTCCGATTTCAATGAAACATGTAGCCTCAATCGTCGGTAATTCTTCTACATCTGGAACTGGAGCAGTAATGTCTTCAAGAATAATCGATTGGTCTTGGGAAATACTATTTCCATCACTGTCGGTGTAGGTCCAAGTGATGGTCGTTAATCCTTGGGTAGTAATAGGGAATATAGATAAATCAGTCTCTCCTTGAATGATTCCGTCTTCTACATCATTGGCCGTTGGAATAATCAAATCTTCAAAAACCACCTGACAATCCCCAATCACATCTGTAAGGCTTTCTTGTGAAAGAATAGGCTTATTTACCTCAATAATCTGACTTTCCCCAAGTACTCGGGCGATTCTTCCCCTACCGATATTTCCATAGCTGGTAAATGAACCAGCAATCAAAATATTCTCGTCCTCTTGGACCTGAATCGTATTTACCCCTGTTGAACTTGTTCCTATTTCATTAGCAAATTCTGGATCTAATAATCCTTCTGATGTCAGCTTGGCAAAATAATTCACTCTTGTTCCGTTATAGTTGAAAAAGTCCCCTCCGATATAAATAGTCCCATCTTCTTGCCCTTGAATTGCTCTTACGGCTCCTTCCGCTCCTAGTTGAGGATCAAATGAAGTGTCTAGTGACCCGTTCGGGTTGAGTCTTGCAATTCGATTTCTCGAAATCCCATTATAGGAAACAAAGAATCCTCCAATTAATATTTTGCCATCCGGCTGTAAATCCAAGGATAAAACAGTTGTACTTGCACCCAATCCAACCTCAAAAGATGTATCCAAACTTCCGTCCGAATTTAATCTCGCAAGGTAATTTCTAGGAGCCCCATCAACCGAAGTAAAAAAACCACTGATTAAAATTTTTCCATCAGGCTGAACCAAAAAGCTGACGATTCCAGAATTAGGACCCTCGCCTGTATCAAATGTAGGATCAAAAGTACCATCACTATTTAGTCTTACGATATATTTCACCGGAACACCACCGTATTGAGTAAAAAGCCCTGCTATAAGAACTTTTCCGTTTGGTAGTTCAACAACTTGATTAACTGTATTGTTAGGACCAATTCCAGGGTCGAAGTTATTGTCTAAGGTACCGTCCGGATTAAATCGGGCAATTCGATTTCTGGGCACTCCATTCACATTTAAAAATAGTCCACCGATATAGGTTTTTTGATTCAAGCCCTCATCAAGACTAAAAACCAAATTATCTGGCCCGGGCCCAGAATTGAAATTTAAATCTAATTCTCCGGTGGGAGTTAGTCTGGCTAACCGATTAATGGTATTTCCTTTGTAAGAGGTGAAATCCCCACCAATAAGAATATTTCCATTTGAAAGTAACTTCATCGCCCTTATTTGATTGTTAGCACCAGACTCTGGATTAAATTGCGATTTTAAGGTTCCCTCTGAATCGATCAGAGCAAGGCCTCTGGAAGTTGGTCCATTGTAAGAATTAAAGCCTCCGGCTAAGAATATGTCTCCATTTTGAAGAAAGCTAAATGTACGAGCGGGTCCATTCGTTCCTGTACCTGAGTCAAAGGACTCATCGAGGGAGCCATCACTATTCAAGCGAGCCAACCCAATTTTGGAAACTCCATTGATAACCGAAAATGAACCAGAAACCAGTATTTTGGAATCGGGCTGTGCCTGAATATTCCATACTTGAAAGTTTGCACCACTTGAATTATAAGTATTATCAAAACTTCCATCCGAATTTATTCTAGCCAGGCGATTTGCTGTTTGCCCATTATAACTTGTAAAGTCTCCTCCAAAGACGATTTTGCCATCTGCCTGTAGAATAGCAGTTCGAACCAAAGAATTGGCTCCCGATCCAGGATTAAAAGAACCATCCAACCTTCCCTCAGGAGTAATTCGTGCTACTCGGTTTCGCGAGACTCCGTCTACTTGGAAAAATGCGCCAAAAACAAGAATATGGCCATCAGGTTGGCGGATTATTTTTTGAATTGATCCATTAAAAGTCAGAAACTGATTAAAAAAGAAATTAATAGAACCTACTGATGTAAGCGCAACAAAATTACTTCTTGGTTCTCCGTTGTATGATTGGAAACTTCCCCCGACAAAAATACTTCCTCCTTGCACGGAAATTGTATTAACTGAGCCAAGAACCCCTGAGCCCGGATTAAAAGATTCATCCAAACTTCCATCGGAATTGAGTCTGGCGATCCGATTACGAGAAACTCCATTGTAGGAGGTAAAATCACCTCCAATCAAAATCTTACCATCATCCTGGAGTTCCATAGCAAAAATAGGAAGATTTGCCCCAGAACCGGGGTCAAAGGAATAATCAACCCTGCCTTCCGGAGTTAGTCGGGCAATAAAATTTCTAGCTGTTCCATTGACAACTCTAAACTCCCCGGCAATAAGAATATTGCCATCGGGCTGGATTGCAGAGGCTCTTACCGTACCATTCGTTCCTTCTCCAAACCCCACTCCATCCGCATTAAAACTCAAATCCAATTCCCCAGCATTTTGAGCTTGGAGAATACTACAGCTTATCAAAAAGCCGAATAGAACTAGTAAAAATCTTTTCATAAGACCTGCTTTTAAAGTGAATTATTCTTTTTACATGCAAGTACCCTTACTTCAAAAGCAAAAAAGTGCCTGCAAGATGAAGATGCAGACACTTTTGAAGATCTAGAATCGAGAATTAGAATTCGGCGGGTTTGGGGGAGAAGGTGGTAGAGTAGTAGATAAGATCCTTTAGTTTACTCTTTCTGTATTAAATAAAAATCTATACTCAATTGGCTTTGAAAGTGCAGAATTACTTGTATTATAGGTGAAATCATATACTGTTGCAATGTTATTCGAAAACCTGACAAAAACATCATTTAAGTCATCGATACTTGTAGGAAAAGAATAATCTCCATTTACTGAAATGTTCTGTAAAGCTATTCTATTTACACTGCCTTGATTTCCTTCGAAGCCAATTGTAAACGTCGAAATATCTCGTTCTTTCATCTTATTTATAATATTTTCAGGGGATTGATTTAAAGGATTAAATTGAAAGTTATTAAGCCCATCTGTGAAGACCAAAATACCCTTACCTTTAGCTTTTGAATCGCCCAGTTTATCAATTGCCAATTCTATAGCTTCATATAATGAAGTCTCTGGTCTCCTCTCCAAAATATAATTACCAATGTCTGGAGATGAATATATTTGTTCAGTTGAAATGAATGAGTTTAAATCAAATGAATTAGAAGTAAAGCCAGAACCTAAAGCCCCTCTAGAAAATTTAATTACGGCGATTCGCAAAGAACTATTGCTTTGAAGGATAGATCTTATTACTTGATTTGCAGAACTTTTAATTTTTTCCAAATTCTCGTTTAAAGAACTGCTAACATCTAATACCAATATAATATCTAAGCTTTTGGAATTGGAAGGAGAAAGCTTATTCTCATCATCAACAACCCAGCACCCATTTTCTTTTTTTTCTGTTGAAAAATTTAAAATTTTAAAGACTTGACGATCCTTCTTTAAAATTACTGCAGGATAAAAAATGTTAAACCGCCCCATTTCTACGCCTATTTGTGGTATTGATTCAATAATCACTTCCTGTGAGGATTTATCCCTTAAAATATTTAATTCAGGTATTCCAGAACCATCATAAAAGTAGTTTGCATAAAGTACCATATTATGTTGAATTGACTCAAGACAGGGGTTATCCTCATCACAATCTTTAAACCAGCAGCAAGATCCTGTTAAGATTGTGAGCATACCCCAAAAATTGGGGCAGTAAATTAAGTTAAAAATTAACCTTTAAATTTACTGTGATGACCACACGAAGAAAATTTACCTCGAAGTTCAAGACCAAGGTGGTTTTGGAACTGTTGAAAGAGCGCTCCTCACTTGCCGAGCTTGCTCAGAAGTATGAACTGGCACCCCAGCAGCTCAGCAACTGGAAACGTGAGTTTCTCAACGGCGCCGAAGAGGTCTTTGAAAAAGGCGGCAGAAACAAGAAAGATCCGGCCGATGAAGAGAAAGACCAATTGCTCAAAACCATTGGCAAGCTTAAAGTTGAGGTTGATTTTTTAAAAGACGCCTTGCGCTA
>NZ_FNAC01000058.1 GCF_900101705.1 Algoriphagus faecimaris | reverse complement strand
TGCCCAGCATTTCCAATGCTTATAGGCTCAAAGAACTGTTCAACGAGTTTTGGGACTTTAAGGACAAAGAAGAGGCTGCTGCATACCTTTCCTATTGGTGTGACCTTGTAAAAGAATCCAAGATATTCCCGTTCATGGAGGCGGCCAAAACCATACAGGCACATTGGTTCGGAATTGTAAGCTATACAGAAACCAATTTAAACAACGGAGTCCTCGAAGGCATTAATTCCAAAATACAGTTAGCCAAAAAAAGAGCCAGAGGGTACAGGAACATTGACAACTACATTAACATGATTTATTTCATTGCTGGGAAACTCAAATTCGACTACCCACTATATTCCACATAGAGCCAACTTTTTATATTTCTCTTGCCTATTGAAGGGGAGAATTTCTTTTAAATTTTATTCCATGTTAAAATGGGTTTTGAATATCCTAAGGTTGTTTTCGTCCAGAGGTTTTGTGAACTGATGTTTGATCAAGCTATATTGTGTAGCTATTTCAATGTGATTTGGAGAGATTGAGGAGGATAAGAGGAATACCTTTAGATTTTTAGGCTTTAAAGGCTCGATTCTATTTAAGAATTGGAATCCATCGATTTCGGGCATATTGATATCAAGCAATAGAAAATCATAGTAGTTTTCTTCCTCCCTATTTTGGAAGAAACTGATAGCCTCCTTAGGGTCAGTAAAGGATTCGTAAGCAATTTCATCGTTCAAAATCCCCTCTGCTTCCAGTCTTTTTTTTGAAATCAAAATGCTGATAGGATCATCGTCAAGGATAAGTATTCTTTTAATTGCCATTTGGTAGGGATAGTTTGAAGGTTATGCTGTTAGCGCCGTCGTTATTGATAGTTAATCTACCGCCAAGGAATTTCATCAGGTTTTGAGCCGAGCTGATTTTCCACTTGTCGTCCCGGAAATGAGCGAATTCTTGCTCTTCCATTTTGAAGGCTTGCTTGGAATTATTAGAGATATCAATATGGATAAAGTCGGTGTCTTTTTGATAAGCTTTAATTGAAAGCCAATAAGGCTCATTTTCGGGCCTTGACTTGAACCCAAAGGATAAAATCTGGATAACTATGATTTTTAAATATTCAGGAAAATTGAGGATAATTAAATCCTCAGCTACTTCAAACCTGAACCTATGGTCCTTTGTCAAAAGAAATGGAAAGGAGTTTTTGATGATTTGAAGGAAAAAGAAGTTTAAATTAATGGGATCTACCTCTGTTTCATTAGGTAAATTTAAATCAGTAATGGAGTTGAGGTTAAAGAGGGTTTCATCTAAAGTTTCTAAGGATCCCTTGGCGAGGTTTAGAAACTCGAATTTTTCTTCATTGCTTTTCGATAGCTCAATTAAGCTGAATAAGCCCTTAATACTGGCAACATGGGAGCGAAAATTATGAGATACTAAATTATTGAACTCTATAAGTTTACCGTTAAAAAATGAAGTGAGTTTGGAGGTTTGTAGTAGTTGTTTGGTCTTTGCTTCCAATTCGGAAATATCATACCCAATGCATAGTAATTCATCTTCATTTTTTCCTTCATAAACTGAAAAATCCCATTGACAGGTCAACTCTTTTCCTTTGTTGTTTTTCTGAATTAACTTGACTCGATAGATTTCCCCCTTATTTCTGAAGGCTGCTTGGGCTACCTTGATTGCTTCAAGTTTGGACTCTCCAATGAGCACTTCATCATTTATTTTTTCTCCTATTCTGAGCTCATTTGCATTTTGAAAGGTTCTCTTATAATACTCATTCACAAATGTAATTCTTCCTTCTTGATTCATTTTATAAATGAAAAAGCTGTTGTTATTGGCGAGGTTTGTTAAAAAATTGTTTTTCTCTTTGAGCAAATTGATGTTTTTGGTCAATTCTTCTTTTAGCTGGTAATCCTTTGTAATATCCTGAATGCTGCCAATAACCTTTCTTACTTCACCTCCCTGAATCAGAGGTCGTGCGGTAACTCTTACCCATTTCTTCTTTTTATCATGAGACTTGAATTGATAAATGCTGTTATAAGCCTGTCTTTTGCTGATGCAATCATTGAAGTCTCTTTCCATGCTAGAAAAGCTAATGTTTGAATAGAAGCTTTTAACATAATCGAGATCCAATGGGGTATTTGGAGGAATCCCGTATATTTTATAAGTGTTTTCAGTCCAATTTAGTTGATTCGTTTGAGTGTCGACTTCCCAGGCTCCAATTTCCCGCTGCAGCTCTACCTCTTCCATCATCACTTTGTAACTTAAAATTTTATCTTCCAAATTCTTGTTTTCACTAATATCCAAAAAAGTACAAATCAGCTTGGATTGATTTATTGCGTAATTGATTTGAAATACTTTTTCAAATGCTTCTAACTTAAGAATACAGGAATTGGATGGAGTAGGGGTATCGGGGTCAAATTGTCGTATTTTTTTTAGGAGGTGACCAAGGGGATTGTCAATTAGGTCAAATTTTTGGTTCAGGTATTCATCATAGCTAAGGGAATAGGAGTCATGTAAATTAAAAAGTCTTTTGGTGTGCTCGCCGAGCACAACTTTTTGATTTTTGAAATCAATATAAATTCCACCGATTTTACTTAACTCAGCAGATTGATGGACAATCTTTTGCCAAGATTTCAATTCTTCTTTTTCCCTTTCCAGCCGTTTGTAGGCTTTGTGTTGGGCTAAAAGTTGCATGACTTGTTGGGTTAATAACTGAAGATTACGAATTTGAAATTCAGTTAATTTATTTGGTTTAAAATCTAAAACACAACATGATCCAATTACTTGTCCATTTTCAGCTCGTAGAGGAAAACCTGCATAAAATTGAATACCATATTCTAGTCTGGCAGGATGCTGGGAGAAATGATCAGAATTTTTTAAGTCATTGATAATCATTTGATCCATTTCCTTTTCCTGAAATCTTTTGCAGATGGAATATTCTATAGGGGTTTCCTTAAGACTGAAGCCATAAACGGATTTAAACCATTGTCTTTCCTTCTCTAAAAACACAATAAGTCCCACAGGGCATTGGCAAATTTCTGCTGCCATAGCCGTAATTTGATCGTACATTTCCTCTGCAGGAGTTCCGATGATCTCATAGGAGGCTAACCCTTGATTATCAAAATCCATTTATTCCTATTTAAAATACAAAAAAAAATCATAATAACTGATTGTAACTTATTGAATTCAAATAAAGTAAAACAAAAATAATTAATTTTGTTTTTTAGAATATTATTTCTTTGAATATAAATGGGGTTTTTCGAGGATAGACGGTTTATTCCATTGGTATTCAGACTGTTTTGGATAAGTTGATTTTTTTAATTTTTCGCCTAATCGGTAATTGCATTTGGAATATGATCCAAGAATTGCTAGTTTAAGTATTGATCATAGTGATCCTTGTTACTTTAGTCACATTATGTTTTTTGACTTTCGAATTTGAGGGCTTTTTTGGAGTTCGAATTAATAGGGAAAAAAGCAAATTATTAAACTAATATTTAGAGTAGAATCTCGGTCAATGAAATTCATTGATTTTGACTGTTTTTCGAAAATTATGCCCAATGCCTTTTCAGAATATGAGAAATTTGAAGAGTGAAAGTGACATATTCCTTGGATGAGGAATGGGTAAATTTTGACTAGCTTCCAAATAGATTATTATTTAGGCCTGAATAATCCGAATTTTATATTGAAATAGTATTTTTTTTAAAAATTGTTGGGGTCATTTTTTAAAATGCATCCTCTTAGAGCTAAAGAGGCTTAGCTATCCTCGCTTATGAACAATAAACCCGACAGAAACACCGAAAATTTGGAAGTGATGTATCGTCATCAGGAGACGGTCAAAATCTTTGAGTCAAAAAATGACACTGAGATTTGGGCTGCCTTTAATCGTGGCGATGAAATGGCTTTTAATTATCTGTTTCGAACCTACACGCCTTTATTATTTCGTTATGGATGTCAGTTTAGGGTGGAGCAGGAAATGGTCCAAGATGCCATACAAAATCTCTTTATCTATTTGCGGGGAAAGAGAGGAGATCTTTCAGAAGTTCATTCCATTAAGGGGTATTTGTTCAGAAGTCTTCAGCGAGAATTATTGAAGCAAATTAAATTGGATAAAAATAGGGTCAGATTGGGTGAAATAGAACTAGAGGGGCTTTTCCCGATTCAAACATCTGCAGAAAGTAATCTTATAGTATCAGAGGGAGCCGAGGAGCAATTCAACAAGTTGAAAGTGTGTATTGATAATTTAACTCCTAGACAACGACAGGCGATATTGCTGCTTTATGAAGAGGGGTTTTCTTATAAGGAAATTGCAGAGATCATGGATTTTGCAGAGGTAAAATCTGCTCGAAAATTAGTTTATAGAGCCCTAACCACATTAAGGTCATTGATGACTATTGATCAGAAAAAGAAATGAATTTGATTAGAAAATATATGAAATATGATGAGTATCAGTTAGAAGATTTTTTAACTGATGAATTTTTCATCGAATGGGTGAAGACCCCCAACGAAAATAACAAACATTTTTGGGAGAGATGGATTGCTGAGCATGCGGAGAAAAGAGAATTGATCATTCAGGCTAGTAATTGGATAAAGAGATTCAATTATGGAAATGAAGTTGAGTTAAGCGATAAAGCTTATGTGGAGATTTTTGAAAATGTGGTCAGAAAAGAACCCAAAAAAGAGCATAACCATGGGGTAGCTAAAAAATCAATCAAGACATGGTTGCTATCCTTTCGTCAGGTTGCAGCGTTTCTGATTTTGGGGCTAATAGTAGGATGGTTATGGATGGATTGGTCATATTCTGATCGATTACCCGAAAAAGTGGAGGCTTCAATAGAGATGATAAATAGAAGTACGCCCTTAGGTGCTAAATCCACTTTTCTTTTAGAAGACGGTTCAAAAATTTTCTTAAACGCAGGTAGTGAAATTCAGTTTCCCAAGGCTTTTTCCAAAAAAGAGCGAAAGGTAAATTTAAAAGGGGAGGCATTTTTTGAAATAATGGAGGAAGAGCGACCTTTTATTGTCAGTACTGATCAGGTAGAAGTGAGAGTACTTGGTACCTCATTTAATGTCAAAGAATACAGCGAGGGTAAATTATCAGTTGCCTTGGTTAGCGGAAAAGTCAGAATAAACGATCGCAATGGAAACCAACTGATGTTGGCCCCCAATGAAATGATGACCTTCAATCAGCAAGGAGAGTTTTTTAAAAGCGGTTTTGACCCGATGGAAGTGGCGGGATGGAAAGATAAAATGCTAGTTTTCAAAAATAGCTCAATTTATCAAGTTAAAGAAAAACTTGAAGCATGGTATGGGGTGAAGGTAAACTTACGCGGTATCTACCCTAAAGATTGGGCCTACTCAGGGATTTACAAAGATGAAAGTCTTGAAAATGTTCTTCAGGGAATATCCAAAACTTCTAGTATTCAAGTCTCTTTAGACGGAAAAAATGCAATTATTACTTATCAATAAACCCTAAAATAATGAAAACCAAAGATTTAAACAGTAGCTAATAAAAAAAGCAGCTTCTTTTTGGAGAAGCTGCTTTACGCTTGCCTGGCAGAATTGCGACCTCTACAGGCAAGTGGTCAAGCCTATTTCATTAAACTTTAACCCTTACAATAGTATGAAAAAACCACTACTGAGGCAACTTATTATGCTGTCTAAAAGAATCTTCTATGCCTTTACCGTTCAATTGATTTTTTGTACCGTGTTACTTGCCAGTTCAGGTAATGCTCAGCGAAAAACTATCGATCAGGTTCAGGTATCTGTAAAAGCTCAAGAGGTAGCTTTGGGAAAAGTATTTAGTCAGATTGAACGACAAACTGACTTTCGGTTTACCTATAACCCCAATGCTATTCCACTTAATCAGTTAGTCAATTTGGAGATGGAACAAGGTACAGTCTATCAATTTCTGGAGGGACTGATAAGGCAAACCAATTTATCTTTTGTACAGATCAATGATAATATACATGTTAAGCCCCTTGGAACTAGCGAAAAAGGAATATCAATTCAAGATGTCAGTTTTATAGAGATTAAAGGTAGGGTGACTGATGCTTCCGGTTTGGCTTTGCCAGGAGTTACGGTCATGATTGAGGGTACTAGCACAGGAACGGTAACCGATGTTGATGGAAATTATACCATTTCTGCTTCAGAAGGGGATGTGCTTGTTTTTAGTTTTGTAGGTTTTGAATCAAATAGAATAGCAGTAGGAAATCAAACTGTCATCAATGTCCAACTGGCAGAGGATGCCCAAGCTTTAGAAGAGGTAGTTGTTGTGGGGTATGGAACACAAAAGCGAAAGAATTTGACTGGTAGCATCAGTTCTATCGATCAAAAATCTTTAAAGGAGTTCCCCGTTTCTTCTGTAGAGCAAGCCCTTCAGGGAAATGCTGCGGGAGTTTTGGTTTCTCAAACAGGAGGGTCTCCCGGTGCCGCAGTTTCAGTGCGAGTTCGAGGCGTTGGTTCAATTAATGGTTCTGTGGAACCTCTCTATGTAATTGATGGAGTTCCTGTTGAGAATGCTGCATTTGGTGGGAGTGGAGATGCAACTAATCCTCAACCGGGAAATTCTCCATTGGCAATGTTGAATCCGGGGGATATTGAAAGTATCGAGGTTCTTAAAGATGCATCCGCAACGGCAATTTATGGGGCTAGGGGGGCAAATGGGGTGGTTTTGATTACTACTAAAAGAGGGGAATCAGGCAAATCAACAGTCATCTACGATGGGTATGTGGGGCTTCAGGAACCGACAAACACTTTTGATGTGCTAAATGCAAGGGAATACATGGAGCTTCAAAATGAATTTGCTTTAAATGACAATGAGGAAATACCCTATCCAAATATTGATCAAATTGTATCACAAATAGGGGAAGGAACCAATTGGCAAAATGAGTTTTATAGGGTTGCTGTAATTCAAAATCACCAAATAAGTGTAAGCGGGGGGTCAGATAAAACCAAGTTTTTCATTTCAGGAAACTATTTCAGTCAGGAAGGAATAGTACCAAATAACGGATTCGAACGAATCAGTTTCAGGACTAATTTAGACCATCAAATAAGTGATAAATTTACGACTGGATTCAGTTTTACACTTTCCAATTTTAAAAATAATAATCTCCCAGGGGGTGGCGCCGGTGCAAGTCCCTTAAGGAATGTATTAACCTTTAGTCCTCTTGTTCCAGTTAGAAATGAAGAAGGGCTTTTTGAGGATTTTATTGATCCTAACTCAGGAGCATTTATCAGCAATCCAATAGGAATGGTAAATGAAGTGACGAACACAACCAATACTTTTAGACCCATAGGTAATTTGTACCTAGATTATTTCATTACCGATAATCTAAAGTTTAAATCCAGTCTCGGATTGGATTTTCGATTTCAAAATGGTGAGTTTTATCTTCCCAGATCAGTTCAGCGAGGTAGAGAATTAGGAGGAAGAGCCGGGATATCGTACGATAACCGAACCAATACAGTTTGGGAGAATACGCTTAACTACAATAAAGTGATCGATAACAAGCATCAGTTTGATGTTTTACTTGGTCAAATGGTTCAAACTTCAAGCCGAACAAGCAGAAGTTTCGGAGCTCAAAATTTCCCAAATGATGTCCTTGGTGCAAATGTTATAGAGAATGGAGAGGTATTTGAAAGGCCAAGCTCAAATATTGTAAAATGGGCTATTATTTCATATTTAGGAAGAGTAAACTATGGTTTTGATGATCGCTACCTTCTAACCTTAACGATGAGGGCTGATGGCTCCTCTCGATTTGGTACTAATAGGAGATTTGGATACTTTCCTTCAGGAGCTTTCGCTTGGAGATTCATTAATGAGGATTTCATTCCAAAAAATGGAATCTTAAGTGATGGAAAACTTAGAATTTCTTATGGAGTAAATGGAAATCAAGATGGAATTGGAGCTTATGATAGATTTGCTCGACTTGCTTCAAGAGATTTTGCCTATGCCATAGGTGCGGGAAATTCTTTTGTACAAGGATTCGCACCAGTTTCTATTGCAAATGTGAATTTAGGCTGGGAAGAAACTCGTCAGTTAAATATTGGGGCTAACATTGGTTTGTGGAATAATCGAGTCAGTCTAGAAGCAGATTACTTTATTAAAAATACCTCGGACTTGCTTTTTGCCGTTCCGCTACCCACATCTGCTTTTGTAGGTTCGGATGTTATCAGAAATATTGGAGAACTTAGAAATTCTGGCTTTGAGTTACTGATTAATGCCGATGTGATACAAAAACCAGATTTCAACTGGAATATTAATTTTAATATTTCCTCGATCTCTAATGAAATTATTTCTTTACCGGATGGAAATGATATCACCTATTTTAGTTTACTTGGAGCAAGTAATATTGGAATACTTAGAGAAGGAGCATCTTTTCCATCCTTCTACGGGTGGATAGCTGATGGTATTTTTGCCAGCCAAGAAGAAGTAAATGACCATTTTTTTATCAATGAGTCAGGCGATCGAGTTTTAATTCAACCAAATGCCCAAGCCGGAGATGTTAGGTATAGGGATCTTTCTGGTCCTGAAGGGGTTCCTGATGGTCGTATTGGGACAGAAGATCGGACAATAATTGGGTCAAGTCTTCCCGACTTTTTTGGAGGTATAAGGAATCAGTTTTCTTATAAAAATTTCACCTTTAGTTTCTTCATGAATTTCTCGGTTGGGAATGATGTAGTAAATTATAATAGATGGCAATTGGCCAATGTGAATCGGGGAATTAATCAGCTTGCAGAGGTGAAGGATCGATGGACTCCTCAGAATACGAATACTTCTGTTCCAGCAGCAAGATCTCAACGATCAGCTGAAAATGCTATAGATTCTAGGTTTGTAGAAGATGGGTCATTCTTGAGACTAAGAGATGTAACTCTGAATTATCGATTGAGTGGAAATGCTCTCCAAAAAATTGGGGCTCAGACTGCAAACTTTTACCTGAAGGGGAGTAATCTGTTGACATTTACCCGATATACTGGAATTGATCCGGAAGCTAATTCCTTCAATCCAAATAGTAGTAATCTTGCTGGGATTGAAGTTTCTGCCTACCCCATGGTAAGAATGTTTACTGCTGGAATTACTGTTCAATTTTAATTAAGACATCCATGAATACGATATATAAAAAGATTAGTTTTATTCTGATATTGATGAGTAGTTTTGCTTGCCATGGACTACTGGATCAAGACCCTCAAATCAATTTTGCTCCAGAAAATTACTTCTCTACTGAGAATGAATTGTTGACAGGTATAAATGCAACCTATGATCCGCTTTCTTCGGGCGGTGGCAGAAACAATTTGTATTGGGCAGGTTTGCCACTCTTTTTGGATTTCCTTTCAGATGACGCCCGATTTGCAGGAGGGGGAGGATTTGGTGAAGGAGAAAGGGTGGAAATTACTGCCAATAACCCATTTGTAAGAAGGGCTTATTTGGGGTATTACGAAATTGTCAATAGGGCTAACCTAATGTTGGAAAATATTCCAAATGTAAGTTTACCCGAGGAGCGGAGAAATCGGTATACCGCTGAAGTAAGGTTCCTCAGAGCATTTGCAAATTATCATTTAACTATTTTTTGGAATAATGTTCCTTTAAGAACTACTTCTATCAAAACCTTTGAAGACGGGCCTATTGGCGCCAGTAGCCAAGAAGAAATTTTTCAGTCAATAGGAGAGGATATTGAATTTGCAAAGACGCACCTTCCTTGGACCTATAATGCAGAAAATCTTGGAAGAGCTTCAAAAGGAGCTGCATTTATGTTAGAGGCTAAAACTCACTTATTTCGAAAAAACTGGACAGGGGCACTCGCAGCGTTGGAACAAATTATAGCAAACGGTGAAAGTCCTCATATCTTGGTTCCAAATTACAGGGATGTATTTCGGGTTGAATTTAAAAATCACCCTGAACATATTTTTAGTGCTCGTTTTGCAGGGGGGATGCAAGCCCAAAACGAGGGCTTTATACTTGAGGAAAGATATGGACCACCAAATAATATTGCTCCTGAAGGTTTTTTGCCTGGAAACTCAAATGCTATAGCAAGACCAACCTTTGATGATGGGAATGTTCCTTATGTAGGTGGGATAATTAATAAGTACTTAGAAATGAATGATCCAAGGTTGATTCATGCTTACGTAAATTTTAGTAATGGTGATCCAGCAAATTATTTCTGTGATAAATTTAGAGATACTTCAGAACATGTTCCAGGTAATGCTAGTACAATTTTTCCGATTTTTAGATTTGCTGATGTTTTATTGATGTATGCAGAGGCGCTAAATGAGGCGAATAGTGGTCCCAATGCTCAGGCATATGAGGCCATTAACCTCGTTCGTATGAGGGCCAATAATGATGCACCTGAAAATTATCAATTAGAGCCATTAAGCGGTTTGGACTATCAATCATTTAAAGAAGCTGTGTTTCATGAGCGTAGAATGGAATTGGCCCATGAAGGACATCGATGGATAGATTTGGTACGAACTGGACAAATGGAAATAATAATGGGGGCTCACTTACAAAGAAATATTGAGGCATTTCGAAATATTTGGCCTATTCCAAATGATGAAATAGATGCAAATCCGCAAATGACACAAAACCCCGGATATTGATTTTATCCAATCTTGTATTTCTAAAGGAATGTCTAAGAAGACCATTTTCACAGGATTATGTTGCTTGGGCCTTTATTTTTGTGAAGTAAAGGCCCAGCAATACGATCTTGATACTCACATAAGCCTTTTGGAAAAAGGCCCAGCTGCTGTATACGTTGAAAAGTACTGGAAGAATTTTGCTGAAAATGACAAAATCAACTTTCCAGGTTGGGGATTAATGAAGTCGAATGGGGAATTGGTTTCTCCTTTGAACAAATTCAATCAGGATAGCTTTAGGATCGAGTCAGAAGCGGAATGGAGAGATCAAAGAGACTGGATTAAATCCCAATTTCAAAAGTGGATTTTAGGAAGCTTGCCAAATGATCCAGACCATTTTGAATATGAGATTCTAATGGATTCATTGGCTTCAAATCAGGTTCGCCACCAACTTGTGTTGTTGAAATTTGGACCTGATATGAATGCCCGGATGCACTTTAAATTGTTTATTCCACCATCGGAGAAACCGCTTCCTGTTTTTATGACTCAATGGAACCATGAGAGATGGGCTTATATCGCTGTTAGAAGGGGGTATATTGGGTGCGTGTATGCAGGTGCTGACTCTAATGATGATGCGAAAAATTATCGGGAAATATATCCCAAAAATGATTTTAGTCTTTTGATGGCGCGGGCATGGGGGGCAATGAGAGTGGTAGATTACCTTTATACTATCCCTGAGGTAGATACAACTAAAATTGCGATCACGGGACACTCTAGAAACGGGAAACAAGCGTTGATTGCGGCAGCGTTTGATGACCGAATAGATGCGGTTTTAGCGAGTACGGGTGCAATAGGAGGTGGCTTACCTTATCGATTTACTGACTCTAAGTTTGACTCTGAATCAATTGAAGATGTTTTTGCAAACTTTCCAGATTGGTTTCATCCTCGTCTTCTTTATTTCATGGGAAATGAAGATAAGTTGCCGGTTGATCAACATCATCTGGCCGCTCTTATTGCCCCGAGGTCATTGGCGTTTGCTAGTGGGTATTTAGAAGCCACATCAAATATGGTGGGACTTGAGCAAATGGTGAAAAAGTTAGATCCTGTTTACGAACTATTCGGTGAGAAATCAGAGCAAAAAGTAGGGTTGTTAACTAGGAACGGCTTGCATGGTACTGCCGCAAGGGATGTTGAGCGATATGTTGATTTTTTTGATCGATCTTTTGGATTAAAAGCCGTAGACAACCCACTCCATTCCTACTATGGATTTGACAATTCAAAAAAAGGTTCAACTAGTGTCCAAATGGCAGAGATCGAACCTAAGGATTTGCTGAATAATGCTGGAGAAGTAAGAAGGCAATACATTCGACTACTAAATAGCTATCTTGGAGAAGAACCTCCTGGAGTAAAAAACATTGGTCCGGGCGATTTATCCCTAAGTCGAAATTACGATGATTGGGTGGCCAAATTGATGGCAGCCCAAGATAAAATAGAGGGAAATGGTATCGGTAAAATGCTCATCTGTCCCTATAATTCTATGGGAGATTATCTTTTTGCCAACTTATATTATCCTGAAAACCTGGTGAAAGAAAACCAAAAGATTCCAGTTGTTATTTTTCTCCATACTTATTCAACAGCTACAGGGTTTAGATGGGGAATAGGGCCTTTTATCCAGTCTCTTGTGCAGGAAGGTGTAGCGGTTTTGGCCTTTGATCAAATTGGGTTTGGGACTAGAGTTGAAGAAGGAACTCAATTTGAACAACGCTATCCCAATTGGAGCAGAATGGGTAAAATGGTATCAGACGTTAGAGGGGGAATAGATGCATTGGAGAATTTTTCCTTTATAGATGCTAATGAAATCTATTTAGCTGGAAATAATATGGGAAGCCAGCTGGCAGTGATTACATCAGCAATTGATTCCAGAGTCAAGGGGTTTATGGCATATGGTGGTTTAGGTTCTTTGCAGCGCAACGAACATTTATTAAAAGAATTAAGCCAAGAAT
This sequence comes from Algoriphagus faecimaris, assembly GCF_900101705.1. GTDB lineage: Bacteria > Bacteroidota > Bacteroidia > Cytophagales > Cyclobacteriaceae > Algoriphagus > Algoriphagus faecimaris. The sequence continues at coordinate 4,278 of NZ_FNAC01000058.1, read as the reverse complement.
TTGGGTTAATCCCCTTTTTAAAAAAAGTGGACTCTGAACTTCCTTTGGACTGGCCTTCTATTTTGGCCTTGAATACCGAAAAAAAGATCTTAATAATTGACCCAAAGTATGATCGTCACAACCGCTTGGGAAGGGGAGATTTTAAAAAAGTATTCGACCATCTCAACGAGATTGCCCCATATTTCAAACGAGTTCAGCCGGAGGATTGGAACCGGTTTAGAGAGAACCAACAGATCCAAGCAGCTAATTGGTTTTTGAAGTTAATCCATAATCCATGAAACTAAAATTATTAGTATTGTATTTTCATCTGTCTTTTTTATGCTTCAGTGAGGCAAAAGCACAAATGGAAGAATTAGACCCAAGCATTAAAGTTAATCTTATTGCTTTGTGGGATTTTGACAGCCCGGTTCATGAAGGGTGGAAATCAATAAATTCAAGTAGCCACTTTTTATCCTTTGGGGATTTGCCCGTCGATCAAGTTTTTGATTCAGAATTGAACCGAAGAGTAGCGGTCTTTAAGGAAAGAGGATGGCTAAAAGTACCAAGAGAAAACTTGGGCGAACTCAATATTTATGGTAAAAATCCTGAACTCACCGTTATGGCTTTAGTCAAAAAGGAATCAGAAAAAAATTGGCAAGCGATAGCAGGAGTCTGGGATGAAAGTAGAAGTAAAAGGCAGTATTATATGTTTTTGAATGCTTCTTCTAAAACTCATCAGGATGAAATGAAGCGCTATCCTAGTCAAGGTAGGCTTCATGGACATATATCTGCTGTAGGAGGAAAAACTCCAGGGGAGGTGGCTTGGATTTCATACGGGAGTTCAAAAGATTCGATTCCCGAAAAAATCTGGGTTTGGATAAGCATGACATATGATGGTAAAGAGATTAAAGTATATGTCAATGGAAAGCTGGAAAAGGATCCATTAACTAATCCATTTAAATATGCAGAGGGAATATATGATGGAGGGACTGATGGCGCTGATTTTACTGTTGGAGCCAATTCAGTGGCAAATAAAATGACTAATCAATTCATTGGCAAAATGGCATTTCTAGCAGTATTTAAAAAGAATCTGACAAGCAAAGAAATCCAAGAGTTTCAAAATAAGTTATTTTCTATCCAGTCAAATGACTAATGAAATTTCAGAAAAGTATAATTTTCACCTTATTTATTTGTAGCGTTAGCTTAATTATTTCTGGTTGTATTAAGCAATTTGAAAAGGATCAAGCTCCCAATATCATCCTAATTTATACCGATGACCTTGGCTATGGAGATATTGCACCTTTTGCGGATAAAGCAACAATTACTCCAAATCTCCATCAGCTTGCCAAGGATGGGATTACCCTGACTAATTTCTATGTGGCCTCCTCGGTTTGTTCTCCTTCCAGGGCTTCACTATTAACAGGTTCTTATCCACTTCGAGTTGGGATTCCCAGAGTTTTGGCCCCACATGGAATTTCTTGGGCAGAGAATATTTGGAGGACTGGGCTAAATCCTGATGAAGAAACCCTCGCCGAACTGCTGAAGGAACAAGGGTATAACACAGCCTTAATCGGAAAGTGGCATCTAGGACATGCAAAAGAGCAATTGCCTATGCAGCATGGTTTTGATGAATTTTTTGGAATACCTTATTCCAATGATATGATTCCCTCAGTAAACCCATCTTACCCCAAGCTCCCTTTAATTGAAAATGAATCTATCATAGATGAAAATCCTGATCAGCGGTTTTTCACCAAAAGATTTACAGAGAAAACCATCGAGAATATCTCTAAAAATAAAAATACGCCCTTTTTTATCCTTTTAACCCATCCCTTACCTCATATTCCTTTAAGCACCTCACCGGAGTTTGAAAACAAAACAAAAGAAGGGATATATGAAGACGCCATCCACGAAATCGACTGGTCTGTGGGTCAAATCAAGAGTAAACTTCTAGAGTTAGATTTGGAAGAAAATACCATTCTGATTTTCACATCGGACAATGGGCCGTGGCTTGCTTACCAAACGCATGCCGGTTCTGCAGGAAATTTAAGAGAAGGTAAAAACACCGTATTCGAAGGAGGTCATAAAGTACCATTCATAATTTCTTGGCCAAGTCAGCTTCCTGAAGGGAAGAAATTAGATGGTTTGGTAACCAATATGGATTTACTTCCTACACTAGTCGCATGGGCAGGTGGGACTAAACCCAGATTGGAAATTGACGGACTTTCGTTAATCGATTATTTAGAGGGCACTTCAAATCAATCTCCAAGAGAGGGATTTTTGTATTACTATAATGAAGACTTACAAGGAATTCGAGATCAGCGATTTAAACTTCTATTACCTCATCAATATCAAAAACCTGCCGGTGATTCAATAAATCCTGGGCAACAAGACCGATTTGTGACTGACTCCATTCCCCTGTCCCTATTTGATCTGTGGAAAGACCCCGGGGAAAGGAATAATATCGCAGAGGACTTGCCAGAAAAGGTTAAAGAACTTCAAACGAAATTAGAAAGAGAACATCAAAAGATCATGGGGGGAAGAAGGCCTTCGGGAATCTATGAGGGTCCAGAGCCTCCTACTGGTAAGCTTTGGATTGAAAATTATTAATTAGATAGATTGGGTTAACGTAGATTGAAAAGCAGATCCTTTTTGGGTCTGTTTTTTTGCCTAAAAAATCTTATAATCAAGAAAAATTAAAAGAGTTTTGAAACGAAGGGATTTTATCCAAAAAGCAGGAGCGCTTGCAGCCGTTTCCAGTCTTCCGATAGGAGTGGGGGCGAGTATTCTGAAAAATAGGCAAGCTGAAGTTTTTAACGTTGGGATCATCGGATATGGCGATAGGGGATCAGGGCTTCACAATGTCCTGAATCGAATGCCTGAAAAGTTTACCGTAAAAGGTATTGCAGAGGTATTGCCTTTTCGGGCAGAACCTGTATCTAAGAAATACCCCCAAATACCGGTTTATCAAGATTTTCGCAGGATTTTAGATGACAAGGAAATTGATACCGTAGTGGTAGCCACGCCATTAAATGCACATTATGAACATGCAAAAGCAGTCTTAGAAGCTGGAAAAAACCTTTATCTTGAAAAGACTATGCTTTTTACCTTGGATGAAATACAAGCCTTTCAGGACTTTGTTAGAAATTATCCTAATCAAACTATTCAAGTTGGACATCAGTATCGCTACTCTCCGCTATATTTTAAAGTCAAGGAGTATATCCAAAAAGGATGGTTGGGTAAAGTAACTCAAGTTTCCGCACGATGGGATCGAAATGGCAGTTGGCGAAGACCGGTCCCATCTCCCGAATTTGAGCGGCAGGTGAATTGGCGCATGTACAGAGAATACTCAGGAGGCTTGGTCGCAGAGCTCTTGTCCCATCAGATGGACTTTGTCAATTGGGCCTTTGATACCTTGCCAGACCGCATCTACGGAACTGGCGGCATAGATTACTTCCAAGATGGAAGAGAGACCTTCGATAATGTGCAGGTGACTTTACGATACGATAAGATCGGAATGGTGGGGAATTTTGGAGCAACCTGTGGCAATCAATACGAAGGATATGCATTCAAAATCAAAGGAACGGAAGGGACCATATCGCTTCTGACTAATGATGGCATCTTTTACCCTGAGCCCGAGAAGAAAGCCAAGCTTCAGGAAGTGGATGGTGTATCGGGTGCCACTCCGATCACTTGGACAGATAACCGAAACGGGATCAAACTAGTGGATGAACCTACTAAGGATGGGACTATCTATGCATTGGAAGATTTTTACCGTTGCCTAAAGGAAAAATCCAAACCTCTATGTAATGTAAACAATGCTGGAAACACTGCCAAACTCGTAGCACTTGCTAATCAATCTATTTATGAGGGTATTGTGATAGATGGACTTTTCAGCTCAAAAGATTAGGTGATACAATACGTTTTTTGAAAGTCGGATGAGAAATACTTATTATTTTATATGATTATCCGCAATCATGCCAGTATGGGTAAATTGAAGCAATAATGAGTCTGTCAAAGAGTTTTTGACCGAAGTATCTTCTGTTTAGCTTGTAACAAAACTCATCCAGATAGTTCTGCATCATTCGTTCGCTGATCATATGGTATGTCTGCAGGTGTTTCTTTAAGTTACTGATGGCAATATGAACCCATTTGAGGTTAAAATTGCCTTCTTGTGTACCAGAGATTTCTCTGACATGAACATCAATACAATCACTCAGGTCTGAGAAGGTGGTACTTTTATCTGTTTGAAGCACAGCGTTTGAATCAATGTAATCCTTGATTAAATGCTGTGCGGTTTTC
>NZ_FNAC01000009.1 GCF_900101705.1 Algoriphagus faecimaris | reverse complement strand
TGACAAAAGCCATGAAATATACTGGTTGATTGTATTGCGGGATATACCCAGGGTCAAGGCAATCTTTCTGTTGCTCAGACCATCTCTGTGTAAACTGAAAATCTGTTTTATATCCATCGGATCAAGTACGTTAGCCATCTCGTTTTATCTTTAGAACGACATGGGGATTATTACTTGACCTTTCAAAGTGGCACAAAACGAACCGAAACAGTCCAATTCATCCGGCACAAAACGAACCGAAAATAGCTCGTCTATCCTGGCACAGTTTGAACCGAAACAGGTGGCGCAATTAGACCGAAACAGGTGGCGCAAATCAAACCCTTATATCCAATCTCACCTTATTTCACTCAAAACCCTTTCATAATCTAAAATGTCGAATGAGGTAAATTCGTCCCCTCTAAAAAGAAGTATCTGATCAGTCATTTTGACAAGTCCTTCTTGGATCAATAGTTTTTGTTCATCTAGGTAAAGAGGAATCGGTGAATCCCCGATTATCGGATTAATTCGTAGTGATTTGGAGTTTTTTGCCAAAATCACAATAGCTCCTGGACTATTTTTTGGGAGGTTCATCAATTCTGAATAAAAGCTTTCCAGGCAAGTTTTGCAGCCTTCCGGATGGATGACTAGAATCCACTCCTTTGGTTCTGCTATTTCCAGAATTGAAGCAACTTCACTTTTGCCTATTGGCTGACAAGCCGTAAAGAAAAACACTAACCAATAGAACCTGGTTTGTTTAATCCTCATAGTTCAAGCCTTCAAACCGAATAATATCATATTTCAAAAAATTCTCATCAAAATCATCCCGGTTGGGATTGTTCGTGGATATATACAGCCCTTTCTTTCCTACAAAGTAATTCCAAGTTTGAACATAATTAGTTCCAAAGTGATGCTCACCCATTATTTCCAAGTCCTGATTTAAAACTAATACACCTACTTTAGAATGGTTTTGAAGTAGTTGGCGTGGGGTCAAATTGTAATTTTCCCAATCAATTTCTGAATAGAAAAACCGGTAAAATACTTTGCGATAAGAATCATAAAGTAGTGCCTCATACCTTCCATTTTTTAAATCTTTAATAATTTCTTCATCTCCATTTGGATATCCTTCAATTATTCTAAACCCATTGATTTTGTTTGATTTTGCGGTTTTGTAACCAATAACTTTTTCTTGACTTTTCGAGACTATCCAGAATTTATGATCTAATTGAGGGGAAACTATTATTGTATCACCATTATGAGCCCAAGAAACATCAGGGCTTTTTTTACCTTCTTCCCACTCATCTTCAGGCCTAAAAATTGACAACCAATTCAATTTTGCGATTTTGCCGCCAAAATTTAATTTGAAAATTGGTTTTGATTTTTTTAGGTCGCTTTCCGACGTCCTGTAAAGATCTTGAAAATAGGGTTGGATTCCGTATAAACTATTTTCTGAAAAAAGTAGGGGGGTCTCATTTGTTGCAGCTAAGTAATTTGCCTTATTTTCGGGATCGTCTATAGCTAGGGATGATTTTTTATTTCCAGCAAAATTTAAAAAATGAATTCGAGGAGGAATCGATGCAATTAAAACACAATCCTGAGATAAAATCTCAAAGCCATTATTAAGACCTACCCCATTTGGTCCTTGCTTTTGAAGAGGAATTATATGAGCTAGTTTTTTGGAATCCAAGTTGAATATCCCTATTTCAAAATTCACCTTATTTTGAATTGCCAGGTATTGACCAGAATCGGAAAAAAAATACTGTGTTCTTATTTTTTTTGGGGCGAAATCTTCGTTTATGGGAATCTCAATACTCTTAAATACATTTGATTTTATTATTCTGTTTTTCTTTGGCTCTGACTTACAATTAAATAATAAAAATACTGCAAGAATAGGTAAATATTTTTTCATTCTTAAGACATAAAAACTGTTCCATTCTCTAAAATTAAACATGGACTTAAACTGAATCCATTAATTAAAGTGAATGAAACAGTTATTGTTAGAAATAATTAATTATACACCAATTGAGCCGTCATCCTCACAACCGCAAGGAGCCTTGTCTTTGGGCTTTGTGCATGTTTCACCGTCCCATTCGCATTTAGCAATTTACCCTTGTGCTTCTGCTTCACTTGTTGCTAAGAACGAAGTTCCAAAGATTGCTGCACCAGTCAGCCCTAGTCCTAGAACAAATAATTTTAACTTTTTCATGATTTTAAAATTTACGTTTGAAAATTGATTTTATTTTGGGAATGCCTAGAATTTCCCGATTTAATCTTTTGGCCAAAAAGATTTCGACTAATATAGAAGGTGCAAAAAAAAAAACAAACTAATTGGATAAAATATTTTAAGATTTTAATTACAAATCAAAAAACAAACTACAAAAAGCAAATTTCTTACCATCAAACAAGCCTTGATCACTCAGCTTCAAATGCGGAATTACCAGCAAGGCCATAAAGCTCAGGGTCATAAAGGGAGAATTTAGGGTGGAGCCCATTTTCTTGGCCATTCGGTCGATCCGGGTATAGGCTCCCGCAACCTGATAGCCGTCTTCGGGAGACATAATGCCGCCGACAGGAAGAGGCAAGACTTCCTCTTTTACTCCCGAAACTGCCGATACGCCGCCTTTCGCCTCGATCAGGAGATTGACTGCTCTACAAATAGATGCATCATCAATTCCCACGGCTATAATATTATGAGAGTCATGTCCGACTGAAGAAGCGATAGCTCCTGTTTTCAATCCAAAGTTCTTAGTGAAAGCTACTGCTGGTGGAGCATCTTCGTAGCGGTTGACCATAGTAATTTTTAGGATGTCCTTTTCCAAATTGGATTCGGCAAATCCATTTTTTACCACAATTTCACCCTCGATCTCAGGGGTGATCAATTGTCCGTCCAAAGCTTCGATGACTCTCACTTTTTTACTTGAGGCGGAGAGTCGAAAATCTTCCGGCTTTTTGAGCGAGGTGTTGAAATTATTGATCACCTCATTTTTGATCCGGGAAATCAGGGTCTTTCCATCTTCAGCTACTTTTTGTCCTTTGATATAGGTGGCAAGGACTTCAAACTTTTCCAGATCCTTCACCAGAATAAAATCAGCAGGATCGCCTTCTCTAAGTTGGCCCACCGGTAAGGAATAATGTTCGATGGGATTCAGGCATGCTGCTTTCAGTACATCAAAAAGATCTTTTCCTTTGGCCACTGCCCGCGCTGCGAGTTCGTTGATATGACTGATGGCCAGATTGTCCGGATGCTTGTCGTCCGAGCAAAACATAATCATCTCGGGATAGTCGTCAATGAGATCGATCAAGGCTTCGAAGTTTTTAGCCGCCGAACCTTCGCGGATGGCGATTTTCATTCCGAGTTTGATTTTGTCCAGTGCTTCCTCATAGGTAAAGCATTCGTGGTCGGTGCTCGGACCGGCTTTGATATATTTTTCAGCCTGATCTCCCATCAATCCCGGCGCATGTCCGTCGATGGGTTTGCCGTATTTCTGGGCGATCCTTATTTTCTCCATGACCACTGGGTCTTGATTCACCGTGCCTGGCCAGTTCATCATCTCGGCGAGGTAGAGAATCTCAGGACGACTCATGAGTTCCTCGATTCCCTGTACATCGATCTCCGCACCGGCAGTTTCGAAGGGGGTAGCGGGCACGCAACTCGGCGCACCAAAGAAAAAGTGAAAGGGTACCTGCTTGCCATTTGCTATCATGTAGTTGACTCCTTCTACTCCGCAGACATTGGCGATTTCATGGGGGTCGGAGATGGTAGCCACCGTACCGTGAACTACCGCCAGCCGGGCAAACTCGGAAGGAACTAACATCGAGGACTCCACATGGACATGTGCATCGATAAAGCCTGGCATCAGGAAGGGAAGGTCTCCTCTAGCGAAAGTCGGTTGAATACCGGCTATTTTTCCGTTATTGATTTTGAGTTCTACAGGGTATATTCGTCGTTGAGGGATGTCTACAAATTGGGCTATACTAATCATGAAAATCAGATTTAAATCAGGAAAATAAAAGCAGGGAAATCCATCCTGCCAAAGTTGAATTGGATTAAAACTACTATATTTGCGACTGAATTAAAAAGCCAAACAGAATCCTTTTTTGAATGGGTAAAATAGTCATTGCCATTGATGGGTACTCGGGCTGTGGGAAAAGTTCCACTGCTAAGGCCGTAGCCAAAGAATTGAATTACACCTACATTGACTCTGGGGCTATGTATCGGGCAGCGACACTTTATTTTTTGGAAAATTACCTAAACCCTTCCAATCCCAAGGATGTGGAGAGAGGTTTGAAAAATCTGGATATATCATTTCAGCCCAATCCAGATACTCAGAAGCAAGAAACTTACCTAAATGGTCTCAATGTAGAAAACGAAATCAGGTCCATGCGCGTATCTGAGAAGGTAAGTGAGTTAGCTAAAGTGAAGGAAATTCGATCCGAACTTGTGGCACAACAGCAGCGTTTGGGAAGGAAAAAAGGTGTGGTGATGGACGGAAGAGATATAGGTTCGGTAGTCTTTCCAGATGCAGAGCTTAAAGTATTTATGACTGCGGATTTGGAGACGAGAGCCTACCGGAGACAGCAAGAGCTATTGGAGAAGGGAGATTTGGTTGATTTGGCACAAATCCAGGAAAATTTAGCAGAGCGGGATCGAATCGATTCTTCTCGGACCGAGAGTCCTCTGATCAAGATGAAAGATGCGGTAGAAGTAGATACGAGTCACCTTAGTTTTTCAGAGCAAGTAGGTCAGATCGTGCATTTGGCACAGCAGAAAATTGAAACAGAAAAAGACTATGCAGGTAACCATCGATAAAAATTCAGGCTATTGCTTTGGAGTGGAGTTTGCCATCAAAATGGCAGAGGATGAGATGGAGCAATCCGAAAAATTATATTGTTTGGGCGATATCGTTCATAATGACATGGAGGTGAAGCGCTTGGCAGACAAAGGTTTGGTTGTCATTGATAGGGAAAAGCTCGCAGATCTCAGTGATTGCAAGGTCCTTATCCGTGCTCATGGTGAGCCTCCAGAAACCTACAAAACAGCCATTGAAAACAACATCGAATTGATTGATGCTTCTTGCCCTGTGGTGCTCAAGCTGCAGCATCGGGTGAAGACAGCATTTGATAAAATGGAGCGGGAAGATGGTCAAATTGTCATCTATGGGAAAAAAGGCCATGCCGAAGTGATTGGACTGACTGGACAAACACTGGAAAAGGCGATTGTAGTCATGGAAGATGATGACTTGGATAAAATTGACTTCAATCGGCCAGTGACACTATTCAGTCAGACGACCAAGAGCACAAAAGGCTTCTACGAGCTATCTCAAAAAATAGAAGAACGGATCAAGTCTGCCAAAGGAACTTTGACCTCAGTGGACTTCAATGCCAATGATTCTATTTGTCGTCAGGTGTCTAATCGAGAGCCTCAGCTTCAGCGATTTGCTGAAGAAAATGATGTAATTCTTTTCGTCTCCGGAAAGAAAAGCAGTAATGGAAAAGCGCTCTATCAGGTCTGTTTAAGTCAAAATCCGCGAAGTTATTTTGTGGAAAACGAAACAGAGTTGGATCCTGAGTGGTTTCAGCATTCAGATAAAGTTGGGATTTGTGGAGCTACATCCACTCCCATGTGGCTGATGGAGCAGGTGAAAAATCACCTTGAATCCATGGAGGCCAATGCCCTTCCAGCTTAAACCCAAAATTTGCCTTTTGGAATTGGGAAAGGCCATTCCGGAGAAAGTTAAAAGATAAAAGTCCGTTTCGTCTCAAAATAAAAAGGTTATTTATTAGATTTGAGGCGTTTTTCAAAAGCTCATAGTTCAAAAACAGATATGTCTAAAATAGTGAAGCTTAAGAAAGGTTTTGACATCAACCTGGCAGGAAAAGCCAAGCAAGAGCTTGCTGATTTTGCCCCCGCTCAAACTTTCGCCATTAAGCCAACGGATTTTATTGGTCTTCAGAGACCAAAAGTCCTTGTCCAAGAGGGAGATACCGTAAAAGCCGGTACTCCGATCCTGTTTGATAAAGCCATGGATCAGGTAAAATATGTCGCACCGGTCTCCGGCGAAATCGTCGAAGTCAAGCGGGGAGAAAAGCGAAAATTACTGGAGATCAAAATTTTGGCAGACAAGGAAATCGTCCGTGAGAATCTCGGAAAAATTGACCTCAAGTCCATTGAACGAAGTCAATTAGTAGAGAGATTGGCAGAAAGCGGTGTTTGGCCACATTTGATTCAGCGTCCATTTGGTGTAGTAGCCAATCCTGAAGATACACCAAAAGCAATATTTATATCAGCTTTTGATACGCATCCACTTGCTCCTGATTTGAGTTTTGCTCTACAGGGCGAAGACCAATATTTCCAAGCGGGCTTGGACGCTTTGGTCAAATTGACCGAAGGAAAGGTTCATTTAAACGTAGATGGATCCAAGCCGGTGGCCAAACTATTTTCTGGAGCCAAAGGAGTGCAGATCAATCAGTTTAGTGGGCCACATCCAGCAGGAAACGTTGGAATCCAAATCCACCACCTCGATCCTATTAATAAAGGCGAGATAGCTTGGACTATCAGTCCTTTTGGAGTAGTCCAGATCGGTAAACTTGTTGTGGAAGGGGTTTACGATGCAACCAAGGTTATTGCTTTGACGGGTTCAGAATTGACCAAAACCGCCTATGTGAAAACTACTGCAGGAGCTTCAATTTCTACTTTCGTCAAGGGAAATCTAAATAGCGGTCATGTCAGAGTGATTTCAGGAAATGTACTGACAGGTGAAAAAATATCACTAGAGGGCTATCTTGGTTTCTATCATAACCAAATCACAGTCATCCCTGAGGGTGACTACTATGAATTCTTGGGTTGGGCAAAGCCTACCGCAAAGAAACTAAGCTATCACAGAGCTTTAGGACTCCTTTCTTTCCTTACGCCTAAGAAAGAGTTTGTTTTGGACTCTAATGCTAGAGGTGAAGAAAGAGCATTTGTGCAGACAGGAGTTTTTGAATCTGTGACTCCAATGGATATCCTTCCGGTTTATCTTCTGAAAGCCATCATGGCCGAAGATTACGATGAGATGGAGGAATTGGGTATTTATGAGATTGTAGAGGAAGATTTGGCACTTTGTGAGTTTGTCGATGTGTCGAAACATCCCGTGCAGGAGTTGGTAAGAAAAGGTTTAGAATTAATCCAATACAGTTAATCCATATGAAGTTTCTAAGAGATTTAATGGACAAGCAAAGACCCCTTTTTGAAAAAGGAGGGAAGCTTGAAAGTTTATATTACGCATTTGAAGCAGGAGAGACCTTCCTGTTTTCGCCAAATCATACGACAGGTATCAAGGGTGCCCAAGTGAAGGATGCTATTGACCTAAAGCGAATGATGATCACTGTGGTGATCGCAATGATTCCGGCTTTGCTTTTCGGAATCTACAATACCGGTCATCAGCATTTTCTAGCAGTAGGTGAGACTGCTGGTCTTTGGGAAAATTTTGGTGACAAAATGATCATCGGGCTACAGCTTGTCTTACCCATTGTCATAGTGGCTTATGCTGCCGGGGGATTGGTAGAAGCCACATTCGCAGTGATTAGAAAGCACCCGATTAATGAAGGTTTTCTCGTCACAGGAATGTTGATTCCTCTGGTGGTTCCAGCGACAACGCCACTTTGGCAAGTAGCTTTAGCAACTATCTTTGCAGTAGTGATTGCTAAGGAAGTATTCGGTGGTACAGGTATGAATATTTTGAATGTAGCCATGACGGCAAGAGCCTTCTTGTATTTTGCCTATCCAGCGCAGATTTCTGGTGATTTGGTTTGGACTTACTTGGGAGAGAAAACTGCAGTAGATGGATTCTCTGGGGCTACTGCACTTGCGGTTGCTTACAACGCAGGTATTGATAATGTCCCTGTAACAGAAGCCTTAGCTGGACACAATACAGCCTTGGGGTCAGATTTGTTTAGTTTCACTAATTTATTCATCGGATGGATTCCTGGATCGATTGGAGAGACTTCCACGTTGATGGCTTTGGTAGGTGCTGTGATTTTAATTGCCACCGGAGTAGCCAGTTGGAAAATTATAGTTTCAGGATTTGCCGGTGCTTATGGCATGGGACTCGTGATGAATCTTTTGGCAGTAAATGAGTATATGGCAATGCCTCCTCAGTACCACTGGGTGATGGGTGGTTTGGCCTTTGGTATCGTGTTTATGGCTACTGACCCAGTATCCGCTGCGCAAACAGAAACCGGTAAATGGATTTATGGATTATTGATCGGTGTACTCACTGTCATCATCCGTGTGACTAATCCCGCTTATCCAGAGGGAATCATGCTAGCTGTTCTATTTATGAACGTCTTCGCTCCTCTGATTGATTATTATGTAGTAAAAGCTAACAAAACAAGGAGGTTACAACGTGCAACAGTCTAACGCTTACATTATCACATTTTCGGTCATTTTGACCGTGGTACTTGGTTTACTTCTTTCTGGTACTTCACAAGTTTTGGGTCCAATGCAGCGCGAGGCAGAGGCTTTGGACAAAAAGAAGCAGATTTTGGGAGCAGTAATTTCTGCTGAAGAAATCAGTGCCATGAAGCCTGAAGAAATAAATGCCTTTTACTCCTCTCGCATTGCTTCTCTAGTGGTAGATATCAACGGCCAGGAAGTTACCGAACAAGATGGAGCATCCGTGACAGCAGAGACGGTAGATATTGCAAAAAATTACAAAAAGTCAGCTGAAGATCGTTTATATCCTGTATTTATCTTCCATGCTGAGGGTAATTCTGATGATGTGTCTTCATATATATTTCCTCTTTATGGTGCGGGCCTATGGGATGCGATCTGGGGATATCTTGCATTGGATACTGATATGAATACAGTAGGTGGTATCACGATGGCACATGCTGGAGAGACTCCTGGCTTGGGCGCAAGAATTACCGAAGGAGGTATTCAGAATCGCTACGAAGGAAAGAAGATCTTTAGCGATTCAGGTGAGTTAGTGGCTATTCAGATGCAAAAGGGAGAGGGAAAGGATTATGATTCAGAACCTCACAAAGTAGATGGGATGTCTGGTGCTACCATCACGGCAAATGGTGTAAATACCATGCTGAAAAACTACCTTGGCCACTACAAGGCTTTTATTGAGTCTAAGAAAAACTCATCGGCTGTCGCAGCAGCTTATTAATCATCAATTAACTCACTGAAAAAAACAACACTATGAGTGCTGAAACAGTAGAAAAAGCAATTGAGAAAAAGCCATCGGAAGCGCTTTTTTCAAAGCGAAGAAAGAAATTAGTCACAGATCCTTTGGTAGACGATAATCCGATTACCATTCAGGTCTTAGGAATATGCTCCGCACTTGCCGTGACCACGCAGCTTCAGCCTACCTTGGTAATGGCTATTTCTGTAATATTCGTAATGGTAATGGCAAATCTTGCTATCTCACTAATGCGAAATACCATCCCTAGCCGTGTCCGAATTATTGTACAGCTTGCCGTAGTCGCGTCTTTGGTAACTTTGGTTAATGAGGTATTGAAAGCTTTCGCTTTTGATATGTACAAGGAACTTTCTGTTTTTGTTGGACTGATTATTACCAACTGTATTGTAATGGGTCGTTTAGAAGCCTTTGCTTTGGGTAACAAGCCTTACGACTCTGTATTGGATGGTTTTGGTTCTGCTTTGGGGTACTCTTGGATTATTTTGGCTGTAGCTTTCTTCCGAGAACTATGGGGATCAGGTTCGGTATTTGGAATTCCTGTATTTGATTACGTTTCGGGTATATTTGGCCCTGATTTCCAATTGGCTACCAATGGACTGATGGTGTCTCCTGTGGGAGCATTTATCATCTTGGGATTAATTATTTGGGTACAGCGTACCAAAACTGGCTATGTTGAACACTAAAAACCGATAGAAGAAATGGATTTATTTAGCTTAGGTATTCGGTCGATCTTTATCGACAACATGGTTTTTGCTTACTTCCTCGGAATGTGTTCCTTTTTGGCCGTTTCCAAAAAAGTAAGTACAGCTTTGGGACTTGGAGTAGCAGTAATCTTCGTATTAACTGTAACCGTTCCAGTCAATTGGCTTTTGAATGAATTTGTATTGAAAGAAGGTGCTTTGACTTGGGCTAGCGCCGAGTTAGCTACAGTCGACTTGACTTTCTTACGATTCATCATGTTTATTGCTATTATCGCTGCCATGGTGCAGTTGGTAGAGATGGTGGTAGAAAAATTTGCTCCTGCATTGTATGGTGCTTTGGGTATTTTCCTACCGTTGATTGCGGTAAACTGTGCAATTCTTGGAGGATCTCTCTTCATGGCACAAAGAGATTACACGCTTGCTGAATCGGCTGTTTACGGTTTCGGTTCTGGTACAGGATTTTTCTTGGCAATAGTAGCTTTGGCAGCTATTCGTGAGAAATTGAAATATTCGCATGTTCCCAACGGATTAAAAGGTCTAGGAATCACGATGCTTTTAACTGGTCTTATGGGTATCGCATTTATGTCCTTTATGGGAATAGATTTGTAAAATTTCCCTACATGATTTTAAAGCCTCGAAAAGTGATTTTCGGGGCTTTTTTATGCTATAGAGTAAGAAGAATATAGCTTTTGTTTCATTGGTCCATCTGATCCAAGGATTTGTTTTTATCTTTAGATCCATTCAAAATCCAGCCTATCATGAAAAACCTATTTGCAATTTTAGCCTTACTAATGTTCAGTCTTCCTGTTTTTTCTCAACAAGGAGAATGGATTGAACTTTTCAATGGAGAAAATCTAGATGGATGGAAAATCTCCGAAAATCCCGAATCCTTTCAAGTAGCCGATGGTCAAATCAAAGTAGATGGTCCTCGCGGTCACGCTTTTTACAACGGTTCGGTTAGTGATCACAACTTCAAGAATTTCGAATTGATGGTGGAGGTCAAAACTATGCCGAAAGCCAATTCAGGCATTTTTATTCATACCGAATATCAAGAGGAAGGCTGGCCTGAAGTGGGCTATGAAATCCAAGTCAATCAATCTCATTCCGATTGGCGAAAAACGGGAAGTGTCTATTCCTTTCAGGATGTGCGTGAGGTATTTGTAGAAGATGGAGACTGGTACACTCAGCACATCATCGTAGAGGGGAGTACCATCACGGTGAAAATCAACGGGGAAACGGTTAACGAATATGATGAATCTGAAGTCCGTACGGGTGATCTAGGATCCAAAAGACTCAGTAATGGCACCATCGCGCTGCAGGCACATGATCCCGAAAGCGTGATTTACTACCGAAGTGTAAAAATCAAATTATTGGATTGATTTTTACCAGTACCTGAAGTGTTAATGGAATTTTAGCTGAATACAGCAATTATGAACTTTACTTATAAACGAATTCTAGCCTATTTTCTCCGGGGCTTGCTATTTTTGACTCCATTGGCAGTGACTGCTTATGTGATCTATGCTATTTTCCTCTTCTTGGACAACCTGATTCCTGTACCCATCCCGGGTATAGGAATCTTGATGGTTTTGGGGTTGATTACGTTTATCGGTTATTTGGCTAGTCTTTTTTTCACAGGTCGCTTTTTCGAATGGTTTGAACGGGGATTAATCCGGATTCCATTGGTCAATCTTCTGTATACTTCTATTAAGGATTTGATGGGCGCTTTTGTTGGGGAAAAGAAGAAATTCAGCGCTCCTGTAATTGTGCAGATTTCGGATACCTTATCTCGTTTGGGATTTATCACTCAGGAGGATATGTCGATTATTGGAGAATCGGGCCTTACAGCAGTATATTTTCCTCACAGTTATAATGTCTCCGGAAATGTATTTTTAGTACCAAAGGATAAAATAAAACCTCTTCATGGTGTCAAAAGCTCAGATGTGATGAAGTTTATGGTTTCTGGCGGGGTTTCAAGTTTGAAGTGAAGGATCAACGATAATACCTCACAAAAGCAATCCACTCCCCATCCGGTGACCAGGAGTGTACATTGATAGTGCCTTGGCCTCCATAAAATACGTCTGTGAGATCCCGGATTTCCTTGGTTTCTACATCGAGTAGTCGAAGCTTCACGTCTTTGCCAAAGGGATGTGCACCTTTTTGGTCTTCGAGGTAAGAAATGATGACGGCGCTTTTATTATCCGGTGAAGGATGGGGAAACCAGTTGTCCAACTCGTCAAAGGTCAGTTGCTCTTGTCCACTTCCATCAGGTTTCATCCGATAGGCTTGCATCCTGCCGGTTCGGTGACTGTTGAAGTAAATCCACTTGCCATCGTAAGAATATTCCGGTCCATCATCCAAACCCTCTGTGTTCGTCAATCGAATTTCCTCTCCTCCCACAGTCGGGATGACATAGATGTCCCAGGCTCCATTTCGCTCGGCACAGTAGGCTAGCATTTGCCCATCGGGGCTGATGCCATGCCAATAGCTGGGATAGTTTGGGGTGATGAGTTTGGGCTCGCCTCCGGTCATGGGGATGGTATAAATCCTCGAACTTTTTCCTTCGTCATTTTTGCTAAAAACCAGGACTTCTCCATCAAAGCTGATTCCGTGGTCATTATTAACCCGAGAAATCTGATCGGGAAAAAGCTGACCAAGTTTAGTGCCATCCAAAGCGACTTTTTCAAGCTTTCCAGCAGAATTGATCAATAGGTATTCGCCATCACGAGACCAATTCGGAGCTTCAAAATGCCGCTCTTCCTTCAGGATTTGTTTTTCTTCCCCGGTTTTGACATTGAGGATGACTAATTCACTCTGGATTCCTTCGGGTACTTGAGCGATTCCCATGGTGCTTGAGAGGAATAAAATGAGAAATGTAAGATAGGTTAGGTTGAGTTTCATGCTGGGGAGTTTATGTACTCTTCCAAGTTAGTAAACCTATTGCTTTTCTTTATACAACCTCAACCACGAATTCTCCCTTTGCTGTAAAACTTCCAATTTGCCAAAAGACTTGATTTTCTTGTTTCATGGTTTTCTCAAACCAATCCAAATTTTCGGGAGCAACCGAAATCAGTAAACCTCCGCTGGTTTGTGGGTCACAGAGTTTGACTAATTCCATTCCTTTGACTCCTTTCGTTTTGGTATTGTAAGCATTCCAGTTACGGTAAGTGTTGTCAGGGAAAATGAACTGATCAATGTATTCCTGTATGCCCTCGATCAATGGAAGCTGGCCAAGCTCGATTTTTGCCGAAAGTCCTGCCCCTTCGGCCATCTCGATCAGGTGACCCAGCAAACCAAAACCAGTCACATCTGTCATTGCATGAACTTCCTCATGATTTCCCAATACCTGTCCAATGGAATTGAGTCGACATGCTGTATCGAGCAAGTTGAGGTAATCTTTATCCTTGATTTTTTCTCGTTTTAACGCTGTCGCCAACACTCCAACCCCTAGCGGTTTGGTCAAAAAGATCAAGTCGCCCGCTTTAGCACCTCGGTTGGTTTTTATTTTTCGGGGATGGATTACTCCGTTAACCGAAAGTCCAAAAATCGGATCCTTTGCAGCGATGCTATGCCCGCCAGCCAACTCGATGCCAGCTGCTTGGCAGACTTGTTTAGCCCCTTCCAACACTTTGGCGGCGAGTTCCGGTGCAAGTTTTTCTGTGGGCCAACTCAGAATGGCATTGGCAAAGAGAGGTTTTCCACCCATAGCATAGACGTCTGAAATGGCATTGGCAGCTGATATCCGTCCAAAGTCAAATGGGTCATCAACAATCGGAGTGAAAAAATCCACCGTATTGATCATGGCCAAATCCTCTGATATCTGATAAACCGCCGCATCGTCTTTAGTTGAATTACCTATCAATAAGTTGGGGTCAACTTGGAGATTTGATCCGCTTTGGCTGAGGATCTGATCTAAAATAGCTGGCGCAATTTTGCATCCGCAACCAGATCCTTCGCTCCACTGGGTAAGTTTTATAGGTTGATCAGTCATGACATTGTTGTTTAGCTTGGATTAAAAGTGACACGTGCTCCGACAGTGATTTGCCTTCTAAATCTAGTCTATAAATCGTATTCTTGTGATGGTTTTGCAGGTCAAAGTCGTACGTTTTATCGTAGTACATCAACAAATTAGCAATCCAGGATTCGTTATTTCCTTCTTCCACATCTTTAATCGCTTGCTGAGTTCGTAGTCCTCCGAGGCGCTTTCCCAGCCGTTTAATTGCTGCGATGAGTTCATCTTTTGGAAGGTCTCCGTATTCTTCTGCGATATGTGCTATCCGATCTTCTTCTGATTTATGTATATCAATAAGACAGGAGGTCTGCATTTGTTCGAAAAAACGATCCGGTAAGATGGTACGACCGATTTTTCGGCTTTCATTTTCTACCCATATTGGAATTTCCGGGTTGGTCTGTAAGAGTTTTTCAGCTAATAGGTTTTCAAATTGCTCCACACTGGGTTGTGGGGCCTGTCCGATGGCTCCAAATGAAGAGCCTTTATGATTGGCCAAGCCTTCCAAGTCGATGATTTGCTCACCGGTTTTTTCCAGTTCATGGAGAAGAAGTGTTTTGGCCGAACCGGTTTTTCCACCGAGAATGATCATTTGCCGGGTTTTTCTTACCTCTTCAAATGTGAATGTCCGATAGGTTTTATATCCCCCTTGAAGTCGGAACACTTCAAAACCCACCATGGTCAGCAGCCAAGAGAGGATTTGACTTCGCATCCCGCCTCGCCAGCAATAGAGCAGGATTTTTTTTTCGGGTAAAAGCTGCAGGGCTTCCTTTTGGATTGAATGAAATCGTGGGCCGACCAATTCGAAACCTTTCAAAATAGCTTCTTGATTCCCTTTTTCCTTGTAAAGCGTACCGACTAGTACTCGCTCCTGATTGGTTAAAATAGGTAAATTGATTGCCTCGGGAATGTGACTTTGGGCAAATTCTCCTTCGCTTCGGGCATCCAAAATGGGAAGCGATTTTCGCAGCTTAAAAAATTCCTGAAGAGAAATCAATTTTTCAGTCATGAGCAGTGAAATATAAAAAAAGCCACAGGAAAAACCCGTGGCCTATAAAATAGTTTTAATTTGAATTAGAGCTGGGCATCTAATTTTTGTGCCAAAATCGCTTTAGGAACAGCTCCGACTTGCTTGTCGACAATTTGTCCGCCTTTAAAGAAAAGAAGCGTAGGAATAGATCGGATACCGAAAGCTTGAGCGACGCCAGGATTGGAATCCACATCTACTTTTCCGATTACTGCCTTTCCTTCATAATCACCTGCCAATTCTTCTACCACAGGTCCAATCATTTTACAGGGACCGCACCACTCAGCCCAGAAGTCAACCAAGATGGGTTGTTCGGATTTGATTATTTCTTCAAAATTCGCATCGGTGATTTCAATTGCTTTTGCCATTTTATAATACGTTTAGTTTCAGTTCAATTTTCAAATATATGAGAGAAAGTCTATCAAGACACAATAAGTTCCTAGGGCTTTAATTTTTTTATCTATGAAGGATAGTCAAATTCTTTCTGATCTCTAGTCACTTACCACCTTATAAACTACCTCTGGGATTTGTCTCAGTTCGTTGATCATCTCCGCACTGGGATCAATCGTGAATTTTTTGGCAAACAACTCCAGACTGATATTTTCCCTTCGGTCAACTACTGAGAAATACAATTTCGCCTCACCCTTATATTTTGAGGTGATTTCTTCCAGTTTTTCCATCAGATCATAGTTTAGATCGTCTAAATCTATATTGACTCGGAGCCCTTTGATCATTTTACCTCGGACCTCAGATAGCAACATGATAGAATTGATTTTAAATTCTAATTCGTCGTTCCATCGCTTTTGGCCCACTTGGCCTTTGATAAATAAAAACCAACCCGTCATGAAATACTCTTTGTACTTGACATAATCCTCTCCAAACAAAAAGAAGGTGTACCCACCTTGATAATCTTCCAAGGTTAAGGTACCAAAGGGTTTTCCATTTTTAGTCGTTCGATGGGCAAAGCTGGACACAGATCCTGCAAATCGTAATTCACTTTTTCCCTTGAGCGAATCCAGATCATTGAGATCAGGTAAAGCCGCATTGGTAAAGGATTCGATCTCGAGTTTGTACTGATCGAGGGGATGGCCAGATATATAAAGTCCCACCACTTCTTTTTCGATATTGAGCTGCTGAAGCTGAGAAAAGGGCTCAATCTGTGCCACTGTAGGTAGAGGTATATCCATGCTGCCACTGGCCCCTCCAAATAGACTCACTTGGGCACTGTCTTCTTCCTGCTGTATTTTCTGTGCATATTTTACGGCTTTTTCGATGAGCGTGACATCTCCGTCTGGAGCCTCAAGATATTGTCTCCGGTGATGCTCGGGGAAGCAGTCAAACCCTCCGGCCATAGCCAAGGCTTCCATGGTTTTTTTGTTTAGCGCTTTGGAGTTGACTCGCTTCGCAAAGTCGAAAATCGTTTTGAATGGGCCATTGGCTTCCCGCTCTTTGATGATTTCATCTACTGCCGCTGAACCCGCACCCTTGATAGCTGCCATGCCAAAACGAATTTCTCCAGCTGCATTTACGGTAAACCCATTTTTGGATTCGTTTACATCCGGTCCCAAAACAGGAATTCCCATTCGCTTACATTCTTCCATAAAGAAGGTGACTTGCGTGATGTCATTCATGTTATTGCTCAGCACCGATGCCATGTATTCAGCAGGGTAATGTGCTTTGAGGTAGGCCGTTTGGTAGGCGATCCAAGCATAACAGGTGGAGTGGGACTTGTTGAAGGCGTAGGAGGCAAAAGCTTCCCAGTCAGACCAGATTTTCTCCAATTTTTTAGGATCATGGCCTTTTGCAGCTGCCTGCTCGACAAACTTAGGCTTCATTTTATCCAAGACATCCTTTTGCTTTTTACCCATGGCTTTTCGCAATACATCCGCTTCACCTTTGGTAAAGTCAGCCAGTTTTTGGGAGAGCAGCATGACTTGCTCTTGGTAGACCGTGATCCCATAGGTTTCCTTCAGGTATTCTTCCATGTCATCCAAGTCATAGCTGATGGCTTCTGTACCATGCTTTCGCTTGATAAAAGATGGAATGTAAGCTAGCGGTCCCGGACGATACAAGGCATTCATAGCGATCAAATCCGCAAAAACTGTCGGCTTCAGTTCACGCATGTATTTCTGCATTCCGGCGGATTCGTATTGGAAAATCCCCACGGTTTCACCTCGTTGGAAAAGCTCGTATGTTTTTTCGTCGTCAATTGGAAATTCATCCGCATCTAGCTGAATTCCATGTCGTTCTTTGACGATTTTAATCGCATCCTTGATCAGGGTGAGGGTTTTCAATCCCAAAAAGTCCATTTTGAGCAAACCGGCAGATTCTACCACAGAGTTGTCAAACTGGGTGCAGACCATGTCCGAGTCTTTGGCCAAAGCCACAGGAACAAAATTGGTAATATCTGAAGGCGTAATGATCACACCACAGGCATGAATGCCCGTATTCCGGACAGATCCCTCCAAAACCGTGGCTTGATTGACCGTCTTGGCCGATTCGTCCTGACCTTGCGCAATTCGAATGAGTTCTTCTGCTTTTTGTATCAATTCCCCTTGGCCTTTGAGTTTCTCCAACAAGGCGGGTCTATTTTTTGCCAATTCGAAAAGCGCTTTGAGCTTGATGTCGGGTACAAGATTGGCCAGTCTACCGGCCTCAGCCAGAGGGAGGTTGAGTACCCGTGCGGTATCCCGAATGGCTGATTTGGCAGCCATGGTGCCATAGGTGATAATTTGAGCGACTTGGTTGCTTCCGTATTTTTTGATTACGTAGTCGATAACCCTTCCGCGTCCTTCATCATCAAAGTCAATATCAATATCGGGAAGTGAAACTCGATCCGGATTGAGGAATCTCTCAAAAAGGAGATCATACTCAATCGGGTCCACATTGGTGATACTGATGCAGTAGGCCACGGCTGAACCCGCTGCAGATCCCCGGCCCGGTCCCACCGAAACTCCCATATCCCGAGCTGCTCGGGTAAAGTCCTGAACGATCAAAAAGTAACCCGGATAGCCGGTTCGTTCGATGGTCTCCAACTCGAAATCCAAGCGCTCTTGAATCTCCGGCGTGATTTCGGAGTAGCGTTTTTTGGCTCCTTCGTAAGTAAGATGGCGCAGATAGGCATTTTCCCCTCGCTTTCCCCCATCCTGATCGTCTTCGGGATGCTTAAATTCCTCAGGAATATCAAATTTGGGAAGGAGCACTTCCCGCGCCAATTTATAGGCTTCAATCTTCTCTACAATCTCATGAGTGCATTCGATGGCTTCCGGCAAGTCAGCGAAAAGTTTTTTCATCTCCTCTGGAGACTTGAGGTAAAACTCATCGTTGGGAAAGCCATAGCGGAATTCTCTTCCGCGTTTACCGATGTATTTCTTGGGTTTTTCGACCAGTTCCCCATCTTTTACACAGAGTAAAATGTCATGTGCCTTGGCATCAGCCTTGTCATTGTAGTAAGTATTATTCGCTGCGAAATACTTGACCTGGTATTTTCGAGCAAGTTCTAACAGGACTTCGTTTACTTTTTCTTCTTCCGGAATTCCATGTCGATTGAGTTCTACATAAAAATCCTCTCCAAACTGCTCTTTCCACCAGACAAAAGCTTCTTCCGCTTGGGTTTCTCCGACATTCAAAATCAGGTAAGGAATCTCTCCCCACAAACCACCAGTGGTAGCGATTAAGTCTCCTTTGTATTGAACCAATACTTCTTTATCGATCCTGGGAACATAGTAGAAGCCTTCGATATTGGCATAGGAGGCCAGTTTAGCGAGATTGTGATAGCCGGTCTTGTTTTTGGCTATGAGAACCGTCTGATAGCCGTCATCTTTGGAAGATTTGTTTTTTCGATCTCTGCACAAGTTAAACTCGCATCCCACGATCGGCTTGATATCTGCTCCCATGGCAGCTTTTACAAAATGAAAAGCTCCCATCATATTGCCGTGATCTGTCATGGCAATGGCAGGCATATTCATGGATTTTGCTTTGGCGATCAGTGCCGGAATTTCAGAAGTAGCTTGCAATACAGAATATTGGGTATGTACATGCAAGTGCGTGAAAGGTACATCGACTAGTTCGGAGATATCTGCTTTTCCAGCTTGCTTGAGAACCTCTTTGGCTGCGGCTTTTTGTTCGTCTTTGGCTTGCGCAAAATTAGCTTCGGCCAAATCGGGTGCCTCATAAATCACCTCGGCGACAGCAATTCCATCCTCGGGTTTTTGAACTCCCTGAGTAATCAAGCCAAAAAAGCAGCGAGCTGTCGCGTCCACGTCATAGGCTGCATCGTGGGCGTCACCAAAGCCCTTTCCGAAGAGTTTTTGATGGAGCTCGGTCAGGGTAGGCCATTTGAATTTTCCGCCTTTACCTCCAGGAATCGCACAGAATTCGGTGGAAATATCCTTGGTGTCCAGTGGATTGGCGGTCAGTGGCATACCGAGATTAGCCCGGATAAATTCCGATCCGACCACATTAATATCAAACTCGATATTGTGTCCGACTAGGTGCTTGGCCTCAACGACGTCTTTTTCAAAAATAGCCAATACCTCCTTCAGGTCATGTCCTTCGGCTAGTGCTCGCTTGGTGGAGATGCCGTGCACTTTTTCGGCATTGTAGGGGATGGTAAAGCCTTCCGGCTTGACGATGTAGTTATGATTGGAAAGCAGTTTGCCCTTGGCATCATGCAGCTGCCAGGCCAGCTGAACCAGCCTGGGCCAGTTGTCCACATGGGACATGGGGGCATTGTAGTCCCGGGGTAAACCGGTGGTTTCGGTATCGAAAATAATATACATGTGCTATCGAAAATTGAGGCTTCAAATTAGGGCAATTCGATCAGCCAAAAAAGTAGAGTGGCAGCAATTGTCAAAAAAAGTAAGGTTTTCACATAAGTATTTTTAGTAACCAAGTATTAAGTTTAAAATAGCACAGATCCATTTACAAAAAAAAAAACGCCGTTTATAAAAATTGTATTCTTTTATTATTTAAAATAAATTTTCTTGATAAGAAACTATATTTTAAATGAAATCATACTATTTGATAGTTTTTAGTTTAGTAGCTGTATTAGTTGCATGTAATCATTCTACTAAGGAAAGAAAGTTGAATTATGAGGTCGAGCGAATGGGTTCGGTAGTTTTTCCACTTGATTCTCAAACCTCCTATTTTAATCACTTTCAAATAGTGAATCAGGGTGGTAGGGATCTAATGTACATGTTAACTGCTTTCAATAACAGATTTGTAGTTTATGATTTGAAATCTCAAGAACGTGTAAAGGCTTTTCAGTTTGATAATGATCCTATGTCTCCTATTTCGATAGGTTCGGACCCTCCTTCTGGGTTTTATTTTTTAAATTCGGATTCTATTTTTCTTTATGATGCAAGTAGACAAAAAATATTTTTAGGAAATGAAAAGGGAGAAACGCAATTGATCATTTCGATGCGAGAATATTTTCCCTCAGAAAGGGAATATTGGGGTGCTGCTTTTCAAAATGCTGAACCGATTATGCTAAATGATTCTATATTATCTGTAACAGGAGCGGTAACTTCAGGTAGAAATCCTCTGAGAAAGTATCAGACTTCTGATTTTAACCTTAATATTAAAACCAAAGAAGTTAAAAGAACAATGGTTTTTCCTGAAGCTTATACTTCTGGATATTATTATCCCACTACAAGGTTACGACCCACTAGAGCGCTAGATGATGCTAGAAATCTTTTATATTATAATTATCTTAATTCTGACTCAATTTATATTGTTGATTTAACTAATGAAAGAAGGACATCATTTTTTGCTAGTCATATTGATAAGCTTCCAACTATTGAAACAAATAATTTAGATGAATATAGAGCATTTGAAAACGGAGCAAAAAATCAGCTAATTTATAATATGTCTCAGGGGACATTCTTGGCTGTTTTTTATAATGCTTACCATGATCATATAATTAGATTGGGTTATCCTGGTATAAAAGATTTTAATTTTGAGGATTATCAAAATGGTCTTTATAAAAATGAAAGAGTTCTTAGTTTTTATGATGCCAAAAATTATGAGTTTCTTGGTAACATTACTTTGAATGGTTTAGGTTATGATTTTATGTTTTTTGATGAAAATAGTTTTTATGTAGCTGAAATTTCACAGAATAAATCTGAAGACGAATTGGTTTTTACAAAATTTAATTATCCTGAATTTTAGCGGTTGACGAATCAAAGTTGTTGATTAGACATTGAATTTAGGGAAATCTTTCCAAAATAAATCACTCCCCCCTGGGGTTGTTTTTGATTGAGTTCTCTGGCATGAATTAATTCTTTTTTGGAAGATCTGATATGCCATTAAACGTATTTTAATTAGGGATTTTTTTGAAATCGCAGAAAATATAATTCAAGTATTTAGTAGAGTAGTCCAAGTAAAAAAAGTGGGAGTTTTCTTCCCCAGCCTATTTCCAAATCGTCTGAGAAGATAAGATGGTTTTCAAAATCTGAAACCTGAGATGAGCCTTTCCCCGCTCCACCGATTTCTAATAAATAAGATTCATTAACCAGGAAATTACCCTGTTTCGGGAATGTGACTGAATAGCCTGCATTTTGAAGTTGGTCAATTGCAAAAGTTTCCCTAAGATTCCCTTGATTTCTTCCTTTTTCACAAAAACTATGAATCAGACTGGTGTTTGAGAGATAGATTTTTTCAGGTTTATTTAGCAGTGAAGTTCCTTTGCTTGCGGATCGTAAATTTCGGACCAATCTTGCTTCTTCTAGCAAATACAACATCTCAGTTAGTATAGGTCGAGTGGTTTCGAGTTACTGATCGATTGCTGATTACTGCTGAATCGAAACTAGCCATCTCATATACCCATCAGAAACGGACCTTTGAAGAGTCAATTATGGAAATACCTGACCCCACTATAGAGGTGCAGATTACTCCACCTGTAAAGTATCGGGATAATATCCTGACAAAGGATTGGCTATTTTCTTTTTTGCCCTACAATGGAGTGGTGATTAACTACAGGTTTTGATAAGACATAGGCGCATAATAATCGCGGGGAAGACCGGTGGTCTTGGTATTGAAAATAATATACAAGTGCTATCGAAAATTAAGCCTTCAAATTAGGTCATTTGAAGGATGCAAAAAAGTGATGCGGCGGGAATTGTCAGGGAATCGGAGAATAAATTTCCCCTTCATGCTTTCCAAACTCGATGGCCCTTTTGCAATTACTTTGGAGAAAAATCTCGCCAAGAAATCACCTTGCCCTGTAAGCGATTTTGATTGGAAGTTCCGGCATATATGAGGCCTTTGCCGGTGATAGGAAGGTCTGAGATCTGCTCAAACTTGGTCAAGCCTTTGAAGTTTTCAGTCATCACTGTGGTGCTTGCCTTGATCTCAAAGATCTCCAAGGAAAGTCCTTTGTCTAGTAGAAGATCAACTTCATTGCCATGATTGTCTCGCCAAAACCATGGACTTTCGTCACTATATCCATGATGCATTTGCTTATGAAATTCAGCAATCATCATGTTTTCAAACAAAGCACCTTTCACAGGATGAGTAAGCAGAGTTTCTCTAGATTTGATTTTCAAAAGAAAAGCCAATAAACCAGTGTCGTAAAAATATAACTTGGGGGTTTTGACCACCCGCTTGCTAAAATTTTTATGAAATGGATACAGCTGAAAGGTGATGTAGCTAGACTCCAAAGCCGAAAGCCAGGATTTAGCGGTAGGTTGAGTGATTCCCGCTTCGTTTGCCAAGGCGCTTAGATTTAATAGCTGACCCGCACGTGCTGCACAAAGGCCCAAGAAATTTTGAAACTGTCTCAAATCTCTGATAGCCATCAGTTCTGTGATGTCTCGATTGACGTAGGTTTGGACGTAATTCGAGTAGAATATACTGGGCGAAATCTTCCTGTCATACATTGCAGGGTAAAACCCATGAACCAATTGGTCAAAAGGATCGGCAGAAAGCATATTAGCTGCGGCGAGTTCCCTCGTGTCCAGAGGCAAAAGCTTGAAAATAGCCACTCTTCCTGCTAAGCTTTGGGTTATTCGCTCCATTAGATGGAAGTTTTGTGAGCCAGATAGGATGAATCCACCCATTCGACCTGGACGGCTGTCAACGAGCGTTTGCAGGTAGGAAAATATTGCGGGTGCTTGTTGCACTTCATCAAAGATGACTTGATCGTCGTATTCTGCCAGAAAGCCATTTGGATCTTTTAGCGCAAAATCTCGATTATCTGGATTCTCCAAACTGACATAGCGATAGTCTGGGAAAAGTGTCTTTAATAGGGTAGTCTTCCCTGACTGTCTTGGGCCTGTGATTGCAAGTATGGGGTATTTGCTTTGGTATTCCCGTATTGCGCTGTATATCCACCGGTTAATTACATTCATCTGCTACAAATTAACATCAAATTTTAAAATTGTACAAATATTATTTTAAAATTGTACGATTCTTACTTTGAAATTGCACAGATTAAGTCTTGAGATTGTATCTAGAGAACCACGATTAGTTCTCTAAAGTGTACCTTGTAGAATTCAGTTTTACTGAAATATCCCTTAAAGTATCCGATCTTGAAAATTGAAAATTAGATTTACGGAACATCAGCCACCGAACAATCAAAAACCAATCTACCTTTTATCCTCCCAAGGCATATAGACCACCTTTTTGGTCTCAAAAAAATCTTTCTTGAAATAGTCGCTTAAGTGGTAGGTTACATAGGATTTGCCTGTTTCCTCCATTTCCTCATCCACATCGCCTCCTTTGAGGTAAAGGATACCATTGGGAAATTCATTAAAATCCTCTCGCTTGATTTTTCCTTTGACCCAAGGATAAAAATTTATCATACGGGTCACGGCCCGGCTGATCACAAAATCATATTTCCGTACTAATGTCTCCGCCCGTGCTTGTTGGGCTTCTACATTGCTAAGCTTAAGGGCTTTGGCTACCTCTTTCACAACCGTAATTTTTTTTCCAATCGAATCTACTAGGTGAAAGTGAGTTTCTGGAAAAAGAATGGCTAATGGGATTCCCGGAAATCCTCCTCCCGTACCGATGTCTAAAACTTTGGTGCCCGGCTGAAATCCCATCACTTTGGCAATCCCCAAAGAGTGCAGCACATGATGCACATAGAACTGATCCATATCCTTGCGGCTGATCACATTGATTTTGGCATTCCACTCTTCATAGAGCGATTGCAAACGCTCAAATTGCTCGATTTGCTTTTCGCTGAGATTGGGAAAGTAGGACTGGATCAGTTGGGTACCCGAATTCATTTAGATGTGTTTTTCTTTGCCTGAGGCGATTTCATACAGGAGTTCTCGGGAGCGGTGGAGCTGGGCTTTTACTGTTCCTAAGGGCTTTTCGAGTTCTTGTGCGATCTCCTCATAGGATAGCTCATCAAAATACCTGAGCTGAACTAGTTTTCTGTATTTGGCGGGTAGTTTGTCAACAAACACGCGCACCATTTCTATTCGCTGTGATTTGATGAATTCGTCTTGAGGATTGTTGTCTCCATCTTCTACGTCAATAGTCACGGCATTGCCACTGTCATCCGAAAGCGTATTGTTAAGGCTCATGGTTTTGAGTTTTTTCTTACGAATAAAATCGATGGCATTATTAGTGGCGATTCGAAATAACCAGGTAGAGAAGGTGTAGTCTTTTTTAAACCGGTGGAGGTTTTTAAAGGCTTTGGCAAAAGCCTCCATAGTCAAATCCTCCGCATCATCTGCATCGCGAATCATTTTCAAAATCATGAAATAAACAGCCTTTTTGTACCGCTTCATGAGGGTAGCGTAGGCTTGCTGATCTTTGTGTACGACGGCCCGGTCGATCAGATCAAAATCCTCGAGAGCCTTGTTAGAAAATCCGCGTTCGTTTATTTCCATTGAATGTCTTTTGACTGATGGGAAATGGAACCTAAAATCCAAAAATAGCCCAGATACAAAAAATCGTTGATCAGGATATTTGCAGGTACTTTGATTCCATTAATTTTTTTATTCGATGCAGTGAAGATCGAAGCTAAGAGAATAGATCTTCCTAGGATAATACCGAAAACAATCAGAAAATGTTCCCAATTTTGTTTAAGTCCAAAATAAATCAATAAAGCAATTCCTCCAGTCCAAAATAATGCATGGGAAAGTGCGTAAAAGCCAATTTTCCGCTTGTCTTCACTTCGGTAATATTTTCCGATATGTAAATGCCTTTTCTTCTGGATTCTATATTCTTTCCAATTTTCCTTAGGCTTGGATGTGGTATTGGCCTCAGGATCCAGAACAACAGCGGT
Source organism: Algoriphagus faecimaris (assembly GCF_900101705.1). Taxonomy (GTDB): domain Bacteria; phylum Bacteroidota; class Bacteroidia; order Cytophagales; family Cyclobacteriaceae; genus Algoriphagus; species Algoriphagus faecimaris. The sequence goes on along the minus strand of NZ_FNAC01000009.1, from coordinate 111,978 downwards.
GTTTTTACCGGTGGCATATTGATTGACAAAAAGGTCATCATCGCCACCTTCGAGATGCCAGATTCCCTTGAATGCCTTAACTTCCATGAAGAACTGCTTTCGATAGCAAAGATTTCTACCTACTGCCATAAATGGGGTTTTCCACAATCCGAATGAAAGGTAATACAATGCTGTCATTAAAGTTTCAAATTGGATCCATCGGTTTAGGAATCCGGGTTTTTGCTGATAGCCTGAGTAGCCAATACTGAATTGCTTGCCATTTTCCCGGACAGGGGCAGTCATTTTCCGGATCCATTGGTTAGAATTGGGCTCACAGTCGGCATCGGTTAATAAGATGACGTCGTTTTTGGCTACTTTGATACCAAGCGTGAGCGCATATTTTTTTGAAGTCACATGATCCGGAGTATACTGAATGGTCACAGAGCGAAGGCGAGGGTAGACAGCCATCATCTCCTCGAGTAGTCTTTTGGTTCGGTCTGTGCTTCTGTCATTGACAATGAGCACATCGTATTTGGGATAGTCCTGCTCAAAAAGTTTCGGGATGAGTGTTTTGAGATTCTTGAACTCATTTCTGGCAGCAACTACGATGGTTACCGGTTCCTCGTTGTTGGTTTTTTGTGAAGAGGAAGGGATTTTGAAAAAGGCTACTCTGCCAAAAATCACCAATAGATATACTGCCTGAATGATTATCCCGAGGCTAAAGAGAGTCCAGAGTAAAAATAGGTCCATAGGTGGGTTTTGCTGGGCAAATATAAAATCAATTTCAGCATTCGTTTAAGAATAAGTGGATATTTTTCAGCTGAGTTTTTTGAGAATAAGCATGGACTGAGGTTTACTGTTTTTCCAACCGCATTATAGATATTTTAACAATCTTTTGCCCCCTATTCCTCCCTCAAATGATGACATTTTTTATTAATTGTAATAAAGAAGATGACGGAGAATTTGCAAATCCAATTGGGGATGTACTCATTTTCTTCTATTTTCCGATTCGGCTTTTTAGAATGGATAAGAAAGAAAACAGGTATTTATTTCAAGAGGAAATTTTGCAGGCTCTCAAAAAGCATGACTCTGAGGCGGTGGAAACACTGTATAGGGAATGCTGGCCCATTGTAAAAAATCACATCATGAGCAATAGCGGTTCCCTACACGAAGCAGAGGATTTGTATCAAGAGGCCTTTTTGGTCTTTTGGGACAAAACCAAGCAGGCTGATTTCTTTTTGTTTCCTGGAGCCAGTTTGCAGAGCTTTTTGATTCAAATCGCCAAAAAGCTGTGGCTCTATCACCTTCGGGAAAACCGAAAGATGCAAACCCAAGTCATGGAGGAATTCCCCGAGTTGGCAGAGGAAGTAGTCCTGGAGGAAAAAGATCTGATTCAGGCGACTTGGGCAGTGTTTCGTACGCTTGGTGAAAAATGTCGGCAGATCCTGAAGGCATTTTACTTTGAGAAAAAAAGAATGGAAGAAATCGCCCAAGAAATGAACCTGACTCCGCAAACCGCCCGAAATAGCAAATATCGCTGCATCAAAGAAATGAAATCCAAACTTAACCCTAGATAAGTGAAGGACTTTTCCAGCATATCGCCCGAAAAGCTCGATCAGATCGAGCGCTATCTCCGAAATCAACTTTCGCCAGAGGAAAGAGCATCCTTTGAAACGCTTCTCTCTCGAGATGAAAATCTATCCAAAGTGCTGACTGAGGTGAAAGAAAACCTTCGGATTCTTGAGTTGAGCCTGATGAGAGATGAGATCAAAAACTTCCATCAGAGGTTGCCGAAAGCGAAGCAAAGTTGGATCAAGCCTTGGCAAAAAGTGGCCGCTGCAGGTCTGGGCTTTCTGTTGGTTGCCTTGGTATATTTTCTCCTTCGACAAACTCCAGAAGAGAAATTGTTTCTGAGCTATTTTGAGCCGGACCCTGGCTTGGTTACTGCGATGAATCCATTTTCCGAATATGAGTTTGGTCGGGGTATGGTCGATTACAAAAGGGGAGACTTCGATGGAGCTTCCAAAAGGTGGGAAAGTCTGCTGGCAGAGGGTTATAACTCAGACACGCTCCAATTTTACTTGGGCAATTCCCGTCTTAAGCTAGGCGAATTAGAACTAGCCTTAGAAAATTTCGATGCGGTTTCCACGGATTCGCTTTCGGTATTTCGCTCGGATGCATTTTGGTACCAAGGACTGATTCATTTGAAAAATGGAGACCGGGAAAAGGCCATGGAGTCCTTGTCCCAGTCCGATTTTCCTCAGGCCGCTGAGTTAATCCAAAAGCTAAACGAATAGCCATGTTTGGGATTCGGGTTCTACAGGTGATTTTAATTTCCCTTCTTTTGGTACAAGGACAAAAGGAAAATCCATTGAAAAAGATCCAAGAGACTAAAAACCCAGAGGAGATCAGTCTTTTCCTGGATCAGTTTATCCGGGTTGCGACCGATCAAAATAGCCTTGAAAGCTTAAGCTCAAATCTCGATCAATTATTTGCGGTCGCAAAATCGGAAGACTCAAATCTTATAGAGCAATTTTTATCCAAAGTAGAACCTTTGGAACTGCCCCAATCAGTAAGACTAGAGATTTTCAAAAAAACCGCTCGTTATTATTTTGATCAGGGCGAACTGCCTAAAGCCGAGGCGATCTATGCCAATTTATTACTGAATTTTGGAGATAAGCTTTCTCTCGGGGAGTCAGCCAAGCTCAAAAGTGAATTAGGTGAAATTTTCCAACGAATGGGAGAGCTCAGCCAAAGTAAAAAATTGCATCTCGAAGCCAGACGGGAGTTTGAAAAAAGCGGGGCCTTGATTGGAGAAAACCAATACATCTCAGCTCAAAACCTGGGACTCATCTATTGGTATCAATCCCAGTTTGATTCTTCCTTTTACTATTTCGGGCAAGCCATGGAGCTCTTGGACGCTTTAGAACCCACTCCCGTCAACCAAGTCTATCGCAAAGCTATGCTGAAGAGCAATCTGGCGGGATTGTACAATTTCACCGGGCAAGCCACCAAAAGCATGAAGGAGCTTAATGAGGCGGTATTTATGCTTGATGATTTTATTCGGAAAAATCCAAAGGCCAAAAAAAGAGAGCAAGCCTTAACCAATTTTTTCAATGGAAAAACCAACCTTGCAGGAATCTACCGGGGAATTGGCGACTATCAGCGCGCACTAAAACTCCTTCTAGAAGCGGATCGGGCAAGTCGTGAACAGCTACCGGCACTGCACCCCAAAATCGTCGAGCGGGAAATCATGATCGGTCAGACTTACCGTCAGCTTAAACAGCTGCAGCGGGCGGAATCTTGGCTCAAGAAAGCCCAAACCAACCTGGAAAAAATAGACGGATCTTATCCGCTGATGTGGGGGGATTTGCATTACACTATGGCTTTGCTCTATGAAGATAAGTCAGTGGTAAATGAGGCGGGGTATCACTATGATCAGGCTGGGGAATATTATGGGTCGGTCATGAATGACTTTTACGACCCGATATTCTTAGAGTACATGGGGCATGCGGCAGATTTTTATTCTAAGAATCAAGTGGGAGAAAAGGGACTTAAAATGGCTCAACAAGCCTTGGATTACACCGTTTGGGTCAATGGTGATCAGGTGGATCGTAATTTTCTTCAGTATTTTTTTACAGCACGTGTGCATTTCAATCTGGGGCAATTTGAAAAATCCAAAAGCCAACTGCTCAAAGCAGAGAAGCTTTTGACCGACAAAATGAAAAACGCTTCAAGCTTGCTGGATTCCCTTCAGGCCCAGCTCGAGCTGCCGCAGATTCTTCTCTTGAAGTCCAAGCTGGAGGATCAACTTCATGAGAAAGATAACCCCGCCCATCTGAAGCAGCTAGATGCTTGGATGGGGCAGGCAATGGATATCTTGGAACTGCGAAAAACACTCCTCTATGCGGTAGAGGATCAGGGAATATTGACAGCTAGGAATCAGGAGCTGATTGATTTTTACAAAAGCGTTTTGGTCAGGCTTTATACACAAACTCAGGAGGAAAACTATTTGAATAAGCTCCTTTCTCTTCATGAATCGTCCATTTACGCCCGATTGAGGAGTCGGATTTTTTCCCAAGAATCGGTGAAGTTCAGAGATATTCCAGTCATGTGGATTGCTAGGGAAGACTCGATCCGAACTCGATTGGATGCTATCTGGGAGGAAGGGGAAGAGCAAACTATTGATTTGGCAAAGTTACTTTCTGACTGGAAAGCCTTTCTTGATGAATTAAAGTCTGCCTACCCGTCTTATTTTGAGTTGCGATATGGGAAGTCTTGGGATGGGTTTGTTTTTGAACCGGGTGCAGAGACCTTGCTGCAGTGGATTCAGGTCGATGGCCGACTTTATGCGCTAGTTGAATCTGGAGGAAAAAGGGATTTTAAGGACATTGGCATACCTCCCGATGAGATCCAAGCAATCCTTACGCCTGAGCTTTCTCTGGAAGACTATAGCCGAGCTGCATTTGCACTCTATCAGCAGCTGTGGCAGCCGATCGAAAAATATGTTGGATTAGGTTCGGTCAAAATCATCCCGGATGGCGTCCTTTTTAGTTTGAATTTTGATCAATTGATTCGGGAGGAATTGAGGACTTTTGAAGAGATCTCTGATCGGACCTTATTGAAAGATTATGCGTTTTCCTATGCCTTTTCTAGATCTCAGCTGGCTCAAAATCAAAGCTTGGCTTATTCCGAGAAAGCCATTGCCTTTGCGCCGGTTTTTACGGATGAGATGAAATCTACCTACAGGACTCAAAACCTTGTCAGTGATCCGGCGGTGGAGGATTACCTACGCTTACTTCCACAGCCATTTGCCTTGGATTTGGCTCAGAAAGTCGAGCGGGAATTTGACGGTACCACTTACCTTTTTGAATCTTCCAGTGTCCAGAATTTCAAAGAGTTGTCTGGATCCGTTCCTGTCCTCCAATTGGCCACACATGCCTATTCTGACAATATTTCTCCGGAACGATCCTACTTGGTTTTTGCCAAGGAAAGGAAAGAGGATGAAAATTTGCTCTATGCTTATGAACTGTACGATCAGGGAATCTCGGCCGGATTGGTAATGCTGACTGCCTGCGAGACGGGATTGCCTGTGTATCAAGCTGGGGAGGGGATGATTTCCCTTGCTCATGCTTTCAACTATGCGGGGAGTGAGTCTTTGCTAACTTCCTTGACCAAGACAGATGAAAAGGCCGGTGCTTTGATATCGGAATATTTTCTGGATTTGGTTGCATCAGGTGAATCACTGGATCAGGCTCTTCAATTCGCCAAATTGGAATATTTGAAAAATTCCAAAGGCAGAGCTTTGATGCCGACCTATTGGTCTGGATTGATTCTCATCGGTCAAAAGCACCCCATACCCTTGAAAAAAGAGAAAACTCCATCCTATTTTATGTTTTTTGGAGGTTTAATGGTACTTCTGGCTTTGGGAGTTTTGATTTTTATGATGAGGAAAAAACTTTTGTGAAATAATTTTTCACCAGACTGATGACATTTTTAAAAAGCTGCAATAGGAGTTTATAGAAAAACTTCTGAGCCATGAACAAAAAGATTTTTACTCTATTCTTGAGCCTTTTCATTTTGATGTTTTCCTGCAAGGAAGACGAAATGATTCCAGATCCTACGCCAACACCTGATCCCGATCCAGTGCAGCAGGATCCAGACCCCGATCCGGTCGTGAATATTCCCACTCAAGTGGCCAAAATCACCCTTCCGGGAGGAGTCAGCTATGATCTGAGTGGGCACAGCATTTGGTCCAACGGGCTGAGGGAGCCGGTGACTTCCAACGGAGATACCAAAATCCCCCAAATCACCGAGGGCTACAACGTTGCCTTTGTGTTTGATGAGGAGGGCAATCCGATTCTGGCGGGATTTGTGACCAAAGATGAAAGTATGATCTCGGTGGAAAGCACCGCCAAAGTGCTCCTTTACTATAGTACTGGTGCCGTACTGATGGCTGAGGAGGTGTCTAGGATTTTTGTCAATCAAGTGCACGAGCTACCGGAGTTTCAGGACTGGGCGAAGCAGTTTGAAGAACTGTGGAAAGCAGACCCGAAGATTTTGTCCAAACCCGCAGAGATCAGAACGGCGATAGCAGGGACGACTACCAAGATTTTGGGAGAATCCCGTCCCTTGGACATCAGAGGAGAGGAAAATGAGGAAACACCCAACGGCCGGGTTTGGTCGGTTACGGTAGATGACGGGAATATCAAGAGTGGGTTGCAGATTTTTTCTGAAGCTGCAGGTGAACTGAAAATCAGAAATAGATATAGGAGAAGAGCCCACGCCTTCCTGTACAAGTCCAGATTCAAGCCTACAGGCTCCCAAAATTACACCGAGGTGCTTCAAAGTGTCAGTTCGGGCACCGCTGCTGACGCGGATTTGGCAGTGGGACCGACCGAGGGGATTTCCAATGTGTTTGGCTCGCTGATCAAGCAGGTCATAGGAGATGGGATGCAAATGGCAGTCAAGGAGGAGGGCCCCATGGCTGTACAGCTGGGAGAAAATGAAGACGTGGCCGTTTACTGGCTTCGGATCGTGGGACCCGGAAATCAGCGAAATTCCATAATCAGAAGTGATGCAGAAGAGAAAAAACTGAACAGGCTATCAGTAGAGACATTTGCCTTGGACTTTTTGATCCCACTGATCGGTACTGCGACTGGCGGAGTAAAAGGTCAAGCTGTAAATCAAATGGAGGAGTCTCGACAGGGGAAAGCTGAAGCAATGATCACTGCAGTAGAAGTTTTTCTGGATGCTTTTCCAAATATCTATGACGCGGTGAAAGAGGGAGATTTCAAAGCTGCAACGTTTGCTTCCCTTGAGGCTCTTGGTAAAGAAGGCGCTGGAATAATTGCCGAAAACTTGTTCAAGAAAATAGCCAGTCTATCCACAGAAAATATTTCAGAAAAGGGCTTGGAAGAAGCGGGTAAGTATATGGGAAAAATACTGTTTGTGGCAGATGGCCTGCTTCAGACGGCAGATTGGTCTAGAATAATTGTCAACTATGGCTATTCCCAACGGATCGAGGAGTGGGAAGTGAAGGCCGTTGCCAGTCAGGTGAAATTGCTTCCCAAAGAAGCGACAATCACCAATGCATCCCAGCAGAAGCTCACCGCTTCCACGGTCGATATCGACGAGTCTCAAAAGAAAGACCTGAGGTTTAAATGGAGCACCGAGGGCAAATACGGCTACCTGATCGAAACAGCAAGCAATCGGGGTCCTTCGATTGAAACCAATGACCACGAGATATTCTACAATGCCAGCACCTCCTCCAGCAACCTGTCGGATGATGAGAATCTGGAGACGATCGTGGTGGAAGCCTTTTTGGGAGACAACCTGATCGGCAGCGATACCATGACCGTGAATGTGAAAAAGAGCCTCTATGAAATCAAACCGGACGGGATCACGCTGACGGGAAAAGAGGAAGGTGATAACCCCAACAAAGTGAAGCTCCACATCGAGCCAGCCGGAGACAATGGTTCACCCTTGGGTTCTAATCCAGACTCGGATTACAAAATAGTCTGGACGACTCCCGGCAGCCACGGAGGATTGATGGAAGGGGAATCCGGTCAGACTCTGACCACCATCACGACCTATGGCAATGGATCGATCTGGTACAAAGCTACCGATGACCAAACCAAAGAAAGTTTGGAAAATATCAACGCACGGATTTATTCGAAACCAAAAGGGGCAACGGATGACGAATACCGCCTATTTGAAGACCTGAAGGCAACCGTGAAAATCAATAATGATGAGAAGAAGAAGATCATTCATGTGAACATAACGTCAAATTACTATAGCAGGACATATGTAGTGGGGACAAGTACAAGATTAAATTGCGCAGCACTTGAAGCCATTTTAGTTCCCAAAGAAGAGGACGCAGTGAGGTATGATGTAAGATTTTATGATCTTTCACATCCTTTGCCAGGCACTCCAAAAGTATATGGATGGACACCCAATGGGTCAAATGTTTACCCCTTCCCAGAAGACCCCAATCAGGATTTCCCAGCAAGATCGTTCCCACTTGACCAAGGAGAGGCTTATTTCTTAGGGTTGACATTTTCAGCTGTTGATACCAATGGTGACGATCCACTGGGCCGTTGTGCGAGATTACAGGGCCAATTGTTCACAGGTAAAGCTGAAGTGATTATCACCTTGAAATAGAATATGTTATGAATAACTCAATTTCAAAAGCATTTCTTTTCTTTCTAAGCTGGGCTAGCACTTTTTGTTCTTGTGCTAGCCCAGTAGAAAAAAGTGGCCATAATCAGATTTCTTCCACTGAAACTGAAATCTCTCCAGTCACAGAAATTACCAAGAACTCAAGCGATGAAGAACCCTTAAGTCTTCAGCGAGTGGAAATACAAGATCAGGCGCTCAATATGAAAATGCTGAGTATAAATATCCCTGAAGGTTGGACGCTTCATCAGGATATCGCGTCCAATCCCAATGGATCGGGCTATCTCAAATTTCTCCTCGCTTTGGAAAGTCCGGAGGGGGAGATTCAAGGGCTCCTTCCGTTGATGATGAACTATCATTCTTTTGTAATGAATGGACAACACCAGGGAGTTTATTTTGATGACTTGATTCCGTATTTGATGCACTATTGCTCTCAGCCTTTTTTGGAAAAATTTACCCCAGGTAAAATGATTTCCGACCAAGAAGCTCTAGCTAGTGCTGAGGGAGAGCAAATCAAAGCTTTTGCCATGAATTACGCTCAAATGGCCAGTCAGGCAGTAGGGATACCAGTTACTATAGATTTTGATATGGTTAAAATGGATTTTTCTGCTTTCAGAAAAAATGTACCTTACAAAGGCTTGATCAAAGCTTCCAAAGTGGGTGTGATCAACCAGAATCCATACATGACAAGTAAAAACGGGATAATTATGGGCTTTTTTACCCTAGCTCCTGAAGAACTCTTTGCGCAGGCTTCACAACGGGAAATTGACATGCAACTGGAGATCAATCCTCAGTGGGGACAGAAAAGGTCCGAGATAATTGATATGGAAACTCGGCGTATGTCCCAAGACCATCAGGCTAGGATGGCGCAGCAGCAAGCACAATTCAATGCCCATCAGCAAAACATGGCCTCCATGAGACAAAGTTTTGACCAGCATAATCAGGCTTGGCGCGAACGAAACTTTGGAAGCAGTGGTTCATCTTCCTACTCGGGCAATGCCTCCGTGATTGACGCCATTACAGGCTATACTTCCTTCAGTGATCCATATACTGGTCAGCAGATTAAAAAAGAAGGAAATTATAATTACTGGTACACCAATGAGTTTGGAGAATACCATGGGACCAATGACCCCAACTTTAAACCGGGGAATCACTACAGTGGCAATTGGAAATCCATTCAGCCGCTGAAACCCAATCATTGAGCTGCGGATATGGCCTTTGAGTTTTTGAATTCGCTTGCTTGAGTTGGTAATTGATTTCTTTTGACTTATAGTAAATTAAACTTTTAAACATGGAATAAAAGCGGAAAATCCGATCTTTGCAGCCATGAAGTTCACCTTAGAGAAAAAAGATTCCCAATCTCAAGCCCGTGCCGGTGAGATTCTAACCGATCATGGGATGATCCAAACGCCTATTTTTATGCCTGTGGGCACTGCTGGGACGGTAAAAGCGGTGCATCAGCGGGAATTGAAGGAGGATATTCAAGCTCAAATTATTCTGGGGAATACCTATCATCTATACCTGCGCCCGGGATTGGATATTTTGGAAAAGGCAGGCGGGCTTCACCAATTCAATGGTTGGGATAGGCCAATATTGACCGATTCGGGGGGGTATCAGGTTTTTTCCCTAGCTGGAACTCGCAAAATCAAAGAGGAGGGAGTGACCTTCAAATCCCATATTGACGGGTCTAAGCACAATTTTACTCCAGAAAACGTGATGGATATTCAGCGAACCATCGGTGCAGATATCATTATGGCATTTGACGAATGCACGCCTTACCCCTGTGAATATGGATATGCACGAAATTCCATGGAGATGACTCATCGGTGGCTGAAGAGATGCATCCATCGATTTGATGCTACCGAAGGGAAATACGGCTACAGTCAGACCCTTTTTCCGATCGTTCAGGGCTCAGTGTATAAAGATTTGCGCAAGCAAAGTGCGGAATTCATCGCCGCCCAAGGCCGGGAAGGTAATGCAATAGGTGGACTTTCGGTGGGTGAACCAGCCGAGATGATGTATGAAATGACTGAGTTGGTGACGGAGATTTTGCCCCAAGAAAAGCCCCGTTACTTGATGGGAGTGGGTACTCCTGCAAATATTTTAGAATGCATCGCGCTCGGTGTGGATATGTTTGACTGTGTGATGCCGACCCGAAATGCACGAAATGGAATGCTTTTCACCTCAGAGGGAATCATAAATATTCGAAATGAAAAGTGGAAGGATGATTTCAGTCCCATCGATCCGGCGATTGGGAATTATGCAAGTAGTTTCTATTCTAGGGCATATTTGCGTCATTTAACGATTTCTAAGGAAATATTGGCTGCACAAATTGCAAGTATTCATAACTTGGCTTTCTACTTGTGGTTAGTGGGACAAGCCAGAGAGCATATCCTCGCAGGTGATTTTGTCACCTGGAAGGATCAAATGGTCAAAAAAGTAAGTACCCGACTTTAATTTATGAAACTACTCGATAAGCTGATTATTAAGGATTTTTTGAAGACCTACTTCTTCGTAGTGTTGATGCTTATCCTAGTAGTTTTGGTGCTGGATTTTACGGAAAAAAATGACAAATACATCCAAAATCAAGTGCCTACGGGTGAAATTCTTCGCTATATGGGGAATTATGGCCTTTATCTAAATAATCTTTTAACACCGATTACGGTATTTATTTCTGTGATTTTTATTACCTCCAAAATGGCGGGTAGAACTGAGATTATTGCCATCCTCAGCAGCGGGGTGAGTTTTGTTAGATTACTACGTCCTTTTCTCTTTGGAGCGGCACTGATAGGTGCAGCCAGTTTTTATCTGAATGGCTGGGTATTGCCTAAAGCGACAGAAGGAGTGACTGTATTTCGCCTGGTTTACCTGGAAAAAGGAACAAATACTTCTGATCAAAACATTCATATTAAAGTAGGAGAGGATAGTTATGCCTATCTGAGTAGGTTTTTTAAAGCCACTAATACAGGATATAGCTTCACGCTAGAAACCATTAAAGACGGTAAATTACTTGCTAAAATTTCTTCCGATCGAATCGAGTGGGATACCGCAAAAAACTCCTGGACCATGATTAATTGGCGTTTGAGAGAATTGAAAGATCGGAAGGAAGAATGGTCTGTAGGAAGCAGAAAGGATACGGTGCTGTCAATAGTTCCTGAGGATTTTGGAGTACCTGAGAAGCATCATGAAACCTTAAAATTACCTCAATTGAGCAAGCAGATCAGAACCTTGGAAGAACGAGGAGCCGATAATGTGGAGTATTATAAGATCGAACGTTATGTTCGATTTATGTCTCCATTTGCCGCGATCATCTTGACTTTTATTGGAGTAATCATGTCTGCTAGAAAGACTCGTGGAGGTTCGGGGTTTCAGATTGCCATGGGCTTTTTGATGGCCTTTATTTACATTCTGTTCTATATTCTTTCCCGAACCTTCGCCGAAAACGGTTCGGAATATCCCATCCTGTCTGTTTGGCTGCCCAATATAGTCTTTGGGATTTTAGGCTTGGTATTGTACAAAACAGTCCCTCGATAAATGCAGGCAACGATTAAAGATTACTTTCTTCTCCACCTGATCGTCTTGATTTGGGGATTTACTGCGATTTTGGGAGTTTTGATTTCACTTCCTGCGCTGGAATTGGTTTTTTACCGAACACTGATAGCTTCAGTTGGTGTAGCGCTTCTTTTCGTATGGAAGAAGAAAAATATTCTGATTCCCACGCATGAAATGTGGAAAGTGCTGGGGACAGGCATTTTGATTGCCCTGCATTGGATCTTGTTTTTCTGGTCGGCAAGAGTTGCTACGGTATCCGTTTGTTTGGCAGGAATGGCGACGACTTCACTCTGGACGGCTTTTGTGGAGCCCTTTTTCAACCGGACTAAAGTCAAATGGTATGAGGTAGCCTTGGGGATTATGGTGATTTCGGGTCTAGTCGTCATTTTCAAGTTTGAAACAGGATATTGGTTAGGCTTGTCTATGGCCTTGGCTTCGGCTTTCCTTGCCGCTTGTTTTTCTGTGATCAATGGAAAGCTGACAAAGAAGCATGACCCGTATCAGATCACTTTTTATGAGATGAGTGGTGCGAGTGTTTTTATTTTAGCGTTTATGCCTATTTATGCTGCCTATATGACTGATGGACAGGGAATCCAATGGGCCTGGCAAGGGTTTGATTGGTTTTGGCTTTTTCTCCTTGGAGGAGTTTGTACCGTGTACGCCTTTTCGGTTTCGGTGGATTTGATGAAGCGACTGACGGTGTTTTCCATCAACCTGACGATAAATCTGGAGCCGGTGTATGGGATCGTTTTGGCGGTTTTGATTTTTGGAGAAAGTGAAAAAATGACTCCGGAATTTTACCTAGGGACTTTAATCATTTTGTTTTCAGTTCTTACCTATCCGGTACTGAATTATTGGAATAAGCGGAGAAAAGCTGTGAGGACTTTGGGTTAAAAATTATCTAGTTGCTTCGCATAATCATCCATTCCCCATTCTGCAAGTTCAATAATCTGGGGATCTTTTTGGGCTCTTCGAAAGGATTTTTTGTATGCCCGTTATTTAAGACAGGTCTTGATTTTTGAAATCAAATGGCTTTTGCAGACATGAATTGAAGTAGGTGTTTTCTTGTTCAAGGATTTTGACATTTATAGTTCTTTTTCAAAACAATAATAATGCTCTGAAAAATTAATACCGCTTGGCTTTGTATCGAAAAGGCCAAAAACACTCGAACCAGATCCTGACATGGCGGCATAATACGCACCTGCATCGTAAAATTGGTTTTTGATTTCAGCGATTTGGGGATGATTTAGGAATATGCTTTTTTCGAAGTCATTGACCAATTCTTCCTTCCATCGATTTCGATCAGCGATCACTTCTTCCAGATTCACTTTGGGAGCTCCAGGGGTGACACCTGCATAAGCTTCTTTGGTGCCAATATGTATGCCGGGATTAATTAGCACTAAATAGCTTCCTTTGAGTGAGAGATCAATATCCTCGAGGATTTCACCTCTTCCACGGGCTATTTTGGGTGTGTTTTCGATGAAAAAAGGACAATCGCTTCCCAGTTGGGCTGCGTACTCTTCTAAGAAAAAATCATCCAAATGCAGGTCAAAAAGATTGTTCATCAGCTTCAGCGCAAAAGCCCCATCCGCTGATCCGCCCCCAAGTCCAGCCCCCATAGGAATATTTTTATGGAGATGAATTTTCAGGTTTGGCAAGCCCTGAAAATCCTTGCGGAGTAGTTTCTCTGCTTTGAGAATCAAATTATCTTTTGCATCTCCTGGGATTGGCAGTCCTGTGCTTTCCCATCCCCCTTTTTTATTATGAATCATTTCTAGGGCATCCAAAAGTGGGATAGGCACCATGCAGGTTTCTATCTCGTGATAGCCGTCCTTTCGCTTACCTGTGATATGAAGTCCTAAATTGATTTTGGCGTTTGGAAATGTGATCATGAGTAAAAGTTTTAGCAAAAATAAGATAAAAATGATGGGCAAACACTTGGAAAAATCATTTGAAAAATTATCAATGAAAGCCATGAATTTTAAATCAATGGTTTTGTTTATTTGTTTCTATTGAAAAAAATGAAATGAAATTTCAAAAAAATTAATAATAATGAAATTCAAAATAATATTCTGAAAATCATTATTATTCGAAATTCACTTTTTTAATTAAGGGGTTTTAGGCGCATTTATCGGTTTTATATTCTGTATTTTAAGTAGAAACTTTCATTAAAATTATGTCATAGAATCAAAAAGGCGAATTAAATATTGTAAGTGTGGGTTTTCGGGTTTAAGTTTGAAAAATATTTACCAATCAACAGTAAGTGCTCAACCCAAAACCTATGAATCCTGTCGTCTTTTTGCTAAGCTTTATTATTCTCATTGAAAATTAATGTGAGGCACTAGACTATTTATTGATATGAAATAAAATTTGAAGTGCCTCAGCCAGATGAGGCACTTTTTTTATACCCAAAACCTATGAATCTAAAGAAATACAGCTGGGAAATATCCGATAACCCTGAGCATCCTGCTGGAAAGGCCATGCTATATGCCACAGGATTGAGTGATAAGAAAATGAAGCAGCCTTTTGTCGGGATAGCAAGTTGTGGCTATGAGAGTAATCCCTGCAATATGCATCTGAATGACTTTGCTGCACTGATCAAAGAATCATCTCAAGATCAGGAACTCACAGGTTTGGTATTTAATACGATAGGGATTTCTGATGGGACCTCGATGGGGACCTTAGGAATGCGGTATTCTTTGGTTTCTCGGGAGATTATTGCGGACTCGATTGAGTCATTCATTCTAGGACATTCATTTGACGCATGTGTGGCGGTAGCCGGATGCGATAAAAATATGCCCGGGGCGGTCATGGGGATGCTTCGCATCGACCGACCTTCGATTATGGTTTATGGCGGTACGATTGCCTCGGGCAATTACAAAGGCGAAAAGCTAAATATCGTATCTGCATTTGAGGCCTTTGGGAAAAAGATCCAAGGGACTATTTCTGAGGAGGATTATGATGGAGTGATCCGAAATGCCTGCCCTGGTGCGGGAGCTTGTGGTGGTATGTATACGGCGAATACCATGTCCTCGGCAATTGAAGCCATGGGGATGTCTGTTCCCTACTCTGCCTCCAACCCGGCGAACTCGCCCGAAAAAATCCAGGAATGCAAAGATGTCAACGAGTACATCAAAATTCTTTTGGAAAAGGACATCAAGCCAAGTGACATCATCACCAGAAAAAGTATTGAAAATGCGGTGCGCGTCGCCATAGCATTAGGCGGTAGTACTAATGCGGTGTTGCATATTCTTGCCATTGCGCGTACAGCAGGTGTTGATTTTACCTTGGAAGACTTTAAGGCATTGAATGCCAAAACTCCAATGATTGGAGATTTCAAGCCCTCCGGTAAATACCTTATGGAGGATCTGCATGAGCAGGGTGGTTTGCCTGCTTTCATGAAGTATTTTATGGAAAAAGGATTTCTACACGGAGATTGTATGACTGTGACAGGCAAGACTTTAGCAGAGAACCTTGAAAATGTTACACCGATAGTTCCTTCTAAAGTCAATGTAATTCATCCCGTCGAATCACCGATAAAGGAAACGGGGCATTTGTGTATTCTTAATGGAAACCTAGCTCCAGAAGGCGCTGTGGCAAAAATTACCGGAAAGGAAGGTCGATTATTTACCGGACCTGCCAAAGTATTTGATTCGGAAAAAGAAGCAAATGATGCGATCCGAGACCATGTCGTCAAGGCAGGGGATGTCGTCGTCATTCGCAATGTAGGGCCAAAAGGTGCTCCGGGGATGCCAGAAATGCTGAAACCAACCTCTATGATCATCGGAGCTGGTCTGGGAGCTGATGTAGCGCTCATTACGGATGGACGCTTTTCGGGAGGAACGCATGGCTTTGTGGTCGGGCACGTGACCCCGGAGGCATGGAATGGAGGTCCGATTGGCTTGATCCAAGACGGCGATGAGATTACGATCGATACCAATGCCCAATCCCTGTCTGTGAAAGTCAGTGAAGAGGAGTTTGCCAAGCGCAAAAAATCATGGACTCCAAAAGTAATCAAGGGTCTCCAAGGGACTTTAAAAAAATACAATCAGTTAGTTTCCACCGCATCTGAAGGTTGTGTGACCGATAAATTTTAAAAGCTATGAAGGATTCAATGATCAGAGGAGCCGATATTGTAGTTCGCTCGCTAATTGCTGAGCAGGCGGAGATTATTTTTGGATATCCCGGAGGTGCGATCATGCCGGTATATGATGCCTTGTATGATTACCACGAGCAGATCAAGCATGTCCTCACCCGACATGAGCAGGGAGCTATTCATGCTGCCCAGGGATATGCAAGAGTCTCGGGCAAAGTTGGAGTTTGCTTGGCCACCTCAGGCCCGGGAGCGACTAACTTGATTACTGGATTGGCAGATTCCCAGATCGACAGTACACCTTTGGTTTGCATCACGGGGCAGGTTGCTGCTCATTTGCTTGGAACGGATGCATTTCAAGAGACAGATGTAGTAGGTATCTCCATGCCAGGCACCAAATGGAACATTCAGGTTAGAAGTGTAGAAGAAATTGCGCCTGCAATTGCAAAAGGGTTCTACATCGCGAGGTCCGGAAGACCAGGACCAGTATTGATTGATATTACCAAAAATGCCCAAGTGGATTTTGGTGAGTTCAATTATGTCCCTTGCATGGGTTTTAGGTCTTATAAAACTCATCATATCATCGATCAATCTGTGATTTCCCAAGCCGCAAAACTCATCAATGAAGCCGAGCGCCCCTATGTGCTTTTTGGTCAAGGAGTGGTCTTGGGGAAAGCTGAAGCAGAGCTCAAATTCTTTTTAGACAAATCAGGAATACCCGCTGCTTGTACACTTCTAGGTTCAGGTGCGCTTTCAGAAGATCATCCAAATTACGTGGGGAAACTCGGTATGCATGGGAATTATGCGCCGAACCTGTTGACTAATCAATGCGATGTTTTGATCGCGGTGGGAATGCGTTTTGATGATCGAGTTACCGGAGATCTGAAGCGTTACGCAAAACAGGCGAAAGTCATTCACCTAGAGCTTGATGCCGCCGAGATCAATAAAAATGTCAAAGCGAATGTAGCCATACATGGAGACTGCAAAGAAAGTCTCAGCATGCTGACCGAGGCGATCGATCCAAAATCTCATACGGAGTGGATGGGTAAGTTCAGGGAACTCGAGCAAATGGAGAAAGAGGCGGTCATGCAGCATGACATTACCCCAACAAAATTAGGATTGACTATGGGTGAAGTCATCAATCAAATCAATCAATACAAAGCAGATGATGCAGTGCTTGTCACCGATGTAGGTCAGCATCAGATGATTGCTTGGAGGTATTTCAACTACAAAAAAACCAGAACCCAGGTTACTTCCGGTGGTCTTGGTACAATGGGATTTGCTTTGCCGGCTGCTTTAGGCGCTCAACTTTACGATTACTCAAGACAAGTGATTTGTGTCGTCGGCGATGGAGGCATTCAAATGACCATTCAGGAATTTGGCACCATTATGCAGACCAAAGCTCCAGTGAAGATTGTGTTATTAAATAATAATTTTCTAGGAATGGTAAGACAGTGGCAGCAGATGTTTTTTGACAGACGCTATTCTTTCACCGAACTAGATAATCCCGACTTTATCAAAATCGCAGAGGCCTACAACATAAGATCTCAGAAAGTAACCGAAAGATCAGGCCTAACAGAGGCGATTGAAGATATGCTGATTCACGATGGACCTTTCTTTTTGGAAGTGGTCGTAGAAAAAGAAGACAATGTATTTCCTATGATTGCTACCGGGTGCTCGGTTGAAGAAGTACGGCTCTCTTAAAAAAAACCACCTATGAAACGCTATACCATTTTCGTAATCACTGAAAATTTCATTGGAATCCTGAATAGGATCACGATCATATTTACTCGTCGGGGGATCAATATTGATGCATTGACAGCTTCAGAAAGTAGGCTAGAAGGCATACATCGAGTTACCATAGAAGTCACCGCAACTGAGGATATGGTAATTCAGCTGGTCAATCAAATCGAGAAAATCATCGATGTAATCAAGGCCTTTTACCATGAGGATGATGCCGTGGTGTATCAGGAGCTAGCATTATATAAAATACCGGTCGCAAGACTTGAAGCCGGTTTGGAAAAAATCATCCGGCAGCATAATGCAAAAGTGATTTCAGCAGAGCCGGATTTTGTGGTACTTGAGCTCACAGGACACAAAGAGCAGACTCAGGAATTACTGGAAATTCTTAAGGGTTACGGCCTACTAGAATTTGCTCGATCTGGACGTGTGGCAGTGGCCAAAAGGATGCTTACGATCGATTCGCTTTTGAAATAAAATCTAAAAATCAAACTCATAAATCTATTAATCCGAAAATCATGAAATTAAAATTCGGCAACGTTGAAGAAAATGTGGTAACCCGGGAGGAATTTCCCCTAGAGAAAGCCAAAGAAGTATTGAAAGATGAAGTTATTGCGGTACTGGGCTATGGCGTTCAAGGACCGGGACAAGCTTTAAACCTGAAAGACAATGGCTTTAATGTCATCGTCGGTCAGCGAAAAGGATCCAAGACTTGGGACAAAGCTATCGCGGACGGCTGGGTACCGGGAGAGACTTTGTTTGAATTGGAAGAAGCCTGCGAGCGTGGAACTATCCTACAGTTTTTGCTTTCTGATGCAGGTCAGATTGCACTTTGGCCAACGGTCAAAAAGCATCTTACTCCTGGCAAAGCTCTTTATTTCTCTCATGGTTTCGGGGTAACTTACAAGGATAAAACCGGAATCGTGCCTCCTGCTGATGTGGATGTGATTTTAGTCGCCCCAAAAGGCTCAGGAACTTCCTTGAGAAGAATGTTTGTCGAAGGTAGAGGATTGAATTCTTCCTATGCCATCTATCAAGATGCCACTGGCAAAGCCAAAGACCGAGTAGTGGCTTTAGGGATCGGAGTAGGATCGGGATATCTTTTCGAAACTGATTTTTACCGAGAAGTTACCTCTGATTTGACTGGAGAAAGAGGTACCCTAATGGGTGCAATTCAAGGGATTTTTGCTGCGCAATATGAAGTTCTGAGAGCTAATGGACATACTCCATCTGAGGCATTTAACGAGACAGTGGAAGAATTGACCCAATCCTTGATGCCTTTGGTGGCTGAAAATGGGATGGACTGGATGTACGCCAACTGCTCGACTACAGCACAACGTGGTGCCTTGGACTGGTGGAAGCCTTTCCGTGACGCAACTAAACCTGTTTTTGAGGAGCTATATGAATCTGTCAAAACAGGTAAAGAAGCTCAAAAATCAATTGATTCCAATTCGAAGTCAGATTATAGAGTGAAACTTGAAGCTGAATTGAAAGAGCTGCGAGACTCTGAGATGTGGCAGGCTGGTGCCGTCGTCCGTCAGTTGAGACCAGAAAATAACTAATAACCCAAAACCCCAAATAAGATGAGTGACAAGCTGTGGATATTTGATACGACACTCCGAGATGGAGAGCAGGTACCGGGATGTCAACTGAACACCCAAGAAAAAATCATAGTAGCCAAAGCCCTGGAAGACCTGGGTGTAGATATCATCGAGGCCGGATTTCCGATCTCTAGTCCTGGTGATTTCAATTCGGTGGTAGAGATTTCGAAGGCAGTTTCCAATCCGATTATCTGTGCACTTTCCCGGGCAGTGGAGAAAGATATCGAAGTAGCAGCCCAAGCACTTAAATTTGCAAAAAAAGGACGTATTCATACCGGTATTGGGGTTTCTCCTTATCATATACAATTCAAGCTTCGCTCTACTCCTGAGGAAATTATCCGCAGGGGAGTAGCTGCAGTCAAATTTGCCAAGCAGTTTGTGGAGGATGTGGAGTTTTATGCTGAAGATGCCGGTCGCTCGGAACCTGATTTCTTGTGCAAAATCATCGAAGAAGTCATCAAAGCCGGCGCGACGGTGGTGAATATTCCTGATACGACAGGCTATTGTCTTCCTGAACAGTATGGCGGGATCATCGCTGATTTAAAAAACCGGGTACCCAACATCGACAAGGCAATCATCGCTACTCATTGTCACAATGATTTGGGGATGGCGACAGCCAATACCGTATCCGGTGTACAGCATGGAGCCCGGCAGGTGGAGGTGACTATCAATGGCATCGGTGAACGTGCAGGAAATACCTCCATGGAGGAAGTGGTCATGGCGATCAAATGCCATAAATCTATCCCTGTTCATACTTCGATTGATACCCCAAAAATCTACAAAACAAGCCGTTTGGTATCCAAACTGATGAATATGCCGGTGCAACCCAACAAGGCAATTGTAGGTAGAAATGCTTTTGCGCATTCCTCTGGAATCCATCAGGATGGAG
The DNA here is from genome assembly GCF_900101705.1 of Algoriphagus faecimaris. Classification (GTDB taxonomy): domain Bacteria; phylum Bacteroidota; class Bacteroidia; order Cytophagales; family Cyclobacteriaceae; genus Algoriphagus; species Algoriphagus faecimaris. The sequence continues at coordinate 91,946 of NZ_FNAC01000009.1, read as the reverse complement.
TACTCAAGCATAGAGAAAACTATGAGATCATCGATCCCAAAGAAGTGGGAGTGGAGGAATCTTCCATCGTTTTGACCGCTAGGTCCGGAAGAGCTGCCCTGAAACATCACTTGGATGCCTTAGGGGTAGAGCTGGAGGGAGAGGAGCTTCGCAAAGTGTATGAGGAGTTTTTGCTTTTGGCAGATTCTAAGCGTGATATCGGTCGAAAGGACCTTTTAGAATTGGTGGGTAAGTACTTGGATGAGTCGAATTTTATTGAACTGGAAAAAGTGACATATTCATCCAATGGAGAAATCAGTGCGACGGTTCAGCTTAAAATCGGGAATGAAAGTTTCGAAGCCACTCAATCGGGAGTAGGGCCTGTAGATGCGGTGTTGAAGGCAATCGAAACGCTGGTTCAGCCTCAGGTAGATTTGGAGGAATTTCTGATACAGGCCATGACGCACGGATCCAATGACGTAGCAAAGGTTCATATGCGCGTTATTAAATCTGACAAACCTTACTATGGCTTTGCCTCTCATGAGGACATCGTTTTGGCATCAGCATTTGCATTCGTAGATGCATTAAACAAAATACCGGTCAAGGAATACGCGACTGCTTAATTACTATGGAAAAGAAAACATTATTTGATAAAGTTTGGGATGCGCATGTCGTCAAATCGGTCCCTCAGGGTCCGGACGTGTTCTTCATCGATAAGCATTTTATTCATGAAGTTACCTCTCCGGTCGCATTCTTAAATCTGGAGAAAAGAGGCATTGGCGTCAAATATCCAGAACGAACCATTGCCACTCCGGATCATAATGTTCCTACCGTGGCACAGGATCAAACCATTAAAGACAAGCTTTCCCGAATGCAAGTTGAGCGACTCCGGGAGAATTGTAAAAAATACGGGATCGAACTCCACGATTTGGGCACGGCACATCATGGCATCGTCCATGTGATTGGGCCGGAGCTTGGGGTCACCCAACCTGGGATGACCATTGTCTGTGGTGACTCGCATACATCTACCCACGGTGCGTTTGGAGCGATTGCTTTTGGGATTGGTACTTCCGAAGTCGAAATGGTTTTGGCCACCCAGTGCATTATGCAGTCCAAGCCCAAGAGAATGCGGATTTCCGTAGATGGAGAATTGGGTGACGGAGTCACTTCAAAGGATATTATTCTATACATCATTTCAAAAATTTCAGCCGCTGGAGCAACTGGCTATTTTGTGGAATATGCTGGTTCGGCTATTAGAAACCTATCTATGGAGGCTCGGATGACAATTTGCAACATGTCCATCGAAATGGGTGCTCGTGGAGGCCTGATCGCTCCAGACGAAACTACTTATAATTACCTGAAGGGAAAACGCTATTCCCCAAAAGGAGAGGATTGGGATCGTGCGGTTGCCTACTGGAATTCACTTCAAACGGATGAAGGGGCAGTTTTTGACAAGGAATATGCCTACGATGCAGCAGATATTGAGCCCATGATCACTTATGGTACTAACCCTGGGATGGGTATCAAAGTCCTAGGATCAATTCCAACTACTGAAGGAATGGAGGGGTCTAATAAAAAATCTTACCTCAAGTCGCTGGATTACATGGGGTTTCAGCCGGGAGAGGCAGTCAAAGGGAAACTGGTTGACTATGTCTTTGTTGGCTCTTGTACCAATGGCCGAATTGAAGATATCCGTTCCGTTGCTCAGTTTGTCAAAGGGCGAAAGAAAGCTGATAATATTACTGCTTGGATAGTACCAGGATCCAGAGAAGTGGAAAAAATGGCGCATGAAGAAGGCTTGGTGAAAATTCTGGAAGAAGCGGGTTTCGAACTTCGACAGCCGGGTTGTTCGGCTTGTCTGGCGATGAATGATGATAAAATTCCTGCTGGAAAATATGCCGTTTCGACCTCCAATCGAAATTTCGAAGGCCGTCAAGGCCCAGGTGCTAGAACGATGCTTGCCTCGCCTCTGACCGTGGCAGCAGTTGCGGTCACAGGCAGAATCACTGACCCGCGAGAAGTGTTTGAAAATTAATTTTTCAATCTTCCAATCCGTCAAGGCGGACAAGTTCTTCTAATCTTTCAATTTGAAAAAAATGGCTTACGATAAATTTACAGTACTAAAAAGTACAGCAGTTCCATTACCCGCAGAGAATGTGGATACCGATCAAATCATCCCCGCTCGTTTTTTGAAAGCTACTGAGCGAGAAGGTTTTGGCGATAATCTATTCCGAGACTGGAGATATGACGTAGAGGGCAATTCCAAAAAAGATTTTGTGCTCAACGACCCCACTTATTCTGGCAAAATCTTGGTAGCAGGCAAAAACTTCGGCTCAGGCTCCAGTCGCGAGCATGCCGTATGGGCGATCTATGATTACGGTTTTCGCTGTGTGGTTTCCAGCTTTTTTGCCGATATCTTTAAAAACAACTGTCTCAACATCGGGGTACTTCCGGTGACCGTTTCTGCGGATTTCGCTGAGAAGTTATTCGAGGCAATTGAGCAGAACCCCAATGTCGAAATCGAAGTGAACCTTCCCGAACAGAAAATCACACTCCTTTCCACGGGAGATTCGGAGTCTTTTGACATCAATGAGTACAAAAAGGACAATATGCAAAACGGGTTCGACGATATCGACTATTTGTTGAATATGTCAGATGAAATCGATGCGTTTGTGGCTTCTAAATAAAAAGAAAAATGGAGGCGAATAGGAGAATAGAAATCATGGATACCACGCTGAGGGATGGAGAGCAGACCTCGGGGGTTTCCTTTTTGCCTTCGGAAAAGCTTCAAATCGCCAAACTCCTTCTAGAGGAACTCAAAGTGGACCGGATCGAAGTCGCTTCGGCGAGGGTGTCTGAGGGAGAATTGGAAGGGGTTCAAAAAATCACCCAATGGGCAGCTCAAAAAGGTTACTTAGATAGAGTAGAGGTATTGGGTTTTGTGGATACTCCTGCTTCAGTGAACTGGATAGTAGAGGCTGGCGCTCGTGTGATGAATTTGCTAACCAAAGGCTCACTCAATCACCTGACCCATCAACTTAAAAAAACACCTGGTCAGCATTTTGAGGATATTCGACGGAGTATTGGCTACGCGCAGGACAATGGAGTGTCGGTGAATGTGTATCTAGAAGATTGGTCCAATGGGATGCGGAACTCCGAAGATTATACCCTCAGTCTCATTGAATTTCTCAGCATTCAGCCCATTAAGCGAATCATGCTTCCGGATACCTTGGGGCTTTTGTCTCCAAATGAGGTGAGGACCTTCTTTGATGAATTAGTGGAAAAATTTCCTACTGTTCATTTTGACTTTCATGCACATAATGATTACGACCTTTCGGTTGCCAATGTGATGGAAGCAGTTCTTCATGGGGCTTCTGGGATTCATACCACGGTCAATGGTCTGGGTGAACGTGCTGGAAACGCTCCTTTGGAGTCCGTGATTGCGGTTATTAAGGATTTTACAGACTTGGAGATCAGCGTGCAAGAGCAGAAGATTTTCCGTGTTTCCAAGCTGGTTGAGCAGTTTTCCGGACATCATATTCCCGCAAATAAACCGGTGGTCGGAGAAAATGTCTTTACCCAAACTGCCGGGATTCATGCTGACGGGGATAATAAAAAGAACCTTTATTTCAACGACCTGATGCCAGAGCGATTTGGGCGTCAACGGAAGTATGCTCTTGGTAAAACCTCAGGTAAAGCCAATATTCTCAAAAATTTGGAGGAATTGGGGATTTCTTTGGAAAAGGATGAACTCACCAAAGTCACCCAGCGAATCATCGAGTTGGGGGACAAAAAGGAGCGAGTCACGACGGAAGATTTACCTTATATTATTTCTGATGTCCTACAGAATAATTCGATTATCAAAAACATCAGTATTGAAGGTTACCATATGACCCATTCGAAGGGATTGAAGCCGACGGTGCAGCTTCGAATGAACATTCATGGGAAGTTTTTTGATGCAAGTGCCACAGGAGACGGACAGTACGATTCATTTATGCGTGCATTGAAGAAGATTTATAAATCAATCGGGAAAGAGCTGCCTAGGTTGACCGATTATCATGTTTCCATTCCCCCTGGTGGAAAGACAGATGCCTTTGTAGAAACCGTCATTACTTGGGAATTTGGGAAACTATTTAAAACAAAGGGCCTTGATGCCGATCAAACCATAGCAGCCATGAAGGCGACAGAAAAGATGCTCAATATTATCGAGACAATCAATTACAACCCAGAAAAAGAACAATCCACCTATTATGGAAATGAATATCGCGTTATTGCCGGGTGACGGCATTGGTCCTGAGGTTATCGCTCAGGCAGTCAAAGTGGTGAAAGCTGTAGGACAAAAGTTTGGTCATACGATTACCTTCAAAGAAGGACTAGTTGGTGCCTGTGCCATCGATGCTACCGGGGATCCGTATCCAGATGCTACCCATGAAATTTGTGCGGCATCAGATGCTGTCCTTTTCGGTGCAATCGGAGATCCGAAATATGACAATGACCCGAAGGCGAAAGTTCGTCCTGAGCAAGGTTTGCTCAGAATGAGACAAAAATTGGGTCTTTTCGCCAATGTGCGACCGACCTTTACTTTTCCCTCTTTGGTTCATAAGTCTCCACTGAAACTCGATCGTGTGGATGGAGTAGATTTTGTCTTCTTTCGTGAGTTGACAGGAGGGATTTATTTTGGGGAACCTAGAGGCCGTAATGAACAAGGGACCAAGGCTTTTGACACCAATGTATACAGCAAAGAAGAGATTGTTCGATTGGCCAGAATGGGGTTTGAAGCGGCGCAAAAACGGAGAAAACTGCTGACCTGCGTGGACAAAGCCAACGTCATGGCAACCTCCCGGTTGTGGAGGGAAACGGTTCAGGAGTTGGCTTCCGAATACCCGGATGTGAAAGTAGAATACGAATTTGTGGATGCCGTGGCTATGCGGCTGATCCAGTGGCCCAAAGCCTATGATGTGTTGATTACCGAAAATTTGTTTGGTGATATTTTAACTGATGAAGCTTCGGTGATTTCAGGAAGTATGGGCTTGATGCCATCCGCTTCCTTGGGTTCCAAAGTGAAGTTATTTGAGCCGATTCACGGATCCTATCCTCAAGCTGCCGGCAAGGATATCGCCAATCCGCTCGGGACAGTACTATCAGCAGCTATGATGTTTGATTATGCTTTTGATATGAAAGCTGAGGCAGATACGATTTCTGATGTGGTGAATCTTTCCTTGGCTGAGGGCTATGTGACCGAGGATATTGCTGACGGAGGAACTGCCTATAAAACCTCCCAAGTGGGTGACTGGCTGGCAGCGAAGATTTTGGGATAGTATTATTCCCATAAAAACTGAAGAGACTGCCTCAGAAATGGGGTGATATAAACCATTTGCAAGAAAAAAATGAAAAATTTTTCATTTTTTTCTTGCAAATCTCATTCTGGGGGGGGGTATTTTTAGTTGTACAAAATGATCTAGGTCAAATTAATCTTTGTTCCATTTAAACATTTAACAAAATGAAAAAGAAAGTATTAATTCTATCTGTATTTGGTCTCCTTGGGGCATTTATCTTTTCGGGAATTCAAGATGCAGAAGCTACGAAATGTGATGAGTTCCTTGAATTCCACAAGAAAAAATTTTTGGTAACAGGTTGTAAGTGGAAAGTTACAGAACAATGCATGGTAAGATGCAAGCCAAACGAAATGCCAAAACTGCCATCTTTAAGTTTCTAGTAATTTAATATTTTCGCTAAACTTAATCCTCCTGTGGGAGTAATCTCACAGGGGGATAATTTTATGACAGCATGAGAGTTTGGTTAATCATTTTCATTGTATTGATCTTTGCTTGTAAACCAGAGGCTGAGAAATCAGAGATTCGATTTATTGACCCGGTATTTGAGGATGGGCCAATCAAGGATTTCGTGAATATCAAAAATGTTACGGTTTTGGACTTGCCTGATTCCATTGATCTGGGAGCAATTAAGCAAATTGAATTCTATGATTCTTTAGTTTATTTATTGGAAGATGGTATTTACTCGTCCATACTTGTTTTTGACCAAAAAGGAAAGGTTGAAAGACAATTATTGCGATTGGGTAATGGTCCAGGTGAGTATATAAACATTGATTTTTTTATCCTAAATGATTCCTATCTGGCAATTTATGATAGACAACAAATGAAATTTGTCAAATACTCCCTTTCACATTTCGAAAAATTTGAATCTTATAAGACAGAAAATTATTTCGTCGGAGGAGTTTCTTTGCCCAATAATACTTTTTTCCTTGTTTCAGATACAGATATTGAAGAAGGGTATCAACTTGGATATATCTTTACTGACTCTGACTTTAGCAATATCAAAACATTTCCACAACCTACAGGTACTATTGAAGGCTTTTTGCCGCAAAGTATATCAAATTTTATTAGTCAACACCATATAATTCAAGCTTTTAGCGATAACTTATTTCAAATCACTTCTGATTCATTAAGTCTTGTGACTTATGTGGATTTTGGAAAAAAAAGTTTACCGAAAGAAGTGTCTTCCTTTAATCAGGCCTATGAACTATATGATGTACTATCCTCAGGTTCCTATTATTTTGCTCCTACGAACCTTCTTGTAAGAGATAGTGTAATTTCATTTAATTTCTTTAACGAAACTATTGACAATCAAAACTTTGGATTGATCCAAAATGGGAACGCTTACCGTTTTTCGATTGATTCCGATCTGAAGGAGCTCTTCTTAAAGCCTATCACCGTTCGTGAGGATTTATACCATACGGTCTTGCTGCCCGGAGAGTATGATGAGGAGGTAATTGATATCTTAAACCTAACTGAAGTTGACTATGAAAAGCCCATTTTGGTGTCCTATACAATCGGTCAGTAAAGCCTTGACCATTTTTCTTTCTTTGGTCAGTGTTGTCACGCTTGCCCAGGACAGGCATCAGGTCAATTTCTCTACCCTTGAAAAGACTCCATTGACTTATTTGAGAATAATGGTAAAAGAAGGAAGCTTTGTTGGGTACACTGATTTATCGGGGTATTTGCACTATAAGGAGGATCAGATTCCTAAAAATTCATCGCTCTACATTTCAGGATATGGGATCAATGATACGATTTTTACTTTGCAAAATCTAAAAGAGTTGGACACTGTGTTTCTTAAGTCTAAGGAAATAGTGCTTCCGGAATTTGCAGTAAGTTCTGCCCAATTAGAAAAGCTGATCATAGGCAATTCAAATGAAGGGGGATGGGAGGTGAAATCACCAATAAAATCATCTAACCCTAAGGAAGGTAGTGTCTACCGTTATACTATCCGTATTAAAATACCAAAAAATAAAGGCTATTATTTAGGAGAATTAAAATTTTTTGTATCAAAAATTCTTACATCAAAAGTAGATCTATCGCTTAGGGTTCTTGTTCCAAAACCCACTTTAAAAATTAAACCAGGTACAATCAATTATATTCAGGATTTTTCAGAATTATTAAAGGAAAATATGATCGTTACTATTGACGATCCAGGATGGAAAACTGTTGAGTTCATGGAGCCAGTTCTAATTCCTGAAGGAGTAAAGGATCTCTTTTTTGTTTTTGATCTTTTGGAAGAAAAACCCACTTCTAATTTTGCGTTAGCAAATCAAAAGACAAGCAAAAGCATTGATTTGGGCTTCTATTCTACTGAAGGGCATATTGGAGTTTTTAATCTTGACCCAATCCATCCTGCAGTGGAGGTTACTTTCTTGAAAGAGAAATAATCAACAGTAAAATTCAGGTTTACCCAATAGTCTGAGAATCGAAAAAAACCTCCCAAGTGGGCGACTGGCTGGCAGCGAAGATTTTGGGATAATCCCAATTCTTGCAAAAGTGTAGCTGTTCGAAATTTGCTGTCTCGAGTCTCATTGAAAACCACCTCAGAAATGGGGTGGTTTTTTTGAAAAAATAAAACCGATCACCGTTCGTGAGGATTTATACCATACGGTCTTGCTGCCCGGAGAGTATGATGAGGAGGTAATTGATATCTTAAACCTAACTGAAATTAACTATGAAAAGCCCATTTTTGTGTCCTATACGATCGGTCAATAAGTTGCTGATTGTTCCTCTTTTATTGATCTTTGTTCAGTCATTTGGACAAGAAAAAAGTGCTACTTATTTCTATTCCTCCAATGAGCAGATTCCCCTTGCCTATCTCAGAGTACAAGTGGAAGATGGAAGCTTTATGGACTTCACTGATCTCGCTGGGAAACTGCAATACCTAAAGCAAGAGATCCCCGAGAACTCCTCGATCAATATATCTGGCTATGGGATCAATGACACCTTGCTTTCTATAAAGCAGATATGGGAGCTAGATACGATTTTTTTAAAGACAAAAGAGTTTGAGCTTCCTGAGGTTGCTATTAAATCAACTTTACTGAGTGAACTAAAAATAGGTGATGCCTCAGCTGATGGCTGGGAGGTATCAGATCCAATGACTGTTACAGGAGGACCCGAAGGTGAGTTTTACCGCTATACCGTTCGACTCAAAATACCGAAGAAAAAGCAACTTTATTTGGATGAAATTAAATTCTATGTGTCTGAAATTTTAGAAGAAAAAGTGAATGTGTCCATTCGCATGCTTTATCCAAATATTGGATTTCAAATTAAACCCGGAAAAATAAATTCTATTAATGAATTCAAAGAATTATTAGAGGGAAATAAAGTGGTTGAAGTATCCATGCCGGGTTGGACGCAAGTAAGTTTTGAGGAACCTGTACCTATTCCCGATAGTGTAAAAGATCTTTTTGTAGTTTTTGATCTCTTGGAAAAAGAACCTAAATCTAGATTTGCCATTGCTAATCAACGAGTAAGCAAGGCAATTGATTTGGGATTCTATATCACAGGAGGAGAAATTGGTGTTGCTAATCTACATCCCATCCATCCTGCAGTTGAAATTACATTTCTGAAAGAGAGGTGATCAAAAGAAGAATTCAGGTTATATTTTTGATTTTGAGAAGCGAAAAAACCTCCGAAGTGGGAGACTGGCTGACGGCGAAGATTTTGGGATAGTATTATTCCAATAAAAATGAAGAGACTACCTCAGAAATGGGGTGGTATAAACCATTTGCAAGAAAAAATGAAAAATTTTTCATTTTTTCTTGCAAATCTCATTCTGGGGGGGGGTATATTTGGTTGTGCACAATGATCTAGGTCAAATTAATCTTTGTTCCATTTAAAGAGTTAACCAAATGAAAAAGAAATTAATTTACTTAATGAGCTTTATTTTCTTATTTGCTCTCATCTACCTTCCAAAAGCAAAAGCAGTTGAAACAGTTCCTTGTGGAAATTCAATCAAGGACAAAAAGAAGGCTTGGTTTAGTACAAATTGTAAACCAAAGGATGGTTGGACATGTCTATTAAGGTGTGATGGACCACTTCCAGATACAATTAGTTTGTAAGGGATTTCTTTTTCCATTGATATTTAATCGTAACGATATGAAAAACATAAATAAACTCTTTTTAGTGGGGATCGTCCTTATTTGCTCTACATCAATTACTCTACCTGGAACTGACGAATCTTCTCTGTGCGGTGTAGCATATCTAGATCAAAAAAAGAACCTGTTAGGTAAATGTGTAGAAAAAGAAGGATACACATGTTTAGTAAGGTGTAAATCATCAAAAAAGAGTCTTGCGTCCTAATAAATATCGATTGCTCTTTTTTGACCTTTACAAATAAAGGTTATTTGATCGGTAGCTTTTGGGGATAGATTTAAAAATTAATTAGTTTTTGAGGTTTTTACTTTAAAAACTTGGCGTGTTTTATGAATGCATGACTTTCAGGTAAACAGCTTCCCAATTTTTTAATGGGAAGCTGTTTGACGATTTAACTTATTTAATGTTGTTAGAAAAATCAATGATATATTTCTTTAGTAGCGAAATTATTCTCTAGAAACACTTTCTCATGAAAAAGTTAATCATCATTCTATTTTTTGTTCTTGCTTCGTGTATAGAAAAGGAGCATTTACCAAAAAAAACTATTGTATTCACTAATCCGGAAATAATTGAGGACACGGCTTCCGAATGGATACAAATCGATAAATATTTTTCTTTGAATATACCTGATTCTATTTCTATCGGATTAATCAAACAAATTCAATGGACTGATTCATTACTTTATATTTTAGAAGATGGGATATATAACTCAGTAATGGTATTCGATATGGATGGACAGTTTGTTAATCGTCTTTTGAAAATGGGGACAGGTCCAGGAGAATATTCAACTATTGATTTTTTTATGATTGAATCGGATAAAATTAGTATCTATGACCGAAGTCAAAAGAAATTAATTCAATATGATCTGAATGATTATTTAAATTTTCAGGATTATTCTGTTCAGGATTATTTATTAGGAGGAATTTTCCTTCCTGGCAAGGATCGATACTTTCTTATTTCGGATGCTGAACTTGAAAACAATATTTATAAAGGATATGGCTTCACAACTGCTGACTTTTCATCGATCAAGTATTCCCCTCAACCTGCCGGGTATATAGAAGCGTTTTTACCTCAAAGTCTTACTCAGACCGACAAAGATCTCTTCATTACCCAGCCTTTTAGTGAAAAAATTTTTCAAATTGGAGCCGACTCGTTAATCCTGGAAGCCCAAATTGATTTTGGAAATAAGAAGCTTCCTAAATCAGTATCAGGAATGACTGACGCAGAAGAATTCTATGAATTGCTTAGCACAGGATCTTACTATTTTGCAGCTCATAACGTTTTATTTAGGGGGAATTCTGTAGCTTTCAATTTCTACAATGAAAGTGTTGAAAATGTACAATTGGCATTGATCCAGAATGGAAAAGCTTATCGCTTCCGAATTAATTCACCTATTGAAGAGCTCTTTTTAAAACCTCTTTTCAGCGGTAATGGACTTTATCATACCATATTACTTCCAGGTGAATATGATGAAGCTATTCTCTATAATTTAAACATATCAAGTGAAAATTATGAAAAACCCATTTTGGTCTCATATTTTCTGGAAAAGTAAAGGATTGGTCTTTGGGATATTACTTTCGCACGTCGTAATTGTGGCTTATGGTCAAGATCAAGTTGCTAAATATTTTTATGACCAAGATGCAAAGACTCCCTTGACGTATTTACAGCTTGTCTCGCCTACCAATGGTTTCTTAGTCTATACGGACATGAAAGGCATGGCTATCTTGCCTGATTCAGTTTTTAAAACTCAAATCGATTTCAATATTTCGGGTTTTGGTGTCAATGACACGTTGATTTCTGCATTTCAGTTGTTGAAAATGGATACTGTTTTTCTCAAAATGAAAGACTTTGAACTTCCGGAAGTTTCCATTAATTCCACTCTTTTGTCAGAGCTTAAAATTGGGGATCGGAGAAGTCCTATCCGGGAAGTAAAAAGACCTATAGGAGTCATTGGTTCTGACGACATTAATTATCGCTATACGATCAGAGTGCAGGTGCCCAAGAGAAGTCAGCTTCTACTTGACCAAGTGAATATCTGTGTTTCTCAAATACTTGAAAAAGAGGAGCAAGTAGTTGTCCGTTTACTCTATCCTTTGTCAGTAAAAAAGTTCAAATATGGAAAAAATGAACAAATCAATGATTTTGTAGATTTATTACCTTCTCCCAAAATAGTTACAATAAAAAGCGCTGGCTGGAATGTTATATCATTTGATGAGCCAATACCAATTCCAAAAGGGACTACCGATTTATTTATATTGTTCGATCTGTTAGAAACCGGTTCCAATTCTAAATTTGCCATTGTCGAACAGGCAGTTACAAAAGATATTGATTTAGGCTATTACCTTACAGGTGGAGAAATTGGGGTTTTCCACCCGGATCCCATTCACCCGGCCGTGGAGTTTATTTTTCTTAAGGAATAGTAAATATTTGGTGTACAAATTCCTTGAATATAGCTTACATTTCAGATTAAGGGACAAGTTTTCTTTTATGATAAATAACAAAGCCACCTCAGAAATGGGGTGGTTTTTTATCCGGTCATTGGAGAAAACCGTTTGATCAATTAAATTCACTAACTTTAAAGATATGCAAAACTCGATTTTAAAAGAAAAGCTTCATCAAGCAGTCGATTCTGCCGATTCTCAATTGTTGGAGATTTTGTTTTCGATAGTCAGTGAGTTCAATGAATCTAATTGTGAATTAACACCCCAACAACAAGCTGAGCTAAAAAGAAGACTGGAATTGTTTGACTCTGGAAAAATGAAATTTGCTACTTGGGATGAGATGATTTCAAGAATAGAAACAGAGTAATGCCTTGGTTGATCACCTATTCCAGTCAAGCCCAATCTGATGTCCGATTAGGTTTCAGGCATTATAAGGCCATCAGTGAATCTCTAGGGAAGTATTTTTTGAATGAGTTGAAGCAGGCCGAAGAAGCAGTACTCAATGCTCCGGAAGCGTTTCAAGTTAGATTCTTTGATAGAGTCAGAGGGTATCCACTTAAAAAATTCCCCTTTTTGATTCTATATGTAGTGGTAGAAAATTCTGTTTATGTCATAGCTGTTTTTAATACCAACCTTAATCCCGATCTCATAGAAGCTAGATTGAAATCCCAATAATTGAATGCTTATTTTGCTTCTCCAAGCAGTATATCGCTAGGATTAGATGATTTTTAGAAGGCTGATTATAAATGTTTTGGTAAAGGCTTTCTCCTTTAAATTGAACTTTAATTATTGCCACAACCAAACAACTTTAAACCTATTAACTTTTCATCAATAACTCGATGCTAATCCCTAGTCGGATTGATCATGATATGGGCCCGATGGGTACCCGGATCCATGATCCAAGGGAGACCGGGACCGGCTGGTTTCAGTGGCAATCCGGTGCTTTCGGCCGTGGCCCATGGGATATAGACGACCGAGCGGGTGTAGGTGTTTTTGGCCTCGCCTGTTTCCCAGTTTACATCACTGTGTTCCGCAGTAAGAGCATGCAGGGTAGCCCCTTGATCGGGAAGTTCGAGTTTGCCCGCTTTGGATTCAGCTTCCCGAATATCAAAGATTTCTTGGGCGTTTTTGCCTTCTTTACGAAGCGCCCACCCTCTTTCCATAAAAGGCTGCGCGCTGATATGATAGCAGGAAACGCTTAATCCTTCTCGGCCGGGATCATCTCCTAAGCAAACGGTTTGATTGCTGCCCTTCCGAAGTAAAGTCCCATCAAATCCATAAACAGTCGCATCGGCTCGCTGATTTTCTGGAGCAGCAAGTGTGGCGAGTTTGATTTGGGTTTCTTTTGACGGTGTGGATTGTGCAAAGACTGAAAATCCACTAAAAACGAGGAATAGAGTCAAAATTGATTTCATAGCTGTATTTTTGGGTTTCCCTTAAATTTACAGAACCGGCAGCAAGCGTCAAACTTATCCGAAACATTAATCTTTATCATTTTGCAAAGTAAGCCCTTCTCTTACCTCTTCACTGTCAGTTATTTTGGAGCCCGATTTAAGGGTTGGGCTATTCAAAAAGGACAACCAACTATTCAAGGAAAGCTAGAGCGGGTTTTTCGATTTGTTTTGGGGAATGAGGATTTTACGATTCTTGGTGGAAGTAGAACGGACTCGGGAGTGAGTTGTCTAGAAGGATATTTTCAGTTTTTTTCCAAAGAGGAAATCAACTGGGAAAATTATTTTGACCGGCTCAACCAAAATTTAGGAGGGGAAATCAAATTGCTTGGGGTTATTGCGACGGAGCGTTCGTTTAATTTGATCGCAGGAATGAAATCAAAAACCTACCGGTATTTTTTTTCGGATTCAATTCTTCATCCCTTTGCCACAGCCTTTGTCGCTGAAGTCTCCGAGGGGAAATTAGATTTTTCTCAAATGAATGCTGCTGCCCAACTTTTTGAAGGGGAACATGATTTCCGGGCCTTTTGTACCCTTTCTGAATCGAAGTCTGACTATCAGCGTAGTATCATTCACTGCCTAATTTCAAAATCAGATCAATTTTCTGGGGAGTTTTTTTCAAGGGAAACCAGGATGATGGAAATCAAAGGGGAAGGTTTTCTCCATCATCAAGTTCGAAAAATCATGCGAGCGATTTGGTACGTGGGTTTAGGATATTGGACTTTAGAAGAAATAAGTGGGCGATTAGAACTTCCGGAAAAAAACTGGGAGAAAATACCTCCTGCTCCGCCAAATGGACTTTTTCTTTGGAAAACTGAGCTCCAAGATTTTTGAATAGTAGATTCGGTCTCATTCCATACTTTACAAGGCTTTTTCCCTACCTTTGCAAACTCAAAATAGAGGAATAGCAGTGAAAGCGAGAACATTAAAGAAAGACAAAGTCAATATCATCACCATGGGTTGCTCCAAAAACCTGGTGGATTCAGAAGTCCTTTTGACACAGCTCAAAGGAAACGGAATCAACGCCAGTCATGAGTCCAATACGGATGATAATAATATCATTATCATCAATACCTGTGGATTTATAGATAATGCCAAGCAGGAGTCCATCGATACCATCTTGCAGTATGTCGATGCCAAAGAACAAGGTTTGGTTGAAAAGGTGTATGTGACGGGTTGTCTTTCTCAGCGCTACAAGGATGACTTGGAAAAGGAAATTCCTCAGGTGGATGCCTTTTTTGGAACGCAGGACTTGCCTGCGATTTTGAAGAAATTCAAAGCGGATTACAAGCATGAATTGGTGGGTGAGCGATTGTTGACGCATTCGGCGCATTATGCCTACATGAAAATTTCTGAAGGCTGTGATCGACCCTGTTCTTTTTGTGCGATTCCGCTGATGCGTGGCGGCCATATTTCCCGGCCGATTGAGGAATTGGTGAAAGAAGCGCAGCATAAAGCCTCTCAGGGCACTAAGGAACTGCTTTTGATAGCCCAGGACTCGACTTACTATGGCTTGGACTTATATAAAAAGAGAAACTTAGCAGAGTTGCTCCGCAACCTATCCGATGTGGAAGGAATTGACTGGATTCGCCTACACTACGCCTATCCGACGGGTTTTCCGATGGATGTGATCGAGGTGATGAAAGAACGTCCGAATATTTGTAAGTATTTGGATATTCCCTTGCAGCATGGATCTACTGATGTATTGAAGGCTATGCGTAGAGGAACAACCCGTGAAAAGCAGGAGGAACTGATTTATAAAATCCGTGAAATGATCCCGGAGATTGCCATTCGGACGACGCTGATCGCAGGCCATCCAGGAGAAGGAGAGAAGGAATTTCAGGAGATGGTGGATTTTGTGGAGCGGATGAAATTTGAGCGATTAGGGATTTTTACCTATTCCCATGAAGAAAATACCCATGCTTTTGGTATGGAGGACAAGCTTTCGCAGGAAGAAAAGCAGAGCCGTGCCAATCATTTGATGGAGGTGCAGGAACAGATCAGTTATGACCTTAACCAAGAAAAAGTAGGTAAGACTTTCAAAGTGCTTATCGACAAAAAAGAAGGTGGATATTTCGTCGGCCGAACTGAATTTGACTCTGTAGAGGTAGATAATGAGGTGTTGATAGATGCTTCAAAGACGTATTGCCGAGTGGGGGATTTTGTGAAGGCTAAGGTCTATGAAGCCTCAGAATTTGATCTCTACGCCACGGTAGAAGACTAAAAAAAAGTAACTAAAATCTGGCGAAAAGCTAAAGTCTCTCGAACGGAATAGAAAGTAATTCTTGAATTCTGGATAATAAAAAAGGTTGCTTTCGATGAAAAGGCAACCTTTTTTTGAAGAAGAAATTTGTGTAATAGATTAGATTGAATCTTTTCGTTCTAATTCAGCTATTTTCTTTTTATCATCCTCGATAGAGTTAGTGAGTTTTTCTATTTGCTTTTCTAGTTTTTCGATTTTACTAGACTGTTTGTCTATTTTTTTGTTGATCTTGGTAATATCATTGGGTGAAAGCTTTCCAGCAGCATTATCTTTCTCGAACTTGTTACGAATTTTGGTTCTTTTTTCGGTTTCTTTTACCAGCTTTTCTTCGGATTTTTCAAGTTTGATTTTCGATTTCTCTACCTTCTCCTTTAGCTTTATTGCCTTTTTTTCTTCTTTGCTGAGTTCCTGAACTATTACCTCTTGGGCAAAAAGCTGACTTGTGGGAGTGAAAACGAAGAGACCTAAAAATAGGACTAAAACGAATAAGATATTTTCTTTTTTCATGGGGTTATTTGTTTTCTTCATAAACGAAAAACAATTGTCGTTTGGTTCATTTTTATTTTTTAGGTAATCTTCCGGATTTTTTGAGTGCTTCACGTACAATCCATTCCAACTGTCCATTGGTACTACGAAATTCATCAGCCGCCCACTTTTCGACGGCTTTCATCATTTCTTCATCGAGACGAAGAGCAAATGGTTTTTTAGCCGGCATGATTGTTTTGCTTTGCTTCGTTAAATCGGTTTATGGCTCGTTGAGCTTCATTGGGTTTTTGTGTTCCCAGCAAAAATCTGTTTCTTTTGGTAGTAACCAATATCCCCATATTTCCACCCACATTGTAAGCCCAATGATCAAAATTATAGCGAATTCCCCAGCCTCCGTATTTCCAAAGTGGGTTGAATTTGATGAGTTGAAGAGACTGAATTTCATTAAAAGAATATAATCTTTTCTTTATCAGAGGGAAGAAGCTGTAGGATAGACTATGGGAGTCGATTCTTATTTCCAGTTTCATGGATAGAAAAAGAAGGATAACCAATGCTAAAATCATAAGCGGGAGGATAATACTGAGTGTAGAATCTGAGCTGATGACTGAGTTAAATATCCCGATCAAGGTCACCGCTGTAGTCCCTAGTAGGATTATCCAGATCCAGACTTGCCGAAAACGTTGAGTTTCTTTAAATACGGTGTTTGTCATAAGGGATTATTGTTTTCCGGTTTCCATTGATCGATCAATTGTTGAAATGCATCTGCTTTGCGAGTAGTAAATACAAGCGTTTTTTTAGGCGTGACCACTTGGATGATATGATCTGCGAAGTAAATGAACCCCGTCTTTTTCCTTCCAAATCGAATTCCATACCCTCCATGGTCCAGTATCCCATCTTTCTTTTCTACATGAATAGAGAGAATTTCTTCAGGATTTAGTTTTCTCCACCTATTGAGAAAAGGAGGGTTTCTATAGGAAAAAGAAAAAGAATCCATCCTTGTTTCCAGTCTCAAGCTAGCTATCAAAAGGATAGTGCCTCCGATGACTACTATCATGATTAGAAGTGGAATCCAACCATCATCACCGAGCTTGTCGAGATAGTAAAAGGTCAAAATCAAAACTAAGCCAGGCAATTCCAGAAGAATGACTACGTACATTAGCCAAGTACCCCGAAAGCTTTGAACTTCGTTGACCACCATTACCTTATTGATTTAATGTGCCTACATTTAACACGGGGCTAGCTGCGCGATCCGAACAAAGGACTACCATCAGGTTACTAACCATGGCGGCTTTCTTTTCTTCATCAAATTCTACGATCCCTT
Organism: Algoriphagus faecimaris; assembly: GCF_900101705.1. Classification (GTDB taxonomy): domain Bacteria; phylum Bacteroidota; class Bacteroidia; order Cytophagales; family Cyclobacteriaceae; genus Algoriphagus; species Algoriphagus faecimaris. The sequence goes on along the minus strand of NZ_FNAC01000009.1, from coordinate 74,568 downwards.
TCAGTTTCAAATCATCCAAAGCCATATCCACCATTCCCACCGCTCCATCCACGATTTTACGTCGTGCAGCAACGATAGCGGTAGCCTGCTGACGCTGAAGCATGGCTGAGGCAATTTCTGACGCATAGGCCAAATGCGAAATTCTAGCTTCAATCACTTTGATCCCGGCATGCTCGAGCCGCTCAGAAATCTCCAATTCTAGGGAGTGGTTGACCTCTTCCACGCCTGAGCGTAAGGTGATTTCTGCATCTTCTGCCTCAAAATCATCATATGGATACTTTCCAGCCATTTTCCGAACAGCTGCGTCCGATTGCAAATGGATAAAATTTTCGTAATCCTCTACTTCAAAAGTTGCTTTGAAGGTATTCTCTACTTGCCAGACCACAATAGTCCCTACCATAACTGGATTCCCGATTTTATCATTCACCTTCAGGGGCTTGTTCTCAAAGTTTCTCACTCGGAGCGAAATCTTCTGCTTGGTCATAAAGGGATTCACCCAGAAGAAACCATTTGCTTTCACAGTCCCCTTATAGGCGCCAAAAAGAATGAGAACCATCGCCTTGTTGGGTTGAAGTGTAAAAAATCCAGGGATAATCAGAATAAATGCAATAACAGCAATAACTCCTATGATAGGAAGCTCATTAATAAAGCTGAGTACTATGGCGGGGATGAGGGCTAAATCTAAAAGTAGGAAGAGGTAGCCTGATGAAGGTTTGATTATTTTTTCCATTTCATTATGATGTTAAAATGATATCATAATAAATTACGATAAAATATTTCAGATGTTCAAACTTTTACAAAAAAAAAGTCCTGAAAATATCAGGACTTTAGGGGATTATATGTTAAATCTTATTTTTTGGTAAATAAAGAATCGACAAATTCCTTTCGGTTAAAGATTTGAAGGTCTGTCATTTTCTCTCCGACTCCGATGTATTTGACTGGGATTTTTAGCTGATCTGAGATTCCGATGACTACCCCACCTTTGGCAGTACCGTCTAATTTTGTGATTGCCAAAGAGGTGATTTCTGTGACTTTTGTGAATTCCTTGGCTTGGATAAATGCATTTTGCCCTGTAGAACCGTCGAGAACCAAAAGAATCTCATGCGGTGCATCAGGAATAAATTTCTGCATGACGCGTTTGATCTTGCTGAGCTCATTCATCAGGTTGACTTTGGTGTGCAGTCTTCCCGCAGTATCAACGATGACTACGTCTGCTTTCTGATCTACAGCTTGCTTGACTGTGTCAAAGGCTACCGATGCTGGATCAGTATTCATGCCATGAGAAACGACAGGCACTCCCACACGGTCACCCCAAAGGATCAATTGATCTACAGCTGCAGCACGAAAGGTATCTGCTGCTCCTAACACTACTTTTTTGCCGGCGTTTTTGAAAAGATTGGCAAGTTTGCCTATGGTTGTTGTTTTTCCTACACCATTGACACCCACCACCATGATGACATAGGGCTTCTTATCTTCAGGAAGGTCAAAGTCCAAGAAATCCTGTGTGGTATTTTCTTCCAATAGCCCCACGATCTCCTCTTTCAAAATCCGGTCAAGTTCATCAGTGGAGAGGTACTTATCTCGAGCTACTCGTTCTTCAATTCGGCGGATAACCTTGATCGTCGTATCAACACCCACGTCCGAAGTAATGAGCACTTCTTCCAACTCGTCCAATACTTCCTCATCCACCTTAGACTTGCCGACTACTGCCTTGCCTAGTTTAGAGAAAATATTTTCACTTGATTTTTGAAGTCCTTGATCTAGACTTTCCTTTTTGTCTTTCGAGAAGAAACCAAAGATTCCCATGCTAAAATGATTGAATTAATGTCGGAATATAATGAAAAAGTCCCTGCTGACCGATGGACAGAGGGACTATAAATCATTACGATGCTTTTGGCAAATTATTTTTTCAAGGTGTCCTGAACCAGGGTGGCAGGAACCATCTCTTCTTTGAAGGTATATGCACCAGTTTTGTCAGACTTTACTGCTCTGATGACTTTGGCGTAGGTTACGCCTCCTTCTTTTTTCAGTGTTGCTACTACTTTCTTAGCCATATCTTTGTTTATTTATTGAGGTAAACCTCAGCTAAATTACTTGATTTCTTTATGAACAGTCACTTTTTTCAAGATTGGATTGAATTTTTTCAATTCCAAACGCTCAGTGGTATTCTTCCTGTTCTTTGTGGTAATGTATCTGGAAGTACCTGGCATGCCAGAAGCCTTGTGCTCTGTGCATTCCATAATCACCTGTACTCTATTTCCTTTCTTAGCCATCTTCGTGTATTTATTAGGTCGTGACTCTGATTATTTGATTACAATCATTCCTTTGTTTTGTGCCTCTTTCAACACAGCAGTGATCCCCTTCTTATTGATGGTTTTCAATGCCTTGGTACACACTTTCAAAGTAATCCATGCGTCTTCTTCAGGAACGTAGAAAGTCTTCTTGTGAAGATTTGGGTAGAATCTACGCTTCGTCTTATTGTTTGCATGGGACACGTTGTTACCTACTCGAGGTCTTTTTCCGGTAATGTCACAAACTTTTGCCATGATTTTATATCGTAATTGGTATGCGTTTCTGTAATGAGTCTGCAAATATCGGAACTTTTTGGGAATTAACAACAAAGCCCCATAAAAATATCCCCTATAATTTCATCCTTTCCGGTAAGGACAGTGAAGACATCCATTTCCGCAGCAATAGCCGCGTTTCAAATGATATTGGGCCGTGAAAACCATCAGCCCTTGCTCATTGAAATAATAATCGCCTGTACTCAATTCGGGTAAATCCCCTTTCTTCTTTTCTGATTTCATGGTAGGCCTCTCAGGCATTTGCTATATTTGCCTAAGTGAAATTATTTTAAACTCAAAATTAATCAAAATCATGCAGACCATCACTTCAAGCAAACAGGCAATTGCCTTAGAAGATCAATACGGCGCACATAATTATCATCCTCTGCCCGTTGTGCTCAGTAGAGGTGAGGGAGTTTTTCTATGGGATGTAGAGGGAAAGAAATATTTTGATTTTCTCTCTGCTTACTCTGCGGTCAACCAAGGGCACTGCCACCCTCGGATCAAAGATGCTCTAATCGAGCAGGCGGGCACACTGACGCTCACCTCAAGAGCATTCTATAATGATGTCCTAGGTCCATTCGAAAAATACATCACCGAGTATTTCGACTTTGATAAAGTCTTACCGATGAATACAGGGGCTGAAGGAGTAGAGACTGCCATTAAGATTGCTCGTAAGTGGGGTTATGAAAAGAAGGGTGTGGCGGAAAATGAAGCAAAAATAATTGTAGCCGAAAATAACTTCCATGGAAGAACGACCACGATTATTTCTTTTTCAAATGATGCTAATGCTCGCAAGAATTTCGGTCCTTACACCGACGGGTTCATTCGTATTCCCTATGATAATATCACTGCTCTCAAGGCAGCCCTTGCCGAGGAGAATGTAGTGGCTTTCTTAGTCGAGCCTATTCAGGGTGAGGCAGGAGTGTATACACCTGCCGATGATTTTATTCGAAAGGCCAAGGAGGCTTGCGCGGAAAAGAAGGTATTGTTAATTGCAGATGAGATACAGACGGGTATAGCGCGTACCGGCTCACTCTTGGCAGTTTGTGGTAACTGCGCCTGTGAAGGGCATTGTGAACGGCAGAAGACCTATACAAAGCCTGATATGCTGATTTTAGGAAAGGCCATTTCTGGAGGCTTCTATCCTGTATCGGCTGTATTGGCTGACAAGGAAATCATGGATGTGATCAAGCCGGGTCAGCACGGATCGACTTTTGGAGGAAATCCCTTGGGAGCAAAAGTAGCTATCGCTGCTCTTGAAGTAGTTCGTGATGAGAAATTGGCTCAAAATGCACGTAGGCTAGGAGAGCTTTTCCGAGAGCGAATGCAAAAAATGATCGATAAATATTCCATCGCAAAATTAGTTAGAGGTAAAGGCTTATTGAATGCTGTAGTCATCAATGACTCTGAGGAGAGCTCCACCGCTTGGGATATTTGTGTGAAGCTTGCCGAAAATGGACTTTTAGCAAAGCCTACCCACGGAAATATCATCCGATTTGCTCCACCACTAGTGATGACCGAAGAGCAGCTGCATGAATGCTGTGACATCATCGAGCGTGTGATATCAGAATTTTAATCAGGTATTCATCTTTATATTATGCAGGGGTGTTTTGGCAAAAAAGCCGAGCGCCCCTTTTTCCTTGAAAAATTATCATGAGCAAAGCAGTTTTATTTGATATGGATGGGGTGATTTGCCACACCAATCCTTTTCATTCCTTAGCCTTTAAGGAGTTTTTTGCAAAGCGAAATTTATTCCCAACAGAGGAGGAGTTTTCTCTTCATATGTATGGCAAGAGCAACTCCTATATAATGAGTCACTTTTTTGGAAGAAAAATCCAAGGAGAGGAGCTGCTGAAACTGGAAGATGAAAAGGAAAGTCTCTTTCGTAATATTTATCAACACCATGTCGAACCAATTTCAGGGTTTATGGACTTCTTTTTAAAACTAAAAGACCAAGGTTTAAAAACAGCTGTGGCCACTTCTGCCCCTATGGCCAATCTTGAGTTGATAGCAGGAAAGCTAGACCTTTTCAGGCATTTCGAATCTGCTATGGCGAGTGAGCATGTGACTAGGCACAAGCCAGATCCTGAGATTTATCTCAAGAGTGCAGAAAAACTTGGAGTCGATCCCCAAGGCTGTGTGGTATTTGAAGATTCATTTTCTGGAGTAACAGCAGGTTTAAATGCTGGAATGAAAGTAGTGGGAGTGCTATCATCACATTCAAAAAATGAATTACCCGTATGCCATCATTACATTGAAAACTACCAAGGGCTCGAGCCTGAGATGCTTATGGAATACCTGCAAAACCAAACATTCTAGTTAACATAATTCTAATAATTTATTAATATGGTTTTTAAGATTCACATTAAGGTAATGGATTAAATAATTGTTAAATGTTCTAAATCAGTGATTTGGGGATCTTCTTCTTGCTTTTCAACATATTGTATAATTAGTTTATATAATGATTTGATAATATTGGGTTCATTATTTAGACATTTTTAAGCCAGACCTTTGTCTCGCTGTACAATTTATAACACCTATTACTATTTCTGATATGCGAAGACTCTTCGCGATGGCTATCATCCTGGTGATGATGTCACTATCTGCCGTTTTTGCAAGGGACGTGCAAGGTGATTCACTGCTATCCAACGACTCCGAACAGGCTACTCCTGCAAAGGGCTGGTATGAAAAGCTGCGACTACGCGGTTATGCTCAACTTAGGTACAATGGGCTGTTTGAAACTAACCCGAATCTCATGTGCGACCAATGCGACAAGTCCTGGGGAGGAGATGGAGGAGGTTTCTTCTTCCGTCGAATCCGCCTGGTCTTTTATGGTCAAGTCCATGAGCGAGTTTATGTTTATATTCAGCCGGATTTTGCTTCCGGCGGCGGTAATTTTGCTCAAATCAGAGATGCGTACTTTGATGTGGCCTTGGATCCCAAGCAAGAATTTCGCCTGCGAATAGGCCAGTCAAAAGTGCCCTTTGGTTTTGAAAATATGCAATCAAGCCAAAACCGCCTGCCCCTTGATAGACATGACGGGATGAACTCTGCGGTTCCCAATGAACGGGAATCGGGCGTGTTCTTTTATTATGCGCCTCAGGAAATAAGAAAGCGATTTAGTTACTTGGTGTCTTCAGGACTTAAAGGTTCTGGGGATTATGGGATGTTTGGATTTGGAATTTATAATGGACAAGGTCCCAATGCCCAAGATAAAGATAGGAGCGTCCATGTAGTCTCACGTCTTACCTATCCATTTTTACTGCCGTCAGGACAAATTTTTGAAACTTCATTTCAGGGGTATACAGGGAAATATATCGTTCAGCGAAGTTCGCCTTTGGACTTGGATCAAAATGAATTTAGGGAGTATCGCTATGGACCGACTTTCGTTCTTTATCCTCAGCCTTTTGGTTTTCAGCTAGAATATAACTGGGGAAGGGGGCCTGAATATAACCCAGCGACAGATGATGTTGTGGATGCACCACTGAGTGGTGGATATGCTTTGGTCAATTACCAATGGAAAACAGGTGATAAGCTTTTTATTCCTTTCGCTCGTTACCATTATTATAAGGGAGGGAAAAAGTTTGAATTGGATGCTACCCGTCACCGGGTAAAAGAATTTGAATTGGGTGTAGAATGGCAGTTTAATCCCAACTTCGAACTCGTAACTATGTATACCATCTCAGACCGAACTTTCGAAAACTCATCTAATCCCAACAATCGCCAAAGAGGGAGTTTGTTGCGAATTCAGGCGCAGGTGAATTTCTAGAAAAACTTGTTTATTTATTAAAAAGACGAATTCCTGAGGGTTCGTCTTTTTTAGTTTCAAGTGGTTTTTTGGATTGTCAAAACAACCTTTTTAAGCAGAAGTATCACTTTTCTAAATAAAATTGAATTTTACTAATTGATCAATGGACAGAATTATTTATGGGTTGTATTATATTTTATAATTGATTCTTTCTTAAAAAAATCTGATTATAAATTTTTTATTTTCAATATAATCTCCTTAGATTCAAACTGTTGTGTTTTTGTTGAATTTTTGAAACCACTACTTTTATGGCTGTAATCAACTTACCTTTTGAGTCGCTGCTTTCAGATTCTGGAATAAGTCAGCTCAAGGGACAATTGGATCAAGTGCTTTCCAACCCCTCAGATACGGCTGAAATGGTTCTCGAACATTTCAAGGATGATGCCGATCTTCCAATCAAAATACCAGTAGATATAAGTAAAGTAGCCAATCAATATATCATTGAAGCAGTTGATGATCTTTTGGGTAATCCCCAAGATTTTTTTCTATATGAGTTAGAATCTGTTCTGAAGAAATTCCAAATTAAACTGAATGAATCCACAAGTCAGATCGATGAGTTTCTTATAGAAGCAGAGACGGAGTTACAGTCTTTTAGAGATAAAGTGACTGATCAATTGTCTAAAATACCATTTGAACTGGTAATTGATGACAATAATGGAGCGAAAGAGTTTTCTATCAACCAGACTCAAGTTATTGAGGCCAAAGTCCATGGCGTGGATGTGAAAATCGTTTCCACTTCTTTGACCTTTACGCTGGCACAACTATCCCAACTGCAATGCGGAGTTGAGTTACTACTTCCAGATCTAGAAAAAGAAGATGGATCGGGTCCTCATATATTGGATTTGAATTTGGCCTATGGAAATGGGGTGTTTAATGGAACAGCTCAAAATATTCCTGCAGCCCGTTTACAGGGTATTCAAGCCACCCTTAGCAATGTCACCCTAGTGATTCAAAATGGAGATTTTCAAGCAGGGACTCTGATTTCAGGTGAGCTTGTTTTTGATTTTTTAGACAATGGAAAAATTGATTTTGGTATCGCACTCCTCAATAGCGGTGAGGTAAAATATCAGGCTCAAAATCCCCAGGGCAAAGAATTAAAAAAAGGAAGTATCTCTGTTTTCTTTGAAAAAATAGAAGTCGTCACCAGTCCTTCATCAGCCAGCACAGTAGATATCCGCGGCTGGGTAGAGCTACCTGGGTTTACTGACTCTAATGCCCAAAGCCCAGTCAAGACCACGTTTTCTTTTGCCTATTTGGATCCCCATTTTGAGTTTACGGGGGCGGCTTTCAATCCCGTTCCAATTGGATTTGGAACTGTGACTTTTGATGAGGTTTTCATAAGAATTAATAAAAATGGCACGCTAAACGAAAGCAAGTGGGAGGGGAAAGTGAAGCTGCCTTTGTTTGACGATGGTCAACTGGATTTCAAATTGAATTTTGAGAATACGGCTACAAGTCGATATAAACTTCAAGTCAGTAACCCATCCAGCCAACCCCTTAGGTACGGCGGTTTTGAATTGAATCTTCAGCAATACGAAATGCTGTATGAAAACGAATCACTTCAAGACGTGACTGGAAATGGGGAATTGACTATGCCTGAGATCACGTCCGGTACGCCTATACAGGTTGACATTCAATTTGCTCGTACTGCTTCCAATGAAAATCTGACCATAGCCGTCAGCGATTTTGGCACCCCTGAAGTGGCAGGATGCAAACTGGAGTTTTCACAGATTCGATTCCTTTTTGTCAACAATGCTTTTACCAATAGTCAAATCACCGGAAAGCTCAAGCTGCCTGATACCACTGATGGTGCTGGGATTAATTTTAATCTCGATATAGCAAATCAGGGGGATGATTTTCATATCCAATTGACGGGTAGTCCTCAGGATAATCAGTTGGTTTTTGGCTCTTTAACCTTAGCCCTGAATTCCTTTGACTTGCACGTAGTTAATAAGCAGCTTGAGAGTATTGAAGGTGAAGGTCAGCTGCTTCTACCGGGGCTGAGTCAGGCATTTGACTTTGACTTTTCTGCTCAATTAAATGGCTCAAGTGCAATCTATGAAATTCAACTCAATGATGTAGAAGCAGCTATTGAAGGCTTTAGACTAAGCTTCACTCAGTTGAATCTACGCGTTGAAAAAGGACAGCAATTTCAAGCCTCGGCTAGTGGAAGCTTGACTCTCCCGGTTTTTGAGGAGGGGGGAGAACTGGATTTTGAAGTCAATTTTGATCGAAGCAAAACTTATCAAATCGAAGTGGACAGCGGAGCTCAACTGGTGAGATTTGGAGACTTTGAATTGAGACAGTTGGATTTAGAGCTGGAAGTGGACAATGGTGTCCTTCAGGATTTTTCAGGGAGCGGTGAGTTGCAGATTCCAGTTTTTAATTCAGCTTCGCAGATTTCATTTAAGTATTTCCGGGCGTTGGATCAATATAAGATCGAATCGCAGAATCCTGTGAATGTCCAATTATATGGTGGAGCGCTTCATATTTCATCCTTGGATTTTGAAATAAGGCATGGAGGTTTTCACCATGGACAAGCATCGGGTAATTTCAGACTCCCTGACGCTACTGGCGGGGCAGGTATTCAGTTTGCCTTGGAAGTAGATGACAATGGAAAAGGATATGAAATCAAACTCAGTGGAGAACCAAGTCAAAATACCATCGAATTTGGCCCTCTCAGTCTGTCATTTTCAAACTTCGAATTAAAGGTCGAGGATAAAGAGCTTAAATCGGTCAATGGGGGAGGATCGCTTTTGATCCCTGGTTTAGATGATTCTTTTAGTTTTAATATTTCCTTTGAGAAAAACGGAAGTGAGCACACTTTTATCATTCAGCTGAATGATGTTTCTGCCGATCTAGAAAGTTTCAATCTTCAGTTTGAAAAAATCAGAATTGAGACTGTTAAAGATCAGAGCTATTCGGCTGAGATCAACGGCGAAATCACCATTCCTGTCTTTGATGGTAATCCTGTGGCCTTCGATCTTGAAATTCAGTCTGATTCTTCCTATGAAATTAAAATCAACGGAGTAGGCCAAACCGCTAATTTCGGGATTTTTGAATTGAGTGATTTGGGACTGAATATCGAAGTGGAGAATGGTACGGTCAAGAATGCCACTGGAGGGGCGAAGTTTTATATTCCTGAAATTAGTCAAACCGATCAGCCATTTGCGGTTCAGGTTGATTATTCTAAAAATGGAGATGAAATTTTTGAGCTGTCAGCATCTTCCTTGCCACCGGTAGATTTGGCTGTATTCACCCTAAATATCGCCTCATTGGCTTTTTTAATTAAGAACGGGGCATTTGAATCTGCCAATCTCAGTGGGACGATGGTCATGCCTGTTTTTACTAGTGGAGGTAGTTTGAATTATGCCTTCGAAGTTGAAAACGAAGGAGACTCCTACACGGTAGAAATCGCATCATCTGGAATATTAAAGGGTAGTGGATTAGAATTAAAAGACTTGGATTTTGAACTCCTTGTTCAGGAATCAGGTCTACAGTCGATCAGTGGTCAAGCACAGTTTAAGTTGCCGGGAGGCGATAGTTTTGTCGGGGTTTCGATAAGCTATACCAAAGCAATTAATAAGTTGGCATTTGTTGCTACCTCTCTGCCCACGTTTAAAATCGGGGATATTGACTTTAATTTCAGCCAATTTGGATTTTCGATTCAAAATAGCACATTGACTGATGCGATTTTTGCGGGCAATCTGAAAATTCCTGCATGTGAACCCGGGCATGATGAGCTGGATTTTGAATTCCAGCTTTCGGATGGAAATGACTATATCATTAAAGCGAATCCTGATGAGCAGCGTACCGAGCTCAAGCTGGGGGATGTCAGTCTATTCATAGAGAAATTTGATTTACAGATTTTAAGTGGAGATTTGGAAAGCATCACTGCCGTGGCGGGCTTGGGATTCTCGGGATTTGAGCAAGAAAATGGTTCGGGGCCAGCAGAGATAGCTATCGGCTTCAGCTACGAGCAATCGACTAAGAAATACCAGATTTCACTCAGTCAAGATCAAAAAATCAAAGTTGGTGGATTTGCCTTTACGCTTAAAACGCTGAACTTAAGTTTTACCCCTGACAGTTTGGAGTATCCATTTGCTTTTGAAGGAGAGCTTGAAATACCAGGTTTGAGGGATGCGAGTGATCAGCAGGCCAAAGTGGAAATAAATTTCACAGTTCCTTCTAAAAGTAATTTTACCGGATCTATTGCAAGTACGGCTGTATTCCATCTCGGAAATGTCAAAATTTCGATTTCTTCTGTAGAAGTCGAAAAAACCGGTTCAGACATCAGTGTAGAATTAAAGGGTGAACTTGAACTAGAGGGCCTTGGAGGGGATTCAACAGCTATCGCAGTGGATATTATGATCGATAGTGAGGGGGCATTTCATGTACTGGGTGAGGTCACCCCAAGTACCAATGCACTCAAAGTGGTCGATGTGCCAAGTATTGTCCGGATTTATCTCAGTAAAATTGGCTTAAGTAGAACAGCTTCCAATGAATGGGATTTTATTTTAGGTGGTTTAATCGAAAATCAAATAGTAATTCCGGGAATGGATAATCTGCTCCCAAGTCAGATTAACCTAAAAGAGTTACAGTTTGGAAATTCCTTTGATATCGACCTTGATATCCGTTGGCCTTCAGGCCTGAGCGTTTCCTTTGGTGGAGCGCAAAGTGAGGCATTAATTCCTGTAAATGGGAAGTTTGGAAATGCAGTCAGTTTGGATGCGATCAAAATCACCTATAAAAACAATAATGCATCAGGAACAGATCTGGGGATTTCCTTTTCGGGAGCAAGCATAGTTTTAGGTCCTGTGGCCGCATCTGTGGAAGGGCTTGGGATAGAAGCGACACTGACCAAAGCCATCATCAACAATGGAATTCCTCAGGGTAATGCAAATTTTGGTATAGTCAATATTGATGTAAGGTTTAAGCCTCCAACTGGCTTGGGAGTTGCCCTCGATACTCCTGTATTCAGCGGGGGAGGATACTTATTTTTTGATGATGAAAAGGGTGAGTATGCTGGAGCTGTTGAGCTTTCCTTCATGAATATGTTTGCCGTCTCCGCAATTGGTATCATCAATAGTAAAATGCCAGATGGACAGCCAGGAACTTCGGTTTTGTTTATCGTTTCGGTAGAATTTGGGACAGGAATTGCCCTTGGATTTGGATTTTTCCTTTCAGGACTTGGGGGGATCCTGGGGATTCATCGGACTATTCAGGTAGAGCGGCTCAGGGATGGAGTTCGCTCGGGTACGATTCAGAATATTCTCTTCCCCAAAAATATAATAGCTAATATCAATAAGATTCTCACTGATATTAAAGAGGTCTTTCCAGTCAAGCGGGATCAATTTGTATTGGGACCCATGGCAGCGATTACTTGGGGTGTTCCAACTTTATTGAGAGTAGACCTAGGGATCGCGATCGAATTTGCCAATCCTGTCCGATTTGGGATTTTAGGGGTATTGCGGGTGATTTTACCTGATGAAAATGCCGCCCTGATCAAAATTCAGGTCGCATTTCTTGGAATGATTGATTTTGAGAAGGGGATGCTGAGTTTTGATGCCAGCCTGTTTGATTCTAAGGTACTGACTTTTGGGTTGGAAGGCGACATGGTCTTGAGAATAAGCTGGGGAGCAAAACCGGATTTTGTAATCTCTGTGGGCGGGTTTCATCCTAGATTCAATCCTCCTACCCATCTTCAAATCCCAATGATGAAGCGGCTGACTTTGAAGATTCTATCTGGCAATCCGCGCTTAACGCTCAGCTGTTATTTCGCCGTCACTTCCAATACCGTTCAGTTCGGGGCAGGTATTGATTTTTATTTTGGAGTTTCCGGGTTTAAAGTGGTCGGCGAGTTTGGGTTTGATGTCTTGTTCCAGTTCTCTCCCTTCCGATTTATTGCAGATGCCAGAGCAAGACTGGCAGTGAAAGCAGGAAGTACTACCTTACTGAGCTTATCGCTTGAGTTTAGCCTTGAGGGTCCAACTCCTTGGAGAGCAAAAGGTACAGCGAAGTTCAAGGTACTATTCTTCTCTGTCAAGGTTAAATTTGATGTGACTTGGGGTGATAAGCGAGATACTACTTTGCCAGACATTTCGGTCTTACCACTTCTGGTCGAGGCTTTGGAAGATATCCAAAACTGGAGAAGTGTAATCAATAACCCAAGTTCTCCAGGCTTACGAATGAAAGGCCTGGTCGATGCCGGCGACTTGATCCTCACTCCTAATGGCAGTATCGAGATCAATCAAAAAATCGTGCCCTTAAATGTTGAGATTAGCAAGTTTGGGCAATTTAATCCAGCCGACTACACCAAGTTTGAAATCATCGAAGTCAGAATCGGAAGCAGTGATGCTGACTACGGATACGTCAAAGATTCTTTCGCTTCAGCTAATTTCCTAGACCTTAAAGATAACGAGAAACTGAGCCTTCCTTCATTTAATGAGGAGGATGCCGGCGTCAAGCTCAGCGGTACAGATGCCCTAAAATGTGGCAATGTGGTAGATCGGGAGGTAGAATATGAGCAGATGGTTATGGATGAAGCGAATAATTCATTTGGTGTAGTTAAGTTAAAAGGCAAAGGATTATTTACCCGAAAAGAGAGCAACTTCTTTGCTCGTACGGGCGCAGTGGGTCAGTCTACATTATCTGCTAATCAATCCAGAATCCTCAATCCTAAAAAGGTAAAGCTGAAAAAACCAGGCTTCTCGGTGGTAGACACCGATGATCTGAGTGTCGTGTCGGGTGGACAAAATCAGTCCTACCTCAGTGCGGTCAAGAAGGCTTCAAGTGCTCAAAAAGGAACTGCAAAAAGTATACAAGTAGTAGCAAGTGATATTTTAGAATTATAAATTATGCCTAATTCAACATTAGCGAGTTATTCTTTTTTGCCTTGGGTAAGGCAAGGGCTAGGTAATGAAATCCTTGAAACCGATTTTCTAGGAAACTCCCTGCCTTCTAATGCGACCCTCGAACGGCCAGAAATTAACGTCAGTGCAAAGCTTAAGGCGACTAGAGATCAAACGACTCAAAATCATACGGTATCAAAAACTGTAAAAGTACAAGGGCCAGGAGATGTACTGGGTATCAATTCCAAATCCATCATCCGGGTTCATCCTAAGAACGGGGTAAAAAATTTCGAAACTAATAATCTTTGCTATGTGGAATTTTATGAGGAAGATTTGCCATGGCGATTTACTCCTGCCAAACCAGTGGGAAATAAACTACGACCTTGGCTTGCTTTAATTGTACTTCGGGAAAATGAGTTTGAAAAAAGCACTGGAGGTACCCCTACACCCTTTATCTCGATTACAAACGAGGCACTTCCCTTGGTGTTTTGTAATGAAAAAGACACCTATGCCTTGGCGCACGTTCATGTGCTCGAGGATTTAGGAGATAATTCTTCCCCAACTGCACCACAATTATCTCAGAAGCTGGCTCAAAATCCAGACTTGGCACTTTCAAGAGTTCTTTGTCCAAGGAAGTTAGCCTATACCCAGCCGAACCCAAGTCAAGATTATGACCCCAATACCTATCATGCTTTTTTGATTCCTGCCTTTGAGACAGGTCGGTTGGCTGGCTTGGGATTGGATACTGCTGATGTTCCAGCTCAGAAATCTTCATGGTCAAGGTCAGCCATTACTCAGGGCACCAATCCTTCAAGCTATCCATATTATCATACCTGGTCTTTCAAGGTCGATCAGGGAGGAGATTTCGAAAGCTTAGCGCAACTATTGGAAGCACGTGAACTTCCCGAAACGATCGGGAAGCGAGAGATGGATATGAAAGAGATGGGTTTTGGGATTCAGCCCATGGGAAGTGATGCTCTTGGATTTGTGGAGGGAGCTATGCGCCACCCTGATTATAAAACCGCTCCTTGGCCGATCAGTGCACAGCAATTGAAAGCTGATTTATTAGCCATACTTAATTTGTCTTTTAATCTTCAAGATACAGCAGTCTCCAGTACTCATTCATTTTTTTATTCTCCAAATGTCGAGGATGACCCGATCATTACTCCACCAGTCTATGGGAAATGGCATAAAGGAATCGAAAAGCTTTCCAATAATGGAAAAGATTGGGTTCATCAGTTGAATTTGCATCCGAGCCATCGAGCCGCCGCAGGTTTGGGCGTGCAGGTGGTCCAAAAGCACCAAGAGAAATTTATGGAAATGGCTTGGGAGCAAATAGGGGACATCAACGAGGCCAATCAAAAAATCCGTGAAAGTGAACTGATGAAGCGAACGACTAGATCACTGGCTGTTAAAAAAGTCTTTAAGCTAGACGAATTTGATTTCATTAATGCCACAGGGAAAGCCTTTGATGTGATGAAATTGGATCTCTCCAAGACTTTAAAAAAAGCCTTGAATTCATCTACAGTTCCGACTGCAATACGATCTGGGTCTTTCTTGAAAGTTGCTAATAATTTCACACCTACTGCACTTATGAATGGGGGAGTGGATGGTGCGAAAGCTGTTTTGAATAGTCAGCTCTATAAAAACCTGAACAAATCAGAAGGGACCTTAGGGAAAATCTCAGCAGCACCTAGTAAAAGAGAACCTGTTATGGTTCTGCCAGCAGTTCAGGCATTTACTGCTATCCGGTCTGTAGTTGATAACCCACCTGTGTCTTTCATGGAGAGCCTTTCAAATGCAATTTTAAAAATAAATAATGTCGGATTTGATACAGCCGATGTTATGGCGAAGATGCCCGTAGAGTTTACCTCTGATCAGAGAAAGAGAGCCGAGGATATATTAAACGGAATAAAGGAAAGGACCGAAAACGATAAGAAAACACTGCGGACATTTATAGTTGATAAAAAAGTGTTTGAGGATCGGATCAGCGAAAATTTCGATGAAGGCCTCTATGGTTCCTCCAAACAGGTGCTTTTTAAAAAAGCTCAAGCTTCAAGTTCTGAGATTGTTCAGTTTGACCAATCCGTTATCATCCAAAACAGGGCAAACTACCTCTCTAGTTTCAGTAAAAAATTTATAGCAAACCCAGAAATCAATCCCAAAGTGAAGCTTTTCAAAAGGCCAGGTAGAAGTACGCTGCCTTTGGATTTTCAGCAAACGATTCGGGTAAAACTAGATCCAAGGATAAATTTTAATCGGAAGCTGGCGGCACTTTTTGTAGGAGAAATTGCCAATAAGCATAAACCCATCATGGCTTATCCTCGATTTCCTTTCCCTGTATATAAATATCTAAAGGAGATTTCACCTGATTACGTGATCCCCAATATTTCAGAGATTGAACCCAATACTATTACCTTGATGGAAACTAATCGTGAGTTTATCGAATCTTTTTTGATCGGAATGAATCATGAGTTTTCGAGAGAATTATTGTGGAGAGAATTCCCGACCGATATGAGGGGAAGTTACTTTAGACATTTCTGGGAATATGACAATGATCCACTTGCACAGGTAGAGCCGGGAGAAGATTATGAAGCCTATGTCAATCAAGTATTGAATAATCAAAATGCCCGAGCTGATATCAGGGAGATTCACAAATGGAATAAACCACTGGGTAAAAATGAAGAGAAACCAGGGGCTGGCTTGGTGCTTTTGATCAAGGGGGACTTGCTTAGGAAGTATCCAAACACGCTGGTTTATGCACAGAAGGCTGTATACCAAAATGATAATTCAGCATTGCCTAGACAATTGAGTAATTATAAAAATCCACAAAATGTCAAATGGCCGGTCCTGAGTGGTACTATCGAACCAGATGTCCATTTCTTTGGATTTGAGCTGAGTCAAGAAGAAGCAAATGGAAATAGGTCCAATAATCCAGGATGGTTTTTTGTACTCAGAGAAAGGCCAGGACAAGTAAGTTTTGGATTAGATGATTTGGATGGAACACTCGATATGACCCCTGACAATTGGGATCAGGTTACTTGGGAACATATCGAAGGAAAAAGTGGTGTTCAACCACCCTATCTGAAAATCAAGGGCGTCAATATAAATCTTGGACCGGGAAGCAGTGGTCCGAGAGCAGCTACATGGGGGGCTAGCAGTAGTGATATGGCTTACATTCTATATCAGTCTCCCATTCTTTTTGCACGTCACGCGTCTACCATGCTAAACGATTAATGCCATGTCAATACCTCAACTCGTAGGAAAATATAACGACCCGACTTTTCATCATATTAAAGCGGCTTTTAATCAACGGAGTGATGATTATCCAGTCTTGATGCTGCCCGTCAGGCTTGAGACCAAGTTCATGAAATATTCGAGGATTATTAAGCCCGATACTTCTGGTACGATTAATATCGGAGCCATTATTCAGGATAGTTATCATTTGATTTATAAAATCCAGACCTTTTTTTTGGTTGAAAAAGAACCCACTTCATCTCAGCTTACCACTAAAAGAAACGCCTTTGCCAAGGAGCTGAAGCGACTTATTGACCAGGTTTCAAAAATAAAGGAAGCTACAAGAGCCGATAAGTTGGTATTAAGAGATGCAGGAGAGGATCTTGTCACTGTACTTAAGATTGTTGAGGAGGATACACGATATGAAGGGAAAATCAATGTTCTATCAGATGCTGCAGAGGAGCTTCTAAAGTCCATCAATCGCATCAAGACTCCTTCTCGAATAATTTTTGAAAAAGGGAAAAAATACCTCAGCGCCCTAGAAAAATTGAATAAAAGTATTGACGCGATTTTCGTCTCCAATAAGATCAATGCTGCAAAATTAGATGCTGAGTTAAAAAACATTGATCAACAGATTGATCAATTGGACTCCTTGGCAGATGCTCCCGATTTTGCAGCCACTGAGGAAATGATCAAACAAATCCAAAGTAAGATTTCCCATATCAAAAGACAGCATAAAAGCGGAAATGTGCGTCTCACTAATTTTAAAATAGGCTATACTGGGACCAAGGATTTAAAACGGGAGGAATATGAGCTTCGAAAAAAAATCAATGATTTAAAAACCCGTATTGAAAAAGAACATGTCCCTGTGGTAAAGGTCAAAGAGAAGCTAAAGACCTATCCGGTGAAACAACTGAATGCTCAGATCGTCAAAGCCAACTTTTTCTTGATGAGACAAAATCGCTTGGGGATCAAATCTTATAGTTCTTTGTCATCAGTACAAAAAGAACTGGGAACCCAGCTCAAAACCATCCATACGAATGCTAAAATTCCTCTTGAAGGCTCGCTGGAAGAAGTGAAGGAATTAAAGTCAAATTATTCAAAATTAAAATCACAACTGATCACCTATCAAAGGAATATAACAAGGATACGAGTGATCAACCCTGCCCAAAAAGCATCCTTAACCAAAATCAATAAACAGCTGAGTGCTTATCTGAACGATCTCAAAGAGCTTGATCCGAAAGTTAAAAAAATTGAGAACCAGATTCTTGCTGAAGATAAAATCAGGCTAAGTTCATATTCAGCACTCACTACTCGCCACAGTGTGCTTAATGCCCGTGATGTAATCCGACATTCTGCCACGAATGCTCCTAAAAAGCAGCTGGAAGTCTTGAATACACAGCTTATAGAACTTCAGGAAAAGATTAAAATCTCAGCATCGAATACTATTCTGCTTCCACGCAGCGAATATAATCAGTTGAAGAGCGCCTACTTTAGCCTAAGGGATCAAGTCAATAATGTACTCAAGGCCAATCCACTTCCTGAATCAGAAGAAAGCAGAGTGGCAGCGGATGCTTCTCTTGTGGCTATAGAGAATCATATTCTGGATCAGCTAGTGGACATCAATGATCCAAGAGACCGATTTTATGAAGCCCATAAGGACCGGGTAATTTTCAGAGTTCCTTCCACCGAAGTAATGGAGCTATGGGTTAGAATATTTCCCGACGATATAGCGGTTGATAATCACGATGAGCGCTTTACAGATGATGAAATTATAGTAGCTCAAGATTTTTACTACGAAGTATACAGTAAAGCAGAGTCATTTAGGAAGGAGGCTGAGAAGGGGGCTTGGCGAGCTGCGGCATCGAGCTTAGGTGTGCGTCGTGCTGCCTACGCGATCAAAACCCTTAGGCCCGAAGAAGTTTCGAAAAATGATGTAGAGCAGGTCATTAATCAGTTTGATGCATATTTGAAAAAGGAATTGGGGTATCGAGATAATGTCTTGACTAGGACCAAGTCAGAGGCTAAAATCGGAACGCTTCTGGATTCATTTAAAGGTGCTCCAAGGGAGATCAAGAAATTTTTATCACCCCAAAGATTTACAGTCTGTAGTGAAAATAAGAAGACCTTAGACGAAGCTTTATCTTATTTCAAGGAGTTGATCGATTTGATTGGAAGTTGGGTAACTACTCGCTCTTCAGCTGAACAAAAAGCGAGTTTGAAGCAGCTAGCAGTCTATATAAATGAATCGGGAAAAATTGTTTATGAGTTTTATAAGTCAAACTTAATGTCACTGAATGAGCCCTTCCGGCCCAATCTCACTTTTCCTAAAGTAGAGAAAAAAGATAAAAGCTGGGATCGGGCAGGAATGACAAAGGCGATGCCTGACCGATTTGTAGTAGTGACCAAAAGAGGGAATGATTATCAACATATCGTCACAGGTAAAACCATTCCGAATCCGCTACCCTTGAGCCTTGACCCGAGTGGTAATCAGTTTGAACAATTTAATCATTTGGCTAATGGAGACTTGGAAGTGCCTAAGGAACTCAGCTGGATGTTTGATTTTGAAGCAGCGGTAGAGGCGGGTATGGGTGTGAAGATACCCTTGGACAAAACAGACTTTGACGAAGGGTTTGATCTAGTGATGGCCTATGGTGTCCAAAATAAGGATGCTAAGAAAAGTCAAGATCTAATTAATCAGCTTTTTACTAATCATCTCTACTCTGAGGGTGGATTTGAATATCTTCCGCTGGGCACGGCAACCAATAATACGGAAAAAGTGAAATCTCCTTATCGTGCGCTGGATAATGATTTTGATGCTGCTTATGAGGTGTTTTTTGGGGATAAGCCAGAAGTATATCCCAGTAGCTTCGATGATGCAAACGAGTTGTCGATTTCTGATGGTCAGTTTTTTCAGGAAGCATTGGGGTTGCCTATCGATTTGACAAATCTTATCCGAAATTATGATAAGAAGGATATTTGCCATGGCAGAGCAATGAATCGAGCACTATTTGGATCTACACTTAAATATTATTTTAGGGTAATGGTGAATAATCTTCTGGAGAATTATGATATCAACCAGACGATGCTCTTTATGCTTCATCATGTTTCCGCTATCGGAACGCTTCCTGTTTTCAGAGTGGATAATCAGCCTTATGGAGTGATACCTGTGAGTCCGGTGAAGCTTTTTAAATCTCAAGGGGCATTGAAAAAAGGAACAGAATCAAATTATATCAAGAATCTGACCTTGTTCTTAAAGCAGACCAAAGTGGCTTTTGAAAATTTCCCCCATCGTCCTATCACGATCAATAGTTCTGAATACAGTAGCAATCCGCAGGGCCAGTTTATGAAAATACTGGGCTTGGAGCCTTTTTCGAAAGAGTTTTTCTTCCGATTTGGCGTCAATGCAGCCAATAGGTGGCAGGATCCAGATGGAGGAGAGGGCCTGGGGTTTACCGTAAACTGGGACCTAACTCATGATGCTTTTGGTCCAAGTAAGGTTGCCAATACCTACAGTCAGCTTCTTCAAGGCTTAGGACATACCTCGACTAATCTCCGTAATAATGCGATTTCAAAATCCCCGATTTATAAAAACAGATTCTCAGAGGGCAATTTTATATTGGGACATTTGGTACAAGATCCAAGATTAGGGAATAATCTTGCGCAGACTGACAAGGAGTTTAACTACATAGAATGGTTAACCCAAGCACCGGTTTTAAATCAAATTACCCAACTGAAGTATTCTGATTTGCCCAAGGTGGAAGTAGAAGGTGAAACACAAGTCCAGTATTCTGTTTTAATGGCCTTGTTACGTGGGGCATTGGTCTATGATCGGTCTACTTATGCTACTAATGCTATGGATGTTTTGAAGGACTTGGATGTAGGGACTTTGGAGCGTCTTTTGGCTTCTCATATTGACTTGGTGAGTTATAGACTTGATGCTTGGTTGACAGGATTGTCTGATTTCCGATTAAGGGAGTTGAGAAAAGTGAAGTCTTCGGGGACCTACCTTGGTGCGTATGGTTTTGTCCATGATTTGAGAAGAGAGAAATCCCCACATGAAGTCGTCTCTGCTTTGCCCGAGGGCCTAGAATCTTCAAATGGACAACCAGTCACTCGGCTGCCGGATAGTCAGGGATTTATTCATGGTCCAAGTATGAATCATGCTGTAACAGCGGCTGTATTGAGAGCGGGTTATAATTCAATAAAAGCCAAAGGGGATACTAATAATGCGCTAGCCATCAATCTTACATCAAGCAGAATCCGAAAGGCACTTCATCTTTTAGAGGGTGTCGGAAATGGCCAAGAAATAGGGGCACTTCTAGGGTACATGTTTGAACGAGCCCTACATGAAAAATACAAAGATGGCCAAGGTAAACCCTTGGAAATGGATAAATACATTTATCGATTAAGACGAAAATTTCCAACCTATTCGGATGACTCTGTAGATCCCCAAGATACTACTCAGACAGAATCCCTCAAAGCGGCAAATGTGGTGGATGGGTTAGCATTGATTGATCATTTTGAAGAATTCTTGGGTAAATCAGGTCTTTTGGATCCCAATAAAACTTTGGTGGATAATATTATCAATGAGGGAGTAAACCCTACAGGTTTCAGAGGATATCCATGGAATCTAGCTAGCCAAGTTCCAAACCCTAGTAACCCCGGCGCTGGCTCCACTCCAGCATTAGAGCGTAAAAAACTCAAAGCTATTATTCATGAGCTGGATAATATGGCGGATGCATTTGATGCACTGGGGGACCTGATGACCGCAGAGGGAGTTTATCAATTGGTGCGAGGGAATCATGTAAAGGCAAGTGCCGTGCTAGATGCCATAGCTGAAGGAAAGGTTAACCTGGATCCCGATATTATCAGGAGTATGAGACAAGGTGTCATGGTAACACATCGTGCTCTAGTTCAAATACCCCTTGTTAAGACCACGAATTCTCCTTGGTCTGGGGTGACTTTAAGTCCTAGGGGTAAAGCCGAGCCATCCATTAATCATTGGCTTGCTTCCAAAATTGGAGATCCTACTAAGATTACGTGGAAGGTAAAAATTGATGGAGTCGAATCTGAAATGAATTTATTGGATCTAGATCTTCAACCCATAGATTTGGTATTACTTATTGTGACTGGCGGAGAAGATAGTCAGCAGGAGTTAAAAGCGAGGTGTTTAGATTTTTTGAGAGATTCAGGGATCAAGGTAGACCTCGAGATCGAATTGCTTTTCAATGCTCCGGCTGCCCCTTCAGATTTGAGTTTCGGAGAAGTAGTTTCTTTACTTCAGCATTTAGGAAAGATAATCGGTGCATCTCGTTCTGCTGATGCCAGAGACTATAGAGTGCCGGAAGAGGAAATCAATTTTGGTATGGAATCAGCCGGTGTGGATACGCAGAATCTTTTAGAGAGGATGAAAAAAACCTATGCGGATTACAGGGATTTGTTGGATGTGATATCGCCATTTGAATCAGGTAAGACAAGTTATAGCCCTGCTGAAAAAGAAGTAGCCTTTAATTCCTTAAAGACACTTAGTGTATTTGGTTTTTCTGGATTTTATCCCTCAGACCCGGAGGAAGATATTTTAGTAATGGCACAACGATTAGTATCTGCAAAAGCTAAAATGTTAGAAAATTTAGCTTTCGCAGACACGAAATTTGCAGAATTCGAATTAGAAGCGGATCAGTCCAAGTGGCTGGAGTTTAGTGTTGAGTTTTGTAAGAAATTCTTCGGGAGTGGGTTTAAAATGCTGCCTGAAATTACCGTCAGCAATGAAAGTGATATCTCTGCTCAGTTGACTTTGCCACTTTCTGAAGGGCCATTTAGAAATCAAGAAAGTGAATTGTTTCTTGAAGATTGGTGGTCTGAGATTTCCCATGTCCGAAACCGGCTTTCTCA
Source organism: Algoriphagus faecimaris (assembly GCF_900101705.1). Classification (GTDB taxonomy): domain Bacteria; phylum Bacteroidota; class Bacteroidia; order Cytophagales; family Cyclobacteriaceae; genus Algoriphagus; species Algoriphagus faecimaris. Next base: position 52,210 of record NZ_FNAC01000009.1, on the reverse strand, counting down.
TTTGGAGACGGCTTCTATGCTTGATGAAGTTTTACATGGAAATTCTATCAGTTTTAAACCCGTGCAGTTACCATTTGATATGAACAATCTTCCGCAGGTTTCTGATCGAGAGTATTGGTTGGGTGCAGAGTACCCGCAAGATTTTGAACCTAATGGAGATAGACTGTCTTTGTTGATTTTTGGGTATGAAGCTTTGCAGCAAAAATCTTGTGCCCTGTTTTTGGATGAGTGGACCGAGATAATCCCCGACCAGAAGCAAACGACCGGTCTGGCCTTTCATTTCAACCAACCGGATTCTCGTGCTCCTCAAAGTTTGTTATTGGCAGTGCCTCCTGAGAAAAAGGGGAAGTGGGACTTTGAGGAGTTGGCCTTGTGTGTCGAAGAGGCCTTTAATTTGAGTAAATTAAGGTCCATTGAGCCTGACCATGTAGAGGAGTCCATGTATTCACAGCTTTTACCCGCTACATCGGCATTGGCATTTGGAGATGATGAATTTGCAAGGAAGCTGGCCGAATCAGATGAGGACAGCAGCAATAATTCACAGCAAGGTGACGAGCAAAAGCTCGGTTTTTATATAGACTTTACCAGTGTCAATGATGGATTTGAACCCGAAGAATCATGATAAAATACGATCCTTGTGAGCCCTTTAGGGCATATAATCGACTAGAAGGAAGGCCTAGGGAAGAAGAACTAGAAGATGCTTTAGCGGCCAAAGTTCATGATCCCCTCTGGATGTTAGCTAGACAATATCAGTTTGGAGAGCTAAAAGGGGAGGATGCAGGTTCAGCCATTTTTGCTAAGGTGGCAATTAATACCGTGCGGATGACTGGCTTTTCGAAAGCTAACGGTCCAAAACAAGCCTATTCAGAGGATATACCATTAGAGACCCGTGTTGAGCGACTGATTCCTACCATTGATTTAAAAAAAGCGACTCAATTGGGAAGAAAATTCCTTCAGATTTTAGATAATGAAGGAAGCAAAGCTCCTCAATCTCAAAGCTACGCTCAGGGCGAATATCGAAAAGCATTGATTGATAAATTCCCATTCTCTGTTCCAGAGATTTCACATCAAGAGAATGCTTCTGAAACGACAGCAAAAGCGCGAGTATTAAGCTTACAACAAGCTACTTCGTTTTTGCGCTCCGTGGCAGGAAGAGCACTCAATGGCGCGCGCTTATGGGATTTTCTTTCTGGGGATTTTTCTAAGGTGAGTAGCCTAGTTCTTTCCGCTAATCAGACAGCTACCACGGATAAATTTATTGCATTAAAACACAAAAATATTGCTCAAGAAGCCGCTAAAAGATGGATAGCCTTTGTGCGTAAGGAACTGAATTTACCAGAAAGTAAGGAAGAAAACTGCTGGTACCCTGAGCGTCTGGAATACAGCTTTAAAACATATGTCGATGAAGGCAATGATGGCGAAACAGAACTGAATGCGGAAGAGTATTTTCAAGGGCATTTGGATTGGTATTCTTTTGATATCAGTAAAAAGAACTCTAGCCAGAGAAAAACTTTTGATCAAAATATAAAAAAACGAGAAGTACTTACCATGATTCCAACCGAAGCTTCTTTTGCCGGAATGCCGGCCTCGAGATGGTGGGAAATGGAAGATGGTTCTATTGATCTGGGTAATCTCAAAGCATCTGACACGGATATTGCAAAAATTTTAGTAACTCAATATGCCCTTCAATACAGCAATGATTGGCTTTCCATACCTTATGATGTTCCGACTGGAAGTTTTGCAGAGGTGGAGGGAGTGCTCGTGCGAGACACCTTTGGGTTAAATTATTTTGTAGAACCGGCACATCAAGCAGGGAATGACTGGAATGACTGGAACATGTATTCGCTGACTGTCGAGAAGGGAGAATTTGAGATACCTGAATTTGATAAGCGAATATTGCTCCCACCTGCCATAGCGAGAACCCTTGAAAGTGATTCTTTGGAGGAAATTAAATTTATCAGGGATGAGATGGCAAATTTGGTCTGGGCGATTGAGACCAGAGTGCCTGATGGGCTTGGAGAAGCTTTAGATGGATACGAAGCAGCAGGGAATTTGGCTGGATTATTTGAAAAAATGAAAGAAAAAGCAGCTGTTCCAGATGAAATAAATTTACCAGAAGTCAATTTAGAAACCATCTATAACAAGGCATCGACTTATAAGTCAGCATTGAAATATCAGTTGGGTAATAGCGTGAGTGAAAACTGGATTCCTTTTATACCTGTTCATCAAGCAGGCTCTAATCGTGAAATTCATTTTCAAAGGGCCTCCATGCCACGAATTCATGAGCTTTTCGCACCTCATGCCATCCGTCCCAGGACGGAATTATTAAGGGCTGGAATTAATGAGCTAGATGACCAAAATTCAGCACTTTTTATAAATGAGGAAGAAGTCCCGAGGGCCGGCGTGAAACTGACCGCTACCTATCAAAGAACTAGATGGTATCAAGGTAAAATAGTGACCTGGTATGGTAGAAGAAAGCGAACAGGAAGAGGAGAGGGTAGCAGCGGTTTAAGATTTGATTTGGTCTTGGAAAACAATTCATAAAGTATTAAATTAGAGAAAATTGAGAAACTAAACTTTAGTAAAAATAAACGCACTTCGGTGTCGGAATCTGAGCAATTAAGAGAAGAAAACGGAAAATTGAAGTCTGATAACAGCATAACAACGAGTAATGCAATGAATCTCTTTGGCACAGTAGCGTCTTCTACGGGAGACGCATTTATTTTATCCTTTAGTCAGTTGTTTTAAATAAATTCAAGAGTTTTTCTGCTGTTTCAGAAACTGCATCGTTTTCTATTTGGTACAGTAAGTCCTCATTTGAAGTACTTTGATAGGAAATTGAATTGTCAAAATATTCCAGTAGGCCTTCGGCGACTTTGGCATATTGTTTTTTGTCTAAATCCCGCTTTATTTCCAAGGATTTATCTTTACCTAGTCTTGATTTGAGGCTTTCTATACCTCGGCCTAATTCCCTGTCATTTACTCCGGCATAATCATTTACAAGGCGATTTATTCGTTTTGCTTTAGAAAGTGTGATTAATACTTTTTTTGAATTTTCCATTTGATTCATAATTCCTAAAGGGATTATATTTTTCCCCAAACTCGGCAGTTCAAATTCAGTGAAAATGGGGTGGGAAGGATTAAAGCGGCTTAAAATTGCTGCAAGTTTTATCTCAAAGCTCTCTTGAGGGGTTTGCTTGAGCTGATATAGATTTCCGAAAGTAGAGCCTCGGTGATTGGCTACTTGTTCTAAATTTAGTACTTGCTTTCCTTTAGTTTTTAATTCGGACAAAACATCACTTTTTCCTACACCTGTCTTTCCATATAAGACGACAAAATTAAATGGTTGATCAAAGATTGCCTTTGCTTCATTGAGAAGCTTTTTTACTCCTCCTTTATAAATAAAAATTGGATGATTCGGCCGAAAATGTTGCCAAATAGCTTGACTCACAAGGTGGGGAGCCTCATCAAATAAAAGTAAGGGTTTGTTGGAATTCATATCTTTTTCAAGATTAATCACCTTTTTCATTAGTTCTTGACCAATGTTGGATTGAAATCCTTTTCGCTTAAGTTGCAGTAGTTCTGATTTGGTTAAAAAAAATATGGGTTTAAAAAGTGGGTTGGGGATAGCTTGAATAGACTCTTGATCTCGGGTGTCTAGACAGTGAAAATTTTGACTTTGTCCAATTATCGAATCGATGTATTTAACTTGTTTCATTCAGGAATACTTTTGGATAATTTAATCAATTATCAATTTCTCTTATAGATCATTAGGAATCTTTCTTCAGGATTTTAAGAAAGGAAGCTTTGATTGTACCTTTGAGGAAAGAATTTTAAACACCATGAACATCCGTCCCCGTAGAAATCGAAAGTCCCAAGCAATTCGCAATTTGGTAGAAGAAACTTCACTATCTGTGAAGGATCTTATTTTCCCAATGTTTTTGGTACAAGGTTCGGGTAAGAAAATTGCTGTGGACTCGATGCCAGGGATTTATCGGTTTTCCATTGATACTATGCTCAGGGAAATAGAGTCCTGCATGAAGTTGGGGATTGAAGCAATTGATGTTTTTCCTGCATATCCAGAAGAGTTAAAAAACACTACAGCCACAGAAAGCTATAATCCGGAGACATTTTACCTCAAAGGCCTTCGTGAAATAAAAAAAGAATTTCCTGAAATCTGCCTGATGTCTGATGTAGCCATGGACCCTTACAGTAGTGATGGTCATGATGGATTGGTAAAGGATGGGAAAATTCTCAACGATGAGACATTGGAGATTTTGGGAAGGATGTCGTTAGCGCAAGCTGAAGCAGGAGTGGATATCTTGGGCCCATCCGATATGATGGATGGAAGGGTAGGCTATATTCGTCAAATTTTGGACGAAAATGGGTTTACCGAAACGTCGATTATGTCATACACAGCTAAATATGCCAGTGCTTTTTACGGACCTTTCCGCGATGCCTTGGACTCTGCGCCTAAATTTGGAGATAAAAAAACCTATCAGATGAATCCTGCCAATAGTCAGGAAGCCCTAATTGAAGCTGAACTTGATACGCAAGAAGGAGCAGATTTTTTGATGGTAAAGCCAGCCTTGGCCTATTTGGATATTATTCAGCTTTTGCATACTAATTTTCCTTTGCCCATAGCGGCTTACAATGTTTCCGGTGAATATTCTATGTTGAAGGCATCTGTAGAGCGAGGTTGGTTAGAAAATGATCGGGCAATGGTAGAAATGCTCACCAGTATCAAGCGTGCCGGAGCAAAAATTATCCTAACCTACTTTGCTAAGGAATATGCTCAGTTGGTAATTGGGAAATAAAAAAAGCGCTTTTGGTAGAAATGTGATAGGGTAGAGTTAAAGGTCTTGCTCTCGCTCAAGCATCAAAATAGCTCCCTGAGAAACAATAAAGTACTTTTCTCCTTCATAAATCACTTCATGAGCTCCGGAGAGCAGGAATATTGCTAAATCTCCTTCTTTGGCTTGTAGTGGCACATACCTGACTTTTTCTTCATTATCCATCCATGGCTCATGATCTTCTACAGGCATGGGAATGGGGTATCCGGGACCGGCTTTAATGATATACCCTTGCTGAACTTTTTCCTTTTCTTGGACTCCTGGAGGAAGATATAGCCCTGACCCGGTTTTTTCATTAGGCTTTTTTAATCGGATCAAAACCCGATCACCTACTACAATCAATTTTGTCAATTTATTATCTGCTGTCAGCTTCATGAGTTAATTATCTAGCGTTAAGAAGTAAGAGCCAAGATTCTAGATTTTCATCTTGACTCTTGGCTCTCTATTTTAAGTAGATTACTGTCAGCAGACTGTAATCTATCTGTTGGTTTAGTATTCTTACTTTTTGTCTTCGTTTACTTCTTCGTAATCCACGTCAGAAACTCCGTCGCCTGATTCGTTGCTTTCAGCACTTGCGCCCGCATCTGCTCCAGGTTGTGCTCCCGCACCTTGGGTGGCATTGTAAATTTCTTGGGAAGCTGCTTCCCAAGCTTTATTCAAGCCTTCCATGGCAGTGTCGATTCCTGCTAGATCTTGAGATTGATGAGCTGATTTAAGCGTTTCCAAGGCGCCTGTTATGGCTGTTTTATTTCCTTCTGAAAGCTTGTCACCGTATTCTTTCAGCTGCTTTTCAGTTTGGAAAACCAAGCTATCTGCAGAATTCAGCTTATCGATTTTTTCTTTCTCTGCTTTGTCTGTAGCTGCATTAGCTTCCGCTTCTTTCTTCATTCGGTCAATTTCTTCCTGAGAAAGTCCTGAAGAAGCTTCGATCTTGATTTTTTGCTCTTTTCCAGTTCCTTTATCTTTTGCTGATACATTCAGGATACCGTTGGCATCAATGTCAAAGGTTACTTCGATTTGAGGTACCCCCCTTGGTGCTGGCGGAATGTCTGAAAGCTGGAATCTTCCGATGGTTCTGTTATCCTTGGCCATGGAGCGTTCACCTTGAAGCACGTGAATGTCTACTGCAGGCTGATTATCAGCGGCGGTGGAGAACACCTCAGACTTCTTGGTAGGAATGGTCGTATTAGACTCGATCAGCTTAGTGAAGACCCCACCCATAGTTTCGATACCTAGAGAAAGAGGGGTAACGTCTAATAGAAGTACATCCTTCACTTCTCCAGTCAATACACCACCTTGGATAGCAGCACCGATGGCCACTACTTCATCCGGGTTTACACCTTTAGAAGGCTTTTTGCCGAAGAATTTTTCAACTTCTTCCTGAATTTTTGGGATTCGTGTAGATCCGCCTACCAAAATTACCTCATCTATGTCAGATGGATTCATTCCGGCATCTGCCAAAGCCTTCTTGCAAGGATCCATTGATCTCTTGACCAGATTCTCAGACAATTGCTCAAATTTTGATCTGCTCAGATTGGTTACTAGGTGCTTTGGACCGGATTGAGTAGCCGTGATATAAGGCAGGTTGATCTCTGTGGAAGACGAACTAGAAAGTTCGATTTTGGCCTTTTCAGCAGCTTCTTTCAATCTTTGAAGAGCCATAGGATCTTGTTTCAGATCAATGTCCTCTTGCGATTTAAATTCATCAGCTAGCCAGTCAATGATCACTTGATCAAAGTCGTCACCACCCAAATGAACATCACCATTTGTAGACTTTACTTCAAAAACCCCGTCGCCCAATTCCAATACAGAAATATCAAATGTACCACCGCCAAGGTCATACACCGCGATTTTCATATCTTGGTTTTTCTTGTCCATACCGTAAGCTAAAGCTGCGGCAGTAGGCTCATTGATGATTCGCTTCACTTCAAGTCCCGCGATCTGTCCAGCTTCTTTGGTAGCTTGGCGCTCAGAGTCATTGAAATATGCAGGAACAGTAATCACTGCTTCTGTTACTTCTTGTCCCAAGAAATCCTCAGCTGTGCTCTTCATTTTCTGAAGAATCATAGCTGAAAGCTCTTGAGGAGTGTAGGATCGATCTCCTATTTTCACTGCAACGGTATCGTTGGGTCCTTGCTCCACTTTGTAGGAGGCATGTTTTTTCTCATCAGAAACCTCAGAGAATTTTTTACCCATAAACCGCTTTACGGATGAAATGGTATTGGCAGGGTTGGTGATAGCCTGACGTTTAGCAGGATCACCTACTTTTCTTTCTCCATTTCCATTATCAAGAAAAGCCACAATTGATGGAGTGGTTCTTCTTCCCTCACTGTTTTGGATGACTACAGGTTCATTACCCTCCATTACTGCTACGCAGGAGTTGGTGGTACCCAAGTCAATGCCTATAATTTTTCCCATGATTATGAATTTTATTTTAGTTGCTTATTCGATATGCCTCTCCTGCTTCAAGGCTTGTGCCATCTCATTTTCAATAAATTTTTGTGTCAGATTGTCAGAGAAGTTGGCAGATTTTTAGTTTATCCGGCTAGTTTTGACACAGTCCTACGGAATGTTGTCGTGATTTTGACAGTTTTTTGCTTTAAGTCGATGCAACCTATGCCACTGGATCTTCATCTTGTCCATGAGATGAAAGCAAATTCAAAAAGTGTTCTAAAAGAAAAGCTACGCTGGCTGCTCGCCTTGGTTATTTTATCCCTGTTTATTTTGAGTAAAAATAGTGTAAACATTAGAGAGCTGGAGAGCTTTGATTTATCAAAAATTCTTGAGAATACCTGCGGGGAATTCCTGCAGGAAGTTTAATATTGAATGAGAATACAGGAAATATGACAAAAGAGCTTAGGGTCCAAGATATTTTTATTTATCCAATCAAGTCTTTAGGAGGCATTCGGTTAACAGAGGCCGAGGTGTGTGAAAGGGGCTTTCTTCATGACAGGAGGTGGATGCTAGTGACCCCCGACGGTATGTTTGTTTCTCAGAGAAAGCATCCCAAATTAGCCTTGCTTCAAGTGGAGTTGAAGGGACAGGCCTTGTTTGTCTCGGAGAAATCTGCGACTGATAATTCTATTTTAATCCCCTTTGACCAAGTTACTGCCGATGAGATTTCCGTGACAGTTTGGGATGATCAAATGATGGCTCGGCGAGTTGGTGAAGAATACGATCAATGGTTTTCTGATTATTTGGGTTTTGAGGTTTTTTTGGTGAAAATGACTGATCAAACCCGACGTCAAGTCAGTCCAAAATATGCAGTTAATCAAGAGTCTGTCAGTTTTGCCGATGGGATGCCTTATTTGATTATCGGGCAGGCTTCGCTAGATGAGTTGAATTCTCGGCTGGAATCCCCTGTGAAGATGGATCGTTTTAGACCGAATATCGTCTTTTCCGGCGGGGGAGCTTTTGAAGAGGATGGGCTCAAGCAGATTCAACTTGGTGAAGTGTCTTTTCAAATCGTCAAGCCCTGTGCTCGATGCGTCATGATAACAGTGGATCAGCAGAGTGGAGAAGCTGGAAGAGAGCCGCTCAGAACGTTGGCAGCTTATCGATCATTTAACCACAAGGTACTTTTTGGTCAAAATATGGTTGCCTTAGCCGAGGGTGTGATAAAAGTGGGGGATCTCATTAAGGTGATAGCCTATAAAGATTGAAAAAGGCTGTCCTTTTAGTAGACAGCCTTTGATCGGAAGTGATTTTTTTTAGAAGGAAAAGCCTGTAGTCAACTTAAAGAAGGAATCATTGCCATCCACCAAGTCGGTTCCAAATGAAAACCGTGCAAAAGGACCACCATTAGGATCAGAAAATTGCACATAAGGGCCTAGCCATTGATAGACGTCGGTTGAGGTAGCAACATTGGATCCGCCGGAGTTGATTAAATGCTCATAATGAGCTCCCAATGAGAAAAAGGGGCTGGCTTTAAATCCATAATTAACCCAATAGTGAATGTAAGCTAGTGTAGTGCCGTCGGCAAAGGTCTCGTCTTTCAAGGGGGCATAATAACCGAAATAGAGCTGTCCTTCTGTTTTTGCCTTATTCAGATTGATGGTCAAATTAGGCACAATGCCATCTCCGAAAACAGAGGGACCTACGGTTCCAGAACTTAGGAGATTCCCACCCAAAACTCCGATCTGAGGATTGATATCTATCCCTTCTCCAGCTGCGAAGTTGGCTCCTATTCCAAATTCAGTCCAGTTTCCCCAGTTCCCACCTGTGCCTCCTGACCAAAGAATGCCGTAGAAAGTGAAACTGGTTTTGTCAGAAAAACCGTAAGAACCTGCGAATGTGGGATAAAAGCCAAAAAACTGATCAGAATTAAGGCTAGCGCTGAAATTAAACTCCTTTTCCTGTGCCTGACTGGGATTGATTTGAGCCAATGAAAGGAATGCTAAAAGGAGAAAGCATGCCGAGGCTGGTCGGAACTGTAACTTGTTCTTCATGTGTAAATAGGTTTGAGTATAAAATAGGTTTGAATTTTATCCTTAAAAATCAAAATCAATGATTTTTATCAGATAATTGGTTTAAAATTATTCCAAAAAAACAATAAAACAAGTTTTTTAATAAAATATAGGTTAAAAATTGACTCTAATGTTTAGGATAATACAATTTTGAGCTCTTTTTGTTGCGGAAATGGTAAGGTCACTTTCCTCTTTGCCTTGAAAAGAATAAAAAAAGGTAGAACGGAAACGTCCTACCTTCAATAGTAATTTTTTGAAAGGGGAGTATTAAAATGCTTTCACCGTTTCGATAAACACTTTGACCATCTCGGGATCGATGTCTGGATAGACACCATGGCCCAAGTTGGCAATATGCCGTGATCCTTTAAATTGCTCCATCATTTCTCGGGTAGCTTTTCTGACTTGGTCAGGATTACCATAAAGCGCCGCTGGGTCGAGATTGCCTTGAAGTGTTTTTTCTGCTCCGATTAATTTTCGGGATTCTGCTATACCCATGTTCCAGTCTAGGCCAATGGTTTCACAGTTTAATGTTGCCATTTCCTCACGCGCAAAAAATGCTCCTTTGGCAAAAACAGTTTTGGGCACCTCGTCGATAGCACCGCAAATCTGTGAGATGTATTTCATCGAAAATTCCTGGTATTGTACCGGTCCCAAAATACCTGCCCAGCTGTCAAAAATTTGCACCAAATCCACACCAGCTTTAATCTGAGCTTTCAGGTAATTGATGGTGGAGTCGGTAATCATCTGCAACAAGCGATGCGAAAACTCAGGCTGCGTGTATAGCATTGCGCGGGCTTTTGAAAAGGTCTTGCTGCCGCTACCCTCAATCATATAGGCAAAAATAGTCCAAGGTGCACCGGCAAATCCGATCAGCGGAACACGTCCTGCCAATTCTTTTTTCGTAATCTCAATGGCTTTGATGACATAGGAAAGGTCATTGGCACCATCGGCGATACGCAATTTTTTTAAGTCTGATTCAGATTGGACGGTTTGGGGAAACCAAGGCCCTCGTTTTTCGACCATTTCATAGGGCAAACCCATGGCCTCAGGGATCACCAAAATATCCGAAAAAATAATGGCAGCATCCACTCCAAGTAAGTCTACAGGTTGGATAGTGACTTCAGCCGCCAATTCAGGTGTCTGGGCTAATTCAATAAAACCCGAAACAGATTCTCGTACAGCTCTATATTCGGGAAGAATTCTCCCGGCTTGTCTCATCAGCCATACGGGAGTGCGTTCTACTTTTTGTCCTGTGGCTGCCCGAAGCAGCAGATCGTTTTGGAGTTGCATCCTGCAAAGATAGGAAGCAAATAATATTTGGGGCAGAAAAATCAGGCAATAAAAAACAGGATTGCTGCAATGCCTCAATCCTGTTTGTCTTAGTTGGTTTAGTTGTTGCTTTTTTTCCTCTGTAAGGTATTGTTTTTGAAATCTTCTTCCGTGACACCAAGAAACTCGGTTACGGCTTCATAATCAGTTAAGTCCAGTCTTGCGTCAGGAAAATCAGATGGTATGACTACAATTCGGAAAACTTGATTATCTGTCCATTCGGGGCCCAGAATTGAAGGGTTGATAGCTCCATCAAGAAATAGTCTAATATCAAAAACAGTAAAATCATAATTGTATACAAGTGGGCCTTCTTGAAGAAATACGGTCTGAGGAAGAGCTCTCCAGATGGAGTTGCCATTATTGTCTACTTCCCATTGGATATAGGTCTGTACCACATCACTTTCGACAAGCTCCTCCGGCCAGTCAAAAATGGCTTCATAGTTTTCTTCTCCTGTGAAATCTACACTTACCTCATAGGTGGTGGCCACGATATTCACAGCATCCAGACCGTCAAGTCCGGGAGGGCCTTGAGGCCCTGGAGGTCCTTCGCAAGCTTGGAACAAAACCAGAGCAAATAAGCTAAAAACAAAACTAAGTCTTTTCATATTCTTTTGATTGAAAGTGATAGCATTCCCTGCACTAAAAAGATGCCAAGCTTGGTTAAAAAATGTAAAACTACTTTAGTCCTTGATAGGAGCGATTACATGAACTTCTTGTTCCGAGATGATTTTGTCTATAAAAATCTCTGACAGTGTAAGCTCAGCTGAGTCTGCATAGGCTTTTAGTTCCTTTTTGACTGTCTTGGGACTGGGCATAACCCACTTGCTCCCGGAGATTTTTGCTACCAAATATCCCTTTTCTTCAAACTGCCTGAAGGAAATACTGTCAGCGGAAACTAGCGCATTGAGACCTACAAAGACCCTCATAGTGTCTAATTTCCCTGCCGGCTCTACTTCGTATATTGTATGTAAATGAGAGCCTGGGTGTAGGCTTTTCTGAATTTCTATAGCCTCAAATGCTTTTCCTAATCTTTCATCTTGAGGTATTCCTACAAAATAAAATCCTGAAAGCGGGTCTGGTTGCTTGTTGACTTTAGAAATAAGGATGGGATTGTTGCCTCCTAGCTGGTCAAAAACCCAGTAGCCCACTCCAATCAAAACGATAAGTAAAACTGAAGCAATGATGAGCTTATTTTTCATGCCTAGAATAGATACCTGATACCGATTCCGCCCTGGCCTTTGATATGACCCACTCTATCCAAAAGTTCTAAAAACATACCTAATTCAGCAAAAACTGCTATGGGTAGTTCATCAAAATAATATTCTGTTCCGACAAAAACCTCCGGGCCGAAATCCGCGTTTGTTCGCTCTTCCCTTGCGGGGACGATTCCAGTTCCTACCTGTCCTTCCGTATAGGTGTAGTTCACTCTAGTAGTTCTCAGCTGCGCACCCACACCCCCGTAGGCCAAGAGGTAGCCTTGGTCTATGTCAAACATATCCGTAATGTCCTCATGATAAGCCATTCTTGCGTGAATTGATACACCTTTTCTGGCGCTATGGCCTACATAAAAGGCATTAGACGCAGGTGGGTTGCTATCAAAATCTCTTTGGAAATAACTGTCGCTATTGATCCCTCCACTCCCAAGCATGACTTCGTAGGAAAAGTAATCATCGATAAAATCCTTGTAAGTCAGTGTGAAGGGTTCACCGATTCGTACTCCGGCACCTCTTTCTTGCGCATTGCTTAAAAATGGAATCAAAGCAAAAACAGCGATAATTATGTATTTCACGATATTGTTGGTTTAGTTTTCTTGTTTTAGGGAGCAAATTCCAGGCTAGATTGCCATAGATTTAAGTTGCATTTGATGCAGTTGGGTATAAAAACCACCCTTTTCCAAAAGATTATCGTGGTCTCCTTGCTCTACAATCTCCCCTTTATGAAGCACGATTATCTGATCTGCTTTTTGAATGGTAGATAGTCTGTGAGCGATCACGATTGAAGTCCTACCCTTCATCATCTTATCAATGGAGTCCTGAATCAGCTCTTCTGTTTCTGTATCTACGGATGAGGTAGCCTCATCGAGAATGATGATTTCGGGGTTATAAACCATAGCACGGACAAAAGAAATTAACTGTCGCTGTCCTACAGAAAGCGTGGATCCACGCTCCATGACATTATAGTCCAAACCGCCCGGAAGCCGCTCGATGAATTTTCGTGCACCTACCATTTCGGCGGCATCCATGACTTGCTCTTTGGTGATGGATGGATTGCCCAGGGTGATATTGTAATAGATCGTATTCGAAAACAAGAAAACATCCTGAAGGACCACTCCAATATGCTTTCGTAAAGTGTCCAGTTCAAATTGTCGGATATCCGTACCGTCGATTTCTATCACTCCTTTGTTGATCTCATAAAATCTCGAAAGTAGATTGATAATGGAGGATTTCCCTGCACCAGTGGCGCCTACCAGAGCTACAGTTTGCCCCCTTTTGACCTCGAAATTGATGTTTTTAAGGACATAATCCTCATCAATATAGGCAAACCAAAGATCGCGAACAGAGAGGTTTCCTTGGATCTTTTCAGGCTTAAAAGACCCTTCATTGGCAATGTGTTCTTTGCTGTCCAATAGCTTGAAAATCCGAGAAGAGCTTACCACCCCCATCTGAAGTGTATTAAATCGATCAGCAATCATTCGGATCGGTCTGAAAAACAGCTGCAAATACATGATAAAGGAAATCAATACCCCTATCTGAAGTTCCATTCCCAGTACGCCTACTGCCCCATACCAAACGACCAGACCGATCCCAATAGCCTGAATAATTTCTGCCACAGGGAAATAGATGGAATAATATAGCACTGATCTAATGTGTGCCTTGCGATGCTCTCGATTGATTTCTTTAAATTTTTCAAACTCCCTATCTTCCCGATTGAAGATTTGGACGATGTTCATACCAGTGATGTGTTCCTGAAGGAAGGAGTTGAGGTTGGACACTGCATTTCTTACATCATTGAAAGTGACTTTGATTTTTTCCTTGAAAATGTAAGTGGAAATAATCATCAGAGGAAGGGTACACAAACTCACTAGTGTCAGTTTCCAATCGATGTAAAACATCACAGATAAAATCGTGACTAGCTGTAGCAAATCTCCAATGATAGCAGCCAAGCCTTCGCTAAACACATCGGCTAATGTTTCTACGTCAGAGATGTTGCGGGTGACCAGCCTTCCGATTGGCGTATTATCAAAAAACTTGAGTTTCAGTTTGAGCAGATGCTTGAACAGTCTGATCCTGATGTCCCTGATAATCACTTGTCCTATCCAACCAGAATAATAAGTGTGAGCCCACTGCACTCCCGCTTGAAGTAGCATCAATCCCACTAAAATATAAATCATCCGTACCAGCCCTTGACTATCTCCTATCGCTACATAATCGTCGATAGCCACTTGAATAAAATAAGGTCGGGTAGGCGCCAGCAAAGCAAGCGAAATAGTCAGAAAAATCAGAAAATAAAACTGAGGCCTGTACGGCTGTACATAGCGATAGAGCTGCCGCAATACTCGGGTGTCGACGATTTCTCCAGATGATTGTTTCTCTTTTTCTAAGCTCAAGGTCTGCTAGTCTAAATAGATGTCGTTTGGGTAAGTTATTTTGCTGAGAAACAGTCCTTTTGCAGGGGCTGCTTTTCCAGCTTTCGATCTGTCTCGGGATTCAATAATCAGGGACAAGTCTTCAGGTTGGCGTTTTCCCAAGCCAATTTCCATCAAAGTTCCGACAATCGCTCTTACCATACCACGCAAAAAGCGATTAGCGGTTATATGGAATAACAATTCCCCTTCTTTTTGTTCCCAATAGGCGGACTTAATTTGACAACGAAAGTGATTGACTTCTGTGTGTACCTTGCTGAAGCATTCAAAGTCCTCATATTCCAAAAGGATTTTCGAGGCTGTATTCATCCGATGTGGCTCAGGAGATTGATAACAAAGCCATGCAAAATCTTCCAAAAACGGATTCTTGCGAGGGATCACTCGGTAGAAATAGGATCGCTCCACTGCGTCAAACCGGGCATGTGCATCGGGTTTTACGGGACGAATCTGATGAATGGCAATACTTTTTGGTAAAATACCGTTGAGTGCCTTGAGTAGACGGTCCCGATCGATCCTGCCTTCAAAGTCAAAATGACAAACTTGCATAGCCGCATGTACTCCGGTATCCGTTCTTCCACTGCCCATGATAGCGATCGGTTGACGAAAATAAGTTGATAGCGCTAGTTCGATTGTAGCTTGTACAGAAGAAGCATTGGGCTGGGTCTGCCAGCCATGAAAGTCTCCCCCGTGATAGCTAAGCTCCATGAAATACCTATTTGAACTATTCATCGTTCGCAAAGATACAATTCCTACCTGATTCTGATTTGAGCTTTCTTTGGTAAAGCGGGGATTTGGACTTTTCTTTGCAAAAAAATAGAAATTATGATTCAACGAGTTCAGACCATCTTTCTCTTTTTGGTAGTGGTAGCGATGGGGATTACTGTAGGTACATCGCTTTGGAGTCAAACAGAGACAGGGAGCGGCACGGGAGATTCTTGGGAATTGACCGCATTTATGCTAAGTAATTTGGACGCCAATGGAGAGGTGATTCAATCTTCATCCAAATGGTATCTTTCTGCTTTGGCCGCTTTTGCTGGGTTTTTGGCACTGATCTCTATTTTTCAATACAAAAGCCGAGCTAAGCAAATGCTATTTAATATGATTAATAGTTTGGTGATGGTGTCTTTGGTAGTAGCCGTTTTTCTCACTACCAATGGAATTAATACAGAGCTCAATGCCTCGAGCGGGGGAACCTATCACTTTGGTTTTTGGGTGATTTTAGCTGCGATGGTGTGCAATATGCTCGCTAATCGATTTATCAAAAAAGATGAAGCGCTCGTCAGGTCGGTTGATCGGATCAGATGAATTAAACAAAAAGAGCCGGAAATTTCTGGCTCTTTTTGTTTTAAAAGTCTTAGAATCTAATCCTGAACCCGACTACTGGATAGAATGTAGTTAGGTTTTTTGTACCAATTATCCCAGCTTGTACGCTCATGTGTCTGCTCAACGTTTGTTTATAAGTTGCGCGCATCGTAGTGCCTTCAAAAAGCAGGTTGTTAGAATTATTGAGTAGGTATCCAACTTGTACGGTCTGGTGCTGATTGGCGTAAAGGCTACCCGGCTTCCAATGATACTCCGCATTGACAAACCAATTGCTGTTGACAGAAAACCCAGAATCTGATTCAGGGAAATAGACCGTATTGGTAATAGAACCGCCTATTTGAAATCCAGGTAAACTTAATGCTGCCTGAAAACCAATTTCGGGAGTAAATTTTCCTGCTGTAAAATCTAGGCCCACCGGAAAGCCCAATTCAATGGAGGTGAGGGTTTTCCAGTATTTTTTTTGAATTTTATTTTTTACTTGGCTCACCCTTGTGGGGAAAAAGTTTTGGCATACACGGTAAACATGCGTTTCAAAAGCAGGGAATTGGGTTGCCTGCTCCAATAAGGGTCGAAATTCTTCTTCGAGTAATTCAGGAGTAAACTCCTCCCGATTGAACAGGATGAGAAGTTTACCCTCATTAGGAAAATCAAAAGCCAAAGTGTCAGTAACTGGAAAGCTTCTATCAGCCCATGCCTGATGGTTTTTTGGGAGTCTGTTTTGTAGCTCCTGGGCAAAGCTAAGAGTATTGGCAAGGCATAGGAATAGTGCGATAATTAGAAATCGTTTCATTGTTTTAGTACGTTTTGTCTAGTTTATTTTTTCCGGTTGAGTATGATTCGGGCTTGAAAATCTCCCTTCTCATTGCTGATGGATTCTAATAAAATCGGGTCTTGAGCCCCAAAATTTGTTTTGACTTGAAACTTAATTTTATCAAGACCCCAGGAGATAGCGACCAAATGGTAAGTCTCATTTGTATTTTGAACATTAGGGTCATATTTCCCCCTTACTTCAAGGTCCATTCCTTTTACAGTCAAGTCATCGCTTATCGATATCGGAGGTCGAGTGGAGATAGTTGGCACAAATTCACTTCTCCGTGATGATTTGGTGATAATTTCGGGCGTAGGTTTTTTATCAGTGGTTGCGGTAATCGTTTCATTCAAAGAATCCGTTCTTTCTTCTTGCTCAATGGAAGCTGTTGGCAAGGAGGTTTTTGAAGTCCATGCAATTTTTGGTTGTTGAGAATCAACTTTCACATTTTCCTGCCGCACTAGGAAGAAAGCCAAAATGAGCAATCCGAAGATAGAAGCGGCGATCCCAATTGGTCTCCAGATGATTCTTCTTTTGGTATTGTCAAGCCTTTTTTCAATACTACTCCATGCTGTATCTGATGGATCATAGGCTGGGAGTTCTCCTAGGTTTTTGATCAATTGGGAATCAAAATTCTTTTTAAGCATGATTCTTTCCCAGCTATCGCTTCTCGGTTCGTGTTCAGGTAGGTCTTTCATGCGTTGATTAAGTTTTTAATTCGTGTTTTCAGCAGTTTTTTGGCATAGTTTAATTGGGATTTTGAAGTACTTTCAGTGATTCCAAGAAGATTTGCCGTTTCCTTGTGAGTATACCCTTCTACTGCTACCAACATGAATACTGCCCTTGCACCAGGAGGTAGCTCCCTTATTGCTTGATCTAATATTTCCCCGTCAAACCAGGAATCAAATTGATTATCGATAGGGTCGGGATGCTGATCAAGTTGATCAAACTCAAATTGCTTTTTGCCTGCTTTGATTGCTTTTCGAGCTGTAATTGTTTTCATCCAAGAGACCAAAGCCTCCGGGTGTTTCAGGTTTTTTATTTGTTGAAAAACTTCAACATAAGTTTCTTGAAGTACATCGTGCGCAAGATCTTCATTATTTAGCATCCGAAAAGCAAGAGAGTAAACCATCCTTTTTGTAAGTTCAAAAAGCTGAAATTGAGCTTTTCGATCTTGAGCTATGATTTGTTTGATTAGTTCTTTGTTAAGTTGGATTTGATTCATCGGATGCTTTTCTAGGAGTAAGAGTCATCTCGTGAAGAAAAGGTTGGAAAGTAAACTTCATTTATGTGATTTTTCTCATCTTGCCTTTGGATTTACTTTCTTAATTTCCCAAAAATTAATCAAGTTATGAAATTCGAAACCCGATCCATTCATAAAGGAAATCATATCACCGATACCAACCGGCCGGTGGTTCAGCCGATCACATTGAGTACGACTTTTGAGCATGAAAATGAAGCAGGGATGCTCTACACTCGCGCAGGAAATCCCAATAGATTGGCCCTAGAGGAGCTGGTGGCTTCACTGGAAGGAGGAAAGGTCGCTGCGGCTTTTTCTTCTGGGAATGCAGCGGGTACAGCTGTTTTTCAAGCGCTGGAGCCGGGCTCTCATATCATTGCGCCTGATGATATGTATCATGGCTTGCATAATTCCATGAGCATTCTTTTCAAAGGGATTCACGAGGTGAGTTTTGTGAACATGGCAGATCCTGAGGAAGTAAAAAAAGCGATCCGTCCCAATACCCGGCTTTTTTGGATAGAGACGCCGTCAAACCCTTTACTGAAAATCAGTGATGTCCGAAAAATTGCTGAAATCGCCAAAAACCAAAAAGCTATTTTGGCTTGCGACAACACCTTCGCTACGCCAGTATTCCAAAATCCATTGGCACTAGGTGCAGATATCGTGATGCATAGCAGTACCAAGTACTTTGGGGGACACAGTGATATCTTGGGTGGTATTTTGGTGGGAAAAGAAGACAACGAGTTTTGGGCAAAAATCAGAACTGTGCAGAGAGTAGGTGGAGCTGTACCTGCAGCAGCAGATTGCTACTGGCTAAGTCGAAGCATCCGAACGCTGGCTTATCGAATGCGCGGTCATGCTCAGAATGCCATGGTGCTAGCCGAGTACTTTTTGAACCATCCCAAAGTAGAGAAAGTACACTATCCAGGACTAAAAAATCACCCCGGACATGAGGTTGCAGCAGGTCAGATGACGGGATTTGGTGGCGTAGTTTCTTTTGAAGTCAAGGGCGGTGCAGATGCTGCCGATCGACTGATAAAAGATCTTCATCTTTTTGTCAATGCTACAAGTCTTGGAGGGGTAGAAAGTATCATAGAGCGAAGAGCTGCCGTGGAGGGTCCCGATACGCTGACTCCTCCAAACCTCATTCGGGTCTCGGTAGGACTAGAGCATAGTGATGATTTGCTGGAGGATTTGGACCTAGCCTTTTCGAAGATTTAAAGACGCTCGAGGGGAAGGCCGTTTCTTGCCCAATCTCCAAGACCACCTCTCAAGTGAAAAACCTGAGTGTATCCGTTTTCAATCAGGAAATTAGCCGCCTGCTCGCTTCTGACACCTGCACTGCAGTAGATGTAAATTTCCTCATCTTTGGGCAGCTCCAGCACGCGCTTGGCAAAATCACTGGAATAGATATCAATTACAGTGGCGTCTTTTGACAAAATGCCTTGATTGATCTCAGCAGGTGTGCGGACGTCTAGCAAAATCCCTTTTCCAGTTTGAAATTTTGACTGAAAATCCTTTGAGTTAAGCGTGATTACTCTCGCTTGTTGGCTTTCCTTGGTTGTGGATTGAGAGTTGTTTTGTTGCTGATCAGCACCAGAGCAGCCTCCCAAAAGAAGAACTAGTGATAGGACAAAAAACAGATTTTTCATAGTCGGGATTTGAGAAGCTAAAAGTAGTTAATTCACCTATTTTTTATTTGTGACTCTACGCACAAAAGTAGTGTGAAATTGAAGATTTAATCTTTCAGTTTAAAAGCAAAAAGCAGCCCTTTAAGCTGCTTTCAATCCATTCATTTGAATTTGGAATCTTAATTTTCTGGGTACCAGTTTCTCAATCTTACTTCTACCTGAGGAGCAGACTGATTGACTAGGCTTTTGAAGTGATTCACATCAGCTAGTCCGTCTCCACCGCGAAAATGATAAGGATAAACAATGGCAGGTTTAAATGCAGAAACTGCACTAGCAGCTTGATTGACATCCATGGTGTAGGGAAGGTTCATACAGACAAAAGCCACGTCTATTCCTTTGAGCGCTCTCATTTCTGGAATGTCTTCGGTGTCTCCTGAAAGGTAAATTTGCTTTCCTCCCAAGGTTACGATATAGCCATTTCCCCTTCCTTTGGGATGTCTGCTATCCGCTGTTTCTGGAAGGTTGTACATAGGAATGGCACGAATATCAGCTTCGGAAATTGATTTTTGTTCTCCATTTCCGATGACTTCGACTTTTGCATACTTGTCTTTTGGAAGTTTCTCAGCCACGGCAGCAGGAGCGACAATCGTAGCTTTGCTCAAGTCTAAACCATCGAGTGTTTCCTGATTGTGATGATCACCGTGAATATCAGTAATCAAAACAAGGTCTGCAGGCTTTTGTCCAGCAAACCGCTCTGCACCACCGTATGGATCCACATAGATGGTCAGGTCTTGATATTCAATCACTAAAGAACCATGAAGGATGGGGTTGATTTGTATTGCTCCGTTTTGAGCGGGTATTTGATCCTGCCCAAAACTGAAATAGGAGATAAATACTAGGAGAAAGGTGAATTTTTTCATAGGTTAAATGCTTTGATGGTTAACTCCACTAATTAAAATCTGTTTTAAAATAGTAACCTCGGAGGGCCTTGATCTTTAAGATGACAGGGATTCCCTTCATTATTTTCCAGAAGATATGAAAAAATTGTTAGTTTCTACCGGCGGTGGTGATTGCCCCGGACTCAATGCGGTCATCAGAGGGATTACCAAACGCGCAGCTCTTTCAGGAGAGTGGGAAGTGTGGGGGAGTTTTGAAGCCTTTAACGGGGTAATGGAAAATCCTCCCCGAATCATCAAATTGGATGAGCAAAACACCGCAGGAATCCATGTGATCGGGGGGACGATGCTGGGAACCACGAACAAGGGAAATCCACTTAGATTTTCGGAAAAGCAGGCTGATGGCTCGGTGAAAATCATTAATAAAATCCCAGAATTGGTAGCTGATCTCAAGAAAAAAGGATTCGATGCCGTGATTAACATCGGAGGAGATGGCTCTCAGGAGATTTCTCAGGCGATGTTCGAAGCAGGAATGCCGGTCGTTGGTGTACCTAAGACTATTGACAATGACCTGTCTTCAACTGATTTTACTTTTGGGTTTCAGACGGCCGTACAGATTGCTACCGATTCTTTTGATCGATTAGTGACCACCGCAGCGAGTCATCATCGTGTGATGATCATGGAAGTGATGGGAAGAAATGCCGGCTGGATTGCACTTTATACGGCGATTGCAGGTGGAGCAGAAATCTGCCTCATCCCAGAAATCCCCTATGATCTCAATGAAGTGGTAAAGCGCATAGAATCCCGCTATGCCAATGGTCGCGGATTTGTCAATATTGTCATCGCAGAAGGCGCTCATGCCAAGGAAGGAACAGTGACTTCAAGCAAAGGAGAGGAAGGAAGAATTGCAGTCCGCCTGGGTGGAGTAGCGTATACATTAAGTGAACAATTGAAAGCTGCGGGTCTGGATGCGGATATTCGTGAAACCGTTTTGGGTCATACGCAACGTGGAGGCACGCCGATTGCCTTTGATCGGGTGATTGCTTCAGTTTTTGGTGTAAAAGCTTTTGAACTCGTCTTGGAGGGGGAATTTGGTGAATTAGTCGTTTTACTCAATAATCAATACACATCTGTTCCTATCAAAAAAGCGATTTCGGCTTATAATTACGTTGATCCGAAAGGGACTTTGGTACAAGCAGCAAAAGGCATGGGAATTAGTTTTGGGGATTAAATAATTTGGATTCCTTTCGCCATTAGTCCTGCCAATAAGGGGATGCTTACTAGTAGAAGTAGTTCTGCCCTTAAAGACCATCTAATTAATAGAGGAATTTCTACTTGGTCCTCGGCTTCTCCTTTTCCTGTTTTGATAAAAAAGATGGTGGGATAGATGGATAGTAAACCTATCAAAATAAAAAAAACGAGCTTCAGATGAAAAGTGGGGTTTTGATTGTAGAATTCAGCAGGTTTACCGAATTCACCTAGCCAAAGCGTCAACCCTGCACCGAGCAGAACCAAGGCCGAAATCCCATAGATGGCATCGATTTGGCCTAAGTGTTTGATGGTTTTTCTTTGAAGGGTTTTTTCTAGAATAAAAAACTCTGCGATCAAGGATCCGGAAAGTGTAATGACGGAGATGAAGTGAAGATAACGAAGCAGAATTTCCATATGGGGAGAAAAATATTTAGACAGGTGTTTGACAGTTCGTTTTTCCAGAAAAGTTACGGTATTTTTTCATTTTGATAGATTGAAAATAGTCAAAAACGCTAATCAAATTACTAAAATACTCTTCGAAATAACCGAAGAACTTTTGCTTTCCTATAGACTTGGTTTTTCAAAAATTAGGAAAAACTGGCACTTTGCTATCTTGTAGGAAAATCCCAAAAATGGTGCTTTCAATGTTGTCAACAGATACGTTACTCATTATTGCCGATTGGTTTTTTGTGATTTTTCACTCTGCCTTGATCCTTTTCAACCTTTTGGGATGGATCTGGAGAAAGACACGAAAAGCTCACCTGATTACCATCAGCTTAACCCTACTTTCCTGGGGGTTTTTGGGCATTTGGTATGGTTGGGGATATTGCCCTTTGACGGATTGGCACTGGCAAGTCCTGGAGAAACTCGGCACTCCAAACCTGCCCAACTCCTATATCAGCTACCTTCTCGATAGGATTTTTGGCTGGCGACCTGATCAAAAATGGGTGGATGCGGGGACCCTGGGCTTCACACTTTTGGCCTTTGGGATGTCGATTTGGGTGAATTTTAGAAAAAAGGGATCTAAAGCTAAGGTTTCTGAATGATAAAAGTTTATTCCGAATGAATTAGGGTGGTTAAATGACTCTTCTATAAATTAATCCTGATTTCGACTTCTGTAATGATTGATCATTTCAATTACATAATCTCTATACCATCTGATTGGACATTCCTTCAAGAAATCTTCTAATATTTGAGTCTTTTCTTCTCCCGAAATATCCTTTTTCAAAATGATCTTACCCATGCGGATATTCCAATCTGTATTCGTTTTGGTTAAATAGTCAATCATTTCTAGCGATTGGAGGTCTTTGTCTTCAAATCCCAAACTTTCAACAACAAAATCAATTTTACCCTTGAATCTTGGATCAAATTCCAATCCGGCATCTTGACAAAGCTTTGCGTGCTCTTTCAAAAAATCTAAAGTATCGAAACCTTTATCAGGATTTCCTTCAGAAAGTAAATTTCGCTCCAAAAGGGAGATTGCCATTTCGAAGTTTCCAAGAAGCCGATGAGTCCGAATAAGGAGGAGGATGTATAGGTGTTTTCCTCCAGTACCTTCGGGAGATTTTAGAGTCTTGATTTCTTCTAGGATAGGAAGGGCCTTTTCGTACTCCTCTTGGTCGAAATAGATATTAGCAAGTTGAGTCTTTGTCATATACTCAACCAGCTCAAGGGGATAGTCTTCTTTGATGGTATCAATATAATCCAGCGTGAATTGGACTTTTGTTTCTGTAGCTGCATTATCCAGCTCACGATAAAGTTTTAGGATATATTCTTGGGAGAAAAATTCGTTGGGGTGGGCCATTTTTGCCTTTATTTCACAGACTCCATTTCATATTTACGCCCGTCCTCGTATCCTTTCCGCATGGCTTCTTTGGCTTCCTCCCAGTTCAATGCAGTATCCAAGACTATAAAAGTAAATAGGCCTAGGATAAATGCGATGATTTCTCTTTTGGTTATTTTTTTCATTTTGATAGAGTCTTTATTCTTTGAATTTCTGAAAATAATTTAAGTCAACATCGTAAACCGTTTTGGGCTTTAGTCCTAATTTCACCATTTCAAACATTTGGATGAGCTTTTTACCGTCTACCAATTCAATGGGAGGTGCTCCGTCTCGAGATGCCTCTTTTTCAGCATCGCGAGAAAAGGAGCCTGTTGTTAGAATGATTCCCTTTTCCGCTCGGCCTAACATCGCATTTCGAAAATCGCCAACTTGTGCTCTGGAGACAGATCCTTCATATCTTTTACATTGGAAAATCACTTTAAAACTTACAAAAGGGTTTAACTCTAAAACCCCAAAACCATCAATTCCCCCATCATGAGATTTTCCTGTGACTTCCACATTTTCAAAGCCATGCTCTCTCAGTAACTCTTTACATACATTTTCAAATCCTGAAGGTGAAAGAGATTTCAGAACGGAAAGTAGGTTGTTTTCAGCAGTTACTTCTACTGTCTCAGGTTCTTCTTCCTCTTGGTCTTCAATAATCTCTTTTCTCGATTTTTCTTTTCTAATTTTTTGATTGATCTCTACCCATTTTAAGAATATCTGCCTTGATTCATCAGATGTTAAATGTGTGTTTTTGCCTTTTTCGGTGAGTTTCCAAGTTCCTCTTTCAGAGGAATCTAATAGTCCTTCCCAAATGAGGTATTGTCTAGCCCAAGCCACCTGATTGTGAAACCTATTCCCTCCTGACTTTAAAGTCTCATCTAAAAAATCATCTTTCAATTCAAGATTTTGGGCGATCCTTTCAGATACTTCTCGTGGTTTACCAGAATATCCAAGTTCTCTAAGTGCATCTAATAATGGCCCAAACCATTGTACGAATTCAGCTTGACCCTTTCTTTTTTTCATTATTCAATTTTAAATTTTTAATTCCAAATTATTCATCCCGCCTATCCTTCTCTATAAATCCTCCATTCAAATTGTTTGAAAAATTAATTTTTCATTTCTCCTCTTTTGAGTTCATTCAATATAAGATCAGTAAAATCATCCATCCTTGAAAAAGCAAACCACTTTTTTCCAAGATCTTTGAGTGATGCTCCAAAATGATAGAGTATTGATTTATCAAGAATTAAAAAACGATCATGACTTTTTGAAAATGTCTTCAGATTGGCATTTGGGTATTGCTGTATGAATTTTTCAAAATCCAGCTTAAGCTTCCTGCTAATTTCCTTGGTATATAAGGAAATTGATACCCTTGAGGAGCACTTGCTCAATAAGACTAAAATAGACTCGTCCAGGTAGTTGTCAATCAGTATTATTTCTTCTTTGGCACTTTTTATCAGGTTTGTGACAAAGACATAAGCATCAAAAATCTGCCCATTAAAGAACACCCCCTTTTCCGGATTTAATTGATTCTTTTCAAAAGCTTGGAACAACTGATCAAACTTTTTATCATTTTCAATCTGCTTGTTCTCCAATTGGTTTATCCGTTGAAAAAGCCCTCCATTGTTTCCTAAAAATCTTCTCATTTCAACAAATGCCTGTATGATCTGAATACTTACTTGGATTGCTGTTTCTGTTTTCAGGACAGCTGAAAGCATAGCGACCCCTTGCTCGGTAAAGACTCTAGGAAGATACTTCCTATGTCTACCTCTTCCATGATTTACATTTAAGGTTCCAACTTGGAACCTTAAAAAATTCCACTCTTCCTGCTCAAGTTCAAATGAAAATGATCTTGGGAATCTTTCTGGATTTCTGGAAACAGCCCGATTAATGTACTTGGTCTCTGTTCCATACAAAGCTGCCAAGTCACTATCCAGCATCACTTGTTGCCCACGGATGTTGTGAATTTGGTTTTCTATTTCTTGGCTTGTTAGCTGATTCATCTTTCATCGATTGAAAATCACCCTGCCCAGCCTTCACGGTCCAGACTTCTATACTGAATCGCTTCTGCCAGATGCTCCACCTTGATATCAGAACTATCTGCAATATCGGCGATGGTGCGGGCAACTTTGAGGATGCGGTCATAAGCCCGGGCGGAGAGACCCAAGCGTTCCATAGCAGTTTTGAGTAAGGCTTTACCAGCCTCATTGATTTGGCAGACTTCCTTGACCATATGTGAAGGCATCATCGCATTGCAATAGACTTCGGGATTGCTCTGGAATCGCTCTTTTTGTTTTTCCCTCCCTTTGATGACTCGCTCTCGAATGGCTTTGCTGGATTCACTCTTTCGAGTGGAGGTCATCTCGTCAAATTTCACTGGAGTCACTTCCACGTGAAGGTCAATTCGATCGAGAAGTGGTCCACTGACCTTATTTAAATAGCGCTGTACGATACCCGGTCCGCAGACACATTCCTTTTCCGGATGGTTGTAATAGCCGCAGGGACAGGGGTTCATACTGGCGATTAGCATAAAATTAGCCGGGTAATCGACTGAAATTTTGGCTCTTGAAATGGTGACTTTTCGCTCTTCCAGAGGTTGGCGCATGACTTCGAGTACGGTTCGCTTGAATTCAGGCAATTCATCGAGGAAAAGCACTCCATTATGCGCCAGTGAAATTTCCCCAGGTTGTGGATTCCCTCCTCCGCCGACCAAAGCAACGTCCGAAATCGTATGGTGAGGACTTCGAAAAGGCCGATTGGCCAGCAGTGAAGCATTGTTTCCTAGCTTTCCAGCCACGGAGTGGATTTTAGTCGCTTCTAGGGCTTCCTGCAGGGAAAGTGGAGGAAGTATCGAAGGTAATCTTTTGGCCAGCATGGTTTTTCCTGCACCGGGAGGTCCTATCATGATGACATTGTGCCCTCCAGCGGCGGCGATTTCCATGGCTCGCTTGATATTTTCCTGACCTTGGACATCCGCAAAGTCAAATTCTACGTCATCGAGGGAATGGTAAAAAATCTCACGGGTATCTGTCACCAAAGGCTCAATCTGTAGATCACCCATCAGAAAATCTGCTGCCTGCTGTAAATTTTCCACGCCAATGATATCCAGATTATTGACGATAGAGGCTTCTTTGGCATTAACGAGCGGGAGGATGAATCCTTTAAAACCTTGTTTTCTCGCCTCAATGGCGATAGGTAAGACTCCTTTGATCGGACGAAGTTTCCCGTCTAGAGAAAGTTCACCCATGATCACGTAGCGATCCAGTTCGGGAAATTCCACCTGCTCAGAGGCCTGCAATATTCCCATCGCAATGGGCAGGTCATAGGCTGAGCCTTCTTTTCGAATATCGGCAGGGGCTAGGTTGATCACCACCTTTTGCCGAGGCATCCGAAAGCCAAAATACTTGAGGGCTGACTCTACCCGCTGTTGGGATTCTTTTACGGCAGAATCAGGTAATCCTACCATATAGAAACTTGTCCCCTGACCCACATTGACTTCAATGGTGATCAAGTTGGCATCTACGCCAGATACTGCACTTCCAAAAGTTTTTGCTACCATAATAAAAAAGGAAACCGGTTTTGGTTTCCTTAATATACAGTTTTCTGAAAATTAACTCCTTATTCCTCAGTGAAATTTTGTCTCGGAGGTAAATTACTCGATTCTGTCTCTTCAGAAGGAGAGGGTTTGATTTTGGCTTTTTCAGCGGATTTTGGATGCTCCATGTCGTAGATTTTGGCTTTTAACCCATTCATCTCAGTTTCCATGTTTTTGATTTTCTTCTCCAAAGAAGCTCTCACTGTCCTACCGATAAGCCAAGAAATGAGGAATAGGATAAAGCCCAACAGGATGATTTTCACCATGTCGTCAGAGCTGACCTCCTGCATTCCAAAGAGGCCTCCCAACGTGTCAAAGGCGATGAAAAAGATTAAAAATAAGCCAAAATAAGCTAAGAGGATGATTTGTAAAACTTGGTGAGTTTTCTTCATGATATTTTGAAATTAATAGCTCTAATATACTAAACGGACTGAATACTCGAAAGCTTTTGATACAAGCCTTTTTGGTTTATCAGCTCCTGGTGATTGCCTCGCTGTACGATTTGCCCACGCTCGATTACCAAAATCTCATCGGCATGCTGAATGGTGCTTAGTCGATGCGCGATCACCAATGTCGTCCGATTTTTCATTAAGTGGGTCAGGGCCTCTTGTACCAGTTTTTCAGATTCTGAGTCTAGTGCAGAAGTCGCTTCATCGAGGATAAGAATCGGCGGATTTTTCAAAACAGCTCTCGCGATACTCAGTCGCTGTCGCTGTCCTCCGGAAAGTTTACTACCACGCTCTCCGATGGAAGTTTGGTAGCCCTCCTCCATCTTGATGATAAATTCATGGGCGTTGGCGATTTTAGCGGATTCAATGACCTGGTCCTCAGTAACTTCTTCGATTCCAAAAGCGATGTTGTTAAATACAGTATCATTGAATAGGATGGATTCCTGCGTGACTATCCCCATGAGTTTGCGGAGTTCTTCCAGCTTTAGGTCACGGAGATCATTTCCATCCAATGTGATTTTTCCTTTTGAGGGATCATAAAAGCGCGGGACCAAATCAGCCATTGTGGATTTTCCTCCACCCGAAGGCCCGACAAGAGCAATGGTTTTACCTTTTTTAAGAGTGAAGTTAATGTCTTGTAAAATCAGTTGCTCTTCATAAGCAAAACTCACGTGTTCAAATTTGATTCCGCTGTTGAATTGATGGATAGCAATAGTCCGAGTGGGATTTTTGATTTTTGAATCCGTGTCTACCACTTCAAAAATCCGCTCAGCAGAGGCAATTCCCCGTTGAATGCTAGAAACTGCTCTTGAAATCTCTTTGGCAGGATTGAGTACTTGAGTGAAGATGATGATGTATGTGATGAAATCCGAGGCACTCAGGTCTGAATTTCCGCTTAGGACCAGGCTTCCGCCATAGACCAATATTCCGGCGACTACGCTGACTCCCAAAAATTGGGAAATTGGTGAAGCTAATTCATTCTTACGGGCCATATTAACATTGACCGCAGCATAGTGGTCTGTTTCAGTATCAAATTTTCTAAACATGAACCGCTCCGCATTGAAGGCCTTGATGACGCGCATTCCGCTCAGAGTTTCATCGAGAATATTAACAATTCTACCCAAGGATTGCTGGCTCTGTACGGCTCGTTTTTTTAATCTACGGGTGATTCCTCCAATGATAGCACCTGATATAGGAATGATTAGAATCGTAAACAGAGTCAGCTTGACCGACATAAAAAACAAGACCGCAAAATATAGAATGATTGTCGCTGGCTCTCGAAAGACTACTCGTAATGATTGGACGATGGTGTTTTCTACCTCTTGTACATCATTGGTCATTTTGGACATGAGGTCGCCTTTGCGCTCATCGGAGAAATAGCCGATGTGCAGGCTACTTACTTTTCCAAAAATATCCATCCTCATCCGTTTGATGACAACGGCGCGAACTTTAGCCAAGACTACTCCAGAGAGGTAGGTGAATAAATTGGAAAGGAAGACTGATATCACGATGATAATGCAGACAAACATCAAAGTGCCAACCTTGCCATAATCAGCCTCTACACTGAGAAAATAATGATTGAAAAGCCCGGTGAAGTAGTCGATAGAGGGATTGAAAGGGGGAAGTTCTTCGTATTGCTTCAACGTCTCTGGATCGACTTGCTCGAAAATCACATCAAATAGGGGCTTGAGCAGGGTGAAATTGATCAATCCAAAAATGATAGAAAAGAGGGTGTATAATATATATGTCGGAACAAACTTGCCATAGGGTCTGGCATAAGAGAGAATCCGCAAATAAGTCTTCATGAAAATTGGTTCAGCAATTGAGCCCGCAAGTTACGGAAAATAGCATTCTGACTAGAAATTGAATTCGGGACGGATAAAGTTCCATCTAATCCCTACTTGCAGCATTTGTGATCGCTGATGATCAGAGCCTTCGATCCGCTGATGTCTGAAGGTATGGGATGCATCAATGAAGAAATTATGCTTCAGCATGTAGCTCGCAGTCAGATTAGATTGAAAAACGGTATTTTCGATGCCTTGACCTATAGTATTTCCAAATAGTCCAGTTGGACTTCCATCCAATCGATTTTTCAATACATTTCCACCCCAATTGGTCTCTGGATCCGGGTCAGATCCAAAAAATTGATACATACCCAAAGCAGTGACATTTAACCTTGGAAGCGGCTGATAGCGCAAAATCCCGATAAATTCTCGAAAATTAGCCCCTAGGGGATGGGTGAGTGGAGTTCGCCAATTGGAGTAGGATTGGTAATCGATTTTTTCTTGAAAGGTGTAAGGCCGTGCTGTATTAAACTCGATCTGCAAGTCTAAATTTGACACCTCAAAGGCATCGATGTATTTATAGCCTGCTTGCACGCCGTATTTATTACGCTTTGAGCCTTTGCCATCAATTCCAAAAAACTCTCCAAACACAAATTCATCCAATGCAAATTGCCCATAAAGCTGCATGCCCGGCCGAAAATTCCATTTGGCATCCATGCCCAGCATGACTTTGTCCGGAGTGCCTAGCTGCTGCTCTACCCAGCGGAAAAACACCACGGGATTGAAATAATTAAAATTGATCTGATCAGTCATTACGGATTCAAAAAATCCAAGATTGAGCTTTTTACCCACATTGAAACTGAGTCGGTGCATGGAGAAAAACTTCTGGGTATAGCGACCGTCTGTGGGCCTTCTTCTATTATAAAAGACATCCGCGGTCATTTGAGTCCAGAGGTTGGTGAGTTGAAACTTCCAGACTTTAGTATTCAGCTTGACAAACATGTAGGGGTTTGAAAAATCTGAAAGAAGAAAAGATCGGTAGCCCTCTCCGACAAAATTCCGATCATGTCCTACTTGGGCTTGGATACTTTTGGTCAGGTGAAAATTGACATGCCCCCGAGCTGAAAAATAGCTATACCCATCACCTTGATATTCTTTCCAAAACCCTTCACCCGGTACGGCAAGATTATTTGAGGCGTAGGCCTTTGTCCAAGAGGGAAGAAAAACCTCCGAGGTAGTCAGATAAGTATAGAAACTCACTTTTTTGTCAATGGCGCCTCGGACGACAACACCGCGGCTCAATTGGGCAGGCTTCCGGTCTTGATCGCTTTCTAGGGCTCCGCTCAGGTAAATCACAGGACTGAGATGAATGTCAAAATCTTCATCGTAGTAGTGGGCAAAATCACCGGGTCTGCGGTAAATTTTTTTTAGAAAAGGGTTTTCTGATTCCGGGGTTTCCTGCTGGACAAACTCCCAATTATCCTGCGCTAGATAAGCTAGGTTAAATCGATCCGAGGACGAGCGGATGACGGGGTCATTCTGCAGACTATCTAGATAATGTCCTAAGATGTCTCTTCTGAAAGGTTTGAATCCTGTCTGAAAAAAGGGGTTATTCGCACCTTGTAAGATTTCATATCGCTCGATCTTGTGATAGTAGTCTCGCTCATAGGGGATGTAGCTACCTTGCGCAAAAAGTGAAGAAGAAACTAGAAGTAAGGCCACTCCAAGAAGCAGACTGTAGCTCACTGGTGAAAGAAGGGAGTTTTGCATGGAATAAGATTTGGGAAATGCATAAAAATGGATGCTTTTCAACCCGAAAATACAGTTTTCGGAGAGATCCTGATATTTTTATCAAATTTTTATTGGACCTGGCCGGAAAATCCTAAGACTCATTACCTTTGAAGTAGAGTTGAATCCAGGTTAACTCAAGGAAATTTTGAGTAAAGATTTGGTGGTTTTTGTGAAAAAGAATAACTTTGTGCCTCATTTGAAAAAGGTACTCCAAAAATACTAGTGATATGAAAGCTGATATTCATCCAAACTACAGAGACGTCGTATTTTATGACACATCTTCTGAGTTTAAATTTATGACCAAATCTACCATCGAAACCTCCGAGACAATCGAGTGGGAAGATGGCAAGCAATACCCTGTATACAAAATAGAAGTGAGCTCTGAGTCTCATCCTTTCTACACAGGTAAGAAAATGTTGCTCGATACAGCTGGTCGAGTGGAGAAATTCAACAGAAGATACAAGAAGTAATATTCCAGTACTTTCAGCGAAAAAGTCTTCCGGAGCATGGATTCCGGGAGACTTTTTTATTTTTGCCCTATGGAGCAGCTACTATTGTTTGACGATCCCTCTATCAGAGGCGCTTTATTGCCATTTACCTTTACCAGGCCTGTAGGAGACATTCGGGTGGGTATCTTGAAAATTTCCGAAAAGTGGGAATTAATCAGCGGAAAACCTGTTTCATTTTTGACTCAAGACTACCTACAAGATAGATTCCCGAGAAATAAAGGGGTTCACCTTGCGGTCAACGCTTCCCTGCTTCCGACTGGCGAAACGATTCTTTTTCTGAAAAAGCTGAAAAAAGACCAGTCCCTATACCACGGAAAGACCCTGATAGCAACCTATATCGGTGAGACGGAGAAAAACCTCAGCAAAGCATCCTCCAAAGAAATTGTACAAATCCCCAAAGAACCCCAACTTTTGCAAAACCCATGGGATATTTTCTCCCTAAACGGAGAGGAGATCATCAGTGACTTTGAGCGGATCACGGCTGGGCGGAAAAGTCAGACCCTCACAGACCCTTATACTCAAACCTATGGTCAGGATATTTTCATCGAAGAAGGAGCTGTCATCAAAGCAGCCGTATTAAATGCTGAAAATGGGCCGATTTATATAGGTAAAAATACAGAGATTCAGGAAGGAGCCTTGATACGAGGGCCCTTTGCGCTGTGTGAAGGGTCTACTGTAAATATGGGAGCAAAAATGCGGGGGGATATCACAGTAGGACCACAATCCAAAGTCGGGGGTGAAATCTCAAACTCTGTGTTTTTTGGCTACTCCAATAAAGGTCATGATGGATTCCTTGGAAACTCCGTCATCGGAGAATGGTGTAATCTAGGAGCAGATACCAATACTTCTAATTTGAAAAATAATTATGCTCCAGTAAAACTTTGGAGCTATGTCAAAGGAGGTTTTGTCTCCACAGGACTGCAATTTTGTGGGCTGATGATGGGAGACCACTCCAAATGCGGCATCAATACCATGTTTAATACCGGGACGGTAGTAGGTGTAGGAGCCAATATTTTTGGGGATGGGTTTCCTCGCAACTTTATTCCCTCATTTGCTTGGGGGGGAGCGGCTGGTTTTTCTACCTTTCAGTTCCCAAAATTTGAAGAGACAGCCAAAGTGGTCCTTTCTAGAAGAAAAATGGAATGGTCCCAATCGGAGTCTGAGCTTTACAAAAAAATCTTTGAATTGACGAAGAATTATCGAATCTGGGAAAAACACGCCTGATCCTCTGACACATGCAATTTGCCGAAATACCGGGTTTGCCCGAGACTAAAAAGCACCTGATCAATGCGGTGAAAAATAATCACCTGGCGCATGCTTTATTATTCCATGGGCCCGAGGGTTCCGCCAGTTTGACTATGGCCTTAGCCCTAACCACCTATCTGTATTGCCAAAATCCCGGAGAGGAAGATTCCTGTGGTACCTGCGCTCCTTGTCAGCGCATGGCCAAATTGGTAATGCCTGATTTGAATTTTGCTTTTCCCCTAGTCTCCAAGAATAAAGAAGATAAAAAAGAGGAAAAGGAAGATAAGGTAGATCATTTAGCGAATTTCCGAAAATTTGCTCTCGAGCAGCCCTATGGTAATGTTCATGACTACATCTATCATAATGGTTTTGAAAAAAAACAGCTTAATATTTCGGTAGGAGCTGCTCGTCAGATTATTCAGACGCTTTCCCTCGTTTCCTTCGAAGGAGGATATAAAATCATGATGATTTGGGGGGCGGAATTTCTTAATCAGCAAGCAGCAAATGCCCTGCTGAAGATTTTAGAAGAGCCTCAGCCTAAGACCATCTTCATACTGATCACCTCCCAGCCTGAGCAACTCTTGACTACCATTCTTTCACGTACCCAAAAGGTCATGATTCGGGCTTTCTCAGATCAAGAGGTTCGCGATTACCTGGTAAATGCCGGACTTTCTGATGATCAGACGGCCGAGCAAATTTCCATGATCGCTGACGGAGATCTCCGAGAGGCGGTACGTCTCGTCAATCAGATGGAAGATCAGCAAGTGGCTTGGATTAGAAAATGGTTTCGACTTTGCCATGGGAGAAATTTCAAGGACCTTTTTACGCTCTCTGATGCCTATCATAAATACGATAAGGAAGCTCAAAAATCTATTTTGCAGACAGGCATGAATGTTTTACGTGAGATTTTGCTTAGAAATGTATCCGTGGATACGCTTCTGCGGACTAAAGGAGAGGACCGAGAATTTATTAATAAAATCAGCGGTAAGATTCTTCAGGAAGACCATGTGCCTATTCTTTACGAACTCTTTAACAAAGCCCATTATCATTTGGAAAGGAATGGGAATGCAAAGTTGATTTTTACGGATTTATCAATGGAAATAGCCGTTTTAATGGCCAAGATAGATAGAAATGGATAAGAAAATCATAGGAAGAAAGGAACGTATTTCCCTTCCCGAACTAGGTCTAAAATTGATTTGGGCCAAAGTGGACACAGGGGCTTATACCAGTTCTGTACATGCCGAAAACATAAGAGAAGAGGTCCGAGAAGGAAAAAAAGTGCTGGTTTTCGAAGCTCTACTCCCAGGCCATAAAGGTTTTACCGGTAGGCAAGTGGTTTTTGAAAACTACAGAGAAAAGAAAGTAAAAAATTCTTTTGGACAAGCAGAAGTGCGTTATTTGATAGAAACAATCATGGAATTGGCGGGTGAGAAGTTTACCGCCGAAATCACATTAACCGATAGGTCTAGCATGAAAAATGCAATCCTATTAGGTAGGAAAATCCTCAGGAACCGATTTCTGGTGGATGTATCAGGAATCAATCTTGCCAAAGCATACCGTAAGTAAAATGAAAATAGCTATCCTTTCGAGGAACCCCAATTTATATTCTACCAAGAGATTGTATCAAGCCATTCAGGCTGCAGGTCACGAGGCCTTGATTGTCAATCATAGTGTCTGTGACTTGATCATCGAGCAGGAGGGTCCGTCCATCATTTATAAAGGTGAAAAGCTGACCAATGTCGATGCCATCATTCCTAGAGTAGGCGCCTCTGTCACCTTCTATGGCACTGCGGTGGTGAGGCAATTTGAATTGATGGGGACATTTTCTGCTGTCAACTCCCAGGCTATTGTCAGAAGTAGAGATAAGTTGAGAAGTCTTCAGATTCTATCAAAAGCAGGTCTTGGAATGCCTAAAACTGCATTCACCAATTTTTCTAAAGGTGGTGAAAAGCAATTAATAGAGCATGTAGGTGGAGCTCCGCTGATCATTAAGTTACTCGAGGGTACACAAGGACTGGGAGTTGTGTTGGCAGAAACTAAAAAAGCAGGGCAATCGGTAATTGAGGCTTTTCATGGATTGAGGGCCAGAATAATAGTACAGGAATTCATCAAAGAAGCCAAAGGGGCTGATATCCGTGCCTTCGTGGTCAATGGAAAAGTAGTCGGCGCCATGAAGCGTCAGGGAGCTGAGGGAGAGTTTCGCTCTAATCTTCATCGAGGTGGAAAAGCAACCATCATTAAATTAAGTCGAGCCGAGCGTCAGGCGGCATTAGGTGCAGCCAAGGCACTGGGACTGGACATCGCCGGTGTGGATATGCTGCAATCTGCTCGAGGCCCCTTAATTTTAGAGGTGAATAGTTCTCCTGGATTAGAGGGGATTGAGAAGGCTACAGGAATCGATATCGCGGCAGAAATTATCAAATTTATAGAAGAAGGAGTACAGAAGAAATCTCCAAAACGAGCTGCAGAACAATGAAAAAAATCAAGATTGGCACTAGAGGGAGTAAATTAGCGCTCTGGCAAGCTTATCATGTAGAGGCTTTGCTTGAAAAAGCAGGGATAGAGGCTGAAATCGTTATTATTGATACCAAGGGGGATCAAATTTTAGATGTTTCCATAGCTAAAATTGGGAGTAAAGGAGTATTTACCCAAGAACTGGAAGATCAGCTTTTGGATGGTCGGATTGATATTGCGGTGCATTCTGCAAAAGATATGCAGTCTAATCTTCCAGAGGGTTTTGAAATCATCGCCTTCACTGAGCGAGAAAAAGAGAATGACGTGATTCTTTCTCATAAAGGCACAATTGAGTTAGCGGATACAACGAAGCCACTTCTTTTAGGGACTTCTTCCACTAGGAGAGTAGCTACGCTTCGTCACTTTTATCCCCATGTCAAAACCGTAGAAGTCAGAGGAAATCTCCAAACTCGAATTAGAAAAATGGAAGAAGGGCTATGCGATGCCTTACTTTTAGCCTATGCCGGAGTTCATCGGATGGGTTATGATGAGATGATCGTCCAAGAGCTTTCTTTAGAGGAGTTTACTCCTGCCGTGGGACAAGGCTCGGTAGCAATAGAAGTAGCCTCTCAGATGGATAAAGACTTAAAGAAGGAATTGATCAAAGCCTTGAACCATGAAGAAACTTCGGTAAAGCTAAGAGCAGAGCGGGCTTACTTGAGAGTTTTGGAAGGAGGCTGTAGCATACCAGTATTTGCCTTGGGAAGGCTAGAAGAAAATATGCTCTGCTTGAAGGGAGGGATTGTAAGCTTGAATGGCAAAGAACGAATTTCCCTACAAGTTGATGGGGAGATCGACCAACCCGAACTCCTAGGACAGCGATTGGCCATGGAGGTATTTGCTGCTGGAGGAAAAGTAATTTTGGACGAGATAAAATCCACCTTAAATAAATGAAAATAGTCAATCAGATGTTAGCTGGTGCTTTTGCACTACTTTTCTTTGCCTGTGCCGGGCAAAAGGATCAATTGGTGAAAATTGACACCAAGCATGGGCAAATTGTAGCGGTGCTGTTTGATGACACCCCTGTGCACAAATCAAATTTCATTGATTTGGTAGAGTCAGGTCGTTTTGATTCCACTGAGTTTCATCGTGTGATCCCTGATTTTATGGTGCAGGGCGGAGATGTGTTTGGTAAGGAAGAGATGCCATCGGAGGAATGGCCCACTTTACCAGCAGAGATTTTGCCTCAGTTTTTTCATAAAAAGGGAATGATAGCCGCCGCACGTCAAGGAAACAATATCAATCCAGAACGAAGGTCCAGTGGTTCGCAGTTTTATATCGTGCTGGGAAAAGTGTATTCTGAACTCGAGCTGACCACTGATGTGCCCAAGCTTCAAGCGGCATTTATGCAATATGTACAGCTGGAAAGTCAAAAGGAATTAAGAGATACTTATTCTCGCCTTTATGAGGCTGGTGAGTACGATTCTCTAAACAGTTTTGTGCTTTCTAAGCGAGATGAGATAGAGCAATCGCTCAATATGAAACTTACCAAAGATATTTCTGATGAGCGAGTGGAGGCTTACACGTCTATTGGGGGTACGCCCCATTTGGATGATGAATACACGGTTTTTGGAGAAGTGATTCAGGGGCTAGAGGTGGCTGAACGTATTGCCCAAGAGCAGCGAGGTCCGAGAGACAAGCCTGTTAATCCAGTAGTCATGAAGGTGAGTGTTGAAAACATGGCCAAAAGCAAAATCGAAAAGCAATTTGGATATCAGTACCCTGATGGAAAATAAAAAAAAGATATTAATCACGGGAGCCAATGGACTACTTGGACAAAAAATCGTCCAGCAGTTGGTAAGAGAAGGCGAATATGAAGTAATCGCTACTGGAAGAGGAAGTTGCCGGTTGCCTGGAAAGGGATTCAAATACATTTCCCTAGACTTGGAGAATGCAGCTGCTGTTGAAAAGGTTTTACTCGAGGAGAGACCTCATACTCTGATTCATGGCGCTGCGATGACCAATGTAGATACCTGCGAACTCAATCAAGAGGCTTGCTACAGCGCAAATGTACTGGCAACTTCCTACTTGATAAAAGCCTCAGAATCCATTGGTGCTCATTTTATTTTTGTGTCAACGGATTTTATTTTCAAAGGAAATGAGGGGCCGCTTGATGAGGAGGCTTTACCCAATCCTGTCAACTACTACGGACAAACGAAGCTGGAAGCAGAAAAGCTAGTGATGGGTTCAAAACTTAAATGGGCGATTGCGAGGACTGTTTTGGTATTTGGAATAGCGCATGATCTAAGCAGAAGTAATATTGTGCTGTGGGTTAAAGAAAGCCTAGAGTCAGGGAAAGAAATTCAAGTGGTGGATGATCAGTTTCGTACGCCGACATTGGCGGAGGATTTGGCAGAAGGCTGTATTTTGATTGCCAAGAAGGGGGCAGAAGGAATCTTTAATATTTCAGGTCCTGATTTTTTAACACCCTATCAGATGGCTGTGATAACGGCAGAGTTTTTTGGCTTGGATCTATCCTTAATCAAAAAGACGGATTCATTTAAGTTTACCCAACCGGCAAAAAGACCATTAAAAACAGGTTTTAATATAGAAAAAGCACGAAAAGAGCTGGGTTTCGATCCCAAAACTTTCCGAACGGCAATTGGTATTTTGTCAAAACAAATTATCTTAGCCCGCTCTTAAAAAGCAGTTTATACCCTTTAATTAACTTTAGTATTATCTATGGCAGTAAGCGCAAACCCCGAAGAAAGAGGCCAATGGGGATCTAGTCTCGGCTTCATTATGGCTGCAGCAGGTTCTGCAGTCGGCTTGGGAAATATTTGGAGATTCCCTTATCTCACTGGAGAAAATGGAGGAGGTGCCTTTGTTTTCGTGTATTTGATCTGTGTGCTTTTGATTGGCCTCCCCTTGTTATTGAATGAAATAGCGCTAGGAAGAAAATCAGGCAAAA
The DNA here is from genome assembly GCF_900101705.1 of Algoriphagus faecimaris. GTDB lineage: Bacteria > Bacteroidota > Bacteroidia > Cytophagales > Cyclobacteriaceae > Algoriphagus > Algoriphagus faecimaris. The sequence goes on along the minus strand of NZ_FNAC01000009.1, from coordinate 14,147 downwards.
ACCCCGTTGGGGCAGTTCGAGATACTGGAGGAAATAAGTTTTGGCAGATAGCCGGAGTGTTGTGTATTTTAGTTTGTTTTTGTGTGTTTAGCTACTATTCGGTAATTGCTGGTTGGACGCTAGGATACATTTTTACTGAGTTGATTAATATTCCAGTAGATTTTGAAGTTTTTGTTCAAACGCCACAATATATCATCCCTCTTACTTTTGCATTTATTTTATTGACAATTTTGATTGTCCTAGGGGGTATTTCTGGGGGTATAGAGAAGGCTGCTAAATTCTTGATGCCTATTTTATTCATCATCATTATCTTCATAGCCGGGCGTTCGGTTACTTTGGAAGGGGCTCAGGCAGGTATTGAATATTACCTTTCCCCGGATTTTTCAAAAATTAATACAAAAGTAGCATTAGCTGCTTTGGGCCAGGCTTTCTTCTCTATGTCAGTAGGATGGGGATTGATGATCACCTTTGGTTCTTATCTTCCTAAAAATGCCAACATTGTCCGTTCCTCGGGATTCATAGCCGGTATGGATACGATTGTAGCACTTTTGGGAGGTTTGATGGTGTTTCCTGCGCTATTTGCCCTTCTCCCTGGTAAAGACCCAGCAGGAGGTCCTGCTTTAGTTTTCGATGTGCTTCCAAAAGTTTTTGACGCTATGCCAGGCGGAAATTTTATAGGAGCCATGTTCTTTGTACTGTTGATGGTAGCGGCATTGACTTCCACTATTTCCATGCTTGAAGTGCCAGTTTCATATCTGATTGATGAGAAGAAATGGAAAAGAAAAAGAGCAACGTGGACGATTGGTTTGGCTGCTATGGCTCTCTCTGTACCTTCCACTCTTTCATTTATAGACGGCTCTGTTTTCAAAACTATTGAATTGTCAATGTTAGGGAATACTAAAGTAGGTTTCTTTGACATTATGGATTTTACATTCGGAACCTTTGCAGTGGTTATTATTTGCTTAATGCTATCATTATACACAGGATGGGGAAGTAAAATATCCGATTATGCTGATGAATTGGCTGAAGGGTCTCCTGCGTTTAAGGGAATTACCAGAAAAGCTTGGATATTCTTCATTAAATGGGTCTGTCCTATTGTCATTGGTTTGGTTGTTCTTGACCTTGTAGGGCTCTTTGGAGATCCTATGGAAGGAGGTTGATAGCCGAGTCTGATTAAAAAAAAGACCGTTCTGGATTTGGGGCGGTCTTTTTTTCTTTTTTACTAAAAAAGTCAACACTTTCATTCTGGGTAGATTTTGATCTTATTTTCATGATTAGTTAACTATTTTTCAGTCATTTACGTATATTTATATGTTTTTCAGATTTTCTAAACTGTTTTTGATACTATTATGAGAGTACTTGTAGTCGATGACAATGCCCTTCACTTATTGATTTTGCGGAAGATTTTTGAAAAATCCTCTGCTACGGTTGTTATTGCCAATAATGGAAAAGAGGCACTGGATGAATTGAAAAAGGATCCTGCTTTTCATGTGATCTTGACTGATATCATGATGCCGGAGATGGACGGGATTGAGCTTTTGAGTCAAGTGAAACAAGATACTTCAACCAATAAAATTCCGGTAATTGGTTTTACCGCAGGTGATGTAGATTACTATCGTCAGCATACTCCTGTGCCTTTTGATACTTTGGTGCCTAAGCCTATTGATTTTTGGGAATTGTATAATTTAGCAAAAGCAAAAGCCCATACTACCTTGAATTAATCTTTCTGGCAGTAGAATTGCTAAATTTTATCGAAGTAGCTTCGTTATAGTAATTCAACTTTAAAAATTTACTGCCATGAGAAAGACAATTCTTTTAATTACACTTTTGACCTTGGCTTACGCTAGTCAAGCACAAAAATTTGGAATAGGCCCTAAAGTAGGCTTAAGTCAAACAGAACTTGATTTTAAAAATAACAGTGTAGAATCGGGGAGTGGGGAGTTTGGGTACCACGTTGGGTTGTTTGCTCGAATCGATGCCGGAGGCTTTTTTGTTCAGCCTGAGTTGCTTTATACACAGACTTCGGGGTCATTTACCTTTTCAGGAGCCAATCCGGATGAAGGTACTCGATTTGATGCTAATTTTAACCGACTAGACATCCCTGTGATGCTAGGATTTAAGATGTTTAAGCTTTTGAGAATTCAGGCCGGACCGATTGCCAGTATTGATATTAATTCTACCCTCGATGATCCGGTGGGCGAGGTAAGTGATGTAGATTTTAATCAAGCGACAATAGGCTACCAAGCGGGGATTGGACTTGATATAGGGAACTTGATTATAGATGCCAAGTATGAAGGTGGCTTGAGTAAGGTAACTGAAAATGTTCGGTCATTCTCTACCGATAATCGCATCAATCAGTGGATCTTATCGGTTGGTTTTAGAATCTTTTAAGCGACGGAAATACAAAAAGCCCGACTCTTGGAGTCGGGCTTTAATTTTGAGATTAAATACTTTTGATTAATCCATTACTTTTTGATTTGGCTTTGCCAATTCATGGATTGGCTCAAGCTCTATGATATAAACACTTCGTCCATGCGTACCAATGACCAAGTCATTTTCTCGCTCTTGGATGACCATGTCATAGATAGCTACGTTGGGTAATTCTCCTTGGAAAAGATTCCAAGTATTTCCCCCATCCATTGTGACGTAAAGTCCATGATCGGTGCCTAGATATAGGATACTAGGGTTGCTGTGATCTTCTAGAATGATATTCGTGGATTCTTCAGGTAAGTTTGCTTTGATGGACTTCCAGCTTTTACCATAATCAAGACTCATGTAGACGTAGGTTTTAAAATCGTCATTTCTGTAGCCATTTAAAGTGACGTATACAAGCCCTTCTTGATGTTTGGAAGGAGCAATTGAACTCACCCATCGATTTTGGGGTAAACCTTCATTTAATGATTCCCAGTTGCCTCCATTGTTTCTGGTGATCCAGACGTTTCCATCGTCCGATCCTGCATATAAAGTTCCGAACTCAAACGGAGATTCTTCAACCACCGTCAAAGTTGCGAAAGGAACATTTCCACTTTTTTCATTTTTGGTCAAGTCTGGAGAAATAGTCCTCCAAGTACTTCCCTGATCCAGGCTTTGGTACACGTACTGCGAACCCATGTAAATAATGTCCTGATTGTGATGGCTCAGCCGGGCAGGCGTACGCCAATTCCAGCGATTGGGATCATTTCCTATTTCATGACCAGGAGTGATTCTTCTTCGATCTCCTGAGGCCTTATCGATACGGAAATAGTTGCCAAACTGAAAGCCCGTGTATACAATGTCATTGTCTCTCGTATCGACAGCTACCACCATTCCATCACCGCCCATGAGAGACTCCCATCGATCAGCAGGATCATTTTTGGAGCTACCAAACCAGACCCCATTATCCTGCATGCCTCCATAGACATGGTAAGGCGTGGCATCATCAGTCATGATAGAGTAAAATTGGGAGATAGGCATCTGTGTATTCAAGTGATCCCAACGAGCGCCTCCGCCATAGCTGCGGTATAGGCCACCATCATTTCCGAGGAGAATGTGTTTGCCATCTTTTGGATTGATCCACATGGATTGATGGTCGGAGTGTGGTCTGCCGATGGAGTCGGTACGCGTGAAGTTTTTGCCCCCATCTCGCGAGACCAAAAGCGGAACTCCTAAAACGAATACTTCATCTTCATTTTCGGTACCGACCCGGACTTCACCAAAATAATAGCCATAGGTATTGTATAATCTGCTTAAGTCTGATTCTGATACTTTTTTCCAGGATTTTCCAGCGTCCTCAGAGCGAAAGACTTCCGCTCCTATGATAGAGGTATTAGTCAGTGCGGCGTTGGCGTCATTCGCATCCTTATTGTAATCTGCAATCTGTAAAGTAGTGATTTTACCGGTACGAAGCTGACGTTTGATTTCTTCGGCAGTGTAGTGACTTGCAAATTGATTTCTTCGCAAGAAAGTATTCAGCCTTTTTTCCTCTAAGCCTAAAGCGTCCCCAATCGACATGGACTTAAAATCTTCAAAAGTCAAAGGATTTTCCTCTTCTTGCCCTCTTCTTCTTGGTTGCTGAGGTTCCTTATCTGATGGGCCTTGATTGTCGTGAAGGGCATAAACTACATTGGGATTGCTTTGTGCAAAATCGAAACCTATCCGGCCTACAAATTCATTTTGAGGGAATCCTTCTACAGCTTTTTTCCAAGATTTCCCACCATCCTCTGATCTCCAAATGGCAGAACCTTTTCCGTTTCCGATAAAATCGTGAGCTTGGCGGAATCGCTCCCACGAGGCAGCTAGGAGAATGTCAGGGTTTTTCGGATGAATTTTGATATCGATGATTCCTGTATTGTCATCGATGTAAAGTACCTTCTTCCAAGAAGCTCCTCCGTCGGTGGTCATGTAAAGGCCTCGTTCCTTATTTTGAGAATAGAGTCCGCCCATCGCTCCAACCCAAACGATTTCAGGATTGGTAGGGTGAATTTGGATTTGGCCGATATGCTGAGTATGGGGTAAACCCATGAATTGCCAAGTTTCTCCGGCGTCAGTGGATTTGTATACACCTGATCCTGCATAAGTGGATCGACTGGAGTTATTTTCTCCTGTCCCCACCCAAAGGATATTGTTGTCCGAGGGAGATAAGGCCATATCACCAATGCCTAAAGCACTCTGATGATCAAAAATTGGGGTGAATGACTGTCCATTATCCTCTGTCTTCCATACCCCACCTGATGCGGCAGCAATGTAAAAGGTGTTTGGATTTTGGGCTACTTCAAGGTCTACGATACGACCTGACATATTGGTGGGGCCGATATTCCTCGCTTTGAAGTCTTTGAGTGGGGTGGAGGCGTAGAGTTGCCGATGTTTTTCGACCGCTTCCACCAGTTCTTTTTCAGTGGTGGGTTTGATTTGCTGAGCGGAAGCTGTACTCATCAAGAGCATTCCCGCAGCAGCCAAAATCAGGTAGGTAGATGATTTTTTCATATCGATTAATTTGATCACGATGGAATATAAGCATAAGCGGGCAAAACCGAATTGGAATTGCCCGCAAGTGGAAGGGGAAGTAGATAAATGGTATTTATTGTCTGACTAGCTTGGTCTTATAGATGACTGAATAGTCATTTTCAGCCTCAGAAAAATTAAGCGAAAACCAGATCTCGTCCTTGGATATGTACTTGGTTAAGTTCCCAATAATCTCCGGTTTGTCGATGATAGGGCTGAGTTGGGAGCCATCAAAAAGCACAAAGCCTCCTTCGTTGAATTTTTCTGCGATTTCAAAAATCTTACTGAAATTCCCGCCAGTTTCTGAGTTTGCTTTTTGGAATTCTTCTTCGCTTAAACCAGACAAATAATCAATTAAAAAATCCCGATCTTCTGTGTAGTGAATCCCATTGATGGTGCCTACAAAAAGATCTCTTATATTAAATGAATCCGATACTTTATCGCTTTTAGGTTCATTTTCTATAAAATTTTTAAAGGGGATTGTTTTTACAGATGGAGCTTGTCCTAGGTCATTTATTGGGTAGCCAAAAATTTTCGGCTCGTTTCTGAATATCAAAAAAAGGCTATCTTTTGTCACCGTTAATTGCCGAAAATAAAGAAGGTCAAAATAGGCTTTTTCAGTGCTGCTGAATTTTGATGATTTAGGAAATTTGATTGCTGGTTCAAATTTACCTGTTGTCAAATCTAAAACTTCAACTTGTCGAGCATTTTGCTGAAAATCAGTGCCACCAGCTCCCCACTCATCGATATCTCTACCAGAAATATTTGCATAAATTTGGTTTCCTTGAACCTTAATATTATCTCCGTTTGGTATTTGTAAGGTAGAGTAGACCGAAAAACCCAATTCATATTTCTCTTGTAATTCTCCCGTGTTTGTAAATCGAAAAAAAGAAGATCCTGTAGATAAAATAAATTCCTGATTTGAGATATACTTGGCAAGCCCCCATCGAGAATCTTTGTACAATCCAGGTCCTTCTCCTTTCAAAAATAGTTTTTCCTGAATTTCACCTTCTGGATTCGTTACAAAAATGGTGTCTGTATTTTGATCGATCATCAGGTAATTTTCCCCATCAGGACTGATGTCCATCAATAGTAAATTTCCCAAATAATCCACGACCAAAGAATCGTAGATCTCGAACTTTAAAGCTTGTTCGCTAAGTGGTGCAGCCGATCTAGCTTCTTCCTTATCGCCTGAGCAGGATACTAGGAAAAGTATAAAACCGATAAGGTAGAATCGAGATACTTTTTTCATTTGGATAGTATTTTAGTTTTATAAAAAATTGAATAGTCTTTTTCCACTTCTTGAAAATCAAGCGAAAACCAGATTTTATCTTTGGAAATGAATTTCCCCATAAAGCCAAGATTGGGATGTTCTTCGATTATTCTAGAAACGGAGCTTCCATCATAAAGTACCCAGCCAGTGGTATTTTTCTTTCTTAACTCTTCAAAAAGTTTTGAGTTGTCATCTGAAAATTCTGAACTGATCTGCTCAAATTCTTCATCAGTCAAACCTCTGGCGTAGTTTGCCAAGAATTGATTATTGTCCAATGCGAATACTTGATTCAAAGATCCTGTATAGACATCCTTCATTTCATACTGCCCAAATTTATCTGCGTCCTTTGGCTCTTTTTCAATGAACTCGGGAAATGAGATTTTATAAATCGATGCTGGACTGTCTAAATCCGAAAGGTGATAGGAGTAAATAACTGGTTCATTTCGAAATGCCACGTATAAACTGTCATCTTTTTTTGAAAGTGCTAAAGCGTAATTGATATTAAGGTGGCTTTTCTCAGCGCTGCTAAATTTAGAAGCTTTTGGAAAAGGGAGTGCAGGAGTAAAATCTCCAGAGATAAGATTCGCAACTTCCAGTTTTTTAACTTTCTGTTGGAATTCCCTTCCTTCCACGCCATACTCATCGGCTATTCTTCCCTCAAAAGGGAAAATAATTTGCTCCTCTTGAATGATCAAATTATTCTTGAATAGATTGATTAGTGAAACTCTAATATCGAAATCCGGAGAATAGGTTTTTACAGGTTCACCTGACAAAGAATAAACATGAAAACCATCATAGGCAGGAAAGATGATTTCAGAATCAGTTAAAAATTGAGGAGGGCCTAATCTTGTCTGCTGATAGTAGCCTGGTCCATCCCCTTTTCGTGTGTATTTGTGTAGGATTTTACCCTCATCATTGGTGACAAATATTGTATCGGTCTGCTGATCAATCAAAAGAAACTTCTTTTCATCTTCGGAAATGTCTGCCAAAAATAAATTCCCTAAATAATCTACCACGAGCGAGTCATAGATTTCAAAATTAAAATGCTGTTCGCTTAGTGGTGCTAATGGCTTTTCGGTTTTGCCACAGCTAGCTAGCACAGCTAAAAGGATTGAAAAAAGGATGAGTTTGGTTTTCATTTACGCTTTAATTGGAGTTTATAAAAGGTCAAGAATTCTTTTTCTTCGCCTAGATATTCGTCATTCCGGAGGGCGTAAAAGGGCTTTTCGGGAGACTCAATGTTTAAAATAAAATCGATCTTGGCAGGAATAGTCAGTTCGTTTGAAAGTCCTTCTTCCTCATTGTAGATCCGTAAAAAGCTTTTTCTGAATTCAGGGTATCGGTAATAGTTTTCGGGTTTATTCAATTCAAACTGGGTAAAAATATCCTCGGGTATTCCACTTTGATAATTAATAACTACTCCTGCTTTTGAAGCATATATACCTTCTATTTCTGCTTCATACATAGTATTCCCTGATACATATCCAACCGGTTCTTTTTGACCCGGGATAAGGTGGAAAACCGAAGGGTCAAAATTGATACTTCTCACCCATTTTCCACTATCCGCTAAGGAGTAAATATGAATAAGCTCCTCATTAGAAAGTGCAAAATATAAAGTGTCATCTGAAATGGAAAACTGAACATTGGGTCGGTCAAAGAATAATTCTGAATTAAATTTTGAAGTTTCTGGGATTCGGATCATAGCTGTGGAATTTTGACTTTCAGGGTCAAATAGCTCTAAAATGGGGTGATCTCTAAAAAAGTGATTAATGTATGGGCTGATTCCATCTCTACCTGGATACCAGAGTAAAAGTTTATCCTGCCAAAAACTAATATTCTTCGCATTTCTTCTCCCACCTCTGGATTCGGAGATAAAAGGCATTTCTAAGTTTTCGATCAAATTCAAATTTTTGTCAAAGTGATGGATTTTCTGACCGTAGGTGGAAGCATATAATTCATCTTTTTCAGAAATTACTAGACTTGAAAACCAATCCACAGCGCCAGGCCCCTCCTTAGGATAGGTTTTTTGAGTCACAACTCCTCCCGTGGTATCAAACTTCACCAAAGAATTACTTGAAATATCTCTTAGATAACCATGCCCATTTTTAAAAGTTGCATCCCAAATATTCCCCATGTAATCCACCTGAATCGAATCTAAAATCTCCAACTCCCATTCATTACTTAGGCTTTCATCGCTTTCTGACTCCCCACTATCATCCTTGCATCCAAAAAATAAAATTGAACAAAGAAAAAACGTAATTGTAAATCTCATATTCCCTCCAGTTTGTATTTATAAAATCGTACAAAGTCTTCTTCCTCCTCCTCGGAAGGAGCTTTTTGAAACCAAAGGAAATTTCCGCCCGCTGATAGTCCCCCTTCATCTACTCCTAGTGGAAAAGGTAGATTTGCTAGAAATTTTTGGGTTTCAGGATCAAAAATCAACAAACCTTTGGAAGCTTCTCGCTCCAGTTTTTCAAATAACAACTCTGCTTCTTCTTCATTTCCAGACATCCAAAGCTGCTCGGCTTCTTCCGTGGCGGCAGGATCCAACCCGCCAAAGTAATGAATGACCAATAGATCATTAATTCGATGGATATTTCGGATGGCGGGCGTGCTTCCATTAAGTGAAACTGTCCCTTCTTGGAATTCGCTCCGTTCTGTGAGGACTAATTCCTGAAACCCCGGTATATCCATGAGGATAGTCGTATCTCGCTTAAATTCATTTTCAGAAAACTGATAAATATGTAGCTTTGGATCTGCTCCCAAACTAATATAAAGCCGCTCATCTACCCATTCAAAAGCCGGGGTGTAGTCACTTACGATGTAGCCATAACCGTTTTTGAACAAACTCCCTTCCTCAAAAGGAATGATCTCCTGGGATTCTCCGGATGCTACATCGACCCATTCCAGTGCTCTGAATCGGTCGTAAAATGCTTGCTCACCCGGATAAGTGTCCCTACCTCTGACAGATTTTGGTAATAAATAATCCTTCCCATTCCAGCGGACAGTTTCGATCGATTTCCCAGCAATCGGCATGAAGGCCGCTCCTCCTACAGACTCCGGATGATCGATTTTTTTCACCAGATCTCCCTCAAGGTTGTAAATGAATACTCCTCGCATCCCAGCTAAAGCTACCTGATTATTCCCTAAGAAACCGGGCAATTCCATCATAAAACCATAGGCATCGGGAGTATCTTCTTTCTTTGAAAATCTCCCTAAAAGCTGGCCATCTTGATCGATGGATATAATTTCGCTGGATGCATAATCGTAAAATAGAATGTGAGAACCCTCTTCGCTTACATCAGAAAGAATGGGGTCACCCAGTATCTGGTAATCTACAGAATCCACTTTCTGAAGGATAAGATTTGTCTCAGAAGATGAGTTTCCGAGGCTTTGATTAGCTTCATTAGACTTTTCATTTCCGCAGGAAAATAGGATGACCAATAAAAAGCTGTAAAAAGAATGCTTCATAAGGATAGATTTAGATTAATTATTTGTCATCTGATGATTCAACAAATTCGCATTTTGAATTTCTTGATCCAAAGTGCGCACGTAGTTTTTTGCTTTTTTTAACCCGTACTGGGTGTAGGCTTTGCCAGCCCAATCCTTGGCTAAGTCTAGGCTTCCCAGTAATTCATACCCTACAGCAATATTGTAAAGAAGCATTCCCCCGGTTTTTTGATCAGCCTCAGGTATCGCAGATTCCCATGTTTCGATGGCTTGCTCCCATTGGTCCACCTCGGCATAGCGAGCCCCTTCGGCCACAGCTGGATGGGTCTTCGATTTGGGAAAAAAGCCTCTGTCGATATTGACATACATAGGAGCAATTTTAGCAGCATAACCAGCGCCTGCCAATTCTCCCACTATTCGGGTTGCATCTGCTTTGGCGATGAGTAGAGCCAAAGCTTGGGTTTTGGTTTCCGCTTCAGCGGACCAGGTATTGGTTTTTTGGAAGCGCTGTTGATCTATGATGTTTTTTCCGATAGGGTCATAAAGTCGAAATCCTGCAGAAACATCTGCCAAACCTTCCATATAAACTCCTTTTACTTCTACAGTACGGGCTTCTTTTCCTTCTCCTACGGTCTTTTTAATCATCTGAACCCGGTCAGTGGTGACGAAATCAGAATTGAAGTTTTCTAAAACCAAAACAGCATCTGCTTGGTATTCTTGACATATTCTCTCCACAGTATACCAGTCTAGGGGGCTTGGAAAAATTTGCCCAAACATACCACCCGTTAGGCGTTGATTGGCTCGAACTACCTCATATCTTGGGCTGGTATTTAGGGTTTGCTGAAGGGAAGAAAGTGTCGCCTCTATAGCGTTGCGTACTTCAAAAGGGAGCTCACCAGTAATTAACCCTTCTATGACGCTTACCATTTCATTTTGAGGTTTGGTTCGATCCAGGATGACTATTTTTTGAATTTCCGAGGGTACAGTCACCGCAGCGGGCATCAACCGGGTCATGGTTACATTTTTAGAGCAGGCTACTGTGAGAGATAGTATTCCAAAAAGGAAAAGAGATTTTAATAAATGATTCTTCATAGTGTGGATTTAGACAGGAAAAATACTACGAAATAAAAAAACCGCGGTTCGATTTCCGCGGTTTTTTTGAACAATTTACCCGATAATATTTCCTTCTTCATCCCATTGGACGACTTTTGCCCGGTCTTCCGGTTTGAGGTATAAGTCTGCGTATTGGCTTGGATTGGCCAAGCCATGCTTATCTAATACTTCTTGAGGGATTCCATCCCAGACATTGGGTCTGTTGCCTTGATATCCCATGTATTTCCAGCCGGCTTCGGTTGTGAAGTATCCTGTGCAGGTAAGGTTTCTGAGTAAATTAAACCATTTGACTCCCCCTTCGTAGGCGGGTTCGGCTTTGTCTGGCCAGGCTACTAATTCCACGATTTCGATGACTTGGTCTTTGGAAAGATCATTGAATGGTTTGCCAAACTTCTCATCCGCTTCAAAGTCTAGCCACATCAATCCACCCCGCATGGGAGTCTGATAGCTAGGCTGGTCCACCATCATAAAATCGATAAAATCAGTCACCTTGAGCTCGGTTGCAGCCGGAGATTCCCCATCGGCTGGCATAATGATATTCGCCAAGGTGTCCAGTTTTTTTCGCTCCTCATCGGTAAAAAAGCTTTCCGAAAGGAGCTTGGCATCTCTGATTTTCTCTTCCTCGGTACGGCCACCTTTTGTGCCTCCATCAAAGACTTGACCGGTCACTATTTGCTCCTCAGGTTCACAACCAGTGAGTAGTAAACCTGCTCCAATTGAGCCAGTGAATAGCAGTTTGAGGTTTTCTCTTCTGTTCATGGCTTAAATGTTTTTTTGTTTCAATTGATCTACGATGTAATCTGATGTTCTCCAAGATAAGGCCAAAATGGTCCATGTAGGATTTTTGTCTGCTTGAGATACAAATGGTCCTGCATCTACCACGAAAAGATTGTCACAGTCGTGAGCTTGGCAGTTGGAATTGACCACGGAGGATTTGGGGTCCTTTCCCATCCGGGTGGTACCTACTTCGTGGATAATTCGGCCTGGAGCAGCTAGACCATATTTGGACTCGGGCCCAGGCTTGCTTCCAAGTAGAATAGCTCCGGCATTGGTCAGGATCTCCTCGAAAGTATCCTGCATGTGCTTGGCCTGCTTGATTTCCTGATCGCTCCAGTTGTAATTAAAGCGAAGCACCGGTATTCCATATTTATCGACGACATTGGGGTCGATCTCGCAATAATTTTCATGGCGAGGAATACTTTCTCCTCGACCAGACATCCCCAGTGTAGAGCCGTAAATTCTCCGAATGTCTTTTTTCAAGCCTTCGCCATAGCCTCCATTAGGACTAGGGGTGCCAAATTCATCTTTGATGTATTTCCGCATGCTATCCATACTCATTCCTGTGCCGTATGCAGGCTGACCCATTCCCCCCCAATATTCGATATGATAGCCTCGGGCAAAGTCCAGCTTTTTGTTGTCCAACCACCAAGGCGTGTACATATGCATTCCGCCTACACCGTCTTCATTGTATCGCTCCCGATCGATTAGATCTGGCATGATTCCCATCCGGTCGGCTCCGGTAGAATCATGTAGATATCTTCCTAGTGCGTCTGAATCTCCGCCAATTCCATTGGGGTGGGACTTTGATTTGGAATTCATCATGATTCGTGCAGACTCACATGCCGAGGCCCCTAAGACGACAACTCTTGACCGGAGTTTATATTCCTTCATATCCACTTTTGAGACAAAAGATACACCCGTGGCTTTCCCTTTATCGTCGGTAGTAACTTTGCGCACCATAGAATGTGTGAAAAGGTCCACTTTCCCTTTTTTCATTGCAGGATGTACGAGGCAAGTACCCGCTGAGAAATCTGCATAGGCTTGACAGGCTCGATTACATTGATTACAGAAAAAGCAGACGCCACGCTCGTTGTTGATCGGTCTAGTCAGCATTGAAAGGCGGGAGGGGATCATCGGAATGGCTGCCTTATCTGCCCCTTTTTTGATAAAAAGTTCATGAAGTCGAGGCTTCGGAGGAGGAAGGAAGAAACCGTCGGGTTCGTTATAAATACCTTCTTTGGTTCCAAATACACCGATTAATTTGTCTACTCGGTCATAGTAAGGCTTCAAATCATCGTAGCCAATAGGCCAGTCGTCTCCCATGCCATCTATACTTGCCCGTTTGAAATCATTAGGGCCAAAGCGCAGTGAAATTCTGCCCCAGTGATTGGTTCGTCCACCCACCATTCTAGACCTAAACCAGTCAAATTGAGTCCCATTCTTTCGGGTGTAAGGTTCACCTTCGATATCCCACCCCCCAATCGCAGCATCAAAATCCCCAAAGGGGCGTATTCTGGTGCCTGCGCCTCTTCTAGGGGATTCCCAAGGTGGTCTTAACTGGGTTCTATCTTCTTCTTTGGCAGGATCGAAATCCCCACCTGCTTCAACCACAGCCACAGAAAGACCTGCTTCTGAAAGCACTTTTGAGGCCATTCCACCTCCTGCTCCTGAGCCTACGATGATGACGTCATAGCTATCAGGAGTTTCTTTGATTTGAAAGCTCATTTTTTAAAAATTTTAATGAAGTCGAAAATATAACACGGTTTTTTTAAATTAAGGAATCTTTGTAATTCATCTTAATTTTTTTTGTTTTTGAAAATGTGACTCAATGGGATCAGGTTTAGACTTTCTTTAAGTGATAGTTTTAGGGTGGTTCTGTTTGTAAAGGAGAGAAAAGCAATATTAATGGAGACATACTCTGACGTCTTAGAGGAATTACTAACTTTTTAAATATGAAAATCAGCCTATATACAACGGTCCATTTCTCTTTGTTATCCAATTATCATTAATTTGAGAGCTTCATCCGCTATCATCTAAGGCTTTCCCTTCATAAGCTTACTTTTTACTTGATTTAGGGGGGAATCAATTCCATTGATTAATTCTAGTTTTTACCAAAGAGAGTTAAATCCAAAAATTAACTGTTTTTCAAAATATTCTCTCCAAAAAACTTTTTGTTTTTCCACTAATAAATAGAATATGGCTCTAGATGATTTATAGTGGGTAACTGGAAACTGATTTAGGGAAAGTATCTATTTTAGTTTCATGAACAGCAATCAGATTTTTGAGATGGCCCTAGGTCTAGAGAAGCCATGGCATGTAAAGGAGATAATAATGACAAAGCCTGAGGCTGGGCACCACGGCCAGATCGATATATATCTTGACTTCGAGAAGGGTTTTAAATTCCCGAACGGGAAGACCCATGATACGGTCGAAAGGACCTGGCAGCATCTCAATTTTTTCCAACATAAATGTTTCCTTCATGCACGGGTTCCCAGAGTACAAACAGCTGATGGCAAGACCGAAACTGTAAAAGTCCCCTGGGCAAGGCCCG
>NZ_FNAC01000015.1 GCF_900101705.1 Algoriphagus faecimaris | reverse complement strand
GTGTGTGACGGGTACGTCATGCTCGATTTCATGTGTTTATAATTTGATTTTTAATGGCCACCCCGAATAGTCGGGGCAGGCTATGGAATCTTCGCAAGCATTCCCCGATCCATCGGGGCATACCACTGTGTGTCGCTTTGGGTCATGCTCGATTTCATCTGTTTGCTTGTATTTAATGGGGCATAACTTGTCCCGAGTATCGGGATAGCCTGTCCCGAATTTCGGGAGAATCTCGCATGTTGTTTCAAATAGTTCTATTTTATAACTGTACATACTCGATTTCATACGGTTTGAGTTTTTTACATGAAAAAAGCCCGACTCTTTCGAATCGGGCTTTAGCTTTGTTTATTTTCTTTTAGTTTTTGGCTAGACAATACACAGCTCCGATTCGATTTTTGTTTCGAAAGTAAAAATAAAAGAAAGTAAAATAGATCGCTGCTGTGATTAACATGCCGTAAATGTAAGTGCTGATTTTTTAAATCCAAAATAAAATTTGGCAATTTTTTTACTGAATCAATAATTAAATAACCAATTCTTTTATAAAATTTCAAAAACAAGGATCTTGTTTCATTTGTAAAGAATAAAATTCCGAAATAGATAAATAATTTTATTGATTATTCTGTAAATTATTTTTGCTGCAATGAAATATGTGGTTAAAGTTGAAATACTTTATTCTTTATCCATGATTTCGGTTTGCTTTCTAATGGATTCCTGATGTAGTAGAGAAAAGAGCTCTCGGATGAGTTCCGGATTTAGATTGAGTTCTTTGCCCCATTCGGGTCTTGATTTGAAGATGGCTTGCCAGCGCTCCATCTGAAGGACGGCAACATTATTGAGTTTTTTGTACTGACCTATTTTTTCTACTAGCTCCATTCTCCGATGAAGAGATTCCAGTAAGTCGTGATCTGCTTGATCTATTTGCATACGGATCTCCTCAAGTTGGTGGAGTGTTTCATTGTCTTCAAACCTTACCTTTCGGGTCTTTAATTTCTGAAGAAGATGTCCCAAGGCCTGGGGAGTGAGTTGCTGCTCTGCGTCAGACCAGGCAGTGTCCGGAGATCTATGGGACTCAATCATCAATCCGTCAAAATTGAGATCGAGAGCTTTTTGAGCGATGATGGATACCAACTCCCGCTTTCCGCTAATATGAGAAGGATCATTGATCATCATGAGCTCGGGGAAATGAGTTTGTATTTCGATCGGAATCTGCCAAAGCGGTGAGTTCCGATGAACCTTGTCCCTGAAGTTGCTAAAACCTCGATGGATCAGAGCGATGTCTTTTATACCTGCCTTTTGGATGCGCTCCAAAGCACCAATCCAAAGACTGAGGTCTGCATTGACAGGGTTTTTAATCATCACAGGGATGTCAGTACCCTTCAGGCTTTCTGCAATTTCCTGCACTGTAAATGGATTGACCGTGGACCTAGCTCCGATCCAAAATATATCGACCCCATATTTCAGGGCCTCCTCCACATGACTGGAAGAGGCTACCTCTGTCGCAAATTTAAAATCCATCTGCTGCTTGGCTTCTTGAACCCATGGAAGGGCTATTGAACCTACCCCTTCGAAGCTTCCCGGTCGAGTGCGGGGTTTCCATATTCCTCCTCGAATAATCCCAATTCCTTGATCTACCAGTTGGGATACGGTATTCAGAAATTGATCGGGAGTCTCTACGCTACAAGGACCGGCGATAATTAAAGGCCCTGTCTGTTTTTTTTTATCAAAAATAACTTCCAATAGATCTCGGTTTTTCAAGTTTTAAACTAGGAGAAAGGCCCTTTGGTTCGTAGGATTCAAATAGCCTCAAATTCCAAGTTCGAAACTGCTCAATATTCCTAACAAAAAGGAAGCTAAAGCGGTTTTTTTAATATCTTTGCACCTTTATTCGCGCAATATGCCTGTAAAACCCAAAATTTCTTTCGAGAACCTTGAAGTAGCCTTCGCTTCTAAAAGTGACGCCGAACTCAGAAAAATGTATCTGATTTTTGCGACCTTAAATAATAATTTGATTTCCGGCCTCGGTATTGGGTTGGCAAATCTTGCTTTCAAATTGAAGTTTCCCATCAAGGGAATCATGAAAAAAACCATGTTTGGTCATTTTTGTGGTGGGGAAACTATCGCTGAAAGTATTGAGGCGGCTAGAAATCTATCAAACTATGGGGTGCAGTCTATTTTAGATCTTTCCATAGAAGGGGAGGGAGACGACGATAGTTTTAACAGGACTACCGATGAAATTTTTAAAACCATGCTAGAGTCTTCTAAAACAGACTTTATGCCTTTTGGAGTATTCAAAACCACAGGTCTTGGAGACTTTGAGCTGATGGAGAAGATACAGTTGGGCAAACCCTTGACCGATCAAGAAATGGAAGCCTTTGAGCGAGTAAAAATCCGGGTAGACAGACTCTGCAAAGGTGCGCACGATTTAGGTTTGAAAATTCTTGTCGATGCAGAAGATAGCTGGTATCAGAATACGATTGATGAGTTGGCTTACGCAATGATGGAGAAATATAATCGTGAGCGCTGTGTGGTGTACAATACCTATCAAATGTATCGTCATGATTCGCTGGAAAGACTGAAAAAAGCCCATCAGGTAGCCTTAGAAAAAGGTTATTTTTTTGGAGTTAAGCCTGTGAGAGGAGCATATATGGAAAAGGAGCGGGATCGTGCCAAAGAAAAAGGCTATCAAGATCCTATTCAGCCCAATAAGGCTGCTACTGATCGGGATTATGATGCCGCGATAGAGTACAGTGTCAAAAATGCAATCGCTTTGGTCTGTGCCACTCATAATGAGAAAAGTTGCCTTCAACTTACAGATTGGATGGAGGAAAGTGGTATTGACCCTAAGTCTGATCAGGTATATTTCTCACAGCTCTATGGCATGAGTGACAATATCTCTTTTAATTTGGCAAAAGCCGGGTATAATGTAGTCAAATATGTACCCTATGGTCCTGTAGAAAAGGTTATGCCATACCTGACTCGACGAGCTGCAGAAAATACCTCCATAGCTGGGCAAAGTAGTAGAGAATTTGAATTGGTGCAAAGGGAGATGAAGCGAAGAAGAGGTTGAGATCTCCGGGAAGTAGATTGGCGAAAAAATATATAGAAATAAATCATAAAATTTAAAAACATAAAATGCAACTTCTGAGCGAACAGGAAATCGAACGTAGAAAAGATCGAGAAGAACTCATCCGGTTGGGGGTAAACCCCTATCCTGCGGAAGCATTTCCAATCAATGTCACAGCTGAAGATATTCACCGCAATTACGAAAATCGTAAAAACGACTACAAGAATATTTCTATTGCTGGACGACTGATGAGCCGCCGGATCATGGGCTCGGCCTCTTTTGGAGAGATTCAAGATTCGACTGGAAGATTGCAGATCTATGTCAGAAGGGACGATATCTGCACAGAAGAGGACAAGACACTATACAATACAGTATTCAAAAAGCTCCTCGGAATAGGTGACTTCATAGGGGTCAAAGGTTATATTTTTACCACTCAGACCGGGGAAATATCACTTCATGTCACTGAGCTGAAAGTGCTCTCCAAGTCCGTAAAACCACTTCCTGTGGTAAAAAGAGACGAGGAAGGAAATGTCTATGACGGGTTCACAGACCCTGAGATGCGCTACCGGCAGCGCTACGTTGATTTGACAGTTAATCCAGAAGTGAAGGAAACTTTCATCACTCGGTCCAGAATTATCTCAACGATGCGTCGCTATTTTGACGATCATGGATGGCTTGAGGTAGAAACACCTATTCTCCAGGCGGTTCATGGTGGAGCAGCGGCACGACCTTTCCAGACCCATCATAATACCCTTGACATGCCGCTCTTCTTGCGGATTGCCAATGAATTGTATTTAAAGCGCTTAATCGTAGGTGGTTTTGAAGGGGTGTATGAGTTTGGCAAGATGTTCAGAAATGAAGGCATGGATCGCACGCACAATCCTGAGTTCACCTCCATGGAAATATATGTAGCCTACAAAGATTACATCTGGATGATGGAGATGGTGGAAGATGTCTTGGAAAAAGTCACCTTGGCTATTCATGAGGATACCAAAGTGAAAGTAGGAGAGCAAGAAATTGATTTTGCAGGTCCCTATCGCCGATTAACCATGTATGATTCGATCAAAGAATATGCAGGGATTGATGTCAGTAAAATGGATGAAGCAGAGCTTCGCAAAGTATGTCAAGATATGGGCATAGAAGTGGATGCTAGCATGGGTAAGGGGAAATTGATCGATGAGATTTTTGGAGAAAAAGTGGAAGTCAATTTGATTCAGCCAACTTACATTACGGACTATCCAATAGAGATGACGCCTTTGGCGAAAAAGCATCGAACTGAACCCGGTCTAGTGGAGCGGTTTGAGCTTTTTGTTAATGGAAAAGAAATCGCCAATGCTTATACCGAGCTAAATGACCCTATCGATCAGCGTGAGCGATTTGAAGAACAGCTAAAATTAGCTGCAAGAGGAGACGATGAGGCCATGGCGATGGATGAAGATTTTCTTCGTTCTCTTGAGTATGGAATGCCTCCTACCTCTGGATTGGGAATTGGTATAGATCGATTGACTATGCTTTTGACAAATAAAACCACCATCCAAGAGGTCTTATTCTTTCCTCAAATGCGTCCTGAGCAGAAACCGATCGAACTTAATGAGGAAGAAAAAGCAGTCTTTGAATTGGTGAAAAATGCAGGTTCAGCTGAGTTAAATACGATTAAAGCGGAAGCGGGACTGAGCAATAAGAAATGGGACGTGGCGGTAAAGTCGCTCACCAAAAGAGGGCTTGTGACAGTGAAGAAAGAAGGGGAAACCTTGATGATGTATCTTTCTGAGTAATCAAAAAAAGACTTTTTAGTAAGCTTAAAAAATCAAAACCTGCCAAATTCACATGAATTGGCAGGTTTTTTTGGTTTTTACTTTTTCTGGCGCTCTGCGTAGCCAAATACTTTCTGCAGAAGTGGGGAGGTTCTAGCTCCGATATTTTCTCTGATTTTGAGCTCCTCCTTCGCTATTTCTAGGAACAATCCATCGATTGCTTTCTGAGTGACGTAAGCATTCAGATCGGGGTCAATTTTCTTGACAAAAGGCACCTGATTGTAGTTTTTCATCACATCTTCCCAATGTTTAGTAGCATTAACTTTGGTAAGGCTCTCATCTATGACAGGCGCAAATTTTGCGGTTAGTGAGTCTGTGGTGGTTCGGGCAAAATACTGTGTAGCCGCATTTTCCTCACCTAATAATATATCCTGTACATCCCGAAGGGTCATTTGCTTGATTGCCGCGGTGAAAATGGGCTTTGCTTCTTGAGCAGCATCTTCAGCTGCTCGATTGACACTGATGATTACTTGGTCACAGAGACTGCCGAGTCCGATTTTTCGAAGGGTGTTTTCTATATTTTTGGCCTCTTCGGGAAAAAGAATTTTCACATCTAAATTTCCTAAAAACCCATCCGTAGCCGAAAGCCGATCTGCACTGATTCCTGTCCCCTTTTCAAGGGCTTCTTTGATTCCTGCCGTGATTTCTGAGTTGCTCGGATTACCACCGACTTGATCCAAAATTTTGGTGAGCTGTGCAGTGGACTCGCAGGAAGTAGAAAAGAAAAAGAAAGCGGTTCCAAATAGAAGGAGGGAAAATCGTTTGGTTAAATTCATATGGTTTGTGTTGACTTATTTACGTACGAGATTGGGAAGGTAAAAGATTTTGAGATGAGCAGGAATTGATGCTAAAAGTTTTGATGATGATGATTAGATGAGATTTTCATTTTTCAATCAAAAGTAATTTTACATTAAATTTTTTCTAAAGGAATAGACTGTAAATTCAAAAATCATTAATTTCCTGTGAATTATAAAATCCTGAAATTATTGTGAATCTTCGAATCAATTCAGAGTACGGTACCCTCAAAGCAGTTTTGATGCATCGACCTGGTCGAGAAATCGATCGATTGACCCCCTACAACAAAGATTTTTTACTTTTTGAAGACGTGCCCTACCTGGAAGCTTTGCAGCAAGAGCATGATGTTTTTTCGAATCTGATTAAATCATCGACTGGTGCTACGGTATATCAGCTTCGGGAATTACTGATCCGGGTTCTTTATGACAGGGAGATTCTGTTGAAGCTGGTGAAGGATTCCTTGAAGCGCTCTGGTTTGGTTCACTTGGCAGAGGAGATTTTGGAGCGTTATTCTACTGCCGAATGTGCCGCTATTTTAACTTCTGGACTAAAGGTACACGAATTGAGAAGGAAATACCCCAATCTTGATGCGGGAGAATTGCTAGAATATGCCTTTCTGATAACACCTTGTCCTAATTTGTATTTTCAGCGAGATCCCATGGCTTTGACTCCATCGGGGATTATCTTTTCTTCTATGAAAATGGAAGGAAGGCAAAGAGAGGCAGACTTACTGCGAACTATTTTTGAGAATCATCCCGATTTTAAAGAGCTTATCCATCCCATCTATCCCAGCAATGGTCAGCAAAACCCTCCGAGTATTGAGGGTGGTGATGTCATTGTACTCTCACATGAGGCAGTAGCTATTGGAAATTCTGAGCGAACTGACGAAAAAGCAATCTATCAAGTAGCTAAGGCACTATTGGCAGAAGGTACGGTAAAGCGAGTATACGAAGTACATCTTCCAGAAAAGCGAAATTACATGCACTTGGATACGGTATTCACTATTTTAGATGAGAACTTGGTCTTGACTTATCCCGATGCCATGAATGCAGTATTGAAAACCTCCTGCTACACACTCAAGGAGATTCAAGACGACAAAGTGCATATACGGCGTGAAGTGCTAAAAGAATCACTATTGACGGTCTTGGAGAGGGAAATTTCTCACCTCGAAGTTTTGGCCACCGCCGATGGAAACCCGGATTATTCCATGCGTGAGCAGTGGTTTGACGGGGCCAATGTGTTTGCCATAGGTCCGCGAAGAGTGATTTCTTATAATCGAAATATTCACACCAACCGAGCACTTAGAAATATGGGGGTAGAGGTCTTGGAAATTCCCTCTTCCGAGCTAAGCCGCGGACTTGGCGGGCCGAGATGCATGACCATGCCGCTGAGTAGGGCGAGAGTTTAGAAAGTGTTGTTAATTGAAATTTAATTTTAATGTCTCTGATATTTTAACTTTGCAAAGTAAGAGAAAAAGCCAGCTGAGAAGCTGGCTTTTTTTATTTTAAAGTTTGATGATCCACTGATGAGGATCGGGAGTAGTTCCATATTTGATTCCGTCCAGCTCCGCTAAGACACGATGAGAAAAAGCGTCTGCAGGTTTTTCTGGAAGTTCGTAATCCTTACCCTCAATGTGAATCAATCGGATATGGGCTATAGTAGCAGCCGTTCCTGTCCCAAAAGCTTCTTCCAATTCACCCTTTTCAAGGGCTTCCTTAAGTTCACTAACCGTTAAAAAGCGCTCTTCCACAGGTTGATTCCAGTCTTTTGCCAATTGGATGACAGATTCTCTTGTGATACCTTTTAGGATAGTGCCTGTATGAGTAGGGGCAGTGATGATTGTTCCGTTGATTTTAAACATGACATTCATGGTGCCGCTTTCTTCAATTTGACTGTGGCTTTTTCCATCAGTCCAGAGTAGCTGATCATATCCTGCTTTCTGGGCTTGCAGGGCAGGATAGAGGGATGCTGCGTAGTTTCCAGCGGTTTTGGCAGCCCCAGTTCCTCCTTCGGTAGCACGTGTGAACTTGGTTTCCACTTTTACACTGACGGGCTTGGAATAATAGTTTCCAACCGGGCAGGTGAAGATTATAAATTTATAAGTGTCGGATGGCTTTACGCCAATGTAGTCGTCAGTAGCAAACATGAATGGACGGATATACAAGGATGCACCTTTGGCCGTGGGAACCCATTCTCTGTCCAAGTCGATCAGTTGGGTCAACCCTTCCATGAAAATCTCCTCAGGAATAGAAGGCATGCACATTCTTTCTGCAGATTCATTCATTCTTCTCCAATTGGCATCAGGTCTGAAAATTATGACTTCGCCTTCCTCATTTTTATACCCTTTGAGCCCTTCGAAGATGGATTGACCATAATGTAAGGCAGCGTTTGAAGGATTGAGCTGAAGGGGAGAATAAGGCTCTATTCTCAAATCTGTCCAATCACCGTCTTTGTAGTCAGCCACAAACATGTGGTCAGAAATAGTTTTACCGAAGACTAAATTGGAAAAATCCGTTTCTGAGAGTTTTGAAGTGGCGATTTTCTTTACTGGAAAAGCTAGCGAAGTTTTCATAATCGATAAGTTTTGGCCTTGGCCTATGGTCAAAAGGGAAATTTTTCTCCCTGTAAATAGCTGATATTAATTGATCCGGGGTTTCCAGGTTACTTCTTCCACCTGAAGTTCTGCCGCCATTTTACGGCCTAAAACGAAGAAGTAATCAGAAAGTCGGTTCAGGTATTGAATGACGAGATCGGACACTTGCTCGTAGGAAGCGAGCTCGACCACAATACGTTCTGCCCTACGGCAGACAGTACGTGCTAGATGGCAGAAAGAAACAGAAGTATGACCTCCCGGTAAGATAAATGCTGTCAAAGGAGGTAGGGTAGCTTCCATTTCGTCCATGGCACTTTCCAGCTCTTGCACATCAGTATAGTGTAAATCTGGTTTTTTGACCTTGTCCTTGCCGGGTACTGTGGCGAGATCTGCCCCTAGGGTAAATAATCTGTCTTGTATAGCTTTCAAAAACTCACTTCTCGACTCATTTACTTCTTGATCTCTAAGTAGCCCCACGTAGGAGTTAAGTTCATCGACTGTTCCGTAAGCATCTATTCTCAAGTCAGATTTTGGTACTCTTACTCCTCCGAGGAGTGAAGTGATACCCTGATCACCGGTTTTTGTATATATTTTCATTCCTTAGCCCTTCAATTCTGCCACAAAAATAAGAATCTATTTGAGAATATCTGCTTTTGGCTTAGGCATGCACAGCTACGCCGCGGGTAGGATTAGAATTGATAGTGTCGCTTTCTACCAGTCCGTCTCTCAGTCTTACTATTCTATGGGCATAATGTGCGATATCATCCTCATGGGTTACCATGATGATGGTGTTACCTTTAGAATGCAGTTCATGAAAAAGCTCCATGATATCGTAAGAGGTTTTGGAGTCCAAGTTTCCTGTCGGTTCATCTGCTAAAATGATACTAGGATCATTGACCAAAGCTCTTGCAATCGCCACACGCTGACGCTGACCGCCAGAGAGCTCATTGGGACGGTGTTTTGTGCGATCCCCTAAGCCTACATTGCTCAGGGCTTTGAAAGCCATTTCTTCTCGCTCTTCTCTGCCATACCCAGCGTATACCAGCGGCAGGGCTACATTTTCAAGGCAACTTGCTCTTGGAAGGAGGTTAAAAGTTTGAAAAACAAAGCCAATTTCTTTGTTTCTAATCTCTGCCAATTCATTTTCGGTCATGTCACTTACATCTTTATTGTTCAAGATGTAGCGACCTGCAGTAGGGGTATCAAGACAGCCAATGATATTCATCAAGGTGGATTTTCCCGATCCAGAAGGTCCCATGAAGGCCACGTATTCCCCACGATTCACTTCGATGGATACTGATTTGAGTGCTTGAATGATTTCAGCTCCCATTTTATAGGTTTTATTGATTTCGTGGGTTTCGATGATTTTGCTCATGTGGCTTTTTTAGTCTTTGGTTTAGAATCCTTTAAAAATAGAATCAATTTGAAGAAAATACGAGAATAAAGGCTAGAAGTTTGATAATTGGAGCATTTCTAGGTCTTGAGGACTTATCCAGTCTTCCATTTTCTGTAATGCGTCCGCAGCATAGTTACTCAAGCCAAGTTCGCGAGCGAGCTGTACTTTTTTGATCCAAAGAATAGGATCTCTATTAAATTCCGTCGCTGAATTTAGCAATTCATAGGCGATCAAGGGATCAGGCTCAATACTGACTGCTGACCAAATCAAAGGGCTCAAATAAGGATTTCCGGTCAATTCGTCACCCAACTCCAAGCTTTCCAAAAGCGCTTTTGCTGCCTCAGCATTTTTTAGATCAGGATTGGAAATGAAGGTCTGAAGGGCGAGAGATTCTCCTCTGTTTTGCTGAATGCTTTTTCCCAAT
This sequence comes from Algoriphagus faecimaris, assembly GCF_900101705.1. GTDB lineage: Bacteria > Bacteroidota > Bacteroidia > Cytophagales > Cyclobacteriaceae > Algoriphagus > Algoriphagus faecimaris. The sequence goes on along the minus strand of NZ_FNAC01000015.1, from coordinate 101,216 downwards.
GACTCAAGTTGCTGCTGAGTCAGACCATGCGCTTTGTATGCCAAAAGGCGAACGGCAAGGTCTCCTTTCAATTCTCCTTCTGCCAATTTAGCCCACTGTTGAAAAGCCTCAGCAGGCAAGAGTTCATGAATTTTTTGGAGAGTTTGAAGGTAAGTCTTCATGCTTAAGCTAGGCTTTAGCATGAAAGCAGGTACTTCTATTTGGTATTTTTCACGCAATTCTAATGCTTTTTCTGCATAGCCTCCTAGGGTCAGAATGATCCAATGATGCTGCCCAAAAGCTTGAAAGCCCTTTTCCTCAGCAGCGATTAACTCCCGTGAGGCTTTAGAAAAATCAGCCTGTTGCGCTAAAATACTTCCTGAAAGATGAAGGAAATAGCCCGCATCGCCAGGATTTCTAAAAGCGAGCCCATTAAGGTTTTTAACCGCGTCGGTCACTCTACCTGCTGCCAAACTTCGAATTACCGCGGTCTCCTGAAGAGCCATGATATAGTCTGCCATTTCGGATTGGTTCCAAAGTGAATCTAACATTGCTAGCTCCTCGTCAGGCTGATTAAAGTCTTTGATGGAGAAAATATTTCGCCAAGCCGATTGAATGAGCATAGGGTTTCTTTCGTCTTGGAGTTTTTTTCGAAGTTTTTCAATCAACGCCTCTTCGGGATAATTCCCGAGTGCATTTTGTCGGGCCAGCTCATTGATGAGTTGAGGTGTGGGGCTTAAATTTCCAGTTTCATTTTCCAGATTGCCTGATTTTATGGACAAAGCTGCAAAATTACTCTTGGAGACTTCTTCATTAGTATCTTCCAATAGTGCCATGGCATCGGAAGTACGGTTGGTTTTGGTGTAGAATAATGCCAAATTATTCTTCAATTGTTCATTGGAAGGGAAATAACGAAGGCCAGTTTCCAGGTAGAAAATGGATTCAAAAATCTTGTTTTCCCGATGAAGGCGATCCGCTAAAAGGATGATATTATCAACCTGTGGGGCTTCGGAAAAGCTTTCTTCCAGATGTTGCTTTGCGAGTGTAGGCTGATTAAGTTCAAACAGCAACTGAGCTAAGGTGTTTTTTGCTTTTGGATTATTTCGGTAGCGAGACCAAGCGTTTTCGTAAATAATACTAGCTTCTAACTTTTGCTCAGATCGATAATAATAATCTCCCAAAATTTGACTACTCAGCGCATTGGCCTGCACTCCGATAATCCCTTCCGTGAAAGCTGTAGCCACGAGCATGGCTATCATTCCGCCTATTCTCAAATGATAATAGGGTAGAGAGAAGGGCTTGAAGATGATTTTATCAATGGCCTTCCCGCTATCCATGATCGATAGAAAGTTGGAAAAAAGATAGATTAAAAAGAAAAGTGAAAAACCAATCTGAGAGTAAATTAATAGATGCTTGATCAGTTCTTTTCCAGGTTGATTTCCACTGCTGTCTAACCGCCAAACGAGCCACAGGACCAAGCCAAAACCTAATAGATAAAGGGCCTTTAGCGTAAAGGTAGAAGCGATCAGCTGAAGTTCGGATTTGGTTTTGATATCGAGGGCAAACCAACCTAAAACACCAAGAGGAAAAATCAAAAGGAGAGGGTTAAAGGTAGGAATCAATTCAAATGGCGTCTCTCTGAAACTCAGAAGAGTATTGCCTAAAAACAAAAGGTAAATCAGCCCGATCACCAAAATCTGAATCGAAACCTTGAGTTGTAGTTGCCTGTTGGCTCGAGCTACTAAAATATAAATTCCTGAAATGATACCGTGTCCATTCCACAGCAACCAAGAAACAGCAAGTAGCGAAATAGGAATCAGTAAATGCTCTTGGAGATAGAAAGCAGGGACGGAAATAGTGCTAAAATCAATCAAAAGATAGCCTCCCAATCCGACCAAAATAAGGTTGATGAGTAAACGCAGCGCAAATTTTTCGCTGCCTCCTCTAATGTGAAAAAAAACAGGTCCAAGAAGGGTGGCTACTATGGCGATGATAAGTGCAAAATTGCTGCTTGGCCCTCCTATATTGAGTCCATTGAGATTGGATAGGGTCAGGCCTACAATCCAAATCACCCCAAAAAGAAGAAAAAAGAGCTTTTTAAAATCAGACACCAAGCTCAGCATGATGCTGATCATCAGCCAAGATAAAAGGCTAAAGTTAAAGGCCTCTTCGTGATTAAAGGGACTGGGAAGAGATTTGAACTCTTGAAATATCAGAAAATTATCTACCAAGATGGGAAATGAAATAGGTCCCATTTGTACCCAATCAAATGGAATAGCCACATTGTCCAAGAAACTAACCGGAGTGATCGCCTGATAAGAATGTGTAGCTATCAAAAGATGATAGTACGCAAAAAGCCCTCCTGTGATAATCAAAAGGAGGGCAGGTGTCCAGAATAAATAGTTTCTTGAGTTTTCTAGCCTATTTTTCATTTCAATCCAAAACCTTCGGTACACGGAAATAATCGGCATCTTTTTTAGGGGCGTTTTTTAGCGCCTCCTCGTGGCTCAGGTGCTCCCCGATTTGATCCTCTCTCATATCGTTGATTTCAGACGACATGGTAGTGATAGGTTCGATGTTTTCAGTATCCAATTCATTGAGTTTTTCTACCCAATCTAGAATTTGACTCATGTCAAGAGACATTTTCTCAGCACTGTTTTCGTCAAATTCAAGCCTTGCCAAATGAGCTATCTTTTTGATGGAATCTATATCGATTTTCATGTCTTTTGATTTTGTTTGAGCTATTTATTAGTGCTCTTGATTATCTCTGTTCAGTTGGTTTTGAATCACTTGGAAACATTTTTCTTTCAAAGACTCTTCGGTGCTTGCTCCATTTGGGATGATCCCTTCGTGAATAACCATTTTAGCCTTTTTAAAATCGAGCAAAAACCGCCCGTCTTCAGGCAAAATTAGATGATTAAAGCTTAGCGTGACAGGAATTATAGGGATTTGTTTTTCGATAGCCAAGCGAAAAGCCCCATTTTTAAATGGAACCATCTTTGGGGGCTCCGTAGTATAAATACCTCCTTCAGGAAATAGCACGATACTACTTTTTTGCTCTAAAGCGACACCGGCTCTCCGCATGGTTTCTGCCCGGCTTTTGATTTTTGACCTATCCACGGCGATATGGAGATTTTTGAAGTAATAGCCAAAAAGTGGCGCTTTTCGTATGGAGGCTTTGCCTATAAACTGTACATCACCTGGGATGAAACCCATCATAGCAATATCCAAGTAGCTGAAATGGTTCGCCAAAAAAATATAGGATTTACCTTTTTCAAGCTTGGCTCTTTGCTCCACCTTTACAGGAAGAAAGATCAGGGAAAAGTAAATTTTCGCCCAATATCGGTTGATTTTTCGGCCAAATCTCTTCCAGCCGGGTATCCAGATGCAAATCAGGAAAAAAGGGAAGATGGCTAGGAAACTTAGGATGAAAAGCAATCCTGCATAGATGGAATAAATTCTTCTCAAGAGCTTAATCATGGTTGACCATATGATTGGCAACTTTCACAAAATAATTCATCATCAATTCGCGGACCTGTGGATCCAACTCCAACTTATCCATGGATGCAAACATCGCGTTGAGCCAGTGATTTCTCATTTTAGGATCGATTTTCCATTGAAAATGCCGCATTTTCAATCTTGGATGACCTCGCTCTTCCGAATACGTTTGAGGTCCTCCAAAGACTTGAACTAAAAATAAAAAAAGTCTCCTTTCTGCAGGCTGGAGGTCTTGTTCGGGGTAAAGTCTTCTCAAGTCTTCATTTTGAGCGACTTCTCGATAAAAGCCAGCTGCTAACTCCTGAATAGTATCTTTTCCTACGGCTTCGTAGATGGATTGGAAAGGATTCATTTCGCAAACATAGCAAAAACCCAAGTTTTTACACTTCCTGTTTTTTGACTTTCAGTGAGGTTCCTTCTGTAGAGATCACCACTACATGTTCGTCTTGATCGATAAATTCTCCTCGTGAGGAGGCATCGTAGATTTCACCTTCTATTTCTACTCGTCCACTCGGTCTGAGTCTAGAGTGAACCTTTCCCACTTTCCCCATGAGATCATTACTGTAAAAGCTTGAGGTGTATCCTTCTGTGCGGGCTTGAGTGGATGCGAGTGTGATGGTGCTGAAAGCCCCCCATTGGTTGACCTTTGGTGTGAGCCAAAAAACCAGGCCTATAGCAGCTAAGGCTGCTAAAATGACTGTGAGTAAAGCCGCAAATAGGTCTGCTGCCGGAACAAAATCAAAGTTGAAGTTTTGATTAGGTAGCATGCCTAAAACTAAGCCACCTAAGATGAATATGACTCCTAATACTCCAAAAATCCCAAAACCTGGGATCACAAAGATTTCTACTGCCAATAGGATGATTCCCAGCACAAAAACAATTACCTCCCAATTTTCAGCTAAACCATTGAGATAATAGGGGATAAAATACAGGATGGTAGCCACAATGGAAGCCAAGATCGGGAACCCAATTCCTGGAGTTTGCAATTCGAAATATATACCACCGATAATAATCAGGATCAGTACACCACTGATGGCTGGATTTAGGAAAAACGAGATGATCTGTTCGGTTTCAGAAACCTGATAAGCGATTAGCTCCGAATCCTGTAGGTTTTGTGCCTCTAGAATAGCATCTATTGAGCGATACTCTCCTTCACAAAACCCAAATTGTATCGCTTCAGAAACAGAAAGGGTCACTACAGAACCCTCTTCGCTGACCCCTTCCACTACAATTTTTTCATCCACCATAGCTTCGGCTATTTTGGGGTTTCTACCCGTAGCCTCCGCTGTGCTACGCATCATGGATCGCATGTAAGATTGATATTTATCAGGAGCTGCAGCTCCATCAGCCCCATTTACGACCGTGGCAGCCCCTATGCTAGACCCCGGTGCCATGTAAATGCTATCGCTAGCAATTGATATTAAAGCTCCTGCTGAAGCAGCGTCCTTGTTAATAAAAGTGTAAATCGGGACTTCTGTTTCTAAAATCATCGTACGAATATCATCTGCATCATTGACAGCTCCACCGTAAGTATCCATTTCGATGATGATGATATCGGCCTCTTTTTCCTTAGCATCTTCCAGTGCTAATTTCACCCTTCGATTCATTCCCGGATCAATATCCTTGTCGATTTTAAAGGTGAAAATTTTCTTGACCTTTGTGGTGTCTTGAGCGACTAGTTCGCTGGATAACAAGGCGAAAAGAAAAAAAACAGGTAGAAATAGCTTTTTCATATATCTATAATTGATTTTCAAAGTTTATAACTTGTCCCGAGTATCTGGATAGCCTGTCCCGAACTTCTCGGGAGAATCTTGCACATTTTCCCCGATACATCGGGGCATACCAGTGTGTGATGGCCACATTATGCTCGCATTCATGAATCTAAACTTTGTCAAAAGATAACACTGAATTTGTTGATATAGTTGATTTTTCTAGAAAATGGGCAGCTTGCGAGGTAGTTTCAAAGAATTTCCTAAAAATACCATTGGATATGCTCTTTAGCATTATTCTTGTTAGTGTTTGGGTTGAATAAAGATCAAAAACCTAACTCCAGTCTAATCTATGAGTTTCAAGTATACATTTTCTACACTCTTTTCACTCCTTTTGCTTTCTTCTTTCGGGTTTGCTTCCGAAAATGAATTGATGCTCAGAGATTCTGTAGGTATAGAACGTGTGGGCGACAAATCCTTTATCATTCATGCAGTAGAAGCTAAGGAGACGCTTTTTGCGATATCCAGAAGATATCAGACTCCTGTGGGAGAAATAGTCGAAGCCAACGAGAGTTTGAAATCTGGGCTCAAAATTGGTCAGCAAATCCGGGTGCCTTACGTATCAAAATCTCAAGTTCCATCGGGAGCTAACTTGCACAAAGTTGCTGCCGGAGAAACCCTCTTTGCCATTTCCAAGAAGTATAATGTTTCCGTGAGTGAAATCATGGAATGGAATCAGTTAAGAGGAAATGATCTCAGCGTGGGACAAGCGCTCATAATCGAAAAAGCTACAAGTAGTCCTGAGCCTCCTCAACCTGCAAAAGAAGTCTTGGCCGAAACCACAAAGGAAGAGCCGAAGAAAATTGTGGAAGCTCCGAAGCCATTAGAAGCCAAAAAAGAGGAAGTAGCGAAGATTAAAGAAGAAAAATCAAAGGTTGAAACTAAAACAGAAAACCCTAAGCCTGAAAAAACAATTGCAAGTCCTGCAGCCAGTACTTCAAAGCCAATTACTCCGGGAGACTGGATTTCTCATGAAGTGCAATCTGGAGAGACCTTGTTTTCTCTGTCTAATCGCTATAATGCTAAAGTAGAAGATTTGATCAATTGGAATGCCCTGAGCTCAAATAATCTACGCGTGGGACAGGTCATCAAAGTAGGAAGAGCTCAAGCAGGACCTTCCGATGTGCCACTAGTGGGCGAGGCCAAGGTAGTCAGCAATGCAGAAGAAATGAATGCGGTGCCTGATGGTGCGAATAGTGGCGGTTTTAAAAATATCAAAGAAACTGGACAAGCTGAATTGATCGAAGGAACGGGTTCTCATAAGAAGTACTTGGTACTGCATAGAACTGCTCCAGTAGGAACCATTATGCGAGTAAAAAATGAAGAGAATGATGTTGCGATTTTTGCTCGTGTGGTAGGAGTCTTACCTGAAACAGGGGACAACTCCAAGTTGGTGATTAAGTTGTCACAAGCTGCCTTTGATCAATTGAAAGCAGTGAATGGCCGTTTCCCTGTGGAGGTGATGTATTAATTGAGATTTCGAAAATCGATTTGAATACAAAAGAGTCACTTTTCCGAAGGTGACTTTTTCATTTGGAAAAGTGACTTGAAATCCCTTTCGTTGATTTAAAAGAATTGAATAAACTTTCTTCTATTCTTAAAGTTTAAATTTTATGAACTTTCGCTCTTCCTTTAGATTTCTACTCGTTTTTAGCCTTTTGTTTATTGCGATCGATTCCTTGGGACAAGAACTCCCCGGGCTCGAAGATTTTAATTCAAAGCGATTGGATTATAATCAAAAAGGTATGCTGATCTTAGGTTCTTGGGCGGTTGGAAACATGATTTGGGGAGGACTGTCCGCTCGACAGCAAACAGGGGAAGTCAAGGCCTTTCATCAGATGAATATTTATTGGAACTCAGTGAATTTGCTGATTGCTGGTTTTGGCTACTGGCAGGCTACAAAAGAAAGTCCGGGTTCTGATTTTTGGCATACATTAGAAGCTCAGCAGGGAATTGAAAAGATTTTATTGGTTAATGCAGCTTTGGATGTGGCTTACATGGCAGGAGGTTTATATATGAAGGAAAGAGGGCTTAGAAAATCAAACGAAAGACTGGTGGGATTCGGGAAGTCAGTGATCCTTCAGGGTGCCTTTCTGATGGTTTTTGATGGAATCATGTATGGTTTTCATCATGCCCACGCAGGAGAGCTCCCTAACTTTCTAGAGCAAATCAGCCTAGGTCCCAATGGTTTCTCCTTGAATATCCCTCTTCGCTAGGCTATCCTTACTGCTTCTTTTCAATTTGTAAATACAAGGGTTGAAGGGTACCTTTGTTGCTAAGTTTACCCCATGAATAAAGTATCATTGTTTTTTCACCATGTTTTCCGGTTAATTTGGAATGCAATTTTTGTCATTTCTTATCCGATCCTTGCCAGTTTTGGAATTCTTTTCATTGGGTTGACCTGGTTTTTCTCCAAATTATCCCAACTCCTGACCAAATTGAGGCCTGAGGGAAAAGCTGAAGAAATCCTAGATCAAGAATGGCAACCCTTGCCCTATTCCAATCAGGTATTGGAAGCCAAAGCAGTTAAGCAGATTATGTTTGGGCCTTCAGGGTTTAAATTGAGAAGAATGGATGGTGTGCCATCTGTGCTCTCAGATTTCGTCTTTGGAAATAAAGTGAGGGTGATGGAGGAGGGGATTATTTTAGAAAAATGGAATAGTCTTGAGGCTAAAGACCTTCCGGATTTTGATATCTGTCTTTACAACCCTGAAGACGATAGTCTTCGACCGCTCACTACTATCAAATCCTTTGATTGGCATATCTCTGAGAGGATTGAAAATGAATTGCTATTTAAATGGTTTGATGGGACTCAAGGTGGCGAAGTAAAAGTGGCAATTTGATCATGCAAAGTCTAAAGGATTTTTTGGATGAAAAGGTCGATTTATATAACCGACCTGGTTTTATAACTCACGATCCTATTTCGATTCCCCATCGATTTAGCAAAAAAGAAGATATTGAGATTTCGGGTTTTTTTGCGGCAATATTAGCATGGGGACAGCGAAAAACCATTATCAATAAGTGTTTGGAGCTATTCCAAATGATGGATAATGCTCCTCACGATTTTCTTCTGAACCATAAAGAAGATGATCTTAAGCCTTTTTTGAGTTTTAAACACCGTACTTTTAATGACGTAGACACGCTATATTTTATTCATTTCTTGACTTGGTTCTACCGATCGTATCATTCTTTAGAAGAGGCTTTCTTGATAAGTGGAGGTCAGGATATGGGGGAAATTTTGTCTGCTTTTCATGAGTTTTTCTTTCACTTGGAAGAAGCTCCGGCCCGAACTCGAAAGCATATTGCCACGCCCACCCGAAAAGCTGCTTGTAAACGCATAAATATGTTTTTGAGATGGATGGTGAGACAAGATGACCGTGGAGTGGATTTTGGGATTTGGAAAAAAATAAGTCCTACTCAGCTCATTTGTCCCACCGATCTTCATGTAGATCGAGTGGGAAGGAAGTTAGGATTGATTCATAGAAAGCAGACCGATTGGCAGACTGCAATAGAACTGACTGAGCGATTGAGGGAATTTGATCCTGTCGATCCTGTGAAATACGACTTTGCTTTATTTGGCTTGGGAATCGAAGAGAAGTTCTAGTGAAATTTTTTCACATCCGGCGCCGCGGCGGAGGTAGAAAACTCCCTCGCAAAGCGCTCTGCATAATCGTCCAAAAGTAATCTAGTTCTTTTTTGATCCTTTGACCTGACAATTAATCCTGCATGATATTCAAGCATGACTCGATAGAAAATTTCAGGATCGTCAAAGCTACTTAGGTCGGGGTTTTGTGCATGAGATAATGTCAGCACTATCCCCCCATAGTTTTTGAGGGGTTTTGGAGCTTTATACGGCTGATCTTTTGCTATTGCATCTTCGATTTTTGCCCATTCTGCCCACAGATTGATACCTGTGGCTGCTTCTACCATTTCTGCTAAATGTGCTCCACCGACTCGGGAAGAGGTTTCTAAAAAGTAAATCTCACCATCCTCGTGGCACTTTATGAATTCTGTATGTGTGGCCCCGTATCTCATTCCGAAGGCTTTCATGATGTCATTATTTACCTTTTTGATGGCTTTCTCATCTTTTGAACCATACTCAATGGTAGCAGAGCGAAAAATACCTCCTCCTTGGGATATTTCCATAGGTGTGGTCAAATATTGGGAAACGGAAAGGAATAGATTTTTTCCTTCTAGAATCAGTCCATCGGCGTGAAAAACATCTCCAGGCTTAAATTGCTCTACTAAATAATAAAGCCGGTTGTCTCCCAAATCGTGAATATGCTTCCAGAGCTCTTCTTTGTTGTACACTTTGATGATCCCATGAGCTGAAGCTTCGGAGCGTGGTTTTAATACCCATGGTGCTGGAATATGATCCGCAAATTGATTGATGTCTTCGTCGTTAAACAAAGGGGAAAAGGCCGGAACCTTCAGGCCAGCATCTTGGGCTTTGATTCTCATGGCTAGTTTGTCACGAAAATAGCGGCCTGTACTTTGCCCCATACCGGCAATTCTCAAATTTTCTCGCAAAAAAGTAGCTTTTTCTACATCGTAATCATCCAGGGCAATGATGGCATCTATTTTATGTTCTTTCATCAGACCTCCCACTCCCTGAAGCAATAAATTCAGATCCCAATCTAAATCCTGACCTGGCATAAAGAAGAGTTCGTCTATAGACTCAAATGCCCAGGGACTTTCTTTGAGATTTTCTGTGGTGATTAAAAAGACTCGATTTCCTTGCTTTTTTAGCGCCGTAAGAAAAGCGTTTCCTTTGAAATAATTCGATATGCAGAGAAAAGTTTTGGATTGGGCCTCCATAGTTAAAGCTGTTTTTCGATGAATTTAAGTAATAAATGAACACCAAATGCGGTTCCTGATTTGGTTTTTGAAAATTCTCCGTCTCCAAAAGCTACACCTGCGATATCGAGATGCGCCCAAGAGGGATGCTTGTGGGTAAACGCTTGGAGAAAAGTGGCCGCAGTGATGGCACCTGCAAGGGGCTTTCCATGATAATTTCGAATATCTGCTATTTCACTTTCCATTTCTTTTGCATAAGCCTCCCATAAGGGGAGTGGCCAGGTTTTTTCTCCTATCAGCTTACCTGCCTCCTGAATATCTTGGGACAAATTGTCATCATTTGAAAATAAGGCCCCGCATTCGTAGCCAAAAGTGGCCACTGAGCTACCCGTCAAGGTCGCCATATCGATCAGAGTATCTACCTTGTAGTTTTGGGTGAGATAGGAAAGTCCATCTGCCAGAATCAAGCGTCCCTCCGCATCGGTATCCACTACTTCTATACTCAGTCCTGCATGACTGCCAATGATCTCAGACGGCAAATAAGCATCCTTGTCTATCGCGTTTTCTACAGCAGGTACGATGGTGGTTAGGTTTACAGGGATTTCGAGATCGGCGATCAGTTGAGTAGCAGCTAAAACAGCTGCTGCACCTCCCATATCAGATTTCATGTAGTGCATACCTTGAGTCTTGACATTGAGCCCTCCAGTATCAAAAGTGACCCCTTTTCCTACAAGGCCTAGGTGCTTATCAGCCTGAGGGTGCCTGTATTCAATGACAATAAACTGAGGAGCTTTGGCGGAACCTCTACTGACTGCCAAAAAAGCCTCAAGCCCCATTTTCTTTGCCTGCTCCTGAGTATACACGTTTACCTTAACATGGTTGATTTTGTTAAGTTGAATCGCCCAGTTGCCTAGGTAAGAGGGAGTGAGTTCGTTTGGAGGAAGATCTACCAGTTTAAAGGCCTCGATTTTTGCGTGGGCTATTTTCTGGGCTCTTTCTTTAATATAAACAAGACCTGAATCGCTTGCTGAGCTTATTCCAACCTCAAGCTGATCAAAGGATTTTTTTCTTTCCTTTTTGTAAAAATCCAGGTGATAATTACCTAGCTGAAAACCAACTAATGCAGCTTCTATTTCTTCAGCTTCGAATTCTTCTGAAAAATCGATTTGCACACATCCACTAATCAGTTCTCCATTTTTAGAAAGAATCCTCCGAAAACAAGAGGCGATAGTCTGGTAAAGCGGATTTTTTCCTAAGCCTACCAAAAGGATTAGTTTTTCTTCATCCTCCAGGAAATAGGTGCTGTCTTTTTTTGCGGAAAAAAGCAAGGGATTGACCTTTTGTTTTGGTAACTGTTTAGCTAAAATTTCATTTCGCAAGTCTTCTTTTACTGGAATGACTTGCAGTAATCCTTTGGTATTTATTATTCTTTTTGTGCTCAGTTTCATAAGGTTTTATTCAGATTTATCACTAAAAAACAACCATTCAATAGCCTTGGGAAACTCATCACTCCAATAGCTTTCGTTATGTTTTCCTTGTTCGTTTATAGATAGCCGGATTTTCATTTTGCCCTGCTGACTTTCTCTTTTTAGTAGTCGCTTTCGCAGTTTACTTACATGGGATACCATTGTTTCGCTTTCATCCCCTCCGGCATAAAGGTAAAATCGGGTTTCTTGTGGTTCGAAAAAGTCGAGAAATCCCAATTTGATTTTGGGAATGACCCATAAGGAAGGGGAGAAAACCAAAAGCTTGCCAAAGACCTCAGGGTAAATCAATCCGGAAAAAATACTAACCAGTCCACCCATAGAGCTTCCGCCTATTCCCGTATTTTCTCTTTCAGGCTGAGTTCTAAAGGTTTTATCCACAAAGGGCTTCAATGTATCAGTGATGAAACGAATGTATTTTTTACCATGCCCCACACCTAAAAGAGTGCGCCCGACATTGTATTCTTGGATACGCTCTGACTCTGCATGCTCGATGGCAATGATGATGATTTTCCCAATTCCATAATCCGACATCACAGCCAGTTTCTTATCAATCTGCCAATTATAGGCGGATTTTTCATTGAAAAGGTTTTGTGCGTCTTGGAGATAAAGTACGGGGTAATGCTCTTGTGAGCTATCGTAATCATGAGGAAGCAGGGCCCAGATTTTTCTGGTTTTATTGAGTTGAGGAATTTCAAACTCCTCTGAAATCAAATGGATTTTTGGCAACTGGGACGGCCGGTAAGGAAGCCAGTTTTTGCGCCATTTGGATACTTTTTCTACCTGTATGTTACTCTCACTTTTCCACTTCCTATTGGGAGTTTTATTTCCGTATCGGTCTATCTCTACCTCCGACCAGTCGCCTTTGGTGAATTTATAAATCAGCTCACCTTGAAATCTTTCTTCCTCAGGAAATTCAAATTCGTATCGGCCTTCTTCGATCTTTTGCATCTGGAACTGACTGTCTTGAGTAGCCCATTCATTGAAATTTCCGGCAAGGTAGACCGGTCTAAAATCATCTTGGGGCGTATGCAAGATAATTTTTCGCCTACAATCAGTAGAGGTCTTTATAGGATGTTCTTGGAGTTTCATAGTATAGCGCACTGAATTTTTCAACCAGTAAATGCAAAAATAGGTTTTTGCGAAGCAAGAACGAAACCTATACTTTTTCTAGCGGTCGAAAGCGGATTTCTTCAGGATAGGGAAAAGCATGGAGCAACTCTCCCTTACGAATCTTTTCTTGAATTTTTGACCAATGAAATGGGTCAAATAAATTTTGATGGTAAGCTAGAAAATGCTCCTTTAGGTCAGAGCGTCCAATCATCCACCTGCGAAAATCCTCTGGAAACACATCGTTTTTGGCGATTTCATACCATGGTTCTGGAGCATAGATTTGCTCATACGTTTCTGCGACAGGTTTTTTTCGGAAATTCATCTCCGTCAGAAATTCGATCTCGTCATAATCGTAAAAAATTACTCTTTTTTGACGGGTCAGACCAAAATTCTTGGTCATCATATCCCCAGGGAAAATATTGGCTTGGGCAAGTTGTAGGATAGCTCGTCCATAATCTTCTACCACAGCTTTGCCTTCTTCGGTTGTGCAGGATTCCAAGAATAGATTGAGCGGCTCCATCTTTCTTTCGGTGTAGAGATGCTTTAGAATAACCTCGTTTTCGGTGATTTGAACTAGTGAGTTGACCGTATTTCGTAGCTCACGCATCAAATCGGGACTGATACGATGGATGGGGATCCTGAAGTATTCAAATTCATGCGTATCTGCCATGCGGCCGACTCTGTCATGAAGCGATACGAGTTTGTACTTTTCTCTTACTTCTTGGCGAGTCATGCTTTTAGGGGGTTCGAAGTGGTCCTTGATCAATTTAAAAACCACATCGAAAGAGGGGAGGGTAAAAACGGTCATTACCATTCCTTTGATCCCGGGAGCTACGATAAACTGATCTTCACTTTGCTGTATATGAAGAAGAAAATCACGATAAAATAGGGTCTTGCCATGTTTGTTGAAGCCAATGGCATTATATAATTCGTGTGTTTTTTTATGAGGGATGACGGAGCTCAAAAAACCAACGATCTGGGATGGGATTATTGCCTCTACCATGAAGTAGGATCGAGTAAAGCTGAAAAGAGTACTCATCATATTGGGGTCAAAAATCAAGGTGTCTACAAATATCCCCTTAGGCCCATGTAAAATGGGTATGATAAAAGGCATCCATTTCTGACCTACGAAAGTTCTCCCGATGAGATAGGCCGCCTTGTTTCTGAAAAATACCGGCTTCAATAGCTGAGTCACTGTTTCAGGTCCGGGTTGGTAACGAGTCAGAATGACATTTTTGACACTTTCAATGAGGAACTGTATATCCTGCTCTTTATCCATAAACGGTGCCCCAAAGTCATAATCGTCTAGCAGGGATCGGATAATTTGTTCCAAACCCAATGAGCCGGGGTAGGTGTTGAGCAGCTGACTATTTTCGTGAATGTGACAGGAACTGTAGCCTTCCATCAGATACATTAGCTCTTCATCAGTACTCATGCCCGGAAAAGCCTTTCGGATGGTGGAGTTGAAAAATGTCTCGGCCAGTTCTACATCTTCTCTGTCGCGAATGAGCAGATGATACTCTGTTCTGATTTTTTGCCAAATGGACCTTTCCTTGTCATCTTCCCCGAGAATTTTAGAAAATTCAGCAACCAATGGAAAAAGCAGGTCTTTGTAGAGACGAAGACGCTGTCGATGATTTTGCTGCATAGCTATCCAGTCCCTGTTTTGGAAATGGACGGGGGCGAGTGCAGTGAGACTATTGAAGGTTTGAATATAGCTTTGAAAACCCTGGTAGATTTTTTGGGCTAGTGGAATGGCTCTGTGCGGCATAAAGTAAATTTAGATGAAATCGAGCATGACCCAAAGCGACACACAGTGGTATGCCCCGATGTATTGGGGAGAATGAGCGAGATTCTCCCGAGAAATTAGGGACAGGCTATCCCGATATCAGGGACAAGTTATGACCTTTAAAATTCAATTATAAACAGATGAACAAAAAGAGAGTACAAGTGCGCTTGGATTTTTTTATGAAAAAACTGGAATTTTATGCAGACGATTGCATAAACTAATTATCACGATGGCTCCCAAATCTCAAGAAAAAACTATAAAAAAATTCAAAAATGAATAAGCTTGATTTTTAACTATTTACACCAAAAAATAAGCGGAAAATAAAATTTTGAAAATCTTTCGCAATCGATTGTTTGGAGTATATAAAAACATTTTCTACTTTTCGAAGGTATTCATGAATTGAATATCTACAATAGGTTTAATAGGTTTGAGAGCAGGAAAAGGTCGGATTCATAGTCCGGCCTTTTTTGATTTTAGGAGTATTTTTGAAGCGCTTTTGATTTTTTATGACGGATAGTTTAGGAGTTGAATCGATCAAGGACATTTGAGCAGGATTTTTCCCCGAAGTTTGGCAATTTTTCAGGTCAATGTCTCAATCGGAATTAATTTTGCGGTAGAGAAGGAATGAGTGATTTTCCAGAAGTAGAAACCCAACCAAAAATCAAACTTGATCCCAAATTGCTTCAAGAGTCTAAAGCGCAAGTCGAAGCCGAGAGACAAGTTGTGATTCATGTTACCCTTACCATTTCTGAACTTCCAAGTTTGATTCGCATCTGGTCCAATACCTACTTGATCTGTGGTAATTCCAGCGCGAAGTCCAAGTTGCTGAATGCTGATAAGATAAGTTTTGCTCCCCTGTGGACTAGGGTAGATCAGGAGCATTACCAATTCACTCTGATTTTCGAAGGATTGGCTAGGGATTGTGTGGTTTTTGATTTGGTGGAGGACATTCCTACGATGGACCGTTTTGAGTATTTCGGAATCGCTCGAAATCAAAGCGATATCTACCATTTGAATTTAATTCCCTAGGCGTTTTTTGGAAAAGAGCTTCTTTTTTAGATTTTCTGAGTAGCAGAATTCTTGTTTTTTCTTTTGAATGTCCTAGTTTGGCATTCCTATTCTTTAGAAAATGAACACTTATAGACATTATACATTTTTGCTTTTGACTGTATTCTGTATCTCCGGCTGTACGCGACAGAGCCCTGAGGAGGAAACTACTGTTTCTGGGCTAGAGGAGAATTCAGCCATTTCTTTTGCGGAGCGCTTCGATGTCGCTCTTGCTCAAAAGGAGAATTGGCGCAAGCATTGGCAGGAACACGTGGGAAGTTTTTCTTCCTATGATTTTAAACTTATAATGACAGATACCCTGGATCAATATGAAATGCCAGAGAAAAACCCGATTGCTTTAGATGATCCTTTGGCTCCTTATCAGATTCCCCATCCGACAGGAAATGGAGTCATCGATATCTATTCTTACAAAATAGAATCACAGGATGAAGAAGGTCGACCCTACCTTAACCCTGATGCAGAAGTTGTCTGGTACAAGGAAGATGGCATGAAAAAAAGGTTATTATTTATGGGGCCCTCAGGAATGTTTGAGGAAGCTTCGTGGCTTAATGAAAATGAATTATTAGTATTGGGCTTTTTTCAGGATGATGAGGGTTTTCGTCCGATGGCTTGGGTGATCGAATTGGAAGGATTGGTCCTGCGCCAATACAGTCTCAATAAAGTGACTACTACTTATCCGATGACTTCCTATCTTGATCAGAAGATCAAACCGTTGACGCTTAAATAATATGAATTTTGATGAGGCGATTCATCGAATCAAAGAGAGGATAAGCAAACCTCTTCCTGGGAAAAATGCCCAATTGAAAATGTCCCCTCAGCCTGTGGATGAGAGGAGATTTGACCTTATAACTCCAAAATCTCATCGGAAAGGTGCAGTTTTACTCATGATTTATCCGGAAGGAAATCAGGCTTTTTTTCCTTTGATCAAGCGGCCCAATTACCCTGGAGTCCACGGAGGTCAGATAGCACTTCCTGGAGGAAAAATGGATCCTACGGATGCTGATTTGATTTACACTGCACTTAGAGAAGCGGAAGAGGAGGTTGCAATCAATCCTCAAAAAGTCACAGTATTAGGTAGCCTGACAGACCTTTATATTCCTGCGAGTAATTTTTTGGTGAAGCCTGTAATCGCCTTTTCTGAAGAGATTCCTGATTTTGTCCCTGAAGCCAGAGAAGTACAGCAGATTCTTCCTACCCCACTTCTTTCCTTATTCGATAAAGGCATCTTGATGAGAAAAAAGTTGATTGTCAACCAAGGTTTAGAATTGGATACGCCTTACTTTGAAATCCAAAAAGAAATGGTCTGGGGGGCTACAGCTATGATTTTATCCGAATTCTTAGAAATCCTTCAGTCACAATAAAGCTTTCATTTGGGCTTTTTTTGGTATTGTTGCAAGGTCAATTAAAAATAGAGATCATGGAAGAAGCCAACCCATTGTTTACCAATGATGCTGTAGTTTTTGGTATTTTGATAGCAACTGTTGCTCTTGTTTTTGCGACTGCTGCAAGTAAAAACATCTTTTTTCAGAAGTTTTATCGAGTAGTTCCTACTGTATTGCTCTGCTATTTTATTCCTGCGGTGTTTAATTCTCTGGGGCTCATATCAGGAGAGACCTCAAATCTGTACTTTGTTGCGAGTCGCTACCTTTTGCCCGCCTCATTAGTTTTGTTTACACTTAGTATTGACTTCAAAGGTATTTTAAAACTTGGCCCCAAGGCCTTGACCATGTTTTTGGCAGGTACGCTGGGCATTATGCTGGGTGGTCCTTTGGCTTTGCTGACGGTGGGGCTCTTTCAGCCTGAGCTTTTGGGAGGTAATGGTCCTGAAGAAATCTGGAGAGGCTTGGCTACCATTGCAGGCTCTTGGATAGGAGGAGGGGCCAATCAGACAGCCATGTTGGAAGTATTTGGGGCTAGTCCTTCTCTTTTTGCCCAAATGATCGCGGTAGATGTCCTGGTGGCAAATTTATGGATGGCTTTTCTTTTGTATTGGGCGGGGAATCCAGAAAAAATTGACAGACTATTTAAAGCGGATAGTAGTGCGATTTACGAACTTAGAGATAAGATAGAAAGCTTCAGAGCGGGAATCATGAAGATTCCTACTTTGGCAGATACTATGAAGATATTAGGGATAGGCTTTGGCGTGACAGCCATTTCTCATTTGATCGCGGATACTGTAGCTCCTTACATAGGAGCAAATTATCCTGAGCTAGATCCGTATTCTTTAAATTCGACTTTCTTCTGGATCGTAGTGGTAGCTACCACTCTTGGACTTGGACTTTCTTTCACTCGGGCTCGTAATCTTGAAGGAGCTGGTGCCTCAAGATTTGGCTCAGTATTTCTTTATGTTTTGGTCGCTACTATAGGAATGCAAATGGATCTGGGGGCTATTCTAGACAATCCTATTCTTTTCTTGATCGGCATTTTATGGATGGTTTTTCACATCATCATTATGCTTCTTGTAGCTTGGATGATCAAGGCACCTTTTTTCTATGTGGCTGTAGGTTCTCAAGCAAATGTCGGTGGTGCAGCATCTGCCCCGATTGTAGCATCGGCTTTTGATGCCTCGCTAGCTCCAGTTGGAGTGCTTTTGGCAGTCTTGGGCTATGCCGTGGGAACTTATGGAGCCTATTTAAGTGCTGTAATGATGCAGTGGGTTTCTGGACTTTAGTCAGATACCAAAAATTACAAATCCATGGGACATAAACGGCAATTGATTTTTCTCTGTAACGGCTCCGACTGTAGAGGGGCAGGAGCAAAGTCTCTTAAAAAAGAATTGAAAGCCGAACTGAAATCAGGGGAGCTTAAAGGAAACTGTAAACTCATAGAGACTAAGTGTATGGATATGTGTAAATCTGCTCCTGTGGTCATCGTCAATCAATATTTCTGTAAAAAAGCAGCAGCTGATACTGTCCTAAAGGAAATCAAAAAAGCCCTGCGTGAACAGGGCTGATTTTTAGAGTTTATTTACTTTGACAGCTGTACCACTGGCAGTTACCATGAGCATTCCATCGCGGATCGTCTCATAATCAAGATCAATCCCTACAATAGCATTGGCACCAAATGCACGAGCCTGCATTTCCATCTCAGACATTGCAGTGGCTTTTGCCTCGCGGAGTACCCGCTCATAAGAGGAAGAGCGTCCCCCTACGATATCTGTGATGCTTGCAAAGAAATCTTTGAAAACATTGGCTCCAATAATTGTTTCTCCCGAAACGATGCCTAGATAAGATTCGATCTTGTGACCTTCTAAATTGTTGGTGGTTGTAATTATCATCTTATTTATTGAATAGTTTGAGTAATTTTTCACGAATTGCCTGATTGAAGGTTGTATTTACTTGAATAATAATTGGAAGGAGTGCGCTAGGTGTTTTCTAAAATCCATTTATCTGTGGGGTAATTTAATCTCGGACTTAGCTGTCCGAGATTTATTTTAGAAAAAGTTTTTAATCAGTGATCTAAAATACCTCAAAGTATCGAATAAATTTTTATTTTTCGGTATGAGTAGTTTACAGCATTTTGACATCTCTGATTTTTTTAATGAGATCAAAGAACCCCTCTTTTTAATGGATTCTGAGGAGATTATTTTCTGGAATTCCTTTGCCAGAGAAAATTTTCAGATTGATTCAGAAAACTGGAAAGAATGGTTTGGCAATGAGGAGTTGATCAAAGAAATCGAGGCTTATTTTCAAGGCGGTTCGGTTCCAAGTAGGAACTACTATAAAACTATTCACTCAAAGGAAGGAAAAAAGATACGATTTGAGTGGGGCTTCACCAAGCTACCTTCTTCTTACACTTCTCGTTTTTTGATTGTGAAGGGAAGCCGTGTGAAATACTATGGAACCAATCCGGCAGCACATATTCTCACTAGCGATGTGTTTCAGGATAAAGAAGAGTTAAACTACATTCAAAGTATTCTCAACAATAGTTATGACCTAATCGCAATTCTCGATCAAAAGGGACACTATAAGTTTATCTCGGAATCGGTAAGTGTCAAATTGGGATTTCCTGTAGAGGCTATTTTGGGTAAAAGCTTTCGTGATTTTGAGAAAGAGGGCCTTATCGAGATAGTGAAAGGTTCTTTTGAGGAAATCTTGGCTTCTCCTCCTGAAAAGGAGGTAGCGATTGATTTTTGGATTAGGCGATTAAATGGGCAAGAGATTTACCTGGAGAGTTATGCCAAAAACCTCATAGATCATCCTGAAATCAACGGAATACTTTTCAGTAGCAGGGATATCACTGAGTTTGTCGAGACAGACCGCTCGCTGCAGAAGCGATTCGAGATTGAAAACCTGATCAATCAGATATCCTCTCGCTTGATCAATGGTCAATTGGCGGATATCGAACAGGATTTTCAATATACGTTGAAGCTGTTTGGAAATTTTATGAAAGCGGAGAGGGCTTTTATTTTGGTGATCAATCGCGATAGTGATGGCTTGGATGTTTTAAATACTTGGACTCAAGATGGCTCCAAAACCATACTGCCTTCATTTTTGTCGGAAATGATTGCCTCCAGAAAAAACCGATTGGAAGCGGGGATCGTAAAGCTCATTCAATCTGAAAACGAGCAGGAAAGGTTTCAGCATTTACTGATTCCGATGATTTCAGGTTCCCGTATGCATGGGCTAGTATACTTTGAAATAGAAACCTCACAATTGCAGTTTGTGGAAAAAGAACTTCAGATCTTCCGGCAGCTGGGAGATATTTTGGCTGGAGCCTATTTGGGAAGATCGATTACGCGTCAGCTTGAACGGAATGAAAATCTTTTGGCCACTACTGAAAGGCTTTCTAAATCAGGCTCTTGGAGGTTCAATGCCAGTAAGAATTTATTTTATATTTCTGGTGGTTTAGCAAGTCTTTTTGAAATGGGAGATCAACCTGTTACCGCAGAATTTTCTTCTTTGATCTACAAAATAGAACGTCCTGACCGGGCAAAGTTTGTCAAGCACTTAAAGCAAGCAATCAAAAATAAGACACAAGTCTCCGGAGAGTTCTCTGTGAGAACCTCAGAAGGCAAGCTGAACTATTTAAGCTATGATATAGAGGTCAAGGAGGACTATTTCACCACAGAGTTGGAGGTCAATGGATTTTGTACAGATATCACTCACAAATTGGCCGCTGAGGAGCATCTTAGACTTCAGTCGCAGATATTGGCTCAAGTGGATGACCCGATCATTGTGACAGATTTGAATTTAAAGGTGATTTACCTGAATGAAGCAGCAGAACAATTTGCTGAAAAAGAGGCCTCTACTTATTATCAGGGATCGATAGAAAATCTGCTTTCTGTAAAGACAGAAAAGGAACAGCCTTTAAAGCTCATCACTAAAAAGCTAGAAGTCGGAGATTCTTGGCGAGAGGAAGTCTCGATGACTTACAGAGATATCCAAAATCAGCCTTTCGAATTGTCCATACAAGCAATACATGCAGAGGAAGAATCTAAGATTGGCTATTCCTTTATATTGAGGAGTTTAGTAGAGCGCTATGAAAGTCAACAAATAGCGATGCGAGCAAGAAAGATTGTAGAGAATAGTCCAGCGATACTCTTTCGGGTAGACCCTAATGATGACTATAGGATTCACTATATCTCCGAGAATATCAATCGCTTTGGTTATACATCAAGGGAGTTGATGGAAAATGAGGTGGGTTTTATGGACCTAGTGCATCCTGAGGATGTGGTTGAAATCAATTTCAAAAAGGAAAAATCAAAAAGCAGTACAGGAATCCTATCCTTTTCAGGACAATACAGAATCAAGCACAAGGCAGGCCATTATGTATGGGTAGAAGACAAAACCTCAGATGTGAGAAATGATTCAGGAGAAATAATCATGCATGAGGGACTTTTTCAGGATATTTCGGAAAGAAAGAATTTCGAGGTTTTCAAAGCCGAGAAGGATAAGCAATACCGTGTGCTAGCTTCTAACATACCGGGGACCAATATTTTCCTATTAGATGCCAATAGAAGATATATACTCGCAGAGGGTACTAATTTTGACTATTGGGAGTTGGGTCCAGAGGATTTTGAGGGAAAGCGCGTCTCGGAAATAGTCCTCACTGATCCAGAGAAAATCGGGAAGCTCCTAGACCGCGTCTATTTTGATCAAGAAATTGTCGAGACGGAATTTAGATTCAAAAACCGCTGGTATCATCGATTGATGCGACCGATTTTAGAAGAAGGAAAAGTGGCCTATGCCTTGACTATTGTCAGGGATATCACCGCAGAACACGAGGCGAAAGAAAACCTAAAAAGATCTGAGGAAAAGTATCGAACTCTCGTAGAGGAATCGACAGAAATAATTTTTTCGCTTTCCGAGACTTTTATGTTGGATTATGTATCTCCTAATATCAGCCAGTTTTTGGGCTATGAGGCAGAGGAAGTTTTGGGCAAAAGTATTTTTGAATTTTTGAATACAGATGACTTGGATGTATTTCAAGAGATGCTTAGCGAATCGAATGATTTTCTGGCCGAAAATCAGTTTTTAGAATTTAGGTTGAGGCATTTGGACGGTTCCTACAGAATTTTCAATTCCAATGGGAAAATGATTCTGGATAAGAGTAACAACTCTCGATATTATACAGGCATCGCAAGAGATATTTCTAAACTAAAGGAGGCTCAGAAGGATCTATTGCAGGCCAAGGAAATGGCTGAGATGGCTTCTCAGGCCAAATCACAGTTTCTGTCTGTGATGAGTCATGAAATCCGTACTCCAATGAATGCGGTAATCGGTTTGGCGCACTTCCTAATGGAAGAAAACCCTAGACCTGATCAGCTGGAAAATTTAGAAACCTTGCAATTTTCAGCTGAAAGCCTCATGGCTTTAATCAATGATATTTTAGATTTTAATAAAATAGAATCGGGTAAAATAGAATTGGAGTCGGTTCCTTTTGATTTAAGAAATCTTATTCAAAGAATCCTTCATTCCCATAGTTTTCAGGCGCATGAAAAGCCAATTAAAATTCTCACTGAATTTGATGAGTCTATTCCGGAAATGATTTTGGGGGATTCTATCCGCTTGGGACAAATTGTGAATAATTTAGTATCCAATGCCATTAAATTTACCGAAAGAGGTTTGGTAAAAGTCACCTTGAAAGAGTTGAAAAGGAGAAATGGAACATCTACGATTCTTTTCAGGTTTGAGGATACCGGTATAGGTATTGCTCCTGAGCAAGTTCAGCGTATTTTTGAGGCTTTCACCCAGGCGAGCTCGTCCACTACTCGCAAGTATGGTGGTACAGGACTGGGCCTTGCGATTGTCAAGCGACTGATAAATCTTCACGGAGGAGAAATTCATTACAGACCTAATCCTGACGGAGGAAGTATTTTTGAGTTCGAAATAGACCTGTCGGTCGTGGATGGGCCCTCTCAAGAATCGATTTCTAAAAACCAAACTCACTCCAAATCCTTACAGCAAATTTCAGTTTTGGTGGCAGAGGATAATTCAGTGAATCAAATTCTGCTCAAGAAATTCTTGAAAAAATGGAATACTGGAAAGGTAGTGTTTGCTTCTGACGGTAAGGAAGCTTTGGATCTTTTCGAAAAAGAAGATTTCAATTTAGCCTTGATCGATTTACAGATGCCTGTCATGGATGGATTTGCTGCCGCAAGAATAATGCGTGCCCATTCTAATCCTAAAAAAGCAAGCATGCCGATTTTGGCGATGACAGCCACCTCCTTCAATGAGGTCAAAGAAGAACTTGAAGAAATAGGCTTTGATGATTATATCCCCAAGCCTTTTTCTCCCGAACTTCTATATGAGAAATTGACCAAGCATCTTCTTCCTAAAAATTGATTTAGAATCGGGTTTAGCATTAATTTTGCCGAGAAGGTAAATTCACACTCAACACCTATGCATCAACCTATTCAAGTTCATGTCATTTTTTCTTAGAATCAATTTCTTTATTTTCTTTTTCGGAATCGCCATTTCCTTAAAAGGTCAGCAGTTGTTGTCTAAGCGATCCAGTTTTTATTCCACTTTAGGGATAAGTGGTGCTAAACTCAATCAGTTTGACAACATGCTGGAAGATCGTGGGCTCAGCGGTCTTCGTCAGCGCTACCGGACAATCGGGCTTGGCTATCAGACCCGAATCAATGATTTTGCTCTTGGAGTTGAACTTTTCCAAAATAGAAGTGCGCAGAGCGAGCTAGACGATTATAAAATGGGATATCGTACCTCAAGAATTTTGGTGAATGTAGGGTATTCTTTTACCGAGGAGGGAAGGTTTCAGCTGATTCATTACATGTCTATGGGCTTGGGCTTTTTGAATTTCCAAATGTTGCCTACAGGTAGACCCGATAGGTTGGATGATTTTCTTTCAGATCCTGCTAGGGGTTTGGTCCTGCGTAAAATGGACATTCACAAAGGAAGTGTAAACTATGGTGGATTTTTGACCGAGATCGGATTTCAATTAAGCTACGATTTTAATATTTTGGGCAGAAAAGAGGAGCTTTTTGTCTTGGCTAAAATGGGATATTCTTTCAGTCCATTTGAGGGGAAGTGGGAGATGAATTCCATGTCCTTTGATAATACCCAAAGTGGGGCCTTCATCAGAGTGGGAGCGGGAGTGACGCTGCCAGATAGAAATTTCTTTTACAAAGATGCCTCAGTTAGTTTTCAATTGCTCTCGGGGATACATTTTACCCAGCCCAATGCTTTCAACGAGGAGCTGGTAGAAGCTGGATTTGAGCCATTTACAGGCAGACCTTCCAATCTAGGATTGAGAATATTAGTGGAAAACAGTGGCTTTTTGTACGGTGCTGATGTGTATAATTTAGCGATGGATGGCTCGGCGAGCCCTGCTAGATCTCATTCCTTGAATAGTTTAAGGATTTATGCGCTTGCGGGACATAAATTTTTGCAATTTAGGAATTTCGGAGTCGGGGCTTTGGCCGGTTTTGGATTTGGAAACCTGCGATACAGTTCACTTCAAAAAAATAAACCCGATTTTCCTGAATTATTTGAGCAGCGGAAATTTGATGGTTATTTACATAACTCAGGATTGATGGCAAAGCCTGAAATCATGGTAGAGTATGGTATTCCGGTGACAAGGAGAAAGTTTTTTGAACTAGTGTTTACTGCCTCGGCAGGGTATGAGATTGCCTTGGCCAATTACCGTTTAGCGGATTTTAATATGTCTAATTATATGACCGCCCCTTATTTGATGTTTGGAGTAGGAGTACGTCCTTGATGAGTGATTCTCTTGGGAAAAGGTTTATTTTTTGGGGAATATCAAAAACAAATAAACTGGCTTGTCAATTTTTCAACAGAACCACTGTTTTATTAAAGGATAGCTATTACCTTTGAACAGCTTATCGAGAAAGACTGAGGGAAGGGCCCTACGACGTCTTAGCAACCTGTAACCAAGGTGCTAATTCCCATTCCGGATTCGCCGGAAGAAGATGAGCGGAAAAGATTACATTTGTATTTTTCTCCGTGTTTTGCTCGATAAGCTTTTTAACAGTAATTGACTAATAATGCAAAACAAGACGGAAATTCTACTCAAAGCACTTAAGGAAAAGATTTTGATCCTAGATGGTGCTATGGGGACGATGATTCAGCGATATACTTTGACGGAGGACGATTTTCGAACTCCCGCACTAAAGGATCACCCCAAATCACTGAAGGGAAATAATGATTTGCTTTCCTTGAGCCATCCTGAGATCATCAAGGCAATTCATAAAGAATACCTAGAGGCAGGAGCGGATATTATTGAGACCAATACTTTTTCAGGGACTTCTATCGCTCAGGCCGATTATGAGTTGTCCCATCTGGCGTATCAGATTAATTACCAATCCGCTAAAATCGCCAAAGAAGCTGCCGATGAGTTTACGGCCAAAGACCCAGCCAAACCGCGATTTGTGGCAGGAGCAATGGGACCTACCAACCGTACCGCTTCTATTTCACCTGATGTCAATGATCCCGGCTATAGAGCCATCAATTTTGATCAACTTGCGGAAGCCTATGCAGAGCAAGTGAGAGGGCTTCTCGATGGAGGCGTAGATATACTCTTAGTAGAGACTATTTTCGATACACTTAATGCAAAAGCTGCCTTATTTGCTATTCAGGAAGTTTATGAAGAGCGAAACATTCCGCTTGATCCACAGGAGGGAGGGATTCCGATTATGATTTCCGGTACGATTACGGATGCTTCTGGAAGGACACTTTCCGGACAAACGACTGAGGCATTTTTGATTTCAGTTTCCCATGTGCCACTGCTTTCGGTTGGTTTAAATTGTGCCTTGGGCGCCAAAGAACTGCGCCCTTATCTCAAAGTTTTGGCACAAAATGCTCCTTTTTATGTGTCGGCCTATCCCAATGCTGGTCTTCCCAATGAGTTTGGTGCCTATGACCAAGGAGCCAATGAAATGGCAGATCAAGTGAGGGATTTTTTGAAAGAAGGGATGCTGAATATTTTGGGTGGCTGCTGCGGCACTACACCAGATCATATCCGTGCTATGGCCCAACTTGTAGAAGAATATCAGCCTAGAAAAATTGAAGAAATCAAAGAAGAGGAGGGAACGGATGTCTAAGACAAACTACATGAAGCTATCTGGATTAGAGCCTTTGGTCTTTAGCCCAACTATCAATTTTGTCAATATTGGCGAGCGTACCAATGTCACTGGATCGAAAAAGTTTGCCAGACTTATTTTAAACGAGCAGTATGATGAAGCTCTGGAGGTGGCATTGGATCAGGTAAGAGGTGGTGCTCAGATTCTGGATGTTTGTATGGATGAAGGGATGCTGGATGGTGAAGCTGCTATGATCAAGTTTCTGAATCTGATTGCATCCGAACCTGAAATCAGCCGAATCCCTATCATGATTGACAGCTCCAAGTGGAGTATCATTTTAGCGGGATTGAAATGTGTGCAGGGCAAAGGAATTGTCAATTCTATTTCTCTGAAAAACGGTGAGGAGGAGTTTATACAGCAGGCCAAGACCATCAAGAAATTTGGTGCTGCTGTCGTCGTGATGGCTTTTGATGAAGATGGACAAGCAGATTCCTATGAGCGAAGAATCGAAATCTGTGAAAGGAGTTATAGAATTCTGGTAGATCAGGTCAAATTTAATTCCCAGGATATCATTTTTGACCCAAATATATTTCCCGTGGCTACAGGGATGGAGGAGCATAAGAAAAATGCACTTGATTTTTTCTTAGCCACTAAATGGATTAAAGAAAACTTACCTGGAGCCAAAGTAAGTGGAGGAGTAAGTAATGTTTCTTTTTCCTTCCGAGGCAATAATCCCGTAAGAGAGGCCATGCATGCTGCTTTTCTTTATCATGCGATACATCACGGAATGGATTTGGGTATAGTCAATCCGACCATGCTCGAAATCTACGATGATATCCCCAAGGACTTGCTTGAGAGGGTGGAGGATGTACTTTTCGACAGGAGAGAAGATGCGACAGAGCGCTTATTGGATTTTGCTGAGACAGTTAAGGCCTCCGATAAAAAAGAGGTAGTCAATGAGGCCTGGAGATCGGACCCTGTTTCCAAACGAATAGAGCATGCCCTTGTCAAAGGGATTTTGGATTTTATTGTAGAGGATATTGAGGAGGCAAGGTTAGCATTGAGTGAGCCTTTGAAGGTAATAGAAGGCCCGCTGATGGATGGTATGAATGTGGTGGGAGACCTATTTGGTGAAGGTAAAATGTTTCTCCCACAGGTGGTGAAATCTGCTAGAGTGATGAAAAAGGCGGTGGCCTATCTGGAACCCTTTATGCCTTTACCGGAAGAAGGGCAGGAAGCCTCATCATTGAAAAAAATCCTATTGGCTACCGTTAAAGGTGACGTCCATGACATCGGAAAAAACATTGTCGGGGTGGTATTGGCATGTAATAGCTATCAAATCATCGACTTGGGTGTGATGGTAGATGCTCAAAAAATTATCGATGAGGCAGTCAAAAACAAGGTGGATATTATCGGGTTGAGTGGATTGATTACTCCTTCTCTTGATGAGATGGTTACGGTCGCTTCGGAAATGGAGCGACAGGGATTGAAGATTCCGCTTTTGATCGGTGGGGCTACCACCTCTCGAATCCATACGGCAGTGAAAATTGATCCCGTTTACTCTGGTACGGTGATCCATGTGACAGATGCCAGTAAGTCAGTCCCTATTGCCGGAGAGTCTATCTCTGAGGAAACAAGAGATGCTTACCATCTTAGAATTAAAGAAACCTATCAGCAGCTTCGAGAGGAGCATGAAGCGAAGCAGGCCGTCAAACAATTGGTGCGCTATGAAGAAGCGAAAGCCAATCCTGTGGAGATTGCTTGGGGGCATTATGAGCCAATAAAACCTAAGGTGTTGGGAAATACCATCCTTGAAGAGTTGGATCTGAATATTTTGCGGAAATACATCGATTGGACTCCATTTTTCAGTACCTGGATGCTCAGTGGCCGCTATCCGAAAATCCTAGAAGACCCTGTCGTAGGTAATGAAGCGAAAAAGCTTTTTGCAGACGCTCAAGCCATGCTAGATCAGCTCATTTCAGAGCAATGGCTGAGTGCAAAAGCTGTATTCTCACTTTTCCCAGTACAACGAAAAGCGGATGATGCTTTGATTTTGAAAGCGGAAAATCCTGAGAAGGTAATCGGACAATTCCACTTTTTGCGTCAGCAGGGCAAAAAAGGAAAAGGCGTTCCCAACCGATCTTTGGCGGATTACCTTCACCCTGATAAAATTGACTACATGGGCTGTTTTGCTGTGACAGCAGGTTTGGGTATGGAGACTAAACTTGCTGAATTTCAATCCGCTGGAGATGATTATAATGATATTTTGTTTAAGGCACTAGCAGATCGATTGGCAGAAGCTGCGGCCGAATACGTCCATGAACTCGTGAGAAAAGACTATTGGGGATATGCTATGCATGAGGATTTAGACAACGACTCCTTGATTAAAGAGAGTTATTTGGGGATTCGCCCTGCCCCTGGCTATCCAGCTTGTCCTGAGCATTCGGAAAAAGAAACCATTGCCAGGATTCTGGATTTGGAAAACTCGATCGGTATCACCCTCACCTCGAGCTATGCGATGTATCCTACGAGTTCGGTTTCAGGTTTCTATTTTGGGCATCCTGATTCCAAATACTTTGGATTAGGCAAAATCGCCCAAGACCAAGTGGCGAGTTACGCAGAACGCAAGGGTATCTCTATGGAGCAAGCAGAGCGCTTACTTTCTCCTAATTTGGCCTATACGCCTTCTACTTTATTAGCAAATCAAACTGTATGAAGATAACCGAACACCTGAAAAACGCGAAATCTACGCTGTTTTCATTTGAAATTTTACCTCCACTAAAAGGGCAAAGCCTTAAAGAATTACTGGAAGGAATTGAACCCTTGATGGAGTTTAAGCCGCCATTTGTAGACGTGACTTATCACCGGGAAGAATTCATTTACAAAAAACATCCCAATGGATTGCTTGAAAAAGTAAGTACCAAAAAACGACCAGGTACGGTGGGGATTTGTGCGGCTATTATGAACCGTTTTCATGTAGATGCTGTGCCTCACTTACTGTGTGGAGGCTTTACCAAAGAAGAAACCGAAAATGCACTCATTGACCTCAATTTTATCGGCGTGGATAATGTCTTAGCGCTGAGGGGAGATGCTCCAAAAACGGAAGGAAGATTTGTGGCTGAAAAAGACGGGCATCATTTTGCCAGTGAATTGGTGGAGCAAATCATCCGAATGAATAATGGGAAATACCTACATGAAGAAACGGAGACAAGTTTTCATACTGATTTTTGTGTAGGTGTGGCAGGCTATCCTGAGAAGCACTTTGAAGCACCTTCTTTAAAGTTTGATCTCAACTATCTCAAAGAGAAAGTCGATAAGGGAGCTGAATACATCGTAACCCAAATGTTTTTTGATAATAAAAAGTTCTTCGAATTTGAAAGAAAAGTGCGTGAGGCAGGAATCAATGTGCCCATCATTCCAGGCTTGAAACCCATCACAACCCTGGGGCAAATCACCATGCTTCCGAGAACTTTCTTTTTGGATTTGCCGGACGCATTGACCGACGAGCTGCTACAGTGTAAGACCAATGCTGAGGTAAAGGAAGTGGGGATAGCTTGGGCGATCCAGCAAAGTAAAGAATTGGTAAATGCAGGAATGCCAAGTATCCATTTTTATACGATGAGTAAGGCAGATGCAACATATAAGATCGCTAAGGAGGTATTTTAGGGATTCCTTAAAAAAGCTAATTCTTACCCTAGAGTAAATATTAAATAATTAAATGGGATTTAGTTCATATTGAGAGTAAATTTCTCTTTGATTCTGCTCCATTAGCTTTCAAATAGATAGATATAAAATCAATAGAATGTCGGTGTCTTTTAAAATTAAAATTCCGACTCGATTCAATTAATTCGACAGCCGTCTTTATATTCCAAAACCTGTTCAGACCACATATCCAAAATCCGGAGAGGTCTAAGCTTTATTGCTTAATTTTGGGCATGATTCAATTGATCGAATGTCCAAGGGATGCAATGCAAGGGCTTCCAGATTTCATTGATACGGCCATCAAAGCGGCATATATCAATCAACTTTTGGAAGTAGGTTTTCATACGATTGATTTTGGGAGCTTTGTCAGTCCTAAAGCGATTCCGCAAATGCGTGATACGGCTGAGGTACTAGAAATGCTGGATTTGCATAATTCCAAATCCAAACTATTGGCTATTGTGGCTAACTTACGTGGAGCAGAAGACGCTGTCCAATTTTCCGAAATTGATTATTTGGGTTTCCCGCTTTCCCTTTCGGAGACTTTTCAGCAGCGGAATACCAATGCTAGTATTTCCAAAGCGCTAGAAATAGTGGAATCTATTCAAAATCTTTGTCAAACCAGAGGAAAGGAGCAGGCCGTCTACCTCAGTATGGGTTTTGGGAATCCCTATGGAGACCCATTTTCTCCTGAATTGGTAGCTGAGTTTGTCCAGAAATTAGACGAGCTGGAGATCAAAACCATATCCCTAAGTGACACCATAGGCGTAGCTACTCCCAGCTTGATTACTGAGCTATTTGAAGTCCAGATTGCTTCTTTTCCTGACATTACATTTGGAGCGCATCTTCATAGCAGAAAGGAAGATATTAGAGAGAAAGTGTTAGCAGGCTTGAAGGGGGGCTGTAGACGTTTTGATGGGGCTTTGATGGGATTCGGCGGCTGTCCTATGGCCAAAGATGAACTCCTAGGCAATATGGCTACTGAAGTAATGATCGAGGCTTTGGAGCAGGAAGGCCATGAATTGGGATTAAATAAGTTGGAACTAGGAGAGGCGATTAAACTTTCCAATTCAGTCTTTTATTAGGATGAGTACGAAACAAGTTCAAAAAAAAGTCAAGGCTATCCGCTGGTACCGTAATCTTCACAGGTGGTTGGGGATACCGCTGATAATATTTTTTTTTATTATTGGTATCACGTCCCTTTTGTTGGCCTGGAAAAAGAAGGCGGACTTATTGCCACCTACACAGCGCAGTGTAAATGCAACTGGTGATTGGATTTTACCTACCCAAATGATCCAAATCGCCGAAGAGGAAATGGAGAAGTTGGGTGAAGATTCGGCTGTAGATAGAATAGATATCCGTCCCGACAACGGAATAGCAAAAGTGACTTTTAAAACTCATTTTACCGAAGTGCAAGTCGATGGGTTTTCTGGTGCGGTATTGTCTGTTGGGACTCGACACTCTGACTGGATAGAAAAAGTACACGACGGAAGTATCTTGGATTTCTATACCACTGGCGATGAAGGTGCAAAGCTTACCTATTCAACTTTGAGCGCATTGGGATTGATTTTTATGAGTTTCAGTGGGTTTTATCTTTGGTATTACCCCAAGTTGATCCGAAAGCTAAAGGAGAAATAAGGTTGTTAAATTGGATTAAACTAGTAATTTAAATTTTTTCCCAGGAAGTGATTTGACGATTCCTTCAAATTCCAAGGTCAATAATTTAGAGGATAATTTGCCAAGAGGAATATCTGTACTGTAGGAAATTTGATCAATTTCCGATTCTCCTTTTTCTTGTAAAAGACTTAAAATTGCCTTTTCGTCGGCTTCTCTTGTGCTGAAATCAAGTTTAGGCTTGGCTATTTTCTCTTCACCGGGTTTACTCCAAAATAAAGCCTCGGCAATATCATTTGGTCCTGTGTAGATAGAGGCTTTCATTTTTTTGATCAAGTGATTGCAACCTTCGGAGTAGGTAGATTGGAGGTTTCCGGGTACGGCAAAGACATCTTTGTCATAGCTGTAGGCGATTTCAGCTGTGATGAGTGCCCCTCCTTTTGCCGCTGCTTCCACCACGATCAAGGCATCCGAAAGGCCGGCAATGATTCTATTGCGTGCCGGGAAATTCCCAGGCATCATCTTCGCGCCTGGAGCATATTCACTAATAAGTGCTCCTGTCTCTTGAAGTTGTTCGGCGGTTTTTCGATGTACAGCAGGATAAATTTGATCAATCGGAGATCCCATGATTGCCACAGTAGCTAATCCAGCAAGAAGTGCCGCTCGATGCGCCTCAATATCAATTCCATAAGCCAAGCCTGAAATAATAGCGGGCTGATAGACGGCTAAATCTTCAATGATTTTTTTGGTAGCGGTTTTGCCGTAAGTAGTGGCGCTTCGAGTACCTACGATTCCCACTGAGCGTTCAAAATTCAGATTAGAGTTTCCCTTGCAAAAAAGCCAAATTGGATGATCCTCTTGGGTTTTGAGTCGATCAGGGAAATCAGGATTTGATGGGATTAGGATCCGAAAGCCCTTCTTATCGGCGAGTTCGATGAGTTCGTCTGCTTTCTGTAAAAGTTGGTTAGATGAGTTTCTGATCTCCAAAAGTTTAGCTCCCACTTTTGGGATTTTAGCAGCTTTGGCTTTCGGGATTTCAAAGAATGACTTTGGGGATCCAGCATAAGCTACAATAGCTCTGAATACTCCTGGACCAACTTTTGGAGCTAAGCTCAGTGCGAGGTGATATCGGATATGTTCATGATCCGGATTTTGCATTGATTTCTTCCCGGATATTGATTAGAAAATCCTTGATCTCCTGCAATTTCTGTACAGCTTGAACTTTATCAAAGCCCTGGTCTTTTCCTTGTGCTATGACTTCTCTGGCACCATCTAGCGTATAGCCTTTTTCTTTTACCAAGTGGAAAATAAATCGAATCTTCTGAATATCATCCTTAGTGTAGCGTCTGTTTCCTTTTTTATCTTTTTTGGGTCGGATAATGTCGAATTCACCCTCCCAATAGCGAATAAGTGAGGGAGCTACTTTGAATTGTGTAGCCACTTCACCGATGGAAAAGTATTTTTTTTCTATTTCTCGTTCTTTGTACGGCACAGCTTCTAAAATTATGGAATTGATAAAAGAATAAGACTGCAGAATTGAAGCCAATATTTATTCTAAAATAGGAAATTGACAGCTTAAATCCACCTCAAATAAAGTCTTTAGATTAAATATGCACAAATTATCGATTTGCGACCTGAAGCATTTGTACAGCAGTAAGGCCTGCGGTTTCAGTCCGAAGTCGGTTCTTTCCTAAGGATACTGGTGCAAAACCTTTGGAAATTGCAGAATCTATTTCATTTGGAGAAAAATCCCCCTCAGGACCAATAAGAATCAAGTAGTTGCGATTTTTTAAAGCAAGGTCTAGCAGGTGGTTTTGATGATTTTCATTCACATAGGCAATGAATTTTTGAAATCCATCAAAGTCAGGAGAAGTGACAATTTGTTCAAAGGTCCAGTCGCTCTTTATTTCTGGCTTGTAAAACTGCAAGCTTTGCTTACAAGCAGCAATGATCTTTTTTTCTAATCGATCCGCTTTCAGGAAGCTTCTTTCCGAGTTTTCGCTTTTCATAAGGTAGATGTAATCAAAGCCTATTTCAGTGATTTTTTCTACCAACCATTCCATTCTATCAGGGCTTTTGGTAGGACAAATAGCTAAATGGATCTCAAAAGGGAGTTTAGGTATTTCTTCCTCTTTTATCACTTTAAGGCTTGTGCCTTTGGGGAGGGGAGATTGGATGAGGCAATGAAAGAGCTTGCCCTCACCGTTCGTCACGATCACCTCATCACCTGTTTGTTTTCGTAGTACTTTGATGAGATGCTTGGATTCATCTGGGCTAAGCGTGATAGTGGGAGGAGAGCAGTTTTCTTGAAAAAAGAGCAACATGAATTTGGGTTTTTTGAACACACAAAAAAAAACACATTTCCCGAAAGAAATGTGTTTTTAACCAAATTAACCTTTAATCAACCTTTAGAAATTTCCATATTAACGGTTTTTCCTTTGATCGTGTTGTGTTTCATTGTGCGAATCACATGATCTGCATCTTTCTGAGGCACATCTACAAAGGAGAAATTGTCATAAATATCGATTCCCCCAATACTTCTTCCAGGAATGCCCGCCTCGCCGGCAATGGCTCCTACGATATCATTGGGTCTGATTCTGTCTTTTTTGCCTAGGTTTAAGAACAAGCGAGCCATGTTGGCTTCTCTGATTCTTTCAGGTCTGCTTCCACCGCGATCCCGATCTCTACCTCCTTCACCTCTAGGGGAGTCTCCGCGTCGCTCTCTTCTGCCACCTTCTGATCTACCAAAACGGTCGCTTCCACCTCTTTCGAATCTGCTTCCTCGCTCGCGACCACCGTCACGACCACCTTCTCTTCTTCTGTCTTGGTAACTTGGAAGGCCAAAATCCTGCTCTCGCATTTCTTTTACAGCATCTCCCATATTCATTTTCAAAAGACCAAGAGCAATTTGCTCGATAGATAATCCTTCAGTAAGCATTTGTCCAATCGTCTCTTCAAAGATTTGATTGTCTTCTTCCTTACCAATTTGGCGATATACGTCTTTGACTAACTGTGCTTTTTTCAGATCAAGTAATTCGGATACTGAAGGCGGATCCATTTTGTTGATGGAGGCTTTAGTGAATTTTTCCAAATCCTTAATCTTAAAGCCGTCTCTTCTTCCGGTTACGAAATTGATAGCAGTTCCTGATTTTCCAGCTCTGCCTGTTCTTCCGATTCGGTGTACGTAGTACTCCTCATCCAGGGGAAGGTCAAAATTAAATACAGCTTCTACATTGTCTACGTCGATGCCTCTTGCTGCTACATCCGTTGCTACCAATACGGTACAAAGTCCTTTTCGGAATTTGCCCATTACTTTGTCTCGCTGAGCTTGAGATAGATCTCCATGAAGTGCTTCGGCTAGGATTCCTCTAGAACCTAAGTTTTCGGTTACTTCATCTGTCATTCGCTTGGTATTACAAAATACCACAGATAGAGCGTAATTATTGACAGTCATCAATCGAGCCATCAACTCCATCTTAAGCGAAGGTTTTACTTCGTAGAAGACTTGTTCGATTCTTTCGACAGTAAGCTCTTTTTTAGCTACCTTAATGATATGAGGATCATTTTGGTACTTTCTGGTCAAATCCAAAATAGGCTTGGCCATGGTAGCGGAGAAAAATACTGTTTGTCTTTCTTCCGGCATTTCTTGAAGAATGGCTTCGATGTCGTCTCTAAAGCCCATGTCCAACATTTCATCTGCCTCATCTAATACGATGATACCAGCATCTTCCAGTTTAAGTGTACCTCTGTTGATGTGATCTTGCACACGTCCGGGAGTACCCACAACTATCTGTACACCTTTTTTAAGGACGCGAATCTGCTTGTCGATAGATTCACCTCCGTAGATGGCTACAGAATTGATTTTGCGATAAAACTTGGCTAATTTTTGAATTTCGCCTTCTACTTGAACAGCAAGTTCACGAGTAGGGCAAAGAATAATCGCCTGTGGTTTGTTAAAATCCGGATCTACGAGTTGAATGATCGGAATACCAAAAGCGGCTGTTTTTCCTGTACCAGTTTGAGCCTGTCCGATGACATCTCTACCTTCTAGTACGAAAGGAATAGCTTGTGATTGAATGGGGGAAGGCTGAGTATAACCCATCGCTTCCACTGCCTGCAAGATTTCATTCGAAATCCCCAGGTCTGAGAATTTTGTGTTTGTATCCATGATGTTTCCTTACTTTTCTTGCCATGTACTCCTTTGCAATATCCCACGACAAGCGACAGTAAGGATTTCACGGCTTAGAAAAATGTTCTATGTCTTATTGACGGTGCAAATGTAGAGGTTAATATTTTGAATTCCTAATCTTTCGAAAAGGTTTGTAGAATATTCTCGAAAAAAAAGACAGGTTTGGCAAAATATATTTGGTTAATTCGGCTATGTCCATGATAGCGTGGTTTATAAAAATGATCGGTCGGACGAAGCTTCCTGCATCATTTCTTCAGCAAGCTCTTTTCCGAGATATCGATCGATCAAGCCATGACCTACATATAGCAGAGGGGTAAGGATTATGGCTACTGTAAATTTGTAGATATAATTAATGATTCCGACTGCAATGATTTGATCTAGGCTCCAGTTTCCAAAAATGTAAAAAGCTATTCCCAGGACTACAAAAGAATCAATGAATTGAGACACAAGTGTGGATCCTGTAGCCCTGAGCCAAATCATTTTTGGACCAGTAACAGCTCGAAGTTTTTGAAAAACAAATACATCGATTAATTGTCCAAGAAGAAAGGCAGTCAAAGAGCCAATGATGATGCCCAAGCCCTGACGGAAGATAGTATTAAAGGCATAGCTGATATTAAAAGGGGTGCCTCCGGGTCCTTCTGCATTTACATCTAACCAGAAGTCAGCAGGTGTCAGCACAGTGACTAGGCTGATCACAAGGAAGGCATAAGCAATAAGCCCTGCTGTCAAAAAGCTGATTTTTCTGACTCCTTTCTTTCCAAAATATTCATTAATAATGTCAGTGGTAATGAACACTACCGGCCAGATAACAGCCCCTGCGGTCAAGTTGAAGTCGAGTAAGTATTCATCAAAAAATAACCAGTTGACCGGTTCAAACCCAAGTGTCTTTTCTGCTGAGAAAATTTTGACACCAATGATTTCGGCCAAGATCGCATTGGTCAAAAATATTCCTCCCAAAACCATGAATAAATTGGTTTTTCGGCTTTGCTTGATGCTACTCATAGACGATAAGTTTTTCCCTCCTCGGACAACATGGAGTCTTTAAAAACTGTTTTCGCTTCTGCAAGCAAACCGTCCAATATGGGATATCTGGATGAGAAATGACCGAGCATCAGCGTTTTTACCTTCGCAAGTTTGGCGATTTCTCCGGCTTCCATGGCGGTGGTATGAAAGGTCATTTTTGCTCTTTCCTTATCATTTTCCATAAAAGTAGATTCATGATAAAGTAAATCTGCTCCGCGGATGTACTCTGCTATTTCGGGTAAATATATGGTGTCTGAGCAGTAGGCGTAGGTGCGTTCGGGTTCTTTAGGAAGACAAAAATCACGGACAGCATAAAACGAGCCATCCGCCCCTATATGATCCATGCCTTTTCGTAGGGATTGAATGGCTTCTAGAGGAAGTTTTTCCTTGAGAAGTTTTTCTTTAATCAGGTTTCTTGGAAGTGGTTTTTCTCTGAATAGAAAGCCTGTCGTGGGTATACGGTGCTTCAGCGGAAAACTGTATATCATCAAATTAGGTAGCTCAATCAAGAGATTTAACTGATCATCTTGAGTCTCTACAAAGTGTAAAGGGTAGGAGAGCCTGGTATTGCTCCATTTGAGATGTGAGGTGATGATTTCGTCCAAGCCTCTAGGTCCATATAAGAAAATAGGACTGTTTCGCTTAGTTAATCCATAGCTGGAAAGTAAGCCAATCAGTCCTAAATAATGATCTCCATGCAAATGAGAGATGAAAATATGGTTTATTTTTGAAGCTTTGACTTGGTATCTCCTCAACTGAAGCTGCGTACCTTCTCCGCAATCAATCAAGAAGAGTGATTGACCATGACGAAGCACCTGTGCTGTATGATTTCTTCCGTGAACCGGAATAGAGGAGGTGTTTCCCAGTATGGTTACCTCAAAATCTTTTTTCAATCTTCTTCCTCTTCTCCGTTTTCAATTTCGTGGATGAAAATGGCTTCACCCGCCTCTTCAAGATCTTTGACAATATTCAATTTTTTGTCAAGCATAGAAATTTTCAAAAGCTTCATGACATGATCTTGGATGCCAGAGATAAGGAAAATTCCCCCGTTTTTACCAAATTCACGATCGCCCACGAGCAATGCACTTAGCCCGGAGGAATCCACGTATTTTACCTGACTCATATCCAATACCAAATTGCCATAGCCCTCGGCATGGACTGTCAAAAGTTCAGACTTTAAAGCAGGTGCAAGGATGGAATCTAGTTTTTCCTCCATTGGAGTAAAAACGACGTATTGTTCTTTTTTATCTATACTGTATTTCATATGCGTTTAATTTCTTTTTGATGATCATTTGTCCTCTTGTATGGTTAGAAGTCCTTTTTAATGAAATCTTAGCCATACCGAAGCTCATAAT
The DNA here is from genome assembly GCF_900101705.1 of Algoriphagus faecimaris. Lineage (GTDB taxonomy): Bacteria > Bacteroidota > Bacteroidia > Cytophagales > Cyclobacteriaceae > Algoriphagus > Algoriphagus faecimaris. Next base: position 63,335 of record NZ_FNAC01000015.1, on the reverse strand, counting down.
CTATTTGGATGAGGAAAGATGGGATAGAATGGCGTTTTCTATCCGGCTTTCAAGATTAGTTGTATTTGCCTTTTGAAATTTTTCTCCGGTGATTTTTTCAAAGAGTTCAATATAACGATCCGAAATGCTTTCTACAATTTCGTCCGTCATTTCGGGGATTTCTTGTCCTTCTTTACCTTGAAATCCATTAGAGATGAGCCATTGTCTTACAAACTCTTTAGAAAGCTGTTTTTGAGCTACTTTGTTTTTTTGGTTTTCCTCGTAGCTATCGGCATAGAAATACCTAGAGGAGTCAGGGGTGTGAATTTCGTCAATCAGATAAATTTGATCTTCAAATTTTCCAAATTCATACTTGGTATCTACAAGGATTAAGCCCATAGCATCTGCCATTTTTTGTCCCCTTTCAAAAAGTGCTCTCGTGTATCGCTCCAGCACTTCGTAGTCCTCCTTACTTACGATTCCTTTTGCAAGGATGTCTTCTTTGGAAATATCCTCATCATGCCCTTCAGAAGCCTTGGTAGTGGGGGTGATGATGGGACTAGGAAATGCATCGTTTTCATTAAGTCCCTCCGGCATCTCGACTCCACAAATGCTCCTTTTGCCCGAAGCATATTCTCTGGCAGCATGACCTGCAAGGTAGCCTCGGATGACCATTTCTACTTTGAAAGGCTCACATTTTTTACCAATAGTAACATTGGGATCAGGAACTCCTGTCACCCAGTTGGGAACGATATCTGCCGTAGCTTGTAGGAATTTGGCAGCGATTTGATTCAGTACCTGCCCTTTAAAAGGTATGGCTCGTGGTAAAACCACATCAAACGCTGAAATCCTATCTGATGCCACGACCACCAAGTCTTTTTCGAAGATGTAAACATCCCGAACTTTTCCCTTGTAAAATCCAATCTGCTCAGGAAAATTAAAGTGGGTTTCTTTGATGGCTTGATTCATTTGATGTGATTTTTGGCAAAAATAGGAAAAGCTAGACCTTAATGCTTTTGACGGATAGATTATTTGTCAATTTTCTTCCCTTCCTTGTAAATTTCTTCCTTCGTCAGTTTACCTTCCTCATCATAAAATTGTCTTGGCCCATCTAACCTGCCCATTTTGTAATTTCGTACTTCTTCTAAAATTCCCTTTTCGCTGTACATTTTTACCTCGCCTTCTAAGAGTCCATCGGTATAAGGCAGAATTTGAAATAAATTGCCGTTGGGATGATAGAATGTTTCTTTAAGAATGAGATCGGTCTTGTCAATAAATTCTCTCTTTAGAGACATGTTTCCGTTTTCATAATAGACGATAAGAGGACTTTGCGGAATCCCCTTTTTGTGTGCGATTTTTGATTTTACACTGCCATCCTCAAAATATTCTAATAAATCCCCATCCGGTTCGCCTTTCTTAAAATAGCCTTTCCGTGCCACTTGTCCATTGGGATAGTAGGAGATATATTCCCCATCTAAAAGTCCTTTGGTGTAGACTACGGATGACTTTATGCCTCCGTCGGGAAAGTACTCTAGCTCTTTCCCTTCGATCTCTCCATTCTTATAAGTGGCAGAGCGTATTTTTTGGCCCTGCTCATTATAAATTTCTGTAAGACCATGGTATTCTCCCTCTTGATACTCAATCGTTTGATTGACCTGTCCATTTTCAAAAAAAGATTGACTCAAGCCATCAGGTCTATCGTTTTTGAAAAAAGTTTGATCTTTTATTTTACCATTTGGAAAATAAGTAGTTACTTTTCCTTGTATGAGATTGGACACAAAATTGAGTTCCTGCTGTACTTGTCCTCCAGGATAAAAGCTGCGGCTCAAGCCTTCTCTTTGGTTTTCGATAAATGGAACTATTCTTAGCGTATCCCCATTTGCAGGGTCTATGTCGACAAACAAGCCGTGTCTTTGATCATTTTTGAGTTGGCCTACTTGGATCAGTTGCCCATCTTCACTGTATCTCTTGACCATGCCTTCAGCTTTACCATTGATGCGGACATAGATTTCTTTTATTAATTCCTTTTCCTCATCGTAATAAGTACGTATTGTATCCTGAGCAGCCAATGGAAAGCTGAGTAAAAGCGCACTAACAAAAAGAAGGTATTTGCTCACTTTTTTAAGATTAATTCTTTAAAAATCACGCTTCGAAGCCATGGTAGAGGTTTTACTTCCTTAATAATTTAAAACCCACTTCCGTGATTTTGGTTTTTTTTCGAAAATCATTCACAAACCTTTTAAATAAAAGAAATCCGCGACAATAACTTTGTCGCGGATCAGGCCGTGATTACATTTTTTCAATCACAATGGCAGATGCTCCGCCACCACCATTACAGATTCCGGCTACGCCTATACTACCAGATTCCTGATGGAGCACGGAGTTGAGTGTGGCAATGATTCTTGCTCCTGATGCTCCAAGAGGATGACCGAGAGAAACGGCTCCACCATAGACATTTAGCTTTTCGGGGTCTAGATTGAGTTCCTTTTGATTGGCAATGGCCACTGCGGAGAAGGCTTCATTGATTTCATAAAAATCAATATCCTCTGTCGTCAAACCTGCGTGTTTTATTGCTTTTGGAATAGCTAGTGCTGGAGCAGTGGTAAACCAAAGTGGGTCTTTCGCTGCATCTGCAAATCCTCTGATCTTTGCCAGTGGTTTTAAGCCCAGCTCTTCTGCTTTTTCTTTACTTACCAAAACCAAAGCTGAAGCACCATCATTCATAGTGGAGGCGTTGGCAGCAGTCACTGTTCCATCTTTTTCGAAAACAGGACGAAGAGAAGGGATTTTGTCAAACATGACATTTTTATATTCTTCGTCTTCATCGATAATAATGGTTTCACCTTTTCTGCCCTTGAGCTCTACAGGCACCACCTCATCTTTGAAATGGCCTTTGGCCCAAGCATCAGCCGAACGCTGATAAGATTGGATAGCATAGGTGTCCTGCTCTTCACGGCTGATATTCATTTCTCTTGCGGTATTGTCGGCGCAGTTTCCCATTGGGAATTTATAATACACTTCGAAAAGACCATCTTTTACCAAACCATCTACTAGCTCAGCATTTCCATATTTGTAACCAAAGCGGGCTTTAGGTACATAAAATGGGACATTTGACATGCTTTCCATTCCTCCAGCAACCACGACATCGTTGATTCCGAGCATGATGGATTGAGCCCCAAACATCACCGCTTTCATGCCTGAAGCGCAGACCTTATTAATAGTGGTGCAGGGCACTTGGTAGCCTATGCCGGCACCGATTGCTGCTTGTCTTGCTGGGGCTTGTCCTAGATTTGCTGATATCACATTTCCCATAAAAACTTCCTGAACCTCATCAGAACTTACGCCTGATTTTTGAAGTGCTCCTTTGATGGCTGTACTTCCTAGCTCAATTGCTGTCAAGCCAGCTAATTTACCTCCAAAACTACCGAGTGGGGTTCTTACTGCGGAAACAATGTATACTTCTTTGATCATAATTATTTGGGTTTAATCTATTACTATTTTAATTAAGAGACTGTCTCTTAAATCGCTCTAGAGTTAGCCAGAGCGTTTGACCAACGAAAGTTTGGCGGTACGAAGGCCATTTCCATCGTTTTGGGCCACATTTCGGTTTCTAGACTCTCATCTCTCAAGTGCTCCATGTGACAATCTACACTTTTGAGACAGCCTCTTTTAAATATTACCAATCTGGAAGACCTTTTTTGGGTCTTTGAGTAGGCTTTTTCTTATTTTGCTGGATGTAGCGAAGTTCCGCAGCATTCATGCTTTCCAAAATTTGAGCGGCTTGCTCCGGCGTGAGGTTCATGGCCTTGAGCTTTTCTTTAAACTCCTCAAGCGATTTTTGGCGATCAGCTAGATTGGCATCCATCTGGTCATTGGCGTTTTCACTGGCTGGATCCTCACTTTGATCAGTAGGGTTTCCAGATTCTGATTCTTTGGCCTTGTCTTCTTCTGTTTTTTCTCCTTGCTCATTGGACTCTTGCTGTTCACCTTCTTCGCCTTGGCTCTGTTGGTTTTGCTGCTGCTGCTCCTGCTCTTGATTCTGTTGATTTTGTTGCTCTTGATTCTTGTTTTGTTCTTCCTGCTGTTCTTGTTCCAGTTTCTCTTTTAATGCTTGCAGCTTGGCATCATTAGGAAATTTACTCAAACCCGAATTGACTGATTTGAGCGCGTTTTCACGCTCGGTCTTGACATAGGATCGAGCAGCCTGATTGAAGAAATCTCCAGCGGTCTGAGCAGTAGCGCTATAGGTCAGGACTATAAAAAAGAAGAGCAGTGATAGTTTATTTTTCATCGATTTCTACGATTTCCTGGAGGTTGGTGATAAATTGATTGTAAGCAGCGACGGTTTCATCTTGTTGCATGGCTTCCGTCATTACTTGTAACGCATCTTTGAAGCGAAATTGTTCAATTAACCGATCAGCTTCTGCTTTCTTCCTTTTAGCAAATTCTGAGGGTTCGGGTTGGTTTTCTTCTTCATTTTTTCGCTCTTCCTCACGCTGTAGCCATCTCGCGAGCAGCTCATAGTTATGCCTTGCTACTTCGTTGAGAGGGTCTTGTATCAAAGCGGTTCTGAATTTGCTCAATGCTGTTTCGTATTCTTTTTTGTTTCCCAATATTACACCGCCTTGATTATAGGCGAAAGAAGAAAGGGTTTTATCATTGGAAGTGGATGCCTTGTCGAAGTAGGGAGCTGCTTCCTCATCCTTTTCTGCATAGTGATAGCTCAGTCCTAGATTGAAATCTAATTCACGGGACTGAAACTGAAATTGCTCTTGAATCGCTAGGTGATCTTGAATCGACTGCTCGTATTCTCCATTTGCATAGCTTTCGCCCGCTACATCTATGGCTGCATTGAGCCTTGAGTCTCGAGTCCAAGCTGAGGGTATAAGTAGAAAAATGCTGATGATGTATTTGCTCCAGTTCATGTTCCTTACAACTTAATAGTTTTAATGGGTAATACCATATCCATTAAAGATAAGACGAGTCCAGCCAAAAGGAAATAGAAATATTTGTTAGAAGAAGTTTCTACTGTGCGGGACCCTACTACACCGCCTTCAAGTCGCTCAAGTGAGGCAAGCAAATTGCCCAACTCTTGCACTTGATCGGATATTTCAAAATATTCTCCGGAAGTTTGGGAAGCTACTTGCTGAAGAGATCTTTTTTCCAGCTTTGAGATGGCAGGTTGACCTGTCGCAGGGTCCATAATTACTCCATTTCCTCTAGGCACTGGGGCTCCTTCTTCAGAGCCCACACCGAGAGAAAAGACTTTTACCCCCGCATCACTCAGGCCTTCAGAGACATCTCCTAAATCATCTCCAAAATTCTCTCCATCAGAGATCAGAATAATTGATTTGGATTTGACCTCTTGGCTTTCATCATTGATAAAACGATCCAAAGCAAGTCTCAGCGGCCCATTCAAATCCGTACCTGCACTAGGGACTAGCCCGGTGTTCAATCCGTCGATATGTAGCTGAAGTACATTTTGGTCAAATGTGAGAGGACACTGCATGAATGCCTCTGAGGAAAAAATGATCAAACCTATACGATCTGATGGGAAGCTTTTGATCAGGTTTTTTAATTCAAATTTGACCCTCTGTAGCCTACTGGGACCGATATCTGTTGCATTCATGGATTGTGAAAGGTCTACAGCGATGAAAATGTCCTTACCCTCCTCTTTTACTTCCTTAGTCGATACCCCGATCGAGGGACCAGCTAAGGCTACCAGAAAGAGTAGGAAATACAGGGTTCTCAGGACCATTTTTGTAAATAGTCTTCTTTTTTCTACTTGTAGACGTCGATTAATCAACCAATATCTACTGATATAGATGAAGTACAGGACGACAAATAGTCCAGAAAGTAAAATAATCAGATTAATATCAGGATATGCCCAAACCATGGCCTGAAATTATAAAATAAAGCTTACTTAAAAAGAAACTTTGATGCGAGTGGTGAGTTTAGAAATGAAACTGTACCGATAATTAACAAACATTAATTGCTAGGTTGCGTCTTAAAGCACAAACAGACTTTGATTTTGCATACAAAAATGGCCAAAAGACTTATTGGCAGTTTAGTTTTTCTGCTTCAAACGCTTTTTTTTGGAGAAATTATCGCTCAACAATACCTACGTGGGACCATTCTAGATGCTATGTCTAAACAGCCTCTACCCGGTGCAACAGTATATTGGGAGTCTGAAACCAACAAGGGAGTGATTACCGATATTGATGGAAGATTTGAACTGGAAGCCATCCGTCTGCCTGCTCAACTGATGGTTTCTTATCTGGGCTATGAAAAATCTACCCGACTGATACAAGAAAAGGACCTAGGAAAGACGATTCGGATTTTATTGAAAGGAGAGGATTTTGACTTGGACGAGGTCACCGTTTCAGAGCGAAGGGCAGGTGCTCAAGTGAGGAGTCTGGAAATGGGAAAAGACTACCTGCCCATAGAGACCATTAAAAACATTCCCGCATTGTTTGGGGAAGTAGATTTGTTTAGAAGTCTGCAATTGCTCCCCGGCGTGCAGACTGCCGGAGAGGGAACAACGGGTCTATTTGTGAGAGGAGGTTCAGCAGATCAAAATCTAGTTCAAATCGACGGTGCTCCGGTATATAATCCTTCGCATTTCTTTGGGTTCTTCTCCGTATTTAATCCTGATGCGCTCGACCAAGTAGAATTGTATAAAGGGAATATGCCTGCTTCCTTTGGTGGAAGATTATCCTCATTGATTGATGTGGGACTTAAAGAGGGTAATCGAGAAAAAGTGCGGGGGGAAGGAGGTATTGGGACGATCTCTTCCCGTCTTACACTAGATGGCCCACTTTTTTCGGATAAATCTTCCTTTGTGATTTCTGGTAGACGGACCTATGCAGATTTGTTTTTAAAGCTTTCCAGCAATGAAGACATTCGAAACAATCAGCTCAACTTTCATGATCTCAGTGCGAAGGCAACTTTTTTTCTTTCTGAAAAAGACAAGCTCAGTATCTCCAGCTATCAGGGAAGTGACTTTCTAGGACTTTCGGAGCAGTTTGGTTTAGGCTGGTCCAATTGGGTAAGTGCTGTCAATTGGTCGAGAAATAAGACGGATAAATTATTTTTTGATCTCCAGGCTTATCATTCACAGTACAGCTATAAGGTCGAGTTTGAGGATCGGGATAATGGATTCAAGTGGGATAATCAGCTTACTGAGTCGGGTGTCAAAGCTACATGGACCTTGCTGGGAGGAGAAGGTTTTGAGATGTATGGAGGACTTCATAGTCAGCTGTATCGCTTTTTGCCAGTTGAGTTGAGTCCTGCCCCTACGAGTAGTATTCAGCCCATTGCTACAAGTCCAAAAAATGGATTTTTGAATAATTTGTTTTTAGAGACAAAGTTTGATTTAAGCCCAAAACTCAGTGCTGAGGCTGGGCTTAGACTGGGGCTTTATCAGCAAATCGGCCCTGGAGTGGATTATTTTTATGACAGGGAGATTCCTGGAGAAGCTACAGCAGTGACAGATTCCATCAGTTATGGGCCTTTTGATAGAGTGCAGTTTTATCAAGGCTTGGAGCCAAGGATTGCTATTAGAATGATGTTAAATGAGCAGCTTTCGATCAAGTCAGCCTTCAATCGTAATTTTCAATATGTACAAATCGCTTCGAATAGCTCTGCCGGCTTACCCATTGATAGATGGATATTGGCGGGGAGGTATGTATCTCCCTTACGTTCAGATCAGATTTCCCTAGGCTTGTTTCAAAATCTTCAGGGAGGAAAGTGGGAGATTTCACTTGAGGGATATTATAAAGATCTCAGAAATGTAATTGATCTGAAAAATGGCGCTCAGGTTTTATTTACTGATCAAGTGGAGACCGAGTTGCTGACAGGGAATGGTTGGTCCTACGGCTTGGAGTTTTTGGCGCGAAAGAATGTCGGTAAGACCACGGGGTGGCTGGCTTATACCTGGTCTAGAGCTTGGAGGAGGATCGATGGAATTAGTCAGAATCAAGCTTTTAACCCACGTTTTGATCGACCGCATGACATCACCTTGGTACTTAATCATGAATTTACGCCGCAGTGGTCAGCAGGTTTAACTTTCGTTTATACCACCGGACAGGCTGTAACTTTCCCGATTGGCACTTACCAAGCAGATTTTCAGTCACTTCCTTTATTTTCAGAGTTTAGAAACCAAGACCGGTTTCCGGATTATCATCGCATGGATGCTTCTATTATTTGGAAAAGACCAGATAGGGGTAGGAAATGGCGAGGAAGCTGGAATTTTAGTGTCTATAATCTTTACGGAAGAAAAAACCCATTTGCATACGAGTTTAGACAGATTTACAATGATGATTTGAATTTCAGCCCTGCAGATGGGCCTATTACTTCATCCCGTCAGGGAATCGTCATGACCTATTTGTTCACCTTTTTACCTTCTATTACTTATAATTTTCAATTCTAATGAAGCGGCTACTTATCATAATGTTTGCACTTTGGATGATTTCTTGTCAAGAGGAGGTCTCACTGCCTTTAGCAAGTATTGATGGTGAGGTCCCAGTGATAGAGGGGATTTGGACAGATAATGAGCAGTACAATGAAGTGAAAATTTCACTTGCTAGAAATTACTTTGACCCGCAGTCTTATCAAATCATATCCAACGCTTCAGTCAGCATCCTGATACCTGGAACTGAGGTAGTTATTCCTTTTAGGTTTTACCCTGAGAGTAATAGCTACAAGCCAATCGATAGAAAGAGGACGGCAAGGGTAGGAGAGCGCTATGAATTGCTAGTCGAGTGGGAAGGCCAAGTGTATAAGGCTAGTGGTTTGATGCTGGAACCGCCTATACTCGATAGTCTTTCGGTTAGTTTTCAAGAGGAGCGACTTTTTAGAGAAGAGGGGTATTATATCAAGGCTTATGGTAAAATCCCTTTTCCGGAGGATAATTTTTATAGGATAAGGGTCATTGAAAATGATACGCTTAAGAATAATAGAGAGGATTATTTGCTTTTTGATGATACGTTTGGACTTACTTTCTTTGAAGAAGGCTTAGAATTAGGCTACGCATTCAATGAAGGGGACAGGGTTCGTTTGGAGCTTTTTAGGATGAATGAGGACGTTTATGATTATTTTAGTCAATTGGTAGGACTATTATTTAGCGATGGTGGTCTATTTAGTCCTCCTCCTCAAAATCCAGATGGAAATATTCAGACTCTTCGGGGTGAGGGAAAAGCATTGGGGTATTTTAAAGTAACCCCGGTTATCAGTTCCACGATTTTTATTGCTGGTGAATAAATAGAGTCCTAATTCTTCTGGAAAAAATAATGCTTTGGAGGCTAAATAAGTCAATTGCCTCTCTTTTTAAAGTCTTTAGGTCTTTCTAAAGTAATACCCATCAAGTGGATTTCTAAGCAAAAAATGTTAGAAATTATTTTGACCTTTAAAATATTCTCGTAGATTTACGAAAGAATCATAGTAGTAATAATTAATTCTTAAACACACCACCTTATGAAAGAACTTAGCAATCAAGAAGAAACCATCATGCGCATTTTGTGGAGCCTTGGACAGGGACTAGTACGAGATGTTTTGAATGAGATGGAAGAACCAAAACCTCCATACACTACACTTGCCTCTACGATACGCTTGCTGGAGAGTAAGGGCTATTTGACACACAAGCTGTATGGCAACACACACATGTACATACCTTTGGTTTCTAAGGAAGAGTACAGTAAAAAGAGTATTAATTATATGGTGAAGAATTTCTTCGAAGGGTCAGTGGGTAACTTTCTTTCTTTTATGGTCAAGGAAAAGAACATATCTAAGAAAGAAGTAATAGAATTAGAGAAGATGATCGATGATTATGAGAAGAAAGGTAAAAAATGAGCGGGTTTCTGAATTATCTGATTGAGGGGAGTCTCTGCCTGCTTTTGGGTTGGGGGTTTTACAGGGTTTTTCTGGAAAAGCTAACTTTCTTTGATTGGAACCGAAGCATTCTATTGCTTCTGATGGGAGTAGGGCTGATTGTTCCACTCTTATCTTTCGAAGCTGTAGTGAGCACGGTTTCGCTTACTGAATATACACTCCCATTAGTGGAAGTGGGAAATGGCTCTTTTGAGTCGGGTTTTTCGCTTTCCTGGCAGGAAGCATTGGTATGGATCTATGGTATTGGTTTTTTGGTTTTTCTGGGTAGAATTTTACTAGGAATTGCCAAGCCAATATTTCAGTTACAAATGGTAGAAAAGCTGGAGTATCAAGGAATGAAATTAGCCATTCATCCAAGCTTCGAACCGGCTTCTTTCTTCAATTACATTCTACTCCCGTATTTTGATCCGCAGGATGAAGATCTGCAAAAAATATTATTGCACGAATCAGTTCATGTGTCCAAAAGACACACCTTCGATTTGATTTTACTTCAATTGGTTAAAGCGATCTTTTGGTTTAATCCTGCTGTGTATCTTTTTGAACGATCGCTGAGAGAGGTTCATGAGTATCAAGCAGATCAGGGAGTAACTAGAAACTATTCTCAAATTGATTATTCTAGATTACTCCTTCGATTAATTACTCAAGATCAAGGCTGGCAATTCACTAATAGTTTTAACCAATTTCAAACCAAAAAACGCATAGTTATGATGAATAAAGAAGAATCTAAAAATTTACAGAAAGGCCGATTTTTAATGATTTTGCCTATTCTTGGATTGATGGTATTTGCTTTTTCCTGTGATCAAAATATAGGAGAAGAACCGATCAAGCCTGAAAACATTGTCGAAATAATTGATGAGGATGGCAATGCTGAGTTAAAAGCTATCGAAAATGGCAGAGTGATAGAAATGTCTGCTGATGAGATCTTTGATGTAGTGGAGGATCAACCAAATCCTGCAGGAGGGATGCAAGGATGGAACCAGTATCTTTCTTCAAATCTTGTCTATCCCGAGCAGGCAAAGAAAGAAGGAGTAGAAGGAACAGTTATAGTTGTCTTTGTAATCAATACGGATGGCTCTATTCAAGATGTAGATATTTTAAGAGGTATAGGAGCCGGCTGTGATGAAGCAGCGATTAGAGTTGTTCAAAATGCACCTAACTGGGAGCCTGGCAAACAGCGGGGAAGAGAAGTTCGTACTAGAATGCGACTACCAATCCGTTTTAAGTTAAGTTAAGTTAAATTTGATTATAGGTTTTAATTTTGAATACGAAAATCTCCTCAATCGTTTGGGGGGATTTTTGTTTTTTACAAATTCAATGAAAGATAATTTTGAGATTTTTTTAAGCACTTTGTAGCATTCTTCACCCTCTCAGCGTCCTTATTTAAAACAGGCTATGAATAAGTTTTTCAGCGGCGTCCTTTTGATTTTCTTTTGCAGTTTTGCTTGGCAGCTGGGTCATCAAAAAAACGAGAGAATCAAGCGTGGCCCTATGGAAAATGATTTGCCTTGTCAGACAAAAGAGGAATTATCAGTAGAGGGTAACCGAAAACTAGAACTTGGCCGTTTGAATAGTAATAATTCCCCAAATCCTTGAATCGAAGCACTTGAACTGGTCAGATGAAGAGCTGATTGCCGGTTGCAAACGGAAATCAGCAAAGCATGAAGAAGTTTTTTTTAAGCGATACTATGGCTATGTCATGGGAATCTGTCTGTCCTATGCCAAAGACCGTGATTTGGCTCAGGAGATAGTCAATGACAGCTTTCTTAAATTTTTCTCTTCCATCAAGAGCTTTGAGGAGTTTCAATCGGTAAAATCTTGGCTTCGGCGGATTACAGTAAATACAGCAATAGATTTCTATAGAAAGAATAAGCGTTTCCAAGATCAACTTGCGATAGAAGATCAAGTCGATATCTTTCACGAAGTCGGCGCTTTGTCCTCACTGGCCTTTGAGGATTTGATGCGTTTGATTCACCAGTTACCGGCTGATCATCGATTAGTATTTAATCTTTACGAAGTAGAAGGATACAGTCATCGGGAGATTGCCGAAAAAATGAAAATTACCGAAAGTTCTTCCCGGGTTTATTTGGCTCGGGCAAAAGCGAGGCTTCGGGATTTAGTACAATTTCACCTGAAGGAATATGCAGGAAGATAAAATAAGTAAAATCATTGCTAAACGGCTGAAACAAGCCCAGGAGTCCCAAAACATGCCTTATGATTTGGATGCATGGGAGACTTTTCAGCGGAGGCGTAGCCATGCCAAAAACTCAAAGATAACTTGGTGGCTTAGCGGGATTGCTGCCTCGCTTCTTGTAGGGGTGCTGAGTATGGCGTATTTCTATGATGGAGATCAAGACAGCTCTAAGTTAGGTCCCGAAAATGGACTTGCTGACTCAGGTCAGATAAAGAGTCCTGAGTCTAATCAGATCAAGGAATCAGATGAGAATAATATTTTGGTACCAAATACTTCTAATGAATTAATAGAGAAAAGTAATGAGGAAAAAACTCCATTTCCTACACTTGCCCAACTAGCGAGTGAAGAGAAGTACGAGTCCGGTTTAGAGCAAATGAAACAAAATGATCTCGGAATGTTGACTGCAAAAGCCGAATCAGAACAAGGTCAGGGAAAAGTATCCGCGAAGGTGTCAATTGATCAAGAATGGATTCCTTTGGCTAATTCTAAGCGGGGATTTGATTTAATGGGCAAGGAAAAGCCGATTTCTTCAAAGGAATTTTTTACAACATTAGGATTGAAATCAATTGAGGAAGTAGGTAATAGTAAAATAGAATTTGATTTTCCTGAGGTCGAGCCTAGAAAAGCTAAAATCTCTCTGGGACTAGGAGTAAGCCCGAGTTTTGGGGCCGCTCAGCAAAATGGTAATACTACGGCTAGTTCTTCCTTGGGCATGGGTTTTCTAGTCGCAATGGACTTACCGGGAAAGTTGATAGTAGGTTCAGGTCTCGGAGTTAATTTGTTTAATCAACAGAATCAATTGGAATCTTCTCCCTCGGTAGCCTTTGCTTCCAGTATTTCACCGATTCAAGAGCAGTTGCTAGTAAGACAGACTCAACTGGAAGTACCCGTTTACTTTCAATATCCGCTGACTACCAATGAGTCTGTTTCTCTTCAGGCAGGGTTTTCTAATTTCTACGCCCTCAGTGAAGTGGCCGAACTGGAATCTTCTTTTTCTCGTCAAGTACCTGTTTCTGGACAAGATGCATTACTGACCAATAGTTTTCAGCTTAGAAGCGAATCGGTAGTGCAGACTCAAAGTTTAGCTACTACTGAAGGTAAGTTTTATCCTTTTGCGACCATGAATTTCGGATTAAATCTTCGGGTGCTTCAGTCCGATAACACATCTTATATCTTGATGCCCTTCTACCATCTCCCTGTCAATCAATTTACCGGTTTTGGAGATAATCCCAGTTTTTTCGGAGCTTCTTTTAAAGTTCGGTTTGGAAGTGTGGGAGAGAAGAAATAGTGAATAGCCATCTTGATAGGGGCTATGATCAAAATAAATAATTGGAATCGGGCACAATGTAAGCGACATACACTGGGATGGATGTTTGTAAAATGTACAAGTGCCCTTCCCGACTTAAAGCGCGGGACAAGTTATGACCTCCAAAAAACAAATTATAATCAGATTAAAAAAGACAAAAAAAAATCCCCTTACTCAAGGGGATTTTTTTTTAATCTTCGGATTGACTTTCTTCTGTGCTTTCTCCACCTTCTGATTCGGTGGGAGCTACATTTTGTCTGATTCTCTCGGTTGGTCTATAAGGAACAAAACCTTCACGCTTAAACTTGTAGGAGGTTGTCCTATTACCCGATGGATGGTTTGCTAAATCTAGCATTCCAAAGCCTTTGTGGGTGAACGCTCCTAGACCACATTTGAATACGAAGTCTTGAACTTCCGGTGCGGCATACAAAGTAAATGGAAGGGTGTATCCTCTTACTTCGTATTTGACATCCATGTCATAGACAGCATAAATTCTAGCAAATTTTTTCTGCTGTTCTTTTAGCTTATTGACATAGACCATGTCCGGCACTACTTGGAACTTGTAGAAGGACTCCATTTGCTCTGGGGTGTACCAGCCGGAGCGCTCCATACGTGTCAAGGTAGATTCGTATAATAAATCAGAGAATTCATCGCTATCAGGGCTGATGAATCTTTTGCCAATTTCCTCGTTAAATGCGGGGGTGATTAATACAAGGGGGGAAATACAAACAAACTTGTTTGAAGTTTCCAACTCAGGCTCATTCTCCAGTTCAGTATATTCTGGAGACATGATTAGATTTCCCAATTCAATTTTAGGAGTAGCAAACACCTGCTCAAGCAAGTAATCCATGAATTCTTCGCTTTGAGAAGAAAGCACGAGGGTTACCAAGCTGGAGTAATAGTGCAGACCACTTCTACTCACCTTCGTCTGTCCTTTGAGGCCAGAGAAGTTGAAGTAATTGTAGTTGAAGAATTCCTCACGACCTCCTTTGACGATCAGTCCTTTGAGGAACTGAGCCAGAATGTACTGATGATGGAAAGGCAAATATGAGCCTTTGTTCTTTAGTGAAAATATAAGTCTAACTCTCACGGTTTTTTAAAAATAAAATGAGACATTAATTAAATCAAAATACGATACGTAATTTTGGGTGGATAAGCAATGGCAAAAGTACGATTTTTTTTATTATACATCAAACATTAAATCTAAAATGCATAATGTCACCGTCTTTGACGATGTACTCTTTGCCTTCGATTGCTATCTTTCCGTTTTCTCTACAACCCGCTTCGGTCTTGAATTGTTGGTAATCTGGCAATTTTATTACTTCGGCTTTGATAAATCCACGTTCAAAATCAGTATGAATCACACCTGCTGCCTGAGGAGCTTTCCACCCTTTTTTAATTGTCCATGCCCTCACTTCTTGTACACCTGCAGTAAAATAGGTAATTAGGTCTAATAGCGAATAAGCACCAGCAATTAATTTATTAAGTCCACTTTCTTCTAATCCATACTCAGAAAGGAACATCTCTTTTTCCTCAAGATCCTCAAATTCGGCAATTTGGCTTTCTATGGCAGCACAGAGAACGATGACCTCTGCATTTTCTTCAGCTACTTTATTACGAAGTTGGTCTACATAGCTGTTTCCTGTCAAAATGCTAGATTCATCTACGTTGGCCACGTATAAGACAGGCTTGATCGTGAGTAGGTGTAGGTCACGGACGGCCTCTAGATCTTCTTTTTCAGCTTCGATGGCTCGTGCATTTAGGCCTGACTGTAGCCCTCCTTTAAACCTTTGCAAGGTTTCTAATTCTCTTTTTGCCTTAGCATCCCCGGATTTCGCAATTTTTTCAATGCGTTGGATTTTTTTGTCTATGGATTCCAAGTCCTTCAGTTGGAGCTCTGTATCGATGACTTCCTTGTCAAAAATCGGGTCTACACCTCCGGCTACATGGACAATATTATCATCTTCGAAACAGCGAATCACATGGATGATTGCATCCACTTCCCTGATATTCGCCAGAAATTTATTTCCCAAGCCTTCTCCCTTACTTGCTCCTTTTACTAGGCCAGCAATATCTACAAATTCGATTACAGTAGGTAAAACTCGATGAGGATTGACAAGGTCAGAAAGGATTTTAAGACGTTTATCGGGTACGGTGACTACTCCTACATTAGGTTCGATAGTGCAAAAAGGAAAATTAGCAGCTTCCGCTTTTGCAGAGGAAAGTGCATTAAACAAGGTGGACTTTCCCACATTTGGGAGTCCCACAATGCCACATTGTAAAGCCATTTAATTTGTAGATTTGATTTTAAATATTCGATACGATTTGTACCCTTTAAAGAATTCTAAGACAGAAACTCTAAAGATGGTATAAACCGGTATGGCGAAGATCATTCCTAGAACCCCGGCGATTTTTGCCCCCGCAAAGATAACAACAAAAATTTCAAGGGGATGTGCTTTTACGGTTTTCGAGAAAATCAATGGCTGAAGGAGGATATTGTCCGTTAATTGGACCACCCCAAATACCATCAATATCTTGATCAAAAGATACGTGACTTCGCTTGCTTCGATGAAAATTCCCGTGGAAACCCCAACGATAATACCGAATGTAGCCCCCAAAATAGGACCTGCATAAGGAATAAGGTTGGCCACTGCGGCAAATAATGCAATGGTCAAGGCATATTCTATACCTAAAATACTCAATCCTATACTGGCAATGGTGAAAATGGCTAGCATTTGAAAAAGCAATCCAGATAAGTAATTGGAAAGCAACCTTTCTACTTTGGTGAAAGTGGCTACTGAAAGCTCAAAATAAGGGTTTGGGATCAAATTCAAGAGATTTCTTCGAAGTATCCCATTTTCCAAGAGTAGAAAAAAGGTAATGAAAGCTACCGCCATTAGCCCGATGGCCAAGGTGCTTGTGGTGTCGATGACTTGTCCTATAAAGTTTCCAAAATCAAATCCTGAAACAGCGGAAATGACGTTTTTCTTAAATTCATCAAAGAGAAAACCAGGCTGAGATTCTATCAATTGATAATTCAGGAGAGTTTGCTCCAAATTAGAAATGGGTCTTTGGATTTGTTGGTAAATCCCTTCCAGGTCCAAATTGCTCAGAATTTGAATCTGATTATTGATCAATGGAAAAAATAGAAAACTCACTGTGATCAAAAGTAAGATAATCGCTGAATAGGAAATTAAAATGGCAGTCCATCTCGGGATATGCTGTCCTAATACATGGAAATCATTGAGTCGATTGGTCAATGGCCTAAGCAATGCCGCTAAAATCAAAGACAAAATCAAATAAGAGGTGATATTGGAAAAATACCAGCCAAAGAGCAGAAACGCAGAAATGAATAATATGAGGTAAATAAAGAATCGCTGCATAGCCAAAATAAAAGGAGGTCATTTGACCTCCCCTAAAATACTATTTTAATCTTCTATCAATCAAATTTGAAAGGAGATTGTTTACTCCCATTTCAATTCATCGTCCAATTCATTTTCCGAATCTTCATTGGAGTACTGCTCGAAATCAAAATCCGGCAATAGTTCATTTTTCACATGATCTACACTCTCATTGAGCGCGTCTACGAATTTCAAAAAATCCTCTTTGTAAAGAAAGATTTTATGCTTTTCATAGCTGAAGTTGTCTCCGTTGATTTTACGCTTACTCTCCGTAATCGTCAAGTAATAATCATTGGATCGGGTGGTTTTAATGTCGAAAAAATAGGTTCTTTTTCCTGCTTTTACTTTTTTGGAGAATATTTCATCTCTGTCGTAGCCTCTTCTATCTTCCACAATGCGTAAGGGTTAAATTTGCTGGGGTTTTTATTTTCAAACCAAGATAAGGTAATTCAATTCTAGTTTTCAAGCTAATTCTTGTTTTTTTTCAAGAAATAGTGAAAAACAAGGGATAAATGGTAGAAAATTATAAATGAATGAAAATCTGTGCAAAGAGAGTAAACAAATTACTCTCCGTGCATAAATGATTTTTTAGCAAGTAATTGTTCTTCGGTCTCAGGGTGCTCAGGATCATCCACGCAGCAATCTACCGGACATACAGCAGCACACTGTGGTTCTTCATGAAAACCATTGCACTCTGTACATTTCTCTGTCACGATGTAGTAAAACTCATCCGAAACGGGAGTTTGCTTTTCCGTGGCACTTACTACAGTTCCGTCTTCGAGGGTCACTTCCTTGAGGGCTGTTCCTCCTCCCCAAGTCCATTCTACTCCTCCTTCATATATTGCCGTATTGGGACATTCAGGTTCGCATGCACCGCAATTGATGCATTCGTCAGTGATCATTATTGCCATATCTCAAACTATTTGAACTCAAAAGTAAGAAGCTTCGAAGACTCTGCCAATAAAAAGTTGTCATACTAACTAATTTAAATCAATTCTTACTTTTCTTCTCTCCATTTTCGGTAAATTTGCGTCATTATGACCTTACAAAAAAGACTAGAAGCTTTCGTTAAACTTGGTGAGTTGATTCAGAATTTATCAAATGACAAGAAAGAAGCACTTTTTGATAGAGCCGCTCAGAAAAACAGCTGGTTTACACAAGGTAATTGTGAAGAGGCACTTTCGGGTATTGCTCATCTATTAAATCCAGAAAATCTAAAAACTTGGGTGTCCAAGTATCCGCTAGAAAATGACAGGAATACGCTGAAGGTCGGGATTTTGATGGCAGGCAACATACCTATGGTAGGCTTTCACGATTTGATGACTGTCTTGGTCTCGGGTCATGAAGCTCATGTGAAACTAAGTTCAGCAGATCAGGTTTTGATGACTTGGTTGATCGAGCAAATTATAGCGATTGAGCCTGAATTTGGAAATCGAATTCAGGTCGCCGAAATGCTCAAAGCTAAAGATGCCTACATTGCAACCGGTTCGGATAACTCAGCGCGTTATTTTAATTACTATTTTGGGAAGTACCCTTCAATTATTCGTCAAAACAGGACTTCAGTAGCTATTTTAGACGGGGAAGAATCTGAAGATGATCTTAGAAATCTAGGTAAAGATATCTTCCAATACTTTGGCTTGGGATGTAGAAATGTCTCGAAGATTTTTGTCAAGGAAAAGACACAGCTTCAACAGCTTTTGGCCGTACTTGAAGAATACAAAGAGGTGGCAGAGCATCATAAATACCATAATAACTATGAGTACAACAAATCCATCTACTTGGTAAATAGTGAACCGCATCTTGACAATGGTTTTCTGATTTTAAAGGAGAGTTTAGATTTGGTATCTCCGATAGCTGTGCTTTACTACGAGTTGTATGAAGAAGAAGAACTTCTCCGCAATCGACTTGACGAACTCAAAGACAAGATACAGTGTATTGTTTCTGATCCTCAAAGGCGGGAAGGTGCGATTCACTTTGGAGCAGCTCAATCACCTGATGTTTGGGATTATGCAGACGGGGTTGATACGATGAAGTTTTTGATGGGCTTAGGCTAATCAAGCGGAAGGTAAGTACACCGAAAAAGTAGTTCCAACCTCTTTTTGAGATTTTACTTCGAGCTTGCCATTATTCTTTTTGAGGTAGTCTCTTACTAGGACTAATCCCAGTCCGGTTCCGCTTTCATTGTGAATACCACGCGTGGTAAAGGATATTCCTTCTTTTAGTTTTTTAAGGTTTTGCGCATCTATCCCTGCTCCACTGTCTTGAATATCAATTTTTATGGTATCCTCGCTTAGGCTTGTGGAGATTTTGATCTCACTGTCTCTTTGTGAAAATTTAATCGCGTTGCTTATTAAATTTCGAATAATCAAATCCACCATATTTTTGTCGGCGAAGATTCGATGTTTTTCATGTGACTGAATAGTGATTTTGATTTTATTTTCCTCAGCGATTCTGGTTAAGAGTTTCTTTTGATTTTCTAGCAAAGGGTAGAGGTCAAAGGCTACCGCTTCCACAAATTCCCCACGAAGCTGAGAGCTTGCCCATGCCAAAAGATTTTCTAAAAGTATGGATACCTGTTCCATATTTTTGGATACTTCAGGCAACATTTCCATGAATTCATCTTTGCTGATTAGGCCTTGCTCGGTCATATTGATCAGCTCTTTGACACCAAAAATAGGTCCTTTCAAATCGTGGGAGATAATGCTGAAAAATTTATCTTTTAATTCGTTGAGCTGTTTTAAGTCCTGTGCCTGATCACGTAGTTGCTGATTGACCTGTGTAGCAATCGTGATATCTTCAAAAAGCAAAATCGTACCTCCGAGGATCGACTTTTTATCCAAAATCGGAATCATTTCGATTTTAATAATCAATGAATTTGATGCTTTCGTAGAAGTAATAGTGATTGTATTTTGAACGCCTTTTGTAATCAATTGAAGAATCTCCTCCTTTTCTTTAAAAATATCAGTGGCTAAAGCTCCAATTTTGATCTTTTCGGGAACCGCACAAAATTTGCGTGAGGCGGGATTAAAGTCTACCACTTTGTTTTTTGCATCGAAGACCAACACACCTCGTGGGATGCTTGCCATGATTTTGGTGTGGGCAATGGGCTTGATACTAAAAAGATTATATCTCAAGATAGCGAAACCCATTACCAAATAGGTGAAGATAAAAGCGTAAGGTGTGAGATCAATTCCTTCGTAGGGTTTGATGATCCCAAGTTGGTAAATGAGGTTGAAGACTAAAGGGAAAATTCCTGCTGCTATGATAAATTTCGTCTGAGTTTTGAACAAAGGATCAGCAAACTGGAATCTTTTCCAAAGAATCACAGTCCCTAATAAGAAGGCGATGTAGGAGTAAATGGTATGCACCAAGTACCAAGGCCCAATTTCAATCCCTAAAACAGGAAATGGTCCAGAGGCAATCACCCAAGTATCAGCATAATGTAATTGATGGCTTTCATTGGTAAGTACTAAGAAAAAAGTAATTATGGGTATGACAAATGTCAAAATAAAGATCCAACTTTTCCTCCAGCCAGGATAGCCGGTATATCGTAAGGTAAAGATCACCCAAATCGCAGGGGTAAATGAGATGCCTAAGTACTCGAGCTTGATCCAAAACAACATGTCTTCGAGGCTTTTGCTGGAAAGCTCCAAGCCGTAAAAAAAAGACCAAGTAGATACAAAAATCATAGTCAATGAGATCCATCGAGTTGAGTCATTGAGTTTAATGGCTAAAAATGAAGACAAGCCGACCACCACTATACTCGTGAAAATTAAAATGGATGAGAAAAAATTAAGTTCTAATTCCATACACTGGATTTTCGAGCAAATAAATATTTGTAAAGATCAGGGGATTTTATCTACTTCGAATTTAATAATTCTACTCAAAAATCAAACAATTGTTTAGGTAAATTTGAAGTTAAAAAGAAAAACAGGATTCGTCATTTCACCATTCAGTCTGGTTTTGTTCCTGACTGTGCTTTGCTTGGTCTTTTCAGTTCTCATAGTAGAGGATAAGGGGAATAGTCTCAAAGAGAGCATACAGCAAACATTGGGTTTTTGGCAGCAGGGTTTTTTTGGACTTTTGGACTTTACCCTTCAGATGATGATCATCCTGGTCTTTGGCTATGCTTTGGCCATTTATAAGCCGATACATTCAGTTTTGAAAAGGATTGCAAAAACACCAAAAAATGCCTCTCAAGCAGTGTTTTTGACAGCCGGGATTACGATGCTTGCAGGTCTTTTGAACTGGGGTTTTGGATTGATTATCGGGGCTTTGTTGGCGAGGTTTGTTTTTCTGGCCATGGAGGAGAAAGGCGTGAGAAGTGATCCCGTTTTATTGGCCGTGGCGGGCTATCTTGGGATGGCTGTCTGGCATGGAGGATTATCTGCCTCGGCACCGCTGAAGGTGGCAGAAGAAGGTCATTTTCTTCAATCAAAAATAGGGGTGATATCCGTTTCTGATACGATTTTTTCCAGCTTCAATATTTGGGGAAGTGGTGGACTCATATTGGTTTTTTTACTAGTTCTCGGGATTTTAGCCCAAAAAAAGCACAAAAACGACCCTCCTGTTTATTCGCAGCCGCTACGTCCAATAGATGGGAATTCAAAAGAATATACTGGATTCCTGCTAGGTGGAATAATGATCCTTGTAGTGATTAATCAGCTTTTTTATCAGTCAGTATTTAATCTGGGCTTTTTGAATTTAAACATGGTTAACTTTTTACTTTTCGCATCGACGCTGCTCGCTTATCGTGGAGTTAATGAGTTTACTGAGGCAGTTTCTGAGGGCTTAAAAAGTTCTTCAGATATCTTTATTCAGTTTCCTTTTTATGCAGGGATTTTGGGGATGGTAACTCACTCTGGAGTTTTAGAGTCCACAGTAGGTTATTTCATGGATAACTCCTCGTCTTCTGTTTTTCCTGTTTTTGCTTTGGTTTCCTCGGCGGTGGTCAATTTTATGGTTCCCTCTGGTGGAGGTCAATGGGCAGTTCAGGGGCCAATTCTCATGGAAATCAGTGATGCAATGGGTTTGTCTTCATCAAAGACCGTCATGGTTTTTTCTTTAGGAGATCAGATTTCTAATCTTTTACAACCGTTTTGGGCTTTGCCACTTCTGGCTATCACAGGTATAAGTGCCAAGCAATTGCTTAAATATGGGTTTTGGCTTTTTCTTGCTGGATTTAGCTACTTGATGCTATATGTATATTTATTTTTCTAGCTCTTTCATTCGAATAGCTAAAACGGTTTTAAATTAGGATAAAGTCTCTTTTTGATAGGTTGTTTGGTTACTGATTTTGGGACTAAATTTCTATATTTGCACCAAAATTTTGAATCTTTTACTCACCTAAATCCAATAAAATGGCTTTTGATATAGAAATGATCAAGGCGGTATATGCCCGCTTTCCTGAGCGAATCGCCGCTGCCCGCAAGGCAGTGGGTAGACCTTTGACCTTGACAGAGAAAATCCTTTATTCCCACCTTTCCGAAGGAGCAGCTTCTGAAGCTTTTGAAAGAGGAAAATCCTATGTGGATTTCAAGCCTGATCGAGTGGCTATGCAAGATGCTACTGCTCAGATGGCTCTTTTACAGTTTATGCAGGCAGGCAGAGATCAAGTGGCGGTTCCCTCTACGGTGCACTGCGATCACTTGATTCAAGCTGAGGTGGGTGCGGTGAAGGATCTTACCAAAGCAAAAGACAAGAATAGAGAAGTATATGACTTTTTGGCTTCAGTTTCTAATAAATACGGGATTGGATTTTGGAAGCCGGGGGCAGGTATTATTCACCAAGTAGTATTAGAAAACTACGCCTTTCCTGGAGGAATGATGATAGGTACTGATTCTCATACACCGAATGCCGGTGGTCTTGGAATGATCGCGATCGGAGTAGGTGGAGCAGATGCCTGTGATGTGATGGCAGGTTTACCTTGGGAGCTGAAGTTCCCAAAACTCATCGGTGTGAAGCTTACTGGTAAAATGTCAGGCTGGACGGCAGCCAAAGATGTGATTTTGAAAGTTGCAGGTATACTCACCGTGAAGGGTGGTACAGGTGCAGTAGTCGAATATTTTGGTGAAGGGGCAAGATCTCTTTCAGCAACCGGAAAAGGAACCATTTGTAATATGGGAGCTGAAATAGGTGCTACCACTTCAATTTTTGGATATGACGAGAAGTCTGCGGCATACTTAGAAGGCACAGGAAGAGCTGACATTGCAGCCTTAGCTAATGGCATTGCAGCGCATTTGACTGGAGACGATGAGGTTTATGCTAATCCTGAAAGCTATTTTGATCAAGTGATTGAAATCAACCTCTCTGAGCTTGAGCCTCATGTAAATGGTCCATTTACTCCGGATTTGGCTTGGCCAATTTCGAAATTTGCAGCTGCCGTGAAAGAAAATGGATGGCCTGCAAAGCTTGAGGTAGGATTGATCGGCTCATGTACCAACTCTTCTTATGAGGATATCTCAAGAGCAGCTTCATTAGCTCAGCAAGCAGTAGATAAGAAATTGACAGCAAAATCAGAATACACCATTACACCGGGTTCGGAGCAAGTGCGCTACACGGTGGATAGAGATGGATTCCTAGACACATTCGGAAAAATGGGAGGGGTTGTCCTTGCTAATGCTTGTGGACCTTGTATCGGTCAATGGGCCCGTCATGGAGCCGATAAGCAAGAGAAAAATTCCATCATTACATCTTTCAATAGAAACTTTGCTAAAAGGGCTGATGGAAATCCAAATACTCATGCTTTTGTAGCTTCTCCCGAGATTGTAACTGCTTTGGCGATTGCTGGCGATCTGACATTCAACCCGCTTACAGATACCCTTCTAAACGAGGAGGGTCAGGCAGTAAAGTTAGATGAGCCTCAAGGTCTCGAATTACCTACCAAAGGATTTGCTGTAGAGGATGCCGGCTATCAGGCACCCGCAGAGGATGGCTCTACAGTCGATGTGATCGTGGATACAGATTCTGAGCGTTTGCAGCTTTTGGAATCTTTCCCTGCTTGGGAGGGTACCGACCTCAAAGGCCTAAAGTTATTGATTAAAGCGAAAGGAAAATGTACTACTGACCATATTTCTATGGCAGGACCTTGGCTTCGTTTCCGTGGGCATTTGGATAATATCTCCAATAATATGCTCATAGGTGCGGTCAATGCCTTTAACGATGAGACCAACAAAGTTAAAAACCAACTTACAGGTGAGTACGGAGAAGTTCCCGCTACTCAGCGACATTACAAGCAGATGGGAATAGGTACTGTAGTGGTTGGTGATGAAAACTATGGAGAAGGGTCATCTCGTGAGCATGCAGCCATGGAACCAAGATTCCTGGGCGTTCGCGCGATTTTGGTAAAATCCTTTGCTAGAATCCATGAGACCAATTTAAAAAAGCAAGGCATGCTGGGTCTGACCTTTGCTAATCCTGCCGACTATGATAAGGTCTTAGAGGATGATGTCATTGATATTATAGGACTAGAGTCCTTCGCACCGGGAAAGCCGCTGCAAGTAGTTCTACATCATGCAGATGGTAGTACGGATACGATTGAGGTGAATCACACCTACAATCAGGGACAAATTGAATGGTTTAAAGCTGGTTCTGCGTTGAATTTGATCAAAGCAGGAGTTTAATTTCCTTTGTCTAGTAAATATAAACCGCAGCCAAACCGGCTGCGGTTTTTTTTCGTTTTAGCTTTAAAACTATTGATATATCGAAACCATATGAAAAGGTGGAATCATGTTTATTTGCCACAAGAATTATAACAGTCTGAGATTGATACTAAAGATGAGATGTTTCTACATTACCCTATTCAGTTTTATAATAATCGTTCAAGCTCATGCTCAGGTGAAAATCGAGCGGGAAATAAGGGTGAATCAAAGAGATGTGCCCGAGGAAGCGGTGATTTGGTTAGAGGATGCCTTTGAGACTATAAAAAAGCCAAAATGGTATAAGGAGTTTTTCGAAACTGGATTTTCATATGAGGCAAAATTCTACTTAAAGAAGAGGTTTTACAGCGTAGAGTTTGATTCTTTGGGAATGATTGAGGATGTGGAAATAGAGATGGACGAGTCAGAACTTTCTGAGCATGTGAATAAGAATCTTCAGGCTTATTTTAAAGGAAATTACCAGTCTTTTAAAATTGAAAAAATCCAAATCCAGTATACCGGTGATCCAGATGATTTAGAGGATTTTTTTGATGAATCTGAGAAGGAGGGGATTACTACAAGGTATGAAATTGAATACAGAGCAAAACCAAATGATGGAAGTGAGGAAATATGGGAAGGTACTTTTGATCAGGAGGGGAGATTTATTTCTAAGCGGAAAATAGAAATACGAATTACTGATAATTTGATTTTTTGATGAAATCGAGCATGACCCAAAGCGACACACAGTGGTATGCCCCGATGGATTGGGGAATGCTTGCGAAGATTCCTTGTGGCCATTAAAAATCAAATTATAAACACATGAAATCGAGCACGACGCAAACGACACACAGAAGCATGAATGTAAAATGTGCGAGATTCCATCCCGATTTTCGGGACAGGTAGTGGCCATTAAAAATCAAATTATAAACACATGAAATCGAGCATGACGTACCCGTCACACACCGGGATGATTATAATTACGAGATTCTCCCGAATCAAGTTCGGGACAGGCTATCCCGATACTCGGGACAAGTTATGACCGCTAAAAGACAATTATAGACACATGAAATCGAGCATGACGTAGCCGTCACACACTGGTATGATTATAATGCTTGCGAAGATTCCATGTGGCCATTAAAAATCAAATTATAAACACATGAAAAGAAGAATTATAAGTTTTTTGCTTTTTCTGTTTTGTTTTGAAGGGTTTGCACAGGATAAAAACACCTTTTTTACAGGATTTTTCCCGGAGGTGTCTTTTACCAAAAGCCTCCCAAATTCCAATAAACTCAATTTTAAAGTGGAAAATCAGCACGTGATTTTTGACAATAGACTCACAGAACGCCCTCAGTTTGATCATTACAGAACTGATTTTATGTTGTTTCACGATTGGAAACTCAATGCCACCCAAAGTATGGCGTTGGGGGTGTTTCATAGAATTCAAGATGGTGCGAACGGGAATCGGCTGGTACAGCAGTTCGCATTTTTAAATCGGCTGCGCGGACTTCGTATAGCTCACCGTATGAGAACTGACCAGACTTTTACCAGAGGTGAGTCAGTCGAGGTAAGGTTTAGGTATCGCCTGGCCTCAGAATTTCCGCTCAACGGTTCCACTTTGGACCCGGGAGAGGGGTATTTGCTGATCTCAAATGAACCTATTTTCAGTCTTCAGGGAGGAGAGTTCAATCTCGAAAATCGATTGGTTTTATCCTATGGTAAACTCTATGCAAAGAATCAAAAATTAGAATATGCCATTGATTACCGGACAGACGGTTTTTTCAACAATAATTTTAGGACAAGACTATGGCCTAAGATCAGCTATTTTTATAATTTTTAGGCTAGATAGTGCTCAGAAAGTTTTCTTTGATTGAAAATGGGTAAGTGAAAGCCTCTTTGGGTACGCGAGGGACGTAAAATTGAAAGTTTTTTGATTTTTTTATGCATTTTTAATTATTTGAAAAGTAAAAAACTTGTTATGAAATACAAATTGCTGTATGTTTACGAAAATAAATAAAAGGACTGAGTATTCCTTTTATTTTATCATCCAAAACTAGAAACGCAATCATCATTTAATGCAAGATAGGGGTATCAATAGTACTTTTAAAAAGATCATTTACGAGTCATCGGAAATGGTTTTTCTTGCGGATGATACTTTTCCGTACAGCATTTTTTATGGTAATGAAACCTTTGAGGAAAAGATAGGACAAAACCTCAAAGAAAGAACGCTTGTCGGTTTAGGCTTGGATATCAATGCTTATATTTTCAAAGAGGAATTGATACTGAATTATGAGGGGAGGGAATTTGGGTTCAAATTGGAGTTGCCTTCAGACCATTCGGGGAGTTATTACCTTTTTTACAAGGGGAAAGAAATTCGAATGAATGGGTTGCCTCCCAAAAAAGATGTTCAACACTTTTTTAAATCTTCACTTGATCTGATTGCGGTAGGACAGCATGATTTTCTGACCTATGTGAATCATGCTTCCTTGCCTATTTTGGGATATGAGTCTAGCTTTCTTCAGAACACATCACTTTGTAGCTTTATACACGAGGAGGATTTGAATATCCTTAAACCGATTTGGAAATCAAAAGGGGGAGAAGGTAATCTTTCATTTGTAAGGTTTCGATTCAAAGCTAAAGATGGTCAATTCAAACACTTAGACTGCTCGGTGCAATTTACCGAAGATCGATTTTTTATACTGGGTAGAGATGTGTCTGATCGTGCAAATTCAGAACTTGTACGCAAAGGACGTGAAAAGGCACTAAAAAGCTTTTCTTCACTCGGAAATGGAATCTCCTGGGAATTTGACGAAAAAACTGATCGGCTAATTTGGGACACTGAAGAGGGAAATTTCTTTAATGGTCTTGACCAAAGCGAAATTTCAATTCAAATAAAAAATGCAATTCTAGAAAATAAGATTTCTGCTGAGGGCATCTATTTGAATGGAGAGGAACTTAAAGTTTCGGGTGAAAAACTTAAATTAGACTTAGATGAACTTTCCATCTGGGTAGGAATACTCTGGGACGAAAGACCCCTCAAAGCTTTGGAGTCTAAGGGTAGGCTTCATGAAAACCTGATTTTAAATGCTCCTGAGCCGGTTATTATTTCCCGAGGTGACGGTGAAATCTATCTTTGTAATCAAGAAGCTAGGAGGCTTTTTGACTTGCCTTCTAACCAAAAGATTACCCATTTAAAAGATTTGGAGTCTTTTCTAAGCTCTAATCAGGAATGGAAATCCTGGATTCAGTCTACCCTTGAAGAATCAAATACGACGCACTTTTTGAGCGAAGTTCACAATGATTTGGGCCGTGTACATACGATAGAAGTTTCTGCTAATCGATACATCGATGAAGAGGGGACTTTTATATTTTTATCATTTAGAAATATTTCTGAGAAAGTTTCTCTGGAGAAGTCATTAGAAGAGAACAGTAATTTTTTGATGAATCTTACAGAGCAGGTTCCCGGAGGCCTTTACCAATTGGTATTGGATGAGCAGGGTAAAATGAATTTTTCATTCCTTTCTAAAGGTATTGGATCAGTTCTTGGCCTTAAAGAAGAAGAGCTGGCTCAGTTTTCAGATATTTCCATAGCCATTTCCAAGGTTCACCCTTTGGATTTGCCCCAATTGATCATGAGTTCTGTGGCTTCTGCCAAAAAACTGGAACCTTGGCAATGTCAGTTTAGAGTGAAAAATGGAGCTGACCCTAGCGGATATCGGTGGATATTGGGTGCTGCCCGTCCACAAAGCTTAGAAAATGGAGACATGGTCTGGTACGGTTACCTCACGGACATCAGCCATCAGAAAGAGTTTGAATCCAAACTTGATGAAGCTCGTAAAACAGCTGAAAAAGCAAGTCAGATTAAGTCTGATTTCCTGTCCATGATTAGTCATGAGCTCCGAACGCCTCTCAATGCGATATCGGGTTCTGTCTATTCCTTGCGACAAGAAAAGCCTACTGATCAACAGCTTGGCGCTTTGAATACGATCAATTTTGCTGTAGATAATTTGATCATCATGATCAATGACTTACTGGATTTCCAGAAAATCGAAGCAGGAAAACTCACGATAGAAAGCGCTCCTTTTAATTTGAAAGAATTGGTAGAACAAGTGATCAAAGGCCTTTCTTTTCATGCTAAAGACAGTAAAAATAAACTTGAGCTTCACCTATCACCTGGACTTGACGTGACAGTGAAGGGGGATAAGACACGGCTTTCTCAAGTATTGAACAATCTGATCACTAATGCACTGAAGTTCACAAAAGAAGGCGATGTCGATGTCAGTGTGAAAATTGAAGAAAAAGAAGGTGAAAAAGTTAATGTCTATTTTGAAGTAAGGGACACAGGGATAGGAATAGCACCTGAGCATCAAGAGCGAATTTTTAATGATTTTGATCAGGTGAAGCCTACCTTTAGTGCAAAATATGGAGGAACAGGTTTAGGCCTATCTATCACACGCAAGCTACTCAACCTCATGGGGGGATCTATAGGTCTACAGTCAGCAGAGGGAGTAGGAAGTACTTTCTATTTTGATTTAAATTTTGATGTAGTAAAAACAGCCTCGGGTGAAAGTTCGTCCAATAATTCTTTTCAGTCGATGGATTTTTCTTCTCTACACCTGCTGATGGCCGAGGATAATGATGTGAATGCGTTGGTTTTGGGTAAAATCATCAAGAAATGGGGTTATACTTTTGAACGAGTAAAGAACGGTCAGGAAGCTGTCGATGCCATGAAAAATGGAAACTACGACTGTGTTTTGATGGACATTCAAATGCCTGTCATGGATGGTTTTGAAGCCACCAAAGCGATTAAAGAGTTTTCATCCATACCAGTATTGGCGCTTACTGCCGCAGCCAAACTGGAGATTATGGAACAAATCGAAGCCTGTGGCTTTGATGGCTTTGTAGCCAAACCGATTGATGCAGCCGAATTGTTAAAAAAGATTCGAGAGGTAATCTATCTTAAGAATCAGAGCGCTTGAGCCTTCTGATAGTATTCAGTGACAAGTTCCAAATCTGGATAGTTTTCATTTAAATCCTTCAGAAAAGACAAGGCTGATAATTTGTCTCCTGTCATGACATAGTAAATGCCCTTATTTCTCAACGCATAGAGATTGGAATCGTCCATTCTTAAAGACTGATTGATCAACTCTAATCCACCTTCCAAATCATCAAGATAAAGTAAATAAAGTCCCTTATTGTTGTAGAAATAGGGCTGCCTGTTATTCAGCGTTATCGCTTTTTCTACGCTTTCTAGAGCTTTTTTATAGTCTCCCTGATCAAATTCTATCATAGATCGTAGGTTGTAGAGATTGGCTTCAAAAGGGTTGACTTCTTCTGCTGTGACAAGGATTTTTGAAGCCGTTTCCAAATCCTTAAGGTAATAATAGATGGTAGCTTGATTGACTAGAAGATCTGAGTTTTCGGGATCTAGCTCCACTGCTTTCGAAAAGGAAGACAAGGACTGTGGATAGTCTTTTAGTTTTTCGAAGGCCAAGCCTGCTAAAAAGTATCCTTTCCAGAATTCAGGTTCATTTTGTGTAAGGAATACGGCATCTTCCCTTGCCTTGTAGAATTCTCCATTGTCCAAATAGGCTAAACCTCTTTGGAAGTGGGCTTCCCAGTAATTGGGCTGATGGCGAATAGCTTGGCCGAAATCTTCTATTGCTTCCTGAAGTTGGTTTAGCTGTATATGACTAATAGCTTTATTGTACCAAGCGTCGGCATAAGTTGAGTCAAGTTCTAGTGCTTCTTGATAAAAGCCAATGGCTGTTTTAGGATCGTTTTCATCTAATTTTTCATTTCCTTTGAGTAAAAAACGTCCCTTCTTATCCTCAATGCTATCGCAGGAGATGAAGAGGATTAAGGAAAATAAAAGGACATTACTCAGTAAGTGGCTACTCTTTTTCAGGTTTATCCTCATCATTTTCTGATTCTTTTTTTTCTTCGCCCAAAAGTAAGGCATAAGGTTTAGTGGTTTCACTTAACTCGAAAATTTCTCTCAATATTGCCATTGCCGGAATCACGAGTATCATACCTGCCACACCCCATATGGTTCCACCTACCAATAAACCTAAAAAGGTCAGGAAAGCATTCAAATTCACATTTCCACCTACAATTTTTGGAGTCAAAACATTCCCCTCTAGCATTTGGATTAATTGATAAGCTCCTAAAATTGCTATAGGATAAAATAAGCTGTCCTTGGTCAGGAAGGAGTAGGTAACAGGCAAAAGCACACCGAAGAAAGGTCCGACATAAGGAATGATATTCAGAAGAGCACCGATAACTCCAAAGAAGATCGCATGCTTAATTCCCAGAACTGTGTATACAATAATGTTTAATACTGCCAAAATCACCATTACTTTACCTACGCCGACTATGTAGTTTTGAATTACTCTTCTCAAGTTGGCAATTCTTTTTTTGACTAATTCGGGCTCAAAATCCCGATAAATCATAACCATCATGTCTGTCAGATGATAGCGATACAAAAGGAAGAAGAACATGAATACAGGGATTAGTACTAAGCCAGATAAGGAGCCTACTGCATTCATGGCAAAAGTCGAAATACTGCCACTGTTTTCTGTCAATAGATTTTTGATGTACTCAGTATTCGCCTTTTTTCTAGTTTCTGGATCGTATTGGAAGCTTGATTGACTCCATTCATCGAGTTGTTTAGCATAATTGGAAATCTTTCCTGATACGTTATCAAAGTCGCTTGTGAATTCGGCAACATTGGAAATGATAAAGGAAAGTAATCCTCCCACCAATAAAACCATCGCCAAAAGTGAAAAAATCGCCGCGAGAATTCGGGGAAACTTTCTCCTTTCCAGCCAATTGGTTAACGGGGTGAATAAAATAGCAAAGAAACCTCCCAAGAAGAGAGGGATCAATAGCCCTTTTCCAACGATCAAAGCAAAAATCAGAACGATGATAAAAACCATCACTGATAAGGCTTTTAGGTAAGCAGGTAAAATATATCTTTCTTTCGTCATGGCTTAGTAGGGTTACTACATGGGAGTAGCAATTTTTAAGCCTATTTAGCAAGCAAACCAGCTCTTCTCAATAATGCCTCTGGTTTGGGGTCTCTACCTCTAAATCTCCGATAAAGTATGCTTGGATGGACCGATCCTCCTGAGGAAAGGATGTTTTTGGCAAAAGACTGAGCAGTTGCCCTGTCAAAAACTCCTTTTTCTTGGAAAAGCTCAAAAGCATCTGCATCCAAGACTTCCGCCCATTTGTAGCTATAATATCCAGCGGCATATCCTCCCTGGAAAATATGAGAAAATGAAGTACTCATCATAGTTCCTTCTACTCTTGGAAGCAATTCGGTCTTTTCCATAACCGATTTCTCAAAGCTAGCGATGGTTTCAATGTTATCAGGATTCTGACTGTGATAAGCCATATCCAAAAGTCCAAAGCTGATCTGTCTTACCGTTTGATAACCTTGCTGAAAATTTGCGGATTTTTTGATTTTCTCGATCAGTTCTTCGGGGATTTTTTCACCCGTCTGATAGTGCTGTGCAAAAAGATCCAAACACTCCTTTTCGTAGCACCAGTTTTCAAATATCTGGGAGGGAAGCTCTACAAAGTCCCAATATACGCTAGTGCCAGAAAGGGAAGAATACCGGCCATCTGCCAGCATGCCGTGAAGGGCATGTCCAAACTCGTGGAATAGGGTAGTCACCTCGTTAAAGGTGAGTAGACTGGGCTTGCTTTTGGTAGGTTTGGTAAAGTTACAGACGATAGAAACATGGGGTCGGAAGTCTTCATTTCCCAATTTGTATTGTGATCGATAGCTCGTCATCCAAGCTCCATTTCGTTTACCCGACCTTGGGAAGAAGTCTGCATAAAATACAGCAATGTGCTTTCCGGCTTCATCCTTGACCTCATAGGCTGTTACATCAGCGTGATAGACGGGGATCTCTGGATTTGCGACGAAGGAGAGACCATAAAGTTTCTCTGCAGTCTGAAAGACCCCATTGACCACTTTTTCCAATTGGAAGTAGGGACGTAGTAGTTCGTCGTCTAACTCGTAAGTTTCCTTTTTCAAAAGCTCTGAATAATAAGCAAAATCCCATTTTTCAAGACGGTCAATTGCGTCTAGTTTCTTGGCGAATGCCTCAAGCTCACGGACTTCATTCTTGGCTTTGGGTTTGGCTTTTTCAAGAAGATTTTCTAAAAAATCTAAAACCGACGGTCCACTTTTGGCCATTCGCTCTTCCAAAACAAAATCCGAATGGCTTTTGTAGCCCAACAGGTTTGCCCGTTGGTTTCGTAATTTTAAAATAGCTTTGATCACCTCTTGATTGTCAAGCTCATCTCCTTTGCAGGCTTTGGTGTTATAGGCTTTGAAAAGCAATTGTCGAAGGGAACGATTTTTCAAGTACATCATCGCAGGGATGTAGGAAGGATAGTCTAGTGTGAAGGCCCATTGACCAGGTTTGCCTTTTTCTTCAGCAGTTTGTGCAGCGGCTTCTTTTATTCCTTCAGGAAGTCCATCGACCTCTGACTCATTCTTTACAAAATGCACAAACCGATTGGTTTCAGCCAATACGTTTTCTCCAAATTTTAGAGAAAGTTGAGCCAGTTCTTGATCGATTTCACGTAGCTGTCCGGCCTTTTCTTCATCCAAGTTGGCTCCATTTCGGACAAAAGATTTATAAGTTTTTTCCAGTAGGGTCAGCTGCTCCTCTGAAAGGTTTAGTTGTTCGCGCTGATCAAAAACCTGTGCTACATTTTTGAATAATGACTGATCAAGTAGGATGTCGTTGGAATAGGAAGTTAAAAGAGGAGAAATTTCCCGAGCTAGTTTTTGAATTTCATCATTAGTCTCCGCGGAATTCAAATTGAAAAAGATTCCTGATACCACGGAAAGCTGTTTTCCAGACCTGTCGAGTGCCTCGACTGTATTTTGGAAACTTGGAAGTGCCTCTGCTTTGATTTGTTCGATCTCAGCTTTTGCCTCAGAGATCAACTCTTTGATGGCAGGAAGAAAATCTGCCGTCTTTATTTGTGAAAAAGGAGGTGTTTGAAAAGGGGTAGAAAAAGGGGCTAAAAGCGGGTTGCTCATAGTAGATAATGATTTTGAAATTAAATGTAACTGACTGTATGATTTTAGAACATCAAATCGCTGACTCGGTTCCAAATTTACCCAAATGATTTCAGTTTGATCCAAAATTTTAAGGATCAAAAAACTAAGGAGAAAAAAAGCCGGGAAATTTCCCGGCTTGGTATTAAAATTCTAAATCACAACTCATGATTTCTGTACCTATTGGAGCTCCATCAGGAATTTTCAGAGGAGATTGGAGTGTGAGTTCCTCAGGTAAAGACAAATAAGCCTCTATTTTCTCATTCAGATAGGCTCTATGAGCCGCGAGAGGTTGTGATGTGGGTGCTTTTTGGTTTTTTAACTCTTTGAGATGAAATCTCGCCAGGGCTCTTACTGTCTGAGAGGCTCCGGAGTCTTTAGAAAGGCCGATTAAAGCATCTACATATTTTGACTCTGTCATCAATTTAATTTCACCTTTGAGTCCATTGCCCATTGTACCAGCGAATACTTGGCTGCTTATTTTTTTGAAATAATTCTCCAAGCCCATTAATTCAGTATTTTGTAATTGCTGTAGATAGATTCTATTGACCCTTCCTGTCTCAAGCATTAAGCTCATTGCCAGATCGATAACGCTTTCTGCAGGAGCAATGGGATCAAAAACAGGACCCATTCTCGAAACAAACGTTTCTCTATTTCTATTATATCCAAAGGGTCTTGGAGGAATCAAATCTAGAATGGACTGAGGCACCTCAAGTTGGTCGGGTGAAATGGCATACATCAAAGCATCCAAAGCCTTGCTTTGATCAGCTGCATTTACCCAGTTGTGTCTAGGTTGATTGTCTCCTTTGATCTTATATGTGTAATCTACGCCCCCAAGGATTTTGCTTGTGGCTTCTACTTGGAAGCGATGCATAAGGTATAGAGGGACCAAAACTTCCTCTAGAAGAGCCTCTGGAGTACCGTTTGGAATAGCATTCAGGCCGAAGCTTTGTAGTTTAGATGATCTCAATTCTAGCATTCTCATAAGTTCATCGGGTGCTGAGGCACCGTTGTCCCAAAGATGTGACCTTGGATGGACACCACTAGGATCTCTAGAGTCTGAGTCTGTTATGAATTCGTGTCCTGCTTCAAATGTTCTTTCTAGGGTAGTTTGAAGGAACTCCTCTTCCGTTTCTCCACTTTCTGGGTATCCATATCCGTATTTGATGGCCCATTTATCCCAATCCCCTATTTTGTCATCGTAGGCATTGTTTAAGTCTAAATCACCATTTGAACTTTGAGTGATCATTGGGTAGGGGTAATCCATCACAGAGGATCGGCCGTTGGCGGAAGTTGCATAGCTATGAGAAAGACCGATAGTATGTCCGATTTCATGGGCTGAAAGTTGCCTTAATCTCGCCAGCGCCAATTCCAGAAGTTTAGGGTCTGCTTCCGTTCCAGTCTCGAAAGGCTGAAGGAGGCCTTGTGCGATTAAATAATCTTGACGAACTCTTAGAGAACCCAAGGAGACATGTCCTTTGAGTATTTCACCTGTACGCGGATCTCTGACACTACTTCCATAAGACCATCCCCTGGTAGATCGATGGACCCATTGAATTACATTGTATCTCACGTCCATTAGGTCTACTCCTTCGGGTGCAATTTCTACCCTAAAGGCATCTTTGAAGCCTGCTGCTTCAAAGGCTTGATTCCACCAGTTTCCTCCTTCAATGAGTGCAGTAGCAACTGGCTCGGGTGTGCCTCTATCCAAGTAATAAATGATAGGTTCCTCTACTTCGGAAACAGCCGCAGTGGGATTTTTCTTGATCAGTCGATGTCTTGATATGAATCTCTTGACTATGGGGTCAGAGATAGCAGTAGTAAAATCCATATAGCTGATGGAAAAGTATCCTGCTCTTGGGTCAAAAGCTCTCGGTTTGTAGTTGTCATCTGGGAGTTCGATGAAGGAATGTCTCATGCGTACGGTCACTGCATCAGGACTGGGAGTGACTGAGCGAATTAATCCGCCATTTGCATTTCCTGTCAAAGTGATGGTGGCTTCTACTTCCGTGTTTTTGGGAAAATTTTTGGTAGTGGGATAATATAGTCCAGATCGAGAAGCATCCGTTCGGTAGCTTCCTTGTCTTCGTTGATTGAGACGTTCAGCTACTCCATGGGCATCCTGCATATAAAAATTTGTCGCGTCTACGATAAGCTTTTCTCCCTCTTTTTGTACGATTTCAAAACCCCAAAGGATCGATTCCGCAAAGGCATCTTTTACGGATTTCACCTCATAATCATTTTCTGAATAAGCTCTAAAATCATAATTTTTATGAACCAAAAAGACCTTATTTCCAGATCTTCTGAATTCTACTATTCGGGTATTACCTAATTGTCCTCGGTCTAAGCCCAAGTCATTAGATCCTACTCCAGCAGTAAGGGAGTTGACATAGAGAAATTCATTCTCTAACTGTTCGATTTCTAAGTAAATTTTGCCTTTATCATGATCTAGGTAGAAATTTACAAAGCCCTCTTTTTGATCTAGCGAACTTAAGTCCACTTTCTGCGCATATACCGTCAGAAAAGACAAAAAGAGAAAAAGGAGAGTGGTTGGTGTTTTTTTCATAGGAACAACTTTGGTGACAAATTATCAAATAAAGGTCTATTACAGATACCATTGATGGAAATTTACCGATTAAAAAGGTACCGAAGAAGAACTGTGGTTTCTGAAATGGTATTTCCCTCAATGGTTTGAAGCCCTGAACTGATACGGCTTCTATCGGTGTAGGTAGTTTTAGCGTACCGGAAATACAAGGTAAGCTTTCTTCCCAAGTCCATTTCTCCTATAAGGTAGTATCGTTGACCTTGACCAAAGAGTGCAGGAATAGAAAAGGTCCAAAGTACATGGTTTTCGAAGGCGTAAAGGCGATTGTCATATTCCAAAGCATCGAAAAGTGCATAGCGTCCAGTGATTTTCCAATTCTTAGCCCCATACTTGATGTCTTGAAATATCAAAAATCCATGAGTTCGCGATTTCATTTGTTCAAAACTGCTCCACAATATTCTCGACCGAAGATATAATTGAGGGTTGACTTGGTATTCAAAACTCCATAATCCATTTATTTTATTGACCGAAGTGGGATTATATGTCAATTGCGGTTCACCAGAATCAGGGGAATTTCTTAATTTTTGCTCCTGACGAATTTGGATAAATGTAGTCATCTCTCTCGATGGTCGGAAGCTCACTCTGCCCAGCCACTCGGATCCATTGGAAGGAGAATATACTCTGAATTTAAGCCATGGAAACCGAAAAAAATCATAGTAGCCATTGATCTTCCATTTTTTATTAGGTCTGATTTCTATTCCTAAGTAGGAACCTCGTTCATTAATTGGTCTTGTATTTTCTGAAAAAGCATTGCCATAGAAACTGTGAAAATTTCGATCGTAATTTCTCCAAAGAAATGAAAGGTCAATTTTGGGATCTAAACTGCTGACAAATCCAGCGACTATTCCTTTCCCCCCTGATCTTGAAATGGCAGACTCTCCGAAAAAATTAAAATTTTTCCAATTCCAATTCACGTAAAAAGATCCAATTTGATTGCTTCTTCCGGCAAATTCATATTGATTGTAGGGGCGAGGATCACGCTGCCAGTTTTGTCCGAAATGGCTATGCAAAAAGTTTACACCACTATTCCAGAGCCCATTTGCAGCAGTATAAGTAAGGTTTAATCCTATACTTTGTTCTCTGAATTGATTTTTGGTCGATAGTTCGCTCGGCGTCCGATGAAGTCCACTTTGATTGAAGGAGCTAATTCTGGCAGGTTCTGCAGCTAAAGAATCCAACGCTTCAGCTCCACGGCCGTCTCGGGGGGCGTGGGAGAGGAGGATAGTACTTGACCAGTTTCCGAATTTCCTAGTGGCAGCAACACCTCTAAAGTAGCCAAACTCCAAGGCTGCAGTGTAGGGGATCAAGCCTACACTACTTCTCCTCACCGTGGGAACAGTCTCGGCTCCTTTCCCCAGGGAGTAGCCAGCTCCAAAGACAAGCCCCTGCCCAAAAGATGCTTGAAAGTCTCCTGCTGTAATAGTTTTCCATTTTCCTACCTCATACCGCGTAAAATGAAAGGAAAAAAAATTGAAACCGTATCGCGCGGTGGATCTGTCCCAGATAAATTGCTCTCCGGCGTCCTTATCCAAGGTGAATCCCAAGCTAAAATCTTTGGCGTGCTGTGACCTAAATCGAAGATAAAGGTCGTTTGGATCACCTAAGTACCTTGAGGAAATACGGCCTGTAGAGCTAGTGTCAGGCGGAGTGAAGCCTCTCCGCTTTTGCCATATTCTTCTGTGCCTAAGGATAAAGTAGCTCTGCTCCTCAGAGGCTAGACGACTCAAAAAAGGCTTACTTTGCTGATTTGTGGATTGTAGCGTGAGGAATGGTGCAATAGATTTGATCAGCGCTTGGTCAAAGCCAGGAATAGCTTGCAATTCATAAAGGGAGAGTAAAGGGCCAAATTGGTTTCTGTAAGAAAGTAAAGAATTAATCTGGCGCGGATTTAGAATCGAAAATTGCTGTAATTCTTCAGCATTAGCCTGATTTAAATCCAATGGGTTAAGATAGAGCTGAAGGAGCAGCTCATAGATGGATTCATAATCCAGCTCTTCATCTTGCACGGGAAATATCCGTTCGATGAGGATATCCAAGTCAACTTCTTCCTTTGGAGGACTTTGTCCAAAAGCTGAGGAAAAAAGTAGAAGGCAAAGAATAAAAACAAAGCGATTCATCGAAATAAATAAGATAAACTGAAATGATTTGTACTGCCTAATGCTTGGTTTTGTCCTCGAGAATAATCAAACGCGAAGTTTTCGTGGAGGAGGCCAAATCCAAAAAAAAGTTTGGAGGGATTCGAATTTATTCCAGTTCGTAAATGAAGCCATTTTTGGAAATTATATGCTACACCCACTTTTATGACAGGATCTTGTAATATGTCTTTTTCTACTTCTCCGTAAAGATTTACAGAGGGTGCAGGACGATATCGAACCCCAAGTTGAATAGCAGTCGGTAGTCGACTCTCGGATAGCTTGCTGATTTTACTTCTTCCCAAGTTAGTGATATGAGCTCCTATGAAAAAGTCAGGGCTCAGTTCGCTGATGCCACCTAAGGAGATTACAGGAGTGCCACTACTTCCAAAACCTTCAATTTGAGTTTGAAACCACTCCATTTTGACTCCGATTGATGTGATCCCCAGCGTGTTTGAAAAACCTAGCCCGACGGTTTGCTGATTGAATAGCTTTCCTCCAAATCTAGAAATGGATAAGCCAAGAGTTCCTCTACTGGTTTTAGTGGCAGCTGCTAAATTATAGGTGTTGAGTTCCTTAAGATTATACCTCTGATCAAAACCAACGGCTATCCCGCCATGCTCAAGACGATCAAGTGCACCTATATTGTTGAAAACTGACCAGATGTCAAGTCCTTGAACACGTAAATTGCCCAAACCCTGACTTTTGGCCCCATGCACCTGGGTCAAAGGGTCTGTTTGTGCTTGAGTGTAGAAAATTACCCAACAGCAAAGCCAAGAAAAAATTATCTTTTTCATCACTTTGAGTAAAAAGTTGAACTATAAGTTAATTAAAAAAGAAAAAATTAGAAAATATCAGTTTGGAAATTTCTAATAATTAGTCAAAAAGGAGCTTTGATGTTGAAAAAGAAATTGGCTCCTCCGGTATTATTCAAGGAGTATTCGAACCTGAAAACGGAATCATAGAGTCCGACCATATCAATTCCCAGACCGTATCCGAAAAGGTACTGATTGGTCAAGGCAGCATTTTCAGGGAGATTGTTGCGGTCTTTAACATAGCCATGATCAAAATTGGCACTGAGATAAAACTGAAAGGGAATGATGCTGAATTCCTCTAGGGGCATGGTTCTCGATATATCAAAAGCCCAATCGATAAATTTCCATCTGAAGCTATTCTTGTGAACATAGAGCTGCTGTCCTTCTATGACATTGAGCTCATAACCGCGAATGAAGTTCGGTGAATAGCCAATCCCTCTTACCAAAGTATAAGGTTGCCTTGAGCTCAAAAACCAATTGGTGGTTAATCCTGTGGTAAAGTGAAATTTTTCGCTGAATTTGAAATATTTGTTGGCAGTCAATGTGACTTCAGCCTCCCCGATTTCTTCATTGGCGAAGAGTCCGTATTTAGTAGCAGTTACCTGCAGTAGCTCACCTTGTGTAGCATAAGCTACATTGTCTCGCTTATCGTGTCTAAAGGAATAGGATGCCCAAAAATAATTCAGCCTATTGTCATCATGCTGAAAATAGTTCGGATTTTCATTTAATACGTCGGGGTTGATCCAGGTTCTGTTATGCCCAAGCGTGAAAAAATGAAAATTATAAAAAGTTCTTCTGAAGGTATATCTTAAGGCAGCTGAGAAATTTTTTCGTAGAACGTCTTCTGTCTCATTGAAGTAAAAAACCTGTCGATTGTTTACTGATCGAATTGGGATGGTCTTTTGATCAAAGAATGTCAGTTGAGCGGCCAATCCATGTTTTTGTTTTTTATCGATATAAGGTTTGCTGTATTGGACATCCAAAGCCTTGGTGAAACCTAGCTGCCCAGAAAACCTCAATTTTTCATTTCTTCCCCCGACATTGGAGTGAGAGAGTCTTAGACCGTAGTTTACTCGGGAAAAATCCCTCTGCTGATTGGTCCACCATTCTGAGAAGTTTCTGTCGGCCAATTGAAAAATGACTGAAGGAACCACATACCAGCGTTCTTTTACAGCTATTAAGACCTCTACCTCATCTGTACCGGTGAGTAGTGGAGTGATTTCCACTGAAGTGAAGAGCCTAAGGTTGTAGATTTTTTGCTGGTCAGAATTAATGATATCAAGGAAGGTACTCCAATCGTAATAAAATCCGGTTGTAAAATCCAGTTCTCTTAGAATGATATCTTTTTGGGTTTTTTCATTTCCGATGATAAAAATCGTATTGACTTTTACGCTGTCCGGTGTGTCTATTTTCACAGGCGAATAGCTGGTATCCTGAGCCCAAAGCACTGAGTGACTAAAACCCAGTCCAAGAAAAGCTAAGATTAAGATATGTTTAATTCTGATTTTCAATTGGAATTAAGTCTCAATACTTTTGGTTTAAATTTATACACAACAGCCTACCGACGGTATGTTTAAAAACTTATTTCGAAAAATCGCCATCTTTCCCATTTTGGTTTATCAATATACGATTTCACCCCTTTTTCCTTCTACTTGTCGGTATACACCTACCTGCAGTCAATATACGAAAGAAGCTATCCAAAAGTATGGGCCATTGAAAGGTGGTTGGCTTGGAATCAAGCGTATCGCGAGCTGTCATCCCTGGGGAGGCCATGGTCATGATCCTGTCCCTTAAGCTCTTTTGGTTGTAATTTTATTAGTTCTCAATGCGCGGATTACCAGGAAAACTCCTCCTATCACTAGAGGAATACTTAATATTTGTCCCATATTGTATTTCATCGCATCTTCAAATTCTACCTGGTTCTCTTTTAAGAATTCCCATACAAAGCGCATTCCAAATACGGTAATCAAGAAAATCCCAAGTAGTAATCCTTCTGGAACTTTTTCTTTATACTTAAACCATATCGCCAACAGGAAAAGAAAGATGGCAAAGTAAGATAGGGACTCATAAATCTGAGTGGGATATTTTGCTCTGCCAAAGGTTTCCACAGTCGCGATGAACTTGCCCTGCTGTTCAATGATATTCAATCGTAATTCTGATTCAGGCTCTTCGGCGAAGTAGGTTTTAGTCGAATTAAATTGTGTCAGTGCGTATTTAATATCACTGCGTAAAGTAGACTCCAGATTTTCTAAGGTGAAGTTCCCTTTTGAAATTTGAATTTCAATATTGACCGGTACAATCCCATTACCCTGTAATTCATTTTCCCTATTATCAGGTTTGTAAGCTTCGATAGACTCGATGGGGACTCTTAGAGACTCTAAAATTTCTTCTGCTGACCTGGCATAGACAAAACCAGAATCAGAAAGTGTGTCTTTACCTCCAATTTCTGAATTCATCAAGTTTCCAAAGCGAATCAAAGCTCCTGTCATTGCTGTGACTATTACTATTCGATCTACTATCCACAGGTAGCTTTGTCCGGGGGTCCTTTTGGCATAAAGCCAAAGTGCAAGTAAGATCGCAATAGCAGCTCCATGAGATGCCAAGCCCCCTTCCCATACTTTCAAGATGTCAATGGGGTTGCTCAAGTAGCGTTCTGGCTCATAAAACAAGACATGACCAAGGCGTGCACCTATAATGGTAGCTAGTACCATATAAATGGTTAATTTATCTACTAGCTCTTCTTTTTGGCCTTCTTTACGAAAGAAATAAACCATAAACTGCTGGGAAATTATAAATCCCATAGCAAAAAAAAGACTATACCACCTCAGTCGATCAAAGCCAGAAAATACAGCTGGATTGGGGTCCCATACGACATAATTCAGAAAGGAATCGATCATAATTTTTGATTCAGAGTTGTTCTAGTAATTCTAATTCTTCAGCAAACCCTCCGGAAAGAATGGGGAAGCGACACCAGGTTTTTGGATCTATGTTAAACTGATCCAAATGGAAGGATGGTGCATATCGTTCGCGTTTCCATTGGTTTCTTGACCAAAGTTGAAAGAATTTTTTGATATAGCCTTTCAAAACTGGCTTTTCTAGGGATAGTTCTTCTCCTAGGATTAAATAAATGTCTAAAGGAGATCTTCTGTCACGAATGGCAAGTTTCTCGATTTCAACAATTACCTCATAGGGCATGAGGTCTTTTTCATCTGTCTGAGAATTTTCTTGAGGCCTGAGTTCTGCAGATGGCTGCAGTGCATTGACCTGAGCAAGACCTGAGCGATTAAGGTTTTTTTCTGCCCACTTGAGCCAGTGGAGAATAAAGTGTTTGTCTACTCCAGCTATTGGCGAGATACTTCCGCTCGTATCTCCATCCATAGTCGCATATCCTACATCTCCCTCACTTCGATTGGAGGTGGAAAGGAGCAAGGCGCCTTTGATGTTAGCCAAAAGCCAGATAATGGGAGACCGCGATCGTGCCTGAATATTTTGAAGCGCGATATCGTCGCTGTCCCATGTAAGTTTTCTACCTAATACATTTTCTATTTTCTGCGTGTAGGATAGAACTTCTTCGTCAATGGTCCAATGGTAAAATGTAGCCCCTAAACTCTCCGCTAGGTTTTTAGCACTTTCAAAGGTTTCTTGGGATGAATTTATTGTCCCTTGGTAAGCTGTGATTAAGAGTTGGCTCATCAGTGATTGCTCGGATTGATTTTCACTCGACAATCCCAATCGTTCGCAAAATCTCGATATTCCGAGTTCTTTAATTCCTCTTCTGACCATTTCTGCCACCAATACTGCGATACTGGAAGAGTCCGCTCCTCCAGACAGAGAAAGCACAAAGCCTCTGCTTTTACTTTTCCTGAGATAATCATGCAGGCCTAAGGCAGAAGCCTGAGTGAACTCCCATTCTTTTTCTAGCAGGGGGGCAATAGCTTGAGGTTTTGGATCCAAATCAAAAGGTACGATTTGAAAATCTTCGAAGGAAAGTAGCTGATTTCTTCCTAATATTTCTCCCTGATGGGAAAGCACGCATTCTCCGTCAAAAATCATCCGGCCTGCTTCATTTCCCAACAGATTGACGTAGCAATAATAACAATCAAACGTTTTACTGCTGAATTCAATGAGTTCTTTTCTCTCCCAGGTTTTACCCATTGCAAAATGACTGGCACTTGGGTTGAAAATCAAATCAATCCCTCTTTTTTGAAGCTGATAGCCTGGACGAACAGGGCCACGCCATGCATCTTCGCAGATTTCAAAGCCGTACCTCATTGTTCCATGTTGGAAAATTTGATCACCAAAGGGCACTTTCTCTCCAAAAAAATCAAAATCAATAAGTCGATTGGATTCCCATGGCGTAAACCAACGAAACTCATAATGAACTCCATCGATGGCCATGAATTGCTTAGCGACAAACCCTTCGAGTTTGCCATCCTTGATGATGGCCATTGTGTTATAGACTTTATTCTCCAACCGGACCGGTAAGCCTACAGCGACGGTGATGTCTTTGCAATGAGGAATTAGAGCATGTAATTGATCTAGAGCTTTATTGGGAAACCAGATACTCAAAAATAAGTCCTCGGACCCATAGCCGGTTATTGCCAATTCGGGAAAACAAAGAATATCTACCTGCTTCGTTTTGGCTTCTTCTATTGCAGAGATAATTCTTTGGAGGTTGCCTTTCCAGTCAAGTGGTGTTTGATTTATAGGACCTCCGGCGATTTTAATAGCGGCCATTCAAGTGGTTGTTAAGTAGGTATTTTTAAAGTTTCACAGGCATTCTTAGAAGCTTCCTGCTCGGCTTTTTTCTTGGTAGAGCCTTTTCCTTGAGAGGTTTTATTGCCTTCTACCTCGAGGGCAACAACAAATTCCTTGAAGCGTTGGTTGCCGTTTACTTGAATTACTTTGAATTCGACTTGTTTGTTTTCCCGCTGTGACCATTCGATTATTTTCGACTTGTAATTGGTGGTCGCAGCAATCATTTCCTCTAAGTTAAAATGAAGAAGAATACGTTTGAGTACGAATTGCTTGGTGAAATAATAGCCCTTGTCTAAGTAGATGGCACCTACAAAGGCTTCCAGCATGTCTCCATAAAGGGATTTGTTAGCGTTGAAATTCCTGTCCCCTAGGAGTTGGTCTAAGATGTTTTTGAGGCCAATTTTAATTCCTGCTTCATTAAGGCTTTCTCGATTGACTAGTTTGGAGCGGGACTCTGTCAAAAAACCCTCGTCCCTGAAAGGGTACTTTTGGAATAAGTGTTCAGCTACGATCATTCCCAATAAAGCATCTCCTAAAAATTCCAAACGTTCATTTGATATCCGAAAACCTTTGGCGTTTTCCTCAGCGAGTCCGGCAGGAGTGAGGGCGAGCTGATACAAGGAAACGTTAAAAGGCTTGCTACCAATCAGGAGTTTGATTGATTTTGCAAGCCTTTTTTCTTTTTTACTCAGAAAGAGAAAGTGAAATCCGAGTTTCTGAAAGAGTTTCAAACCCTGATCAGTTATGTTTTTTGAAAATGACGGAACAGTTATGTCCACCAAATCCAAAAGTATTACTTAGCGCATAGCTTATTTCTCGGGATTGTGCCTTGTTGAATG
This sequence comes from Algoriphagus faecimaris, assembly GCF_900101705.1. Taxonomy (GTDB): domain Bacteria; phylum Bacteroidota; class Bacteroidia; order Cytophagales; family Cyclobacteriaceae; genus Algoriphagus; species Algoriphagus faecimaris. The sequence goes on along the minus strand of NZ_FNAC01000015.1, from coordinate 18,702 downwards.
TCAAATTCAATTTAGGATCAATAGCTTCATCATCTGTGAAGTGATTTATGGTCGGCGGCACTAGGCTGTTTTTAATGGCCAAGATGCAAGCTATAGCTTCTATCGCACCAGTGGCACCCAACAGGTGTCCTGTCATGGATTTGGTGCTGCTGATATTCAGCTTGTAGGCATGCTCTCCAAAGACATTTTGAATGGCTTTAACTTCTGAAAGGTCTCCTAATGGTGTAGAAGTTCCGTGCACATTAATATAATCAATGCTCTCAGGAGATAGATTTGCGTCCTTTAGTGCTGCTTTCATCACACTGCTAGCCCCTAATCCTTCTGGATGCGGTGCTGTGATGTGATTAGCATCAGCTGACATTCCTCCACCAACAATCTCAGCATAGATTTTAGCTCCTCTAGCGACGGCGTGCTCGTATTCCTCTAGAATAAGGGCTCCAGCTCCTTCTCCCAACACAAAACCGTCACGATCCTTGTCAAATGGCCTGGAGGCTGTTTCCGGGGAGTCATTTCTTTGCGACAATGCTTTCATCGCGTTAAAACCTCCGACACCTGCTTCAGTCACAGTCGCCTCAGAACCTCCACTGATGAATAAGTCAGCTTGTCCCAATCGAATGTAGTTAAATGCGTCAATAAGGGCATTAGTAGCAGATGCACAAGCGGACACGGTGCAGAAGTTTGGTCCTCTAAATCCATATTTGATGGAAATGAACCCCGCACTAATGTCTGCAATCATTTTTGGGATAAAGAAAGGATTAAACCGAGGAGTACCATCACCAAGGGCAAAATCAGTCACCTCATCCTGAAAAGTACGCAATCCACCAATACCAGATCCCCAAATCACACCGGCACGGGATTTATCGATTTTGTCAAGATCCAGACCTGAATCCGTCATGGCCTCATCCACAGAGATCATGGCATATTGGGTGAAGGGATCCATCTTTCTAGCTTCTTTGCGATCAATAAACTGTTCTACGTCGAGATTTTTTACTTCGCAGGCAAATTGAGTCTTAAATTTAGAAGCGTCGAACTTAGAAATTGGTGCAGCACCACTTACACCCATGGACAATCCTCTCCAGAATTCCTCTGCAGTATTGCCTATGGGGGTAAGGGCACCTATACCAGTTACAACAACTCTTTTTAAATTCATGGAATGAATTTAGGGGTTATTATTTTACGTTAGCTTCAAGGTAGGAAACAGCCTGTCCCACCGTACCGATTTGCTCAGCCTGATCATCTGGGATAGAGATGTTGAATTCCTTTTCGAATTCCATGATAAGCTCTACGGTATCCAAAGAATCAGCTCCCAAATCATTGGTGAAGCTAGCTTCCATAGTGACTTCAGACTCTTCAACGCCCAGTTTGTCAACGATGATGGCTTTTACTTTTTGTGCAATTTCAGACATTTTGTGATCAGTTTAGTTAATAACACTTCGCAAAGAAATATATTTAAAAGCTAATTGACAAAGAAATGGCAGAAGTAAATTTTTGATCGTTTGTTCTTTTCGTTGAGTTGGATTTTTATTTCTACCTTTGTTTTGCTCCATATCCGCCTCTATGAAGAAGGTAAAGCTACAATTTGATCACATTTATGACTTTGAAATTTTAGGCCTTATGTCTCCTGTGAAAGAGTACAAAATGGCCTGGCTGATAAATCGTGAATTAGAGCTGGATTTGATTAAAACCGAGGACCTAGAAATCGAGTTTGTTTCAGGTCCAATGCTAAAAATTTCACAATATTTCCTTTCTTTACCACATGGATATGTTCAATTGCTGAAAAATAAAGCCGTCAATTCCACCCATCAAGTCGCTTATCTTATCCCAGAACTGAAATACATGGATTATTTTCTCCTGGTTCAAGACCATACTTTTCTGATCGACATCAATACCTTCGCCAACAAACTGGCGAGGGTCTCCTTTATTCAGAACGTAATGAAACTTGATATCACCAAAATTAAATCAAAAGAAAACCTATTAACTTATTAATCAATGAGTCATTTTAACAAAACCAAAATATTGGCTACGATTGGGCCTGCTTCCAATAATTACGAAACCATCAAAAGTCTAGCAGCAGCAGGAGCCAATGTCTTCAGATTAAATTTTTCACATGGTACTCATGACATACACCAGGAAGTGGTCAAAATCATCCGAGGAATCAACAAAGAGCTCAATTGCAATCTAGGAATATTACAAGATCTTCAAGGACCCAAAATCCGAGTTGGTGAAGTGGAAAACAATGGGGTCGAAATCAATCCGGGAGATCAAATCACCATCACCAATGACCCGGTAGTGGGTACAAAGTCACTTGTAAGTACAGTATATCAAAATTTGCCCAACGATGTGGAGGAAGGTGATCGGATTTTGATTGACGATGGTAATCTGGAACTAGTGGTGAATTCTACTGACGGTAAAAATGTCAATTGTACAGTGATTCATGGAGGTGTTTTGAAATCAAGAAAAGGAATCAACCTTCCCAACACTAAAGTTTCCGCTCCTTCATTGACAGAAAAGGATTTAGAAGATCTAGAATTTGGACTTGCTCAAGAAGTGGATTGGATAGCGCTATCTTTTGTAAGATCGGCAGAAGACATCCATGATTTGAGAGAGCGTATTCAAAAGGCCGGTAAGTCTTGTAAAATCGTAGCTAAAATCGAGAAGCCGGAAGCCTTGGAAAATATTGATGCGATTATTGAGGCCACAGATGCTATCATGGTGGCTAGAGGAGATTTGGGAGTAGAAGTACCTATGGAAATTGTCCCTCTTTGGCAAAAACGAATGGTAGAGAAGTGTAAGCTCGCTTGCAAGCCTGTCATCATTGCTACTCAGATGATGGAGAGTATGATTGTAAATCCAAGGCCTACGCGTGCAGAAACCAATGATGTAGGCAACGCAGTGTTAGATGGGGCAGATGCTGTGATGCTATCTGCTGAGACAGCATCAGGAAACTACCCAGTTCATGCTGTGAAGGCAATGAGTAGTATTATCAGCTACCTAGAGAGTAATGCCGATATATATCATAACCTTTATAAAATCAGTGATGCTGATCAAACTTTCCTGAGTAATAATTTGATTTTGATGGCTGCCAGACTTTCCAGAAATGTGAAGGCAAAAGCAATTGTAGGTATTACTTCCTCGGGTTTTACTGCATTCCGGATTGCTTCGCATCGACCCAAAGCCAGTATTTTTGTGTTTACTAGAAATGAAAAGCTGATTACGCAAATGTCCCTAGTTTGGGGTGTAAGGGCCTATCATTACCAAAATCAAGTGTCCACTGATGCTACTTTTGAGGATATTGAAGATAAATTGAAAGAAGATGGACATGTAAACACAGGCGATATTATCATCAATACTGCCAGCATGCCACTTAAAGCCAAGGGTAAAACTAATATGCTTAAAATTCATCTTGTAGATTAGAATTTTATAGACCTATTAGAAACGGCTGTCTTAATTTAATTTGAGGCAGCCTTTTTTGATTTGTTTAATCCAAAGCTTTTTGAAGAAATTAGAGATAGATTTACCCAAAATTGCTTTTTAACCTCACTATTCGACAGTTCAACCTGAAAAATCGACAGTTCATAAAAAATAAATAATCAATTCGTCATGTTTTTTGGTTAAGAGACCAAACTAACCAAAATAAGCTATGACAAAAATTTTCAAGTACTTGCTTATCGGTACCTTTTTTATTTCACTGTTTGCCTGTGAAAATGAAGACTATCAAGGACCGATTCCTTTTCCCACCTTAATAGAGGCAGCTGAAGACGCCGGTTTGACGACCTTGGTCACTGCAGTGAGATCAATCCCTGGATTGGAAGCTACACTTCAAGACCAAAATGCGATTACAGTATTTGCGCCCACCAATGATGCTTTTGCTAATGCACTTGCAGCATTTGATGCCAATAACCTCGACGAGTTGGTAGAGAATTTAGGAGGGGCCTCCAATCTTGAGACTGTTTTAGGGTTTCATGTTGTTCCTACTTTGATTTTTTCTGAGCAACTTAATGAAACGAATGTAGTCACTACACTAGCTGGACAGCAATTGACTGTGAATCGTGCTCCGGGTGTGGTCACTGTAGTAGATGCTACTGGTGCTACTGCCACTGTTATTCAGGCGGATGTGGAAATTGAAAACGGTGTGGTTCATGTAATTGACCGTGTATTGATTCCTTCTATCGAGCTTCCCAAGCCTACCTTAGTAGAAGCTGCTACAGAGGCGAATTTGACTACTTTATTGACAGCCGTTACTGCCGTAGATGGATTGGCCAATACTTTATTATCTGCAGGAGCTATTACGGTGTTTGCGCCTACTAATGAGGCGTTTGCCGCTGCATTGGAAGTTTTCGGTGCGGCTGATTTGGACGAATTGGTGGTAAAGATTGGTGGAGTTGCCAATCTTGAAAGAGTTTTAGGATTTCATGTAGTACCTGCTGTGGCTTTCTCCTCAGACCTAGATGCTAGCAATACGTTCACTACGTTGGCTGGACAGGACATTACTGTAGAAGTAGCAGGTGGAAACGTAACTGTAACCGATCAGCTTGGAAGAACTGCTCGAGTTGTAGCCGCTGATGTAGAAATCGCTAATGGTGTAGTACACGTGATCGATGGGGTAATGCTTCCTGATTTGATGTTGCCTACAATTGTAGAAGCCGCAACCGCTGCTGGTTTGACTACTTTGTTGGACGCAGTTACTGCTGCTGATCTCGGAGGAGCACTTTTAGATGCTGAAGCGATTACTGTATTTGCTCCTACTAATGAAGCCTTCGGAGATGCCCTCGCATTCTTCGGCGTTTCTAATCTCAATCAATTGGTAGCTAAAATCGGAGGAATTGAAAACCTTCAGACCGTACTCGGTTTCCATGTAGTACCTGCGGTGGCTTTCTCTTCAGATTTAGAAGCTACGAACACATTCACCACGCTGGCTGGTCAGGAATTGACTGTAGCAGCTGGAGAAGCAGGTGTCACTGTGACTGATGCGCTTGGAAATACTGCTAATGTAGTCGCAGCTGATGTAGCGATTTCTAATGGTGTTGTTCATGTCATCGATGGAGTGCTACTTCCTGAATTGACTTTGCCAAATATTGTAGAAGCCGCTACTGCAGCAAACTTGACTGTATTGCTTGATGCAGTGACCGCAGCAGGTTTAGGTCAGACTCTCCTAGACGCAGAAGCGATTACCGTATTTGCGCCTACTAATCAGGCCTTCCTTGACCTTTTGGGCGCATTAAATTTAAACTCTCTTGAAGCCTTGATTAATGCGGTTGGAGCTGAGGAAGTAGTGAGAATTCTAGGTTTCCATGTAGTGCCTGCTACCGCTTTCTCTTTTGACCTTGCAGAAGGTTCTCAAACGGTACCTACGCTAGCCGATGAGGAATTGACTGTAACCCGGTCAGGTGCAAATGTGACTGTGACTGACGCAAGAGGAAATACTTTCAACGTAGCAGTAGCTGATGTTGCCATTGAAAATGGTGTAGTTCATGTAATTGACGGGGTACTTCTCCCTTCTGAGGATTTACCAAATATCGTGGAGGCGGCTACAGCTGCTAACCTTACCGTATTGTTAGATGCAGTAACTGCTGCAGGTTTGGCACAGACCCTTTTAGATGCTGAAGATATCACGGTATTTGCTCCTACTAATCAGGCCTTTACTAATCTTTTGAGTACTTTAGAATTAGGCTCATTGGAAGAACTAGTAGATGCTATTGGTATAGAAAATGTCCAGAAAGTACTCGGCTTCCATGTGGTTCCTGCGGTGGCGTTTGCTGCTGATTTACAAGAAGGTGCACAAGAAGTACCAACTTTAGCCGGAGAAAATCTTACTGTAACAAGAAATGGAAACAGTGTTACTGTAACCGATTCAGCAGGAAACACTTTCAATGTAGTGACTGCTGATGTAGCAGTAGAAAACGGAGTAGTGCATGTAATAGACGGAGTACTTCTACCTACACTTGACTAGTCATAGGATAATTTAACTACCACAAAAAAGGGAGAGAAACTATCTCTCCCTTTTATTTTTCTCTTTAAAGTTGAGTTTCGGATGGTACTACTTAACTACTTAATAGAGTGGGGCTAATATTTAAAACTAACTCGTTTTCATCAGGCAATTCATCTATTTGTGTAGAAAGGATATAGCAAATGTTTGGGCATAGATACAAATTGTTATTTCCGGGTTTACTCGGTTTATACTCCTTCTTCAATATTCTCATTTTGGATGGTGATAGGCTTTACCAAGCATCCCTTCCCGAAAATCAACTTTTTATTCTAATCATATTTTTATCCTATGCTATCTGGATGATCAATTGGGGGATTGAGGCATGGATGCTTAAAAAATTCCATAAAATTCATCCTTTGATTATACAATTTTTAGTCAGTGCAGTAGCGATGGTGTTTTTGGCCATAGTTTCAGTGTCTATGAGTGATCTGTTTTTTGGAGGGATTTTCGGATATAGTAAACAAAACTTCCTGCTTACTTTTGGATTTTTGTCCCGGTTAAATTTATTCTTGAATTGTTTAAACTCCATTTATTTCTTCAGCAAAAAACTGAATGAAAAAGAACTTGAGACAGAAAAATTAAAACTACTCGGTACAGAAGCTAAATTGGAATCTATCAATGCGCAATTAAATCCTCATTTCTTTTTCAATAACCTTAGCGCGCTTTCGGTTCTGATCCATCAAAATGTAAATCAAGCTGATCAATATTTACAAAAGTTAAGTCAGATTTACCGCTATGTACTCAATAATAAAATCAATGAGTTGGTAAGCCTGGAAGAAGAATTGGCTTTTCTTCAAAACTACCTTGACCTGTTACAGATTAGGTTTCAGGACTCATTGAGTTTTTCGATGAGCATAGAAAAAAATGCATACCAACGAATGATACCCCCTGCTGTACTTCAATTGTTGGTAGAAAACGTAGTAAAGCATAATTTTTTCACCACAAAAAAACCTTTGGAGATCAAGATCATTGCCAGTGAAAAAACAATAACTGTCAGGAATTTAGTTCAGCCCAAGGAGGTGGTAGACACATCAACGGGCATTGGACTTCAAAACATTTCGGATCGATATAAGTTTTTAAATCAGTCTATTCAAATCATAGATCAAGAAGGAGTTTTTGAAGTTGTTTTGCCATTAATTGATGCTCATGAAGATATTGTTAGTCGAAGATGAACCCTTAGCGAAGCAGCGAATTGTTTCCATTTTGTCAAATCATAGGGAAGATTGGAAAGTGACAGAGTCAGCACAAACTGTCTCGGAATTGAGAGATTCTTTAAGCCGTATTCAGAATTTTGATCTTATACTATGCGATATTCATCTCGCAGATGGGTTGAGCTTCAAAGCTTTACAGGAGTTTGAAATCAGAGTTCCCATTATTTTTATCACCGCTTATGATCAATATGCCCTTCAGTCTTTTGATCATAACTGCATTGATTATGTACTCAAGCCAATTCAGGAGGGCCGTTTATTGATGGCTTTGAAAAAAGCAAGTTCCTTCAGCAAAGGTAAATCGGACTTTTCCTTCCCAGAAGATTTTTTCAATGATATTTTAAAGAATTATTCGTCAAAAACGTTTAAAAAGAGATTTTTAACCAAACTTGGATCAAAAATGGTATTTATCCCCATAGAGAAGGTGGCCTATTTTTTTTCTGAAGAAGGAATCACCTATCTCGTTGAGACCAACTCATCCAACAAATATATGGTCGAGCACTCCCTTACCGACCTTCATGAAAATCTTTTGGACCCTTTAAAGTTTTATAGGATTAACCGATCGATGATTATTAACTTGGAAGCACTAATGGAGATTCGACCTTATCAAAATGGCCGTCTTGCCCTTTCGCTCAATGTAAAATCCGAAGACATTCTCGTGGTTGCTAGAGAGCGTGTAGGCGAATTTAAAAATTGGATAAATCAGTAAAAATGTCACGAATTTCTCTAATTACGCTGCTTTTAATGTGTACGTTTTCGGGTATAACTTATGCCCAAAGTAGTGAACAAAGGGCAGCCCTAGACTCACTGAAGCAGGTAGTCTTGCAATTAGATCAAGATCTCTATCAGGTAGAACTTAATTTGCATCAATCCAAAAAGCAGTTGAAGACCGGTATTTTTATTGCAACTGTAGGTTATACAGTCACCATTATAGGAGGACAATTATTGGGTAGAAATCCGGATTTAGGAGAAGCCCTACTTTATGCAGGAGGAGCGACAGGAATAGGAGGTACTGTGGTGTTGGTCAACGGTTTTAAGAAAATTTCATTGGGTAAACCTCGGCCGCGAGTTTTGATCAGCCCATAGCTCAGCTGGAAATTCCTATTTCTTGATCTGGCCCTTGAGGAGTCACCATCACAACTGATTCTCTATCTACCATCACTGAACCCGGTGCAGCTCCTTTAACTTTTCGAACGTATTTCGCTTCTGTAAAAATCACTGGGGCTAGGCTTTCAGTCTTTAATTTGGAGTAAAATGCAGCTAAAGCAGCGGCACGCTCTAAGACTCTATCACTGATCTTTAAATTTCCTTTTTTCCGGATAATAACATGGGAACCAGTGACTTGCCTTGCATGAAGCCAAATGTCATCTTTGTGAGTAAAATTACGCAGCATTTCATCATTATCCTTTGCTGACTTACCTACCCAAACGGCAAAGCCTTCTATCTCAAACTGCCTGAATGGCAAACTGCTTTGATCTTTTTGAATGGACTTGTCTTTTTTGTGGTGCTTCTTAAAATTTTTAAGGTCTCTGAATTCTGAAATGTTTTGAAGGTCAAATACAATTGTATCCAATTCTTCCAGAAGTTCTTTTTTTGCCTTTATATTATTCTCTAACTGTTGGATTTCTAGTTGTCGATTTTTACTTTTTCTGTAGAGTTGGGCTGCTAGATCCTGTGGTTTTTGATTGGGTTTTAAATTGACTATTATACGCTCATTGGTATAAAAATTTTCTAATTCGGCAGATTGAACTCCTCCTTCAAAAACGTGTAGATGAGCCATTATCACATCAGCTAACTGGGATGGAGGAGCACTTTTGACCAGGTCATCTAATTTTTGAGAGGATTTTTGAATATAGTTTTGAGTCTTTTTGGCCTGATCCTCGTATGCTTTGAGAAGTTTTCGTTTTTCATTTTCAAAGTTCCCTACCACTAAGGCCTTGTAAAAAAGCGCATTGAGTGCCTCTATCGGGTCAGCAATGGATTGAATATTATATGTGTCCGGTAAAAGTGTGAGATAAACCTCGGTGTCTTTTTGAGCAATTGAAAATAAAGGGCTATCAAGCATATCCATGAGCTCTTGCATGAGTCTCCATTTTTCATCTACTGAGGCCTCTATGTAGCCTTTATCTTTTAGCCATTCACGGGGAATTTTCCCTAGCGTGGGCAAAAACTGAGAAGCATTTCCCTCTAGTGAAAAAAATATTTCTTTATTCAAGGAAAGCTCTTTTCTCAAACTCTTCCAATCCAAAGTCTTATCTTCTTTGAGTTCATTTCTAAATATCGCCCTTGGATTTAGCTCTTCTTTAGGGTAGTAGAGGATATTACTTCTATTGCCATGAAGTTTTATCAAAAGAAGGTCTTCCGAATCAAATTGGATCAAGAAGGCTCTTTCAAAGGCGAGTACCTCAAAGTTTTTGATTTTCTGACCGATGAGGAAAGGAAATAGATCAATACTATTTCGCTTGGCTCTTTGAAATTTATTTGTAAAACTGTAGAAAATCTGGGGAGGCAAAAAGTGCAGCCGGATATAGAGTTCCCTTCCTTCATTTTCGGCAGCTAGGATCAGTTCATCTTTACTTTGAGAAAAACAGGCTGTGATCAAAAACCCAGAAAAATTTTCTGTGAGTCGAGGGCAAAGAAACCTTAGGAAATGAAAATTCAGATGCATTAAGGCAAAGATAACTCAAGACCATCATAGGCAAGGTGTATCCCTTCAGGAAGTTCATTTTCTACTTCGCTATGAAGTCCCAGTTTGTGAGAAATATGGGTGAAATAAGTGTTCTTTGCACCCAATGTTTTGGCCATATCTATAGCTTCCTCCAGTGTAAAGTGAGAGATATGAGATGTTTTTTGAAGTGCGTTGAGCACGACAATTTCCGAGCCTCTTACCAAATCAATGGAGGTTTGGGGAATATCATTGGCATCAGTGATGTAAGAAAAGTCTCCTATTCGAAAACCTAAGACAGGAAGCTTATAATGCATCACAGGAATAGGGGTCACTTGAATACCCTCAATTGAGAAGGCAGCTTCATCGATTTCGATAGCCTCGACTTGAGGTACTCCGGGATATTTTTTACTCGCAAAAATGTAGGAGAATTCTTGTTTGATCTGTTCTAGGACTTGCTTTCTCCCGAAAACAGGCATGTCCTTTTGCTGCATGAAATTGAAAGGTCTGATGTCATCCAGTCCTGCAGTGTGGTCCTTATGTTCATGGGTGAAAATCACCGCATCCAGCTTTTTTACTTTGCTTCTTAGCATTTGGGCCCGGAAATCAGGCCCAGTGTCGATAACTAAACTGAGTTCTCCCACTTGCACATGTACAGACGTGCGAAATCTTTTGTCTCTGAAATCGAGTGATTTACATATTTCGCAAGAGCAACCTATGACGGGAACGCCTTGAGAAGTTCCTGTTCCTAGAAAAGTGATTTTCAAAACTTAAGTGTCGTTTGTTTCAATTCTTTTAAAAATTCCTGATTTCCTTTTTCCTTAAAATCCTGAGGGTTGAATTGAAGTTCATTTAAAATGTCAATCAGCGCATTTATTTTTCCCTCAAGCGGAAAATACTTGTTGACTATGACGATTTTATTTTCATTCAATACACAATATCCCGATTTGAAGTTCCCTTTTTCGTAGCGCAGGATGTACTCTGATGCTGCAAAGAGATTCTCGAGCTTGTCCAAAAAGTGTTTGGTGTATCTTATAGCCATAGCTTAGGCACTCAGGTATTTTTTTACTGTAGCGAGTACTTTATCAAAGTCTAGTGGTTTTTGGATAAATTCATCAAATCCAGCTTTTCTGAAATCATCCATGGTATAATTATGGATATTTCCGGAAATGGCGATTATCGGTATTTTGGATTTTTTCTCTTCTTCCATTTCCCTGATGGCTTTGGTACATTCCAAACCATCCAATACTGGCATACTGATATCCATTAAAATTAAATCGAAGTCCTCCTTTTCCATAAAGTCAAGGACTTGTTTTCCATTTCTAGCCGCCGTCATTTTATAATTTTCGAAGGCAAGGACATTCTTTGTTAGATTGATAATGACAGAAGAATCTTCTCCTACCAATATTTTTTTAGGTTCACTCATGGCATAAAATTACTTTCTTCTTGTAAAAAATCTTGAAAAGAGCGGATTTCATTTTCAAGATTTTGAATTTTTTCTTCAAAATTTATTGTCAAATTATCTTTAAGCTGTTTTTCGATGTTAAAGGCTTGTGTATAAATTCGGTTGGCACCCAATGTGCCGGAATTTCCTTTGATAATATGAATGGTTTTGGCCAATTCCTCAAAATCATTTGCTTTAACCTGAGCTTGGGATTCATTGATTAGGCGATAAGATTCTCTGATAAAGTCTTCAAATACTGATCTGATGATTTTGGGACTATTGTATTTCATCAATTGCTTGACCACACTCAAATCCAAAATCTTATCCATTTCAGCAATTTCCTCCGAAGGATTAGCTGATTCTAGCCGGCCTCCCTGAATCATTCGTTCGAGGACTTCCAAAAACTCCCGGGGCCGTATAGGTTTGGCAATGAACTCATCAAACCCTTGTTTTAAGAAAGTATCCCGATCTCCATTGTCGGCAAAAGCTGTAATAGCGACTATAGGGGGATTTGTTTTCCCTAAAAGCCTGATCTCCTTCATGGCAGATATTCCGTCCATTTCTGGCATCTGTATATCCATCAGAATCAGATCAAAATCAGATTGCTTGACTTTTTCTACAGCCTCTTTTCCATTGCTTGCACTCTCAAACCCCCATAATTGACCAATCAAATTTTCAAAAAGCTTGCGGTTAAGATCATTATCTTCTACGATCAGTACTCTTTTGCTTTTCATAGTTTAACTTTGGACTTTTGAATTCTGATCAAAAACATCTCCTCTTGGCAAAGGCTTCATTTCTGATTTTGGTAGTAGGTCCCACCGCTGTAGGCAAAACCGATTTATGTATAAATCTAGCTAAAAAATTCGATACCGAAATTTTATCGAGTGATAGTCGGCAATTTTATAGAGAAATGGAAATAGGCACAGCCAAGCCTACCCAAAAAGAGCTCAAACTAGTGCCTCATCATTTTGTCAATTCACTTTCCATTCATGAGGATTATGATGTTAAAATGTTTGAAAAAGATGCTATAACACTCCTTGAACAGCTTTTCAAAGAAAAGAAAAGCGTAATCATGACGGGAGGTTCCGGACTGTTTGCAGATGCTGTGACCAAAGGTCTTGATGATATGCCAGAGGTACATAAGGAGGTGAGGCAAAGGGTGATTTTCGACTATCAAGAGAAAGGCTTGTCTTATTTACAGCGGGAGGTAGAGAAGCTTGATCCTGAATATTATGAGGTTGTCGACCAAAAAAATCCTCAGCGATTGATGCGTGCTCTGGAAGTTTGTCTTGGCACTGGAAAGCCTTTTTCAAGTTTTAGAAAAAGGAAAGAGACGATTCGACCTTTTCAAATTCTCAAAATCGGTCTTGACCGAGACCGAGAAGAAATTTATGATAGGATTGATCGGAGAATGGATCAAATGCTGGAATCTGGTCTGATTGAAGAAGCTGAGCAGCTTTTTCCTTTTAGACATTTGAATGCTCTTCAGACCGTCGGCTACCAAGAATTATTTGGATATTTGGAGGGAAAATACGACAAAGAAGAAGCCATACGCTTGTTAAAAAGAAACTCTCGTCGCTATGCGAAAAGACAGTTAACTTGGTTTAGGAAGGATAGTGAAATACGATGGTTTCACCCTGATTCCGTCGATGCGATATATGCCTATATCGAAAGTCAGATGGCCTGAAATCCCGCTAATTTTGCCACCCAATTGTAGGGAGCTTTTTTGATGAGTTTGTTGTATTGTAATTTATTGATTTTAAGCTCTCTGATTACTTTATTGCTTTCCTCTTTTTGGCTTTTTTTGAGTTCAGTTTCTTTGATTTTCTCCTGAATCACCTCGGGGTCGGCAAGTTCACCGGCTATAAGGCCAAGCTGCGGAAGAGCCAAACTTAAATTGGCGATCAGTTCACGCTGAAGATTGAGCCTTTTTTGTAAAGAGTTTTTTACAGTGAGGAAAAAGAGGAGGCATGCACCTCCCACTGTCAAGAATAAAGGGATAAAGCCCATATTTTAAATACTTAAGATATCAATAAGTTTGAGATGATCCTCGATCAAAGGTTTGGTTTTACCAATACAATCGGCAAATGAGGTATAGACTACGGCTTGATTCATTACACCCGCCATACAAGCAAAATTACCCTGAAGCAGACCATCTACGGCCGCCATGCCACATCGACTTGCCAATACACGGTCTCTTGCCGTGGGATTGCCTCCTCGCTGAATATGACCTAATGTAGTGACTTTAAATTCTTTTGAATCATCTTTAATTTTGGATTTCACTTTCGCCATGATTTCTTCGGCATTTCCCTCGTCGTCACCTTCTGCTACGACAATGATGCTTGAGGTCTTGGTCTTGCGGAGGTTTTTTAGGGATTTGACTACAGCGTCTAAGTCTGTGGCTGTTTCAGGTACCATTACAAACTCCGCACCGCCGCCTATTCCTGATTCTACTGCCAGAAATCCTGCATCTCTTCCCATTACTTCGATGAAGAAAATCCGGTCATGCGCTGCCGCGGTGTCTCTGATTTTATCAATCGCTTCCAGCGCCGTATTTACAGCTGTATCAAAACCAATAGTATAATCAGTTCCATAAATATCATTGTCAATAGTTCCAGGGCAGCCGATGACAGGAATGCCAAATTCTTCATGGAAAATTTTGGCGCCGGTGAACGTACCGTCTCCACCTATAGCTACAAGTCCTTCTATGCCATGTGACTTCAGATTATCAAAGGCTTTCTTTCTACCCTCGGGAGTCTTAAATTTTTCGGATCGGGCTGATTTGAGAATGGTACCTCCACGCTGTACGATATTACTTACCGAGTAGGAATGCATTCTTTTGATGTCCCCGTCAATCATTCCTTCGTAGCCTCTATGTATCCCATATACTTCAAGTCCTTTAAAAATAGCAGTACGTACTACTGCCCTGATGCAGGCATTCATTCCCGGACTATCTCCTCCTGAGGTAAAAACAGCGATTTTTTTCATAATTGTAGGTTTTTGAGCTCCCAAAAATAGGGATTATAGCAGGAATGCCGTAGTTTCTTGATTGAATTAACTGTAAAATTTATCTTAAGTTTTTTGAACCAAAGATTCAAAAATTAATCGATTGAAGGACAAATGAATACACGTAAAATAGGGGATTGCAAATTAGAAATTTCAGAGGTTGGATTAGGCTGTATGTCTCTTCCTGTTCAAAAAAATAAGGGGAAAGCTATCATCCATGCAGCATTGGATGGGGGGATAAACTTTTTGGATACAGCAGATCTCTATCAAAATGGAGAAAATGAAAAAATAGTAGGTGAAAGCATAAAGGATCGCCGTGATCAAGTGATTGTGACGACCAAAGTAGGAAATCAACTTCATCCCGACGGTAAAAGCTGGAGCTGGAATCCCAAAAAGGAATACCTTCTTGAGGCAGTAGAAAACAGCCTTAAAAGACTTCAAGTCGACTACATAGACCTCTGCCAGCTACATGGGGGTACTATTGAGGATCCTTGGGAAGAAACCTTGGAGGCTTTTGAACTTTTGAAAAGCCAAGGTAAAATTCGTGAGTTTGGGATTTCTTCTATACGTCCGAATGTCATCCGAAAGGTTATGGGTATGAATCCTCCTGCCACTGTGATGATGCAATACAGTCCTTTGGACAGAAGGCCAGAAGAGACTGTTTTCCCTGCATTGGAGGGTTCTGATACAAGGGTATTGGTTAGAGGAGCATTTGCAAAGGGATTATTGGTGGATAAACAAGCCATGGAATACATGAATTACAGCGCTTCTCAAATCCAGAAATTTCAGAAAGTGATAGGAGATACTCAGATGATGCCTGAGTCGGTCTTGATCAAGTTTGGGCTTTCGCAGGCAGCGGTAGCTTCACTAGTAATCGGAGCTAGCTCCATCACGCAAGTAAATAAAATACGAAGAGGCTGGGAACAGAGTCAAAAGATAGAGATTGATCTGATTAAAAGTCTGAGGAGAATATTACCCGTTAATCACTATCATTCCCATCGCTAAATAATCCTTTTGTGCAGCAATAGAATTTCGTGTAATTTTCTTCTTGTACTTCACCCAATATTACTAAAAATGAGAGAATTTAAGTTTTTGCTCCTTCTGAGCGTTTGGAGTTTTACAGCTGTTTCCTGTCAGCAATCTGAAATGGATAGGTGGGAAGAGCAAGCTAGTCGCGTAGAGATCGTGAGAGATGATTTTGGTGTCCCGCATGTGTATGGCAAAACAGATGCTGATGTGGTTTTTGGTCTCTTGTACGCACAGTGCGAGGACGATTTTCGAAGAGTCGAGCGAAATTACATATGGGCCACAGGTAGACTAGCTGAGCTAGAGGGTGCAGAGGCACTTTATTCTGACCTAAGAGCTAATATGTACATGACCGAGGAGGAGGCCAAAGAAGCTTATGCATCAGCACCAAGGTGGTTGCAGGAACTTTGCGATGCATTCGCTGATGGGGTTAATTATTACCTTCATACCCACCCGGAAGTTGAACCTCAGGTCATCAAAAGGTATGAGCCTTGGTTCCCGATGTATTTTTCCGAAGGGTCAATCGGAGGAGACATTGAGCGGATCTCTACTCGTCGTATACAGGCATTTTATGAGGAGGATAAAGCTCTGGCACTAACCGAATATGGAGATGGTCTTCATCACGCGGATCCCAATGAAGAGCCCAAAGGATCGAATGGTATTGCTGTTTCAGGAGAACTGACTCAATCTGGCAATGCCATGCTTTTGATCAATCCTCATACCTCTTTCTACTTCAGACCCGAAGTCCATGTAGTAAGCGAGGAAGGACTGAATGCTTATGGAGCAGTGACTTGGGGGCAATTTTTTGTTTATCAGGGATTTAATGAAAAAACAGGCTGGATTCACACTTCTACCTTTGTAGATTTTATAGATGAATTTGAAGAAGAAATAGTCGAAAAGGACGGTGACTTATTTTACAAATATGGTGAGGAGACTAGAGCAGTAGAAAGCAAAACTATCACCCTTAATTACAAGGAGGATGGGGCTATTAATCAGCGTGAATTTACTTTTTACAGGACGCATCATGGTCCTATTACCCATAAACTTGGAGATAAATGGGTTGCTACTAAAATCAACTGGGACCCTGTAAATGCTTTGATCCAAAGCTATACCCGAACCAAACTAGATAATTATGAGGAGTTTAGGGAAATGATGGATATCCGGACCAACTCTTCCAACAATACGGTATTTGCTGATGCAGAGGGGAATATCGCTTATTTTCACGGGAATTTTATTCCTAAGAGAAATCAAGCATTTGATTTTGCGAGACCTGTGGATGGCTCCAATCCTGAGACAGACTGGCAAGGGCTACATACAGTAGATGAAAGCATTACGATTTTAAATCCAGCGACAGGTTGGATTCAGAATTGCAATTCTACCCCTTTTACAGCAGCAGGCCCTTATAGTCCAAAGCCTGAGGATTATCCCGTTTATATGGCTCCCGATCAGGAGAATTTTAGAGGAATTCATGCTGTGAAAGTACTTCAAGATGCAAAAGACCTTACTTTGGATAGCTTCAGGGAGTTGGCTTACGATCCATTTATTCCTGCTTTTGAGCGATTAATTCCTCCTTTGATTCAGGCTTACGATAAGTTTGGAGCAAGTGCTGCAGTAGGGGAGGCCATAGCTATTTTGAAGGACTGGGGTTTTAGGACGAGTAAAGAATCGGTGGCTATGAGTTTGGCGCATTTCTATGGAATCAATTATCAGCGGGAATTTAGAGATCTTAATGAACTGGTCGAGAAAGAAACCTTGACTGCTCATACTCAACCTGAAGTACAAAAAGCTATGCTGAATGTTTTGGAAGAAACAATCACTCAAATGAACGAGGATTTTGGCATTTGGTCTACACCTTGGGGAGAAATCAATCGGTTCCAGCGATTGTCAGGTGATATTGACTTGAAGTTTGATGATGATCAACCTTATATCCCTATAGGTATGGCATCGGGAAGATGGGGCGCACTGGCTTCCTATGGGGCAAGTGCCAAAGAAGGTACCAAGCGTTTGTACGGAAGTTCTGGAAATAGCTTTGTGGCTGTCGTAGAATTTGGTGAAAAGGTAAGGGCAAAAAGTATCCTTGCAGGTGGGCAGAATGCTAATCCTGAATCTCCTCATTTCACAGATCAGGCACTGCGATATGCGGATGGAAACTTTAAAGAAGTAGCATTTTATGCAGAAGATGTCAATGCAAGAGCCAAGGAAAGATATCGGCCAGGCGCAAGATAAGCTGGAAGCAAAAGCGAGCCGATTTTAGAATCAGCTCGCTTTTGTTTTGGCTATCATTTCACTGAAAAAAGACTTCAACTTTACTCCATCTTCGTCACTGATTCTATGATTTTTTAAGACTTGTCCGATCATCCCATAGAGCTCGTCAAATGGCTTTTGATTTTTCAAATGCTCATTTTTTTGAATCCATTGGTTAAGTTTATAGACTTCATAGGTATTGACCTCACCACTGGATAAAATGCCTTCAAAGAGTCCTTGAAGAAAAAACATATTGAGTTTTTTTTCATCTTTTGGGCCGGTTTTCTCCAGAAAATTATCTAGAATCTCTTTGAGGTCTTCGATTTCTTCACTGGTGACTACACCAGATTGTATGATGGGGTTGATTTGCTCATGGAGGGATTTAAATTCTTCCATTTCGCAGAGGTGCTCATGATTGGTACACCAAGCCTTGAGCTGATCATATTCATTTTTATTGACATGTCCGTCTAGAGAAATACCATAGATCATCCCTGCTAATTCATAGGCAACATTTTGGATTTTAGATTCCATCTTGATCTTATTTAGTTTAAATAATTGTAATTCAGTAAAATAGAGTATGTAAAATAGTAATTTATTTGAAAAATTGACGGGTAGTTGACGATTAAAAACGCAATAAAGGTTTTGGGTTTGTTCGTTTTCGCACAAGTTATGTACGGATAGTAAGCAATTGAACTCCGGTAATCCTGCAAAAATGAATGTTTGGGCTATTTTCCAGCTTTGGCACACTCTGTGAACTTCCATAATAAAAAAATATGATTATCCGCAATCATGCCAGTATGGGTAAATTGAAGCAATAATGAGTCTGTCAAAGAGTTTTTGACCGAAGTATCTTCTGTTTAGCTTGTAACAAAACTCATCCAGATAGTTCTGCATCATTCGTTCGCTGATCATATGGTATGTCTGCAGGTGTTTCTTTAAGTTACTGATGGCAATATGAACCCATTTGAGGTTAAAATTGCCTTCTTGTGTACCAGAGATTTCTCTGACATGAACATCAATACAATCACTCAGGTCTGAGAAGGTGGTACTTTTATCTGTTTGAAGCACAGCGTTTGAATCAATGTAATCCTTGATTAAATGCTGTGCGGTTTTCGCCTCCAAG